>NZ_JACCCA010000001.1:0-786849 GCF_013408815.1 Rhodanobacter sp. K2T2 | reverse complement strand
TTGCAGGGACACAAAAAAATCCGGCCTTCAACAGGTGAAGGCCGGATTCTTGGGACGCCTTGGCTACGATGCAATGCTTAAGTGAACAGCATTACCGGCATGCCGGGGCTTTTTTGTGGTTTCTACTCGGCGATGTTAGCCGCCGCGATACGGATCGGGATCCGGCGGCGGCAGTTTCTTCATGTCTTCGCCGTCTTTCGGACCGCTCTTGCCGGACTCGTGCTTGCCGTCCTTGCCGTCGCCATCGAGCTTTTCGCCCAGCAGACGACGCACGCTGACGTAGAACACCGGAATCAGCAGCAGGCCGAGGATGGTGGCGAACAGCATGCCGCCGATCACGCCGGTACCGATGGCGTGACGCGAATTGGCGCCCGCACCGGTGGAGATGAACAGCGGGAACACGCCCAGGATGAAGGCCAGCGAGGTCATCAGGATGGGGCGCAGACGCAGCTGGGCCGCTTCGATGACGCCCTCGCGCAGTGTCTTGCCTTCGGCCTGCTTCTCCACCGCGAACTCGATGATCAGAATGGCGTTCTTGGCTGCCAGACCCATCACCGTGATCAGACCGATCTTGAAGTAGATGTCGTTGGGCAGGCCGCGCAGCATTTCGAACACCACCACGCCGAGCATGCCCAGCGGCACCACCAGCAACACGGCCACCGGAATCGACCAGCTTTCATACAGCGCCGAAAGGCAGAGGAACACGATCACAACCGACAGCACCATCAGCAAGGTGGCGGAGTTGCCCGAGAGCAGCTCCTGATACGACTGACCTGTCCAGTCGTAGCCGTAATCCTTCGACAAGTGCTGGTCGACGATCTGCTCCATCGTGGTGATGGCCTGGCCGGTCGAATAGCCCGGCGCGGCGTCGCCCACGATTTCCACCGCGGAGTAGCCGTTGTAGCGGGTCAGTGCGGGCGATGCCATGCCCCACGTCGCCTTCACCACGCTGGCCAGCGGAATCATGTTGTACGGATTCGTGCTGCTGGTCGATGTGCTGCCGGAGCTGGTCGAACTCGAACTGGTCGAGCTCGACGTCGCCGACGTGCTGCTGGTGCTGCTCAGCGTGCTCGGGGTGAAAATGTGCTGAAACGCGTTCGGGTCCATGCGGTACTGCTGATCCGCTTCGACGTAGACGCGCTTGACGCGGCCGCCATAGGCAAAGTCGTTGATGTACACCGGCGCCAGAGTGAGCTGGATGGCGGTGTAGATATCGCTGACCGACAGACCCATCGACTGCGCCTGCACACGATCCACGGTGAGGTTCAGCTGCGGCGCATCCTCCAGCGTGTTGGGACGGATCCTGGTCAGCGTCTTGTCTTTGGAGGCCATGCCAAGCACGGTGTTGCGTGCCTTGGTCAGCTCGTCGCGCGACTGCCCTGCACGCGCCTGCAGGTACATGTCGATACCGCCGAACTGGCTCAGGCCTCGTATCGTCGGCAGGTTGACCACGAAGACCTGCGCATCGCGAATGCCGTGCAGCTTGCCGTTGGCCTGCTGGATGAATTCATCGGCGGTAGTACTTCGATCGGCCCAGTCGGTGAGCTTGATGAAGGCCATGCCGGTGTTTTCGCCGGAGCCCACGAAGCTGAAGCCGGAGATCTGGAACACGCCGGCCACGTTGGTCTTGTCCTTCAGCAGGGTGTCGCGAATCTGCTTCATCACACCCTCGGTGCGCTGCAGCGAGGCATTCGGCGGCAGCGATACGATCGCCAGTGCGAAGCCCTGGTCCTCGCTGGGTACGAAGCTGGTAGGCAGGCGTGAAAACAGCACGCCGGCCAGCACGCAGATGACCACGAACACGATCATCCAGCGCGGCGCATGTTTCACCGCGCTGCCGATGTGGCCGGTATAGGTCTTGTTGACGCGATCGAAACCCTTGTTGAATCCGCGGTAGATGAAGTTCTTCTTTTCCTCGTGCGTGGGCTTGAGGAACCTCGCGCACAGCGCTGGCGTAAACGACAGCGCCAGGAAGGCCGAGAAGCCCATCGACACGGCGATGGTCAGCGCGAACTGCTTGTAGATCACGCCCGAGGCGCCGGGCTGGAACGCCGACGGCACGAACACCGCCGCCAGCACCACGGTGATGGCCACGATAGCGCCGGTGATCTGGCCCATCGCCTTGCGCGTCGCGTCCTTCGGCGAAAGGCCTTCCTCGGTCATGATGCGTTCGACGTTCTCGATCACCACGATCGCGTCATCCACCACGATACCGATCGCGAGCACCATGCCGAACAAGGTCAATTGGTTGATCGTGAAGCCCAGCGGCAGCAGGCCGATGAAGGTGCCCAGCAGGGCGACCGGAATGACCAGGGTGGGGATGATCGTCGCGCGAAAATTCTGCAGGAAGATCAGCATCACCAGGAAGACCAGGATGATGGCCTCGACCAGCGTCTCGACCACTTCCTTGATCGAGATCTTGACGAACGGCGTGCTGTCGTACGGGATGATGTAGTGCACGCCCGGCGGGAACGACTTGGCCAGTTCGTCCATCTTCGAGCGCACGGCCGTCGCCACGTCCAGCGCGTTGCCGCCCGGCAGCAGCTGCACGCCGAAGGCGCCCGAGGGCTTGCCGTTATAGGTGGCGGCCAGACCGTAAGTCTGCGGGCCAAAGGTGATGCGCGCTACGTCGCTGAGCTTCACCACGGTGCCGTTGTTGTTGGCGCGCAAGATGATGTTGCCGAATTCCTCCGGCGAGGAGAAACGACCCTCGGCCGACACGGTGGCGCTGAAGCCCTGGCCGTTGGCGGCCGGATCGGAACCAAGCGAGCCGGCGGCGAACTGCACGTTCTGCGCGGAGATGGCACTCTGCACCGCCGATGCCGACAGGCCGTAACCCTGCAGCTTGTCCGGGTTCAGCCAGATGCGCATGGCGTACTCGGAACCGATCTGGCGGGTGTTGCCCACGCCGGAAATACGGCCGATCTGGTCGAGCACCTGCGACGACACGATATCGTTGAGGCGATCGCCGTCGATCGACGGGTTGTCCGAGATCAGCGCCAGGAACATCAGGAAGTCGGGATTGCTCTTCGCGACGATGACGCCCTGCTGGGTGACTTCCGTCGGCAGTCGCGGCGTGGCCAGCGAGACCTTGTTCTGGGCCTGCACCTGGGCGATGTCGGGATCGGTGCCGGTCTCGAACGTCAGCGTCACCGTGGCGGAGC
The DNA here is from genome assembly GCF_013408815.1 of Rhodanobacter sp. K2T2. Lineage (NCBI taxonomy): Bacteria > Pseudomonadati > Pseudomonadota > Gammaproteobacteria > Lysobacterales > Rhodanobacteraceae > Rhodanobacter > Rhodanobacter sp. K2T2. The sequence goes on along the minus strand of NZ_JACCCA010000001.1, from coordinate 783,685 downwards.
CGTTGGAGCTGGAGGACGAGCTGAAGTACAGCAGGTGATCGATACCGGTCAGCTGCTGTTCGATCACTTGGGTCACGGTCTTCTCGACCGTGTCCGCGCTGGCGCCGGGGTAGGTGGCGGTGACAGTGACCTGAGGCGGCGCGATATTCGGGTACGACTCCACACCCATGTTCAGCACCGAGAGGGTGCCGACGAGGGTGATGAGGATCGCTACCACCCACGCAAAAATCGGGCGGTCAATGAAAAAACTCGGCATGATCGGGCTCCGTTACTGCTTGCTGGACGGGGCTTTGCCGCCCTGTGCTGCGGCTGGCTGGTTGCCGGGCTGACCCGGCGGATTTGCACCAGCATCCTGGCCCGGCTGCCACGGCTGCGCCTTGGCCGGTGCGCCTTCCTTCACGGTCTGCAGGCCGGAAACAATGACCTGATCGCCGGTCTTCAGGCCGCTGGTCACCACCCAGTTGCTGCCGGCGGCCTGGTCGGCCGAAACGTTCTTGCGAACGACCTTGCCGTCGTCGCCCACCACCATCACGTAAGCGCCGGTGGTGTCGCGCTGCAGTGCGGGCTGCGGCACCAGGAAAATATTGTGCTGCTCGCCGAGATCGGCCTTGATCGTCACGTACAGACCCGGCAGCAGGCTGTGCTGCGGATTGGGCACCTTCGCACGCAGGTTGATCGAGCCGGTGGTCGGATCGACCGTGGCCGAGGAGAAGTCCAGCGTACCCTGTTGCGCGTAGCGGCTGCCATCGGGCATCACGATCTGGACCGCGGCAGTGTTCGGATCGGCCAGAGTCACGCCGCCGCTGGTTTGGGCGGCGCGCATCTTCTCCAGTTCGCTAGCACTGAGGGTGAAGTTGACGTACAGCGGGTCGATCTGGTCGACCGTGGTCAGCAGCGTGGCGTCGCTCTGACCGACCAGCGCGCCCTCGGTGACCTGCTGCTGCTCGGCGCGACCGTCGATCGGCGAACGCACGCTGGCGTAGCCCAGGTTGATCCGTGCGGTCTGCACGTTGGCGCGTGCCTGCTGCACGGCAGCGGCAGCCGTACGCTCGTTCGCATCGGCGGTGTCCAGGTCCGATTTCGAGATGTAACCGCTGGGCGCCAGCGAATGAGCGCGCTCGGCGGCGACTTTGTTGTTGGTGTAGGTAGCCTGGGCCTGCGCCAGCGCGGCGAGGCTGGAATCGAGCGCGGCCTTCAGCGGTGCCGGATCGATCAGAAACAGTACCTGGCCTTGCTTGACGTCGGTGCCCTCATCGTAAACCCGGCGTAGCAGCACGCCGGCCACGCGAGCGCGCACGTCGGCCGAACGGTACGGCGACAGGCGACCTACGAGGTCGCGCGTCAGCGGCGAATTGGTGGGCTCTGCCTTCACGACACCCACTTCCGGCGGTGGCTGCTGTTGTTGCTGTTGCTGCTGCTGATCATTGCCTTTGCCGCAGGCGGCGATCGCCAGCAGGGCCAGGCACAACGCCGGTGTGCGCAGTAACGAGGACTTCATGTGAGCTCCAGAACTTGCTTGATCGAAATGGGAGGTTTAGGGAGATTTATTGCGGCGCAGCAGAGGAGGCGAAGGGTCGATTCATTGCGATTCTGCTGATTCAAATGTCGTGAAAGGCAAGGTCTGACGCCGTTGGAGACTCATCGCTCGCGGCAGCCTCACCGGCAACTACCCCGGCTCACTGAAGCGAATCCGAGGTACCCGAAACACTACTATACCGAACAGTTTACTTTTAACTGCCGTTCAACACCAGTCATTGAAAGAGATGGCCGGGAACTGAGCAATCTTGCGCACAGCCGCATGATCTGCGGCGTCGAGGCGACCCTGCTGAAGCTTCCGGCTTGGGATGGCCGGATCCATGGCGATTCCACCAACGTCGCATGGCGCTTTCGCTTTCCTCGGCATGCGCGAGCTAACGTGCATGTGCTCGGCAAGCTCGGCCAACCGCAGCGTGCCGGTGTTGCATGGGCCAAGGCAACAGCCAGCATGCCTGCACGATCGGGTATGAATCCATGCGCAATCGCATGGTGCAAACGTTGCAGTGCAGATGGATTCGGTCACATGCGGGGCGTATCCTTCCGAGGCTTTTTACCCCCTTTTCCTGTTTCCACTCATTAGTAGATGCCATGAATGCGATTCACGCGGTTAACGATCACTCCCTGTCGTCCGTGGTTTTTGAGGAACTGAAAAACGCCGGTCTGCCGCCGGAGCGTCTCGCGGAGGCGAAGGTGTTCTGTCAGGCCTTTTTTGCCCGCCTTGCCGGCAGCGACGCCGACATGCATACACAAGCCCAGTGGGCCGAGCTGGTTGCCAGCTTGCTGGTGTTCGCGCAGCAGCGGCCGCCCGGGCATGCCATCGTTCGCGTCGTGAACCCGGAGCAAGGTTCGGCGGGTCGCAGCCTGCTGCAGGTCGTCACCGACGACATGCCTTTTTTGATCGACACCACCAGCATGGTGCTTTCCGAGACGGTGCAGATCCACGCGGTCATCCATCCGGTGATGACGGTGGAGCGCGACGCATCGGGCAAGTTGCTGCAGCTTTGCGACGAATCGGACACCGCGCCGACGCGCCGGCCCGAGTCTGTGATGCATTTCGAGATCGACCGTGTGGCCGATGAGGCTGCCCAGGCGCAGCTGAAGGCTGCCGTCGAAGCGGCGCTGGACGACGTGCGTTCGGTCGTGGCCGACTGGGCCGCCATGCGCGATATGGCGCTGGCCATTGCTCACGACCTGCCGCAGCGCAACCTGCCGCTGGATGCGGCGTCGGTGCACGAGGCCAGCGAGTTTCTGCGCTGGATTGCCGATGACAACTTCACCTTTTTCGGCTATCGCGAATACGAGGTGGCCGAGGCTGACGGCGAGCAAGAGCTGCGCGCCATCGATGCCTCGGGTCTGGGCCTGCTGCACAAGCAGGAGCGCTCGATCGCGCCGCGCTCGCTGCGTTCGCTGACCGGCAGCGAGCTGCCGCAGTCCGGTGCCACCGACGCGATCATTCTGACCAAGACCAACGCACGTTCGCCGGTGCATCGCGCCGGCCACATGGATTACATCGGCGTGCTGAAGTTCGATGCCGACGGTCGCCCGGTCGCCGAGCAGCGCTTCCTGGGCTTGTTTTCAACCAACGCTTATATGGCGCGACCGCAGGACGTGCCGCTGGTGCGCCAGAACGTCGAAGCGGTGCTGGTGCGTTCGGGGCTGAAGCGCGATTCGTATTCGGGCAAGTCGCTGCGGCATGTGCTCGAGGCGCTGCCGCGTGAGGAACTGTTCCAGAGTACCGAAGACGAGCTGTTCGAAACCGCCATGGGCATTCTCGAACTGCGCCAGCGCGCGCGTACGCGGCTGTTCGTGCGCCGCGATCGTTACGGCCGTTTCTTTACCTGCCTGGTGTTCGTGCCGCGCGACCGTTTCAACACCACGGTGCGCGAGCGTATCGCGGCGCTGCTGGGTGCGGCCCTGCACGGCGAGCAGAGCGAGTCGGCCGTGCTGCTCGGTGAAGCGGCGCTGGCGCAGCTCACGATCGTGGTGCGGCCGAAGATCGGCGATGAGTTCTCCTACGATCTGGTCGAGCTAGAACAAAAGGTCGCTGCCATCGTGCGCAACTGGCACGACGAGGTGCGCGACGCGCTGGTGCGCGAGCGCGGCGATCATCAGGGCGTGGTGCTGGCCAATCGCTACACGCGGCTGCTGCCGGCCGGCTATGTCGAGGACGTGGCGCCCAAGGTCGCCGCGGAAGACATTCATCAGCTCTCGCTGCTGCAGGGCGACAACGTACTGCGCATGTCGTTCTATCACCCGCCGCAGGCGCCGGAAACGCTGCGTTTCAAGGTCTATCGCAGCGGTGGCGACATCGCGTTGTCCGAAGTGCTGCCGCAGCTGGAGAACCTCGGCCTGCGCGTGCTGACCGAGCATGTCTATGAAATTCCCAGCGATCCGACGCCGTTGTCGATCCAGGATTTCGAAGTGCAGCCGGCAGGCAAGCTGACCTTTACGGTCGAGCAGGTTGGCGCGCTGTTCGAGGATGCGTTCGAGCAAATCTGGCGCGGCAACGCCGAGAATGACGGCTTTAATCGTCTGGTGCTCGGCGCCAAGCTGAGCTGTCGGCAGATCGCCATGCTGCGCGGCTACTGCAAATACCTGCTGCAGGCCGGCGCGACCTTCTCGCAGACATACATGGAGGACACGCTCAACCAGTATCCGGCGATTGCCGGCCTGCTGGTCGAACTGTTTCTGGCCAAGTTCGATCCGCAGCGCGAGAGCCTGTCGGCCGATGCCTTGAAGGCGTCCAGCGACACGCTAGTGGTCGAGATGGCGGCGCTGATTCCGGCGTCCGTGCAGGACGCGCATCCGCATCTGATCACCGACCTGGCCAGCGCGCTGTCGCTGCCGCGCGCCGAGCAGGTGACGGTGCTCGAGGACGCCATCGGCGTGCTGCTGGAAAACGTCGCCAGCCTCGACGAAGACCGCATTCTGCGCAGCTTCGTGGCGGTGATCCGCGCGACCTTGCGCACCAGTTTCTTCCAGCGCTGGGACGGCGAGCATCGCGGCTACATCAGCTACAAGCTCGACTCGCACAAGGTGCCCGAGCTGCCCAAGCCGGTGCCGTATCGCGAGATCTGGGTCTGCGCACCGCGCGTCGAAGGCATTCATCTGCGCTTTGGCGCCGTCGCGCGCGGCGGCCTGCGCTGGTCCGATCGGCGCGAGGATTTCCGCACCGAGGTGCTGGGTCTGGTCAAGGCGCAGATGGTCAAGAATACGGTCATCGTGCCGGTCGGTTCCAAAGGCGGTTTCTTCGTCAAGAAGGCGCCGGTCGGCGGCGATCGCGATGCGCAGCTGGCCGAGGGCATTGCCTGCTATCGGTTGTTCATCAACGGCCTGCTCGACATTACCGATAACCTGATCGAAGGCAAGGTGGTGAACCCGCACGACGTGGTGCGCCACGACGCGGACGATCCGTACCTCGTCGTCGCCGCCGACAAGGGCACCGCGACGTTCTCCGACATCGCCAACGCGATTTCGATCGAACACAACTACTGGCTGGGCGATGCGTTTGCGTCGGGCGGCTCCAACGGCTACGACCACAAGGGCATGGGCATCACCGCCAAGGGCGCTTGGGAGTCGGTCAAGCGCCACTTCCGTTCGTTGGGGCGCGATTGCCAGACGCAGGACTTCACCTGTGTCGGCATCGGCGATATGTCGGGCGATGTGTTCGGCAACGGCATGCTGCTGTCGCGGCATATCAAGCTGGTGGTGGCGTTCGATCACCGCCATATCTTCTTCGACCCGAATCCGAACGTCGAAGCGTCCTTCGTCGAGCGCGAGCGCATGTTCAAGCTGCCGCGTTCGAGCTGGGACGACTACGACCGCTCGCTGATCTCCGCCGGCGGCGGCATCTATCCGCGCAGCGCCAAGTCGATTCCGCTGACGCCCGAAGTGCGCGCCGTGCTCGGCATCAAGGCGGACGTAGCGCAGATGGCGCCGACCGATCTGCTCAGCGCGATCCTCAAGGCGCCGGTCGACCTGCTGTGGAACGGCGGCATCGGCACCTACGTCAAGGCCAGCAGCGAGACGCACGCGGACGTCGGCGATCGCGCCAACAACGCGCTGCGCGTCAACGGCGCCGAACTGCGCTGCAAGGTGGTGGGTGAGGGCGGCAATCTGGGCATGACCCAGAAGGGTCGCATCGAAGCGGCGCAGCACGGCGTGCTGCTCAATACGGACTTCATCGACAACTCCGCCGGTGTGGACACCTCCGATCACGAGGTCAACATCAAGATCCTGCTCAACGACGCAGTCCAGCGCGGCGAGCTGAGCGAGGATGCGCGCAACAAGCAGCTCGCCGCGATGACCGACGAGGTCGGTCAGCTGGTGCTGTTCGACAACTACCGACAGAACCAGGCGATCACCTTGATGGAGCACCAGTCGGTACGCCGCATCGGCTCGCTGGCGCATTTCATTCGCACGCTGGAAGCCGAAGGCTTGCTCGATCGCCAGGTGGAAAACCTGCCCAGCGAGGCCGAGCTGACCGAGCGCAAGACGCGCGGCGTCGGCATGACCCGGCCCGAGCTGTCGGTGCTGCTGTCGTACGACAAGATCAAGCTGTATCAGCAGCTGCTCGATTCGGACGTCCCGGAAGATCCGTATCTGTCGAAGGAGCTGGTGCGCTACTTCCCCGAGCCGCTGCACCAGAAATACGCCGAGCACATGCAGCGCCATCGCCTGAAGCGCGAGATCATCGCCACGGCGGTAACGAACTCGACGATCAACCGCATGGGCGCCACCTTCATGATGCGCATGCAGGAGGACACCGGCCAGCGCCCGGCTGCGATTGCCAAGGCGTATACGGCGGCGCGCGAAATCCTCGACGCGCGTGAACTGTGGGCGCAGATCGAAGCGCTCGACAGCCAGGTCGCCGAGGACACGCAGATCGATGCGGTGATGCAGATCTGGTCGCTGCTGCGTCACCTCACACGCTGGCTGCTCAACCGCCCCGGCGGCACGCTGGATATCGCCGACAACGTCGAGCGTTATCAGGCCGGCGTGTCCGAGTTGCGTCAGGCGCTGCCCGACGTGCTGACGCCGACCGGCAAGGGCGACTTCTCTGGCAATCAGGAGAAGTGGGAAGGCTTGGGCCTGCCGGCCGAATTGGCGCTGCGTTTGGCGCGCATGCCGGTGCTGCGTGCGGCGCTGGATATGGTCGAAGTGGCTCAGCTCAGCGGTCGTCCGATCGCCAAGGTCGCGCAGGTTTTCTACGAGCTGGGTGAGGCGCTGGATCTGGAATGGCTGCGCGACCAGATCGAGGCCCTGCCGGTGGAGGGTCACTGGCATGCGCAGGCGCGCGGCTCGCTGCTAGACGAGCTGAACCACCAGCATCGCGCGCTGGCCTCGCAGGTGCTCGCCCTGGCCAGCGACCGCACGGACGTTTCGCCCGTGCAGGCGTGGCTGCAGCGCGACAACGCCACGTTGCAGTACACCCGCAGCATGCTGGCGGAGATCCTGACCCAGAACGCGGATTATCCGATCGCCTCGGTCGCGGTGCGTCGTCTGGCACAGCTGGCGCAGGTGCCGATCGGCTAACGGATCGTCAGCCATCGAACTGTCACCTCGGTGCAGCTCGGTCATGAAGGCGCAGGAGCCGGCATGGTCTTGCGCCTTCATGCTGTGTACTCTCCTCTCACTTGATTGCCGGGTAGATCCGCATGCGCTTTGCCTTCGTCGCCAGCGATACCAGCATCGCCCAGCAGGCGCGACGCAAACTGGTGGAGCGCTATGGCGACGTGCCGCCGGAACAGGCCGAGCTGATCGTGGCGCTCGGCGGCGACGGTTTCATGCTGCGTACGTTGCACGACTGGCACGCGCTTGATGTGCCGGTGTACGGCATGAAGCTGGGCCGCGTCGGGTTTTTGATGAACAAGCATGTGCTCGATGGGCTGCCCGAGCGGGTGGCGCGCGCGCACACCGCGTCGCTGTTTCCGCTGCAGATGGAAGTTACCGACGTCAGCGGCAAGGAGCATTCGGCACTGGCGTTCAACGAGGTGTCGCTGCTGCGCCAGACCAACCAGGCCACGCATCTGGAGGTCAAGCTCAACGGCATCGTGAAGCTCGATACGCTGGTCTGCGACGGCATTCTGGTGTCCACCCCGGCCGGCTCCACCGCCTACAACCTCTCCGCGCACGGGCCGATCCTGCCGCTGGATGCGAACGTGCTGGCGCTGACGCCGATCAGCCCGTTCCGCCCGCGCCGCTGGCGCGGCGCGATCCTGCCGCATCGCACCGAAGTGATCTTGCGTGTGCTCGATCCGGGCAAGCGACCGGTCAGCGCCACCGCCGACTTTCACGAGGTGCGCGACGTACTGACGGTGGCCATTCGCCAGTCGGGCGGCGAAGGCGTGCGCCTGCTGTTCGATCCCGAGCACAACCTCGAACAGCGCATTCTCGACGAGCAGTTTGCATCGGCGGAATAATCGTCAGCGCGAGGCTGGCCATCGTTGAATGCGAGAGGCTAAATCAACGGCGCTTACGAAATAACCCAGGCTGCATGCTAGATTGAAATCAACGATCCGCTACGGATCAAGCGATGCTGCCATCCGTGAACGAATCCATTGCACCAGACGATATGCCCGAGGCCGATCCTGCCATGGCGGGCGCACACGATGCGCGTGCGGCAAGCGACAAACGCCTGGTGGTGGCGATCTCTTCTCGCGCGCTGTTCGACCTCGGCGACAGTCACGCGCTGTTCGAGCGCGACGGGCTCGACGCGTATCGCAACTTCCAGATCGACCACGAGAACGAGATTCTTCAGCCCGGCGTAGCGTTTCCGCTAGTGCAGAAATTGCTCGGCCTCAACAAGCTGGCCGGCAACGTGCCGCCGGTGGAAGTGATCCTGCTGTCGCGCAATTCCGGCGATACCGGGCTGCGCATTTTCAATGCGATCCAGCATTACGGGCTGGAGATCAGCCGCGCCGCGTTCACCAGTGGCGCGCCGACGTCCGACTACATCGCGCCGTTCAAGGCCGATCTTTTCCTGTCCGCCAATGCCGAAGACGTCGGTCGCGCGCTCGCGGCCGGTGTGGCCGCGGCCACGATCCTGCCCAGCACTGCGCCGCCGCGTGCGTCGGAGCAGCTGCGCATAGCCTTCGACGGCGATGCGGTGATCTTTGGCGACGAGGGCGAGCGGGTATCGCGCGAAGAGGGGCTCGAAGCCTTCCATCGCAGCGAAACCGAGCACGCGGCCGAGCCGCTGTCGGTAGGGCCGTTCCAGGGCTTTCTCACCGCGCTGCATCGATTGCAGACCGCGTTTCCCGCCGAAGATTCGCCGATTCGCACGGCACTGGTCACAGCGCGTTCCGCTCCAGCGCACAAACGCGTGATTCTCACCCTGCGCAAGTGGGGCGTGCGCATCGACGAGGCGCTTTTCCTCGGTGGTCGAGACAAGGGGCCGTTTCTGGACGCCTTTGGCGCCGATATCTTTTTCGACGACTCGCCGGCCAATGTGGAGTCGGCACGCATGCATGTGGCTACCGGGCATGTGCCGCACGGGGTCAGCAACCGCGGCTGATCGTCGATCGTGGTTACCGCTGTTTTGCCACATCCGTTTGTTGTTTCGGCATAAATGAAACCGACACCGGATCGTCACGGCGGCGCGCCCACGATGAAAGTCCACTTCAACGCGGGAGCTCGCTCATGCAGATCACACGGAAACATGTCGGAACGCTCACGATGCTCGGCGCGCTGGTACTCAGCCCGCTGGCCATGGCCCAGGCCGCTGCCGACACTGCGCCCGCTGTATCGAAACAGGACACCGCCTTTGTCGCAAAAGCCTCGGCGGCCGGAATGACCGAAGTTCAGGCAAGCAAGCTGGCGGATTCCCGTGCGCAGTCGGCGGCGGTGAAAAGCTTTGCGGCGAGGATGGTGACCGATCACACCAAGGCAGGCGATGAGCTTTCCGCGGTGGCGCAGAAAGATGGATTTGCGCCGTCCACATCGCCGATGCCTGCGCAGCAAAAAGCGCTGGCCAAGCTTGAAACCCTCAATGGCGCAGCGTTCGACAAGGCCTATTCGTCGATGATGTTGAAAGATCACATTGAGGCCGTCGCGCTGTTCAAGAAAGAGTCGACGAGTGGAAAAAACGACGATCTCAAGTCGTTTGCCGCGCAGACGCTGCCCACGCTCGACGAGCATTTGGCGATGGCCAAAAAGCTCTGAGTCGGCAAGCCTTTAATCAGGCATCGGGCTGAAAAGCCTGGTGCTTGTGTATGTGCAGGATTCCGGAACTCGTTCGCCGGTATTGCCATGGAGGCAACGGCAATCGACGTTATCTGGACCCATACTTATACGGGGTTGGTGCAAGAGCGGCGGTCAAACGACCTTGGTACGTCGCCACCAGCGCGTGACCTTGTACTCCCGCACGAAGGTGAACAGTCCCGAGCCCAGAATGATCACGATGCCGATCAGCATTGGCCAGTCCAGCGGATCGTTGAATAGCAGGTAGCCGAACGCGACGGCCCACAGCATCTGGCTGTACTGGGTCGGTGCCACGTGGTTGGCCGGCGACTTCTGCGTGGCGAGCATCAGAAGTACCGCGCCCAGGGCGGCAAGCAGTCCATAGCCGAGCAGCAGCATCCACTGCCGCCATTGCGGCCAGCGAAAATCCCATAGCATCAGTATGCCGGTAAGTAGCAGCGGTCCGATTACGCCGGCACCGTAGAGCGTGACGCGCTTTTCCTGTGATCCGGTCATGCGCAACGCAATCATCGAGATGGCGCCGGAAAGACCGCAGATCAGCGCGGCAAGGTGGCCGACGCCCAGTGCGCGAAATCCAGGCCGAAGTACCACAAGTACGCCGACAAACCCTGCGATCACCGCCGACCAGCGGCGCCAGCCGACATGTTCCTTCAGAAAGATCACCGACAGTACGGTGACGAAGATCGGCATCAAAAAGATCAGCGCGAAGGCCTCGGCCATCGGCAGCGCGGTAAAGGCCATGACGGCGGACGTGCTGCCGATCGCGCCGAACACCGCGCGCACCAGCCAAAGGCTTGGCCGCTTGGCGATAATGACTTCGCGCCAGCGATCGCTCTTGCGCTTGATGAAAGGCAGGGCGGTCAGGCCCAGCAGCGCGCCGAAGAATACCGCCTCATACGACGGCAGCGAGCCGTGCAGCAGCTTCACGAACGCATCGCTCATGGCATAGGCCGCGAACGCCATGAAGCCGAGCAGCACACCTTTGTACATTTTTGCGGCTTTTCGAAACGGGGATGTTCACAGTATCCCCGTTTCCGGTGACCGCCGCATGCAGGTTGGGCCGATTTCGAATCGATTCGATACCGGCACGTCGGCAGCTGCCGACGTGCCGAACTGCCTCAGAGACAGTCGACCAGCCCGTCATAGATCGACTGGCTGCTGCCGGGAAGAATCGCGCGTATCGGGTTGCTTACATTCAACGCGGCGATCAGGTCCGCCACGTGGGTCTTTGGCGCCAGCGGGCTGCGGCAGCGCCAGTGCTGGTTGTCGACGGTGAAATTGCCGGTTTTCGCGTTCACTTCTTCATTGCTGGCGGCGAAAACCCAAACGCATCGCCCGATCACGCCGGTAGTGGTGTCGACCGAGCAGCGGTAGTCGAGCGACTGGATGTTGCTGTAATCGCCTTCACAGAAGGTATCGCCGCAGACGTCGTCGAAGTTTTTCCTGAGTTGGCTGGTGATGGTGTACCAGGCGTTGATGTCGGCATCGCTGGTCAGGTAGCTGTCGAGATCGACATATTGGGCGCTGCTTGCGGCCGCTGGGGCGGCCGGCGGCGCCGCAACGGCACCACGCGAGGTCAGGGCAAGTACGGCGAGCATCAGTCCGTAGAGGATGGGGCGCATGGAAAACTCCTTTTTCGATGATGGATGGAAGCTTTGTTTGCGCCGGCCGTGGCGTTTGGCGCCCGAGCGACCGGCCAGCTATTTTCAAAAGCTTCCAGTCCCTGATACAGCAGGCTTTCCCGACACCTGTCGTCAGTGTCGCTGCCGGTGACCCTCATCCCGGTCCCCGCTACACTAGGGGACTTGCCTGATCACTTTGGACCTTTGCCATGGCCACGCGCCTCGATCCGCTCGATCTTTACGACGTCCGTTCGCTGCTCACCGACGAGGAGCGCATGGTGCAGGACTCCGTCGGCCGCTTCGTCGACGAACGGGTGCTGCCGATCATCGGCGACTGCTTCGATCAGGCGCGGTTTCCGAAGGAGCTGATTCCCGAAATCGCCGGCCTGGGCCTGCTGGGCGCCACCATTCCCGAGGAATACGGCGGCGGCGGTATGAACAGCGTCAGCTACGGTCTGATCTGTCAGGAACTCGAGCGCGGCGATTCCGGCCTGCGCAGCTTTGCCTCGGTGCAGAGTTCGCTGTGCATGTATCCGATCTTCGCCTACGGCAGTGAGGCGCAGAAGCGCCAGTATCTGCCCGGTATGGCCGCCGGCGAGATCATCGGCTGCTTCGGCCTGACCGAACCGCACGGCGGCTCCGATCCGGCCAATATGAAGACGAATGCCAAAAGGGACGGCGGCGACTGGGTCATCAATGGCGCCAAGATGTGGATCACCAACGGTAACCTCGCGCATATCGCCATCGTCTGGGCGATGACCGAGGACGGCATCCAGGGCTTCGTGGTGCCGACCGACACGGCCGGCTTCAAGGCGCAGGAAATTCACAAAAAGATGAGCCTGCGCGCGTCGGTGACCTCGGCGCTGTTCTTCGACGGCGTGCGCGTGCCCGACAGCGCGCGCCTGCCCAACGTCAAAGGCCTGAAGGGGCCGCTGGGCTGCCTCACCCAGGCGCGCTTCGGCATCACCTGGGGGCCGATCGGCGCCGCCCAGGCCTGCCTGAAGGAAGTGCTCGACTACACCGCGGAACGCAAGCTGTTCGACCGACCGCTGTCGTCCAATCAGGCCGTGCAGCTGAAGCTGGCCGACATGGCCCGCCGCATCACTACGGCGCAGCTGCTGTCGCTGCAGCTCGGTCGTTTAAAGGATGCCGGCAAGATGCAGCCGACCCAGGTGTCGCTGGCGAAGTGGAACAACTGCCGCATGGCGATCGACATCGCGCGCCAGTGCCGCGACCTGCTCGGCGGCGCCGGCATCACCACCGAGCACGGCGCCATCCGCCACGCGCTGAACCTGGAGTCGGTGATCACCTATGAAGGTACGGAAACCGTGCACGAGCTAGTGGTGGGTCGGGAGCTGACCGGCATCAACGCGTTCTGAAGCGGAGCGCGTCGCTCATGCGTCGTGAAGCGGGATATGAAGCCATGGGTGCGAACAGTGGCAGCAGCGTCCTGCCCACGGCTGAGTGCAACAGGGGCAACTCGACGATGGAGTCCTTGCACGCAGCACTGGCGGCTGTGCTTCCGGACCTGCGCAGCCGCTGTCGCGATCCCTGGGGCGTGATCGGCAGCGCGGCCGCCTGCTTGGTCGGCGCCGACGTCAGCGTGGCGGATCTGGACCTGCTGACCAGCGTCCGGGATGCGGACGCGTTGCGCGACCGTTGGCAACGGCAGCACGATGCGGTGCACCGGCCGGATGGCGCGGAGCGCTTTCGATCGCGCTTCGCACGCTACCGTTTTGTGGGTCTGCCGGTGGAAGTGATGGGCGGCCTCGAGGTTTTTGGACCCGATGGCTGGATGCCGCTGCGGATAGACCGGATCGTGCACGTGAGCATCGCCGGACTGTCCGTTCCGGTGCCGGCGATCGCGGAGCAGATTCGTGTACTCGACGGCTTCGGGCGTCCCAAGGATCGTGCGCGCATGGCTGTGCTAAAAACTCTATGCGAGGTTGGCGAATGATTACGATTTACGGCAAGCGCTCGTCCGGCAACTGCTACAAGCTGCAATTGCTGCTCGATCAGCTAGGTCGAGACTATCGCTGGGTCGAGGTCGACAGTACACAAGGCGAAACCCGCACCGCGGAATATCTGGCCAAGAATCCCAACGGCAAGGTGCCGTTGCTGGAGCTCGACGACGGTCGCCGACTGGCCGAGTCCAATGCGATTCTGTGCTATCTCGCCGAGGGCACGCCCTTGTTGCCGAGCGACGCGTGGCTGCGTGCGCAGACGCTGCAGTGGCTTTTCTTCGAGCAGTACAGCCACGAGCCGTATATCGCGGTGGCGCGTTTTATCTCGCTTTATCTGCCGGCGGATCATTCCCGTCAGGTCGAACTGCCGAAGCTGCATGCGCAAGGCGCAAAAGCGTTGGCCGTGATGGAGGCTCATCTCGTATCGCACGCGTGGTTGGCGGGCGATCGTTACAGCATCGCCGACATCGCGCTCTACGCTTACACCCATTGTGCGGCCGACGGTGGTTTCGATCTGGCCGTCTATCCATCCGTATCGGCGTGGCTCGCGCATGTGAAAGCGCAGCCCGGGCATTCGCCGCTGCAACACTGATCCAACCGTCGTACCCCTTCTTTTTTCCGATATCGAGACCATGTCCATTCCGTTTGCCATTGCCGCGCGCCACAAGGGCTTCAACCGAGCCGAGATCGTCGACCAGAACTTTATCGAGTTCGTGCAGCTATGGCAGGGCGACGCGGGCAGGGCGCCAGAGGCCGATCAGCCGGTGCTGGCGGGCAGCGCGCTCGACGCGCGCGGCTTTCGCGAGCTGCTCGAATCGCAGCTGATCAGTCGGCATCTGGATCTGATGGCACGCGTGCTGCGCGTGCAGAACAAGGTGTTTTACACGATCGGATCGAGCGGCCACGAGGGCAATGCCATGGTGGCGCGGTTGACCCGGCATACCGACCCGGCGTTTCTGCACTATCGCTCCGGCGGGTTCATGGCCGAGCGCTTTCGCAAGCTGCCGGGCATGGATCCGGTGATGGATTCGGCGCTGAGCTTTGCCGCCAGCAAGGACGATCCGGCCTCCGGTGGTCGGCACAAAGTGTGGGGCAGCAAGCCGCTGTGGGTGCTGCCGCAGACCTCGACCATCGCCTCGCACCTGCCCAAGGCGCTGGGCACGGCCGTGGCGATCGAGCAGGCGCGGCGTATCGGCCACGCGCTGCCGATTCCCGACGACAGCATCGCCGTCTGCTCGTTCGGCGATGCGTCGAGCAATCACGCCACCGCGCAAACCGCGTTCAACGCTGCGGCATGGACGGCCTACCAGAAGCTCCCCGCGCCGGTGCTGTTCGTGTGCGAGGACAACGGCATCGGCATCTCGGTGAAGACGCCGACCGGATGGGTCGCCAGCAATTTCCAGCATCGTTCCAACCTCGACTATTTCTTTGCCGACGGGCTGGATCTGGCCGAAGGCTATGCGCAGGTACAGCGCGCCGTAGAACACTGCCGCCACACGCGCCGCCCGACCTTCCTGCACCTGAAGACCACGCGCGTGATGGGCCATGCGGGTACCGATTTCGAGATCGAGTGGCGCAGTATCGAGGAACTGGTCAGCGTCGAGTCGACCGATCCGCTGCTGCGGTCGGCCGCCATCGCGCTGGAATCCGGGCTATACAGCAAGGACGAATTGCTCAATCTCTACGAAGCCGCCCGCAAGCGCTGCTTTGCCGCCGCCGCCGATGCCGATGCGCGACCCCGTCTGACCTCGCTGGCGGACGTGATGAAACCGCTGGCGCCGTATACGCCGGAGGCTGTCGCCGCGGAAGCCACGCGTGCCGACTACGCCGACAAGCGCCTTGCGGTCTTCGGCAGCGAAGCGAAGCTGCCGGAGAACCAGCCGCCACGGCATCTGGCCATCCAGATCAATCAGGCATTGCACGACCTGCTGGCCAAATACCCGCAGGCGCTGCTGTTCGGCGAGGACGTGGCGCAGAAGGGCGGTGTCTACACGGTCACCAAGGGGCTCAACAAGGCGTTCAAGGGCAGCCGCGTGTTCAATACGCTGCTGGACGAAACGATGATCCTGGGCCTGGCGCAGGGCTACGCCAATATGGGCATGCTGCCGATGCCGGAGATTCAGTATCTGGCGTACTTCCACAACGCCTGCGACCAGATTCGCGGCGAGGCGGCCTCGCTGCAGTTTTTCTCCAACGACCAGTACCGCAATCCGATGGTGATGCGCGTGGCATCGCTCGGTTACCAGAAAGGTTTCGGCGGCCATTTCCACAACGACAACTCGATCACCGCGCTGCGCGATATTCCCGGGCTCGTGGTCGGCTGCTCCAGCCGCGGCGACGACGCGGCGATGATGCTGCGTACGATGATGGCGCTGGCCAAGGTCGATGGCCGGGTTTGTGCCTTCCTCGAACCCATTGCGCTGTACATGACCAAGGACTTGTACGAGGCCGGCGACGGCCAGTGGCAGTTTGCCTATCCTTCGCTGGATCAGGCCATGACGCTGGGCGAGGGGCGCGTGTACAACGAGCCGGCCGATGATCTGGTGATCTTCACCTTCGGCAACGGCGTACCGATGGCGCTGCGCGCGGCGAAGACGATCGAGGCAAACCACGGGTGGCAGATTCGCGTGGTCGATCTGCGCTGGCTGGCGCCGCTCAACAACGCGTTTATCGCCGAACAGGCGCGGACGGCCAAACGGATTCTCGTGCTGGACGAGGGGCGCCGCAGCGCGGGCGTGGGCGAAGGCGTGATCGCGGCCATCGTCGAAGGCGGCTGTGGCGCCACGCCGATGCATCGCGTCGTCGGCGCCGATACGTTTACGCCGCTGGCGGGTGCCGCGTTGCTGGTATTGCCGGGCGAGGACGAGGTAGTGGCAGCGGCAACGTTGCTGGCTACGCGGTAGCGAGTATCGCTGCGAAAAAACTCAGATATCTTTGCGGCGTTTTTCCACCACGTGCAGGTTCGAGTGTGTCGATGCCTTCGCGGGTTTGATGTGGCCGTAAAAGCAGACCTGGTTTCGTCCGCTGAGTTTGGCGCTGTACATGGCCTGGTCGGCGCGTTCGGCGAGCGATTCCACGTCGTCGCCTTCGCGCCGCATGGCCACGCCGATACTGGCGCTGAGCATGAACGTGTCGTTGACCGGAATTTCCAGCCGATGCACGCGCCGGCACAGGCGAGTGGCGACCAGCATCGCGTTTTCTTCGGTGGTGTCGTCGATCAATGCGACGAATTCTTCGCCGCCGTAGCGGCCCAGAATATCGGTGGGGCGCAGCTCCGCGCTCAGCGCGCGGGATACGGCGACCAGCGCGCGATCGCCGGCGTTGTGGCCCTGGCAGTCGTTGAGCAGCTTGAAATTATCCAGATCGAGAAACAGCAGCGCGATCGGACGCGGTTCGCCTGAATTTAGCATCGCATTGGCGCGTTCGCTCCAGGCCCGACGATTGAAGGTATTGGTCAGCGCATCGTGATCGGCGAGCACGCGCACCTTGTCGCGATCGTGGCGCAGCCGCAGCGCGCGATCGGCCAGGCCGAGCGACAGCACGATAGCCTCGAACGCTCCCCCGGCGAGGCTGGCGTCGTTGAGCCAGTCCAGGCTGGGCAGTGCGCCGTTGGCCTGGGCACTGGTCATCGCGGTAAGCAGCAGCAGCGGCGTCCATCCGATCAGAAAAAACCATGCCTGGCGCGAGCCGTGAAAGCCCGCGACAAGGGCGGAAATCAGCAGCAGCGCTGCGCCGAGCATCAGCATCGGGTTGAGCAGAATCTGTGCCGTTTCCATCAGCAGCGTCAGATGGCTCAAGCGCATCACCACCAGCAGACCCATGCCGACGGCGAGCGCAATCACCGGCACGCGCAGCAGCGGCGCGCGCTTGCGCAGCGCGCAGAAACGCATCATGAACAGCGAGGCGAAGGCAACGGATAGCGCAACCGCCACTGCGCCGCTTGTCATGCCCATGCCGGCCAACCACTGCCACTCCAGCGGGTGAAAAAGAAAGCCCGTCTGGATGCCCTGGATAAACGTGTAGCAGAGGATAAAACCGGCGTACCAGGCGAAGGTGATATCGCGCAGCATCAGCGCGAAGCACAGCGCCATCAGTACCATCGACAGCATCACCGCAAAGCTGGCGCTGGCGAACACCAGCCACTGCGCGTCCTGCCGCAGATAATCGTTCCACGGTTGTATCTCGAAACGCACCGGCGCACTGGCGATCGCGGACGGTTCGAACTTAAGCAGGATAGGGGCCGACGCTGCCTGGGTCAGTGGCACGCGCCAGGCCAGCCGACCATGGCCGTGGGTCGACGCTGAAAAATCGTCCAGCGCCAGCGCCGTGACCTGATCCTGCCCATACACCGTCACTTTACCCAGCGGCGGCGGGTAGATGCTCAGCATGCGTTCGCTGTTGTCCCAGGGAGGCTCGGCCGCGATCACCACCCAGCTGCCGAGCGCGTTCACCTGAAATCGCTGAAGAATGGACGGCTCAAAGCTTTTGAACTGGCCACCGCGATATTCCTGCATCACGCTTTGCGGCGTGTCGCCGAGCATGACGGGACGCCAGGCGCCGTTCAGCGGTGCGGACGCGAAGGCATGCGCCGATCCGATCAACGTCAGACAAATCCACAGTACAGCCAGCGCTCGCCGCAAGCGAGCCGGTGCCGTTAATGTGATCTGCCTCTCCATTTATATCGTTTTCCTTTGCAATAATTTCTGCGAAGCAGCAACAAAGCTTTGGACGGTCGAAATTCGCGTATCAGCACCGTTTGCGGCGCCCGCCGCAATTTTCACCGGTGCACAGATCCCTCCCGCCGATGCGCCACTGTATTTAGTGGTGACGCGCGCGCATTGACCAATCGTCCAGTCTAGGCGCTGGGCGCCAAGGCTCGGTGAAGGTCGGAGTTCGCTGGGTTCGGGCCGGTAAGCATAGGGACGCTACCCAATCCGATAATAGCCAAATGAGCTTGTGCAGCGCATGGCAGCACGATTTGTGCCAGCGCAGAGTGTCCGAGTACAAACGCGCATTGGCCGATCAAGCAGCAGCTAGGGCAGCGCTACGCTGCGCATCGGGTCTTAGAGCCTGTTCCTCATCTCCCCGTACCTCGCGTGTCATCGAGCGGTGGTCGGGTATAGGGCCCAGCGCCGGCTTGCCTGGCTGGCAAGCCAAGCACCGAAAAGGTGTAAATCGCGCGCTGCCGCCTGGCGGCCGCTCGGTGGCAACCCTGCGGGCCCGGGCTGTTTGCCCGCATCCCGGCGCCATCACTCGGTCGTGGACCCACGTCACTCCTCGCTCCTCAAAGCCGGCGCCATCCACGGCGCCTCCCCGCGTACCCTCGTTCTGCGCGCAAACCGCTCCCGGCGCGGGGAGGTCGTGAACAGGCTCTTAGAGGCGGGCCCGGAAAATCGCAAGTCGACGTGCAGTGTCACTAAATGCGCAAGATGACGCTTGCCGCACAGGCTCCTACAAATGCGCCGTCATCCACCCCACCCAGCGCTTGTAGACGTCCGTCGTTCGCACGATGTCGCTGGGAAAATGCGTGTCCGCCGGGTAGGCGTAAAACTCGACCGATACGCCGTTGTCGCGCAGCGCGTGATACCACTCGTAGCTGTTCAACAGGGGCACATTGGGATCACCGACGTCGCCCATGATGAGCGTGGGTGCAGTCACGTTCTGGGCATACGCGATCGGGGACTGATCGCGCCAGATATCGTGATATTTCGCCAGCCAGGGCGAGCCGCCGAAGACATAGGTGTCGCCCTGCTGGTAGTAGGCCAGGGTGTAGTCCATTACCCAGTCGGTCAGCGCGGCGCCTGAAACGGCTGCTTTCCATATGCCGTAATGACCGGTGAGCCAAGTCGTCATGTAGCCGCCGTAGGACCAGCCGCTGACGCCGATCCGGCTTTGATCGACGCTGCCGAGTTTTTCGACGGCCGCGAGCCCGGCCATCACGTCGTTGCCGGGACCCCTGCCGGTGTCGCGAAAAATGGCGTGCTGATAGGCGTCGCCCAGATTGGTGCTGCCGCGGTAGTTGGGCTGGAACACCAGAAAGCCGGCAGCCGACAGCAGCTGCGGCAGCGGCGAAAAATGCAGCGTGCTGGCGGACGCCGGGCCGCCGTGGATCACCAGCACCAGCGGATACTTCTGACCTTTGCGGTATCCGGTCGGGTAGGTCAGCACACCGTCTTCCTTGAAGCCGTCCGGCCCGGTCCATTCGATGGATTCACTGTGCCCCAGCATGAGACTGTCGGCGAAGGCGTTGAGGTTGGTCAGCCGCTTCGGCTTGCTGTGCGTGGAGGACATTGCGTAAAGCTCGCCCGGATGTGCCGGCGTGCTGCCGATGAAGGCGATCGCGCCCGCGTTCGACACGCTCAGCTCGGGGTTGGCCTGCACGTCGCCGAGGTCGAGCTTTTTCGCGGTGCCGGTCAGCGGCTGTTCCCATAGCGCCGCCTGCGTGCCGTCCTCGCCGGCGAGCAAGAGCGCGTTGCCTCGTGGCAGCCACGCGTAGTTGGAAAAGTTGCGCGCGGCGGCCTGCGTCACGTCGCGTCCATCGGCACCGTTGTCGACATAAACCGCGTTGCCGTTGTTCTGATCGCCGTTGCGCGGGCGCAGATAGGCGGCGGTGTCGCTGTCGAGCGCGTAGGTGAAGTCGCCCGCACCTTCGCCCGACACCACGGTGCGCGGCTCACCACCATTCGCATCCACGCTGGCGATCACCGATCGGAACGACGGCCCCCAGTACGGTCCGGGGAATCGGGTAAAGGCGATGCGCCGACCGTCGCGGCTCCATGCCGGCACCGGCGCCGAGTCCTGCTGATCGGTCTGCAGGCTGAAATTGCCCTGCGTGAGTCGCTTGGCCGAACCGCCCGCGCTCGGTATTACCCATAGGTGCCAGGGCGTCAGCGCGGCGCGCGCCAGGAAGTTGTTGTCGGTGACCTGGAAGGCATCGTCATGCGCCTTGATCGCTTTTTCGTTGGCGGGTTCATCGGCGGTCACAAAGGCGAGCTGTTTGCCGTCCGGGCTCCAGCTGAAGGATTCCACGCCGTACTTCGTTTCGGTGATGCGCGTTGCGTCGCCGCCGCGCATCGACAGCACGAAGATCTGCGCCTGCTTGGTTTCCTCGTCATGCGCGATAAAGGCCAGCCGGCCGCTGTCGGGCGACCAGCGCGGCGCGGCGATATCCGTGCGCTTCCAGGTGATGGCGCGTGTATCTCCGCTGGCGACGTCGACCAGATCGATGTCCTGCAGGTTTTTGTCGGTCGTCCAGTCCGGTCGGGAAACGATCACGGCGATCTGCTTGCCGTCGGGAGCGATCTGCGGATCGCTGAGGTTCACGAGCTTTTGCAGGTCATTCAGCTGGAAAACGGGCGTGCCTGCAGCGGCAGACAACGGACATGCCAAAGTGCAGCTGACGGCCAGGACGACCGGCCCAACGAATTTCATCAAGATATTCCCCTTTGCCGCTATTGAGGGCGGAGCCGCTGGTTTGCCGCGGCCTGTCGGTCAGCGCGTCGGCTGCCCGATTCTCGGCACAAACAGTGGCACGTTCGCCCCTTTTCCGAAAGAACCGGCCGCGGCGTTTCGTCAAAGGGAGGGGCGCGAGGAACATCACCGAATGGGCTCCTGCATTTCCGGCGTGTCGGCCATCCATGGCCATAAAAAAGCCCTGGAAACGGTGGGTTTCCAGGGCGGTGTTGCAAGAAATTGGTGGAGCCTGGGGGGATCGAACCCCCGACCTCGTCATTGCGAACGACGCGCTCTCCCAGCTGAGCTAAGGCCCCACGTGACCAGCAGATGTTAGCAGCGCAGGTCGTGGTTCGCCAAGGGTCGGCAAATGCAGCTGCACGTTGGTGTCGAAAGCTTCACGGCGGCGACCAGCCAGAAAGATCTAGCCGGGCAAAAGCGCGGTCAGACGATCGTGCAGCAACTCGTGACGCCAGCCGTCGAGAAATTCCGGCCATTCGGCGGTGACCACGTATTCCTCCAGCGCCTTGCGCGGGCACAGCAGGCCGGAGGGCAGATCGAGCTCGGTGGCGAGCGCGTCTACGCTTTCCTTCATGGCGCCGAGCGCCTTTTTGGCTTCGCCTTGCGGATGCCCGGGTATGCGCAGCGTGGCGTCGATTTCTTCCGCGCTCACGGCAGTTGCGAGCAGTGCGAACAGCTCGCTGCGCTGGGCCGAGCGCAGCGCACGCTGGCCGCGGCTGCGCTGATCGAGTTCGCCGAGGCTGCCCGGCGGCTGCTGTGCCAGGGTCAGCGCCAGGGTATCGTCCAGCAACCATGGCCGCGGTACGTCGAGCGTGCGTGCGCTGCGGTCGCGCCATAGCAGCAGCCGGCGCAGCATGGCCTGCTGCGGTATCGTCCAGTCGGCGGCACCGCGCATCGCGCGCTGCGGCTGCGGATCGCCGGCGCGCTGGCTGGCGCGACGCTTGAGTCGTTCACAGTCCTCCGCGTGCCAGGCGCTGCGGTCGCGCTGCTGCAGGCGTTCACCGAGCTGTTCATGGATGGTTTTCAGATACACCACGTCCAGCGCGGCGTAGCTGATCTGCGAGGCAGTCAGCGGTCGCTGCATCCAGTCCGAACGCGTCTCGCCCTTGTCCAGTTCCACCCCGGCGAGTTCGGCGACCAGGGCGCGATAGCTGATGCCCAGGCCCATGCCGACAAATGCGGCGGCGATCTGCGTATCGAACAGGGTCTTCGGGCCGCCCGGCAGCATCGGCGACAGCGTTTCCAGATCTTCGCTGGCGCTATGCATGATGGTCACCGCCGGGCCAGCGCCGAGCAGCGGCACCAGCGCATCGCCGATCGCGAAGGCCAGCGGATCGATCAGCGCGTAGCGACCTTGCCAGCCCAGCTGCAGCAGCGCCAGCTGCGGATAGAAGGTATTGCGGCGCATGAACTCGGTGTCGAGCCCGACCGCGGCGTCATCGGGCACGTCGGCCAGCCACGACTGCAGCGCATCGCGATTATCGATCCAGTCGGCGCTGGCGGACTCGGGCAGGGACATCGAACTTCCTTTGAAAGCGCCGGGCATGCATTGCCCTGTCGGCGGTTTGTACTTATGGTGGGCAGCGCACGATAACAGGCCACTCCCGGGACGCCCATCCATGCCGAGCAATGCAATTCTGCGCAATCAGCGCGCGCTCGGTGGAGCGGCGGGCATCATTGTGCTGGGGTTTGCGCTCACGTATCACTTTTTTCCGCGCCTGCTGCACGTCGATCCTACGCAGGCGCCGCGCCGATCCATGTCGATGGGCGAAGCCGTGCCGGGCCGGGATGTGCCGCAGGCAAGCACACCGGCCATGGCCGAGGTCAACGCCGGGCCGCCGTTGACGCTGGCATCCATCAGCGTGATTGTCGCGCACAGCAAGAAAAAGGCCGATCTGCCTGAGCAGCTCAGCGCCGATCCGCCGGCCGTGCAGGCGCTTTTGGCACGTGCTTCCAAAGCGCTGCAGGCCGGCCAGGTGGCAGGCGACAGGAACAGCGCGGGCGCGCTGTTCGCGCAGGCGCTGAAAGCCAAGCCGGACAGCCGCCGCGCTGCGCAGGGCCTGTTCGATGTGAAAGCGCGTCTGGTCGCGGACATCGAACAGGACATTGCGGTCGGCGACGCCGACGCGGCGAAAGACCAGCTCGATGCGCTGCGCACCTTGCCCAACGCGGCCGAGGATATCGCCCTGCTGTCCGCCAATCTGAAAACCCTGACCAGCGTGCGGCCGATGCTGGCCAAGGCCGCCTCGCTGCTGGCGCAGGGCAAGGCCGATCAGCCGGTCGACGGCAGCGCACTGGACATGTATCGCCAGGTGCAGCGGCTCGACCCGCAGAACGCGGTGGCCGAGCAGGGCATCATGCAGGTGCAGCGGGCGGTGCTCGATCGCGCGCTGGCCGCCCTGGCCCAGAGCAATTTCGCCGGAGCCGACGCCGCGCTCGCCGAGGCACAGGCCATTCGTCCCGGCTCTCAGCAAATGCAGGACGTCAGCAAGCGCCTTGATGACATGCGCCAGCAGCGCGCCACCGGTGTGCTCGCCCAGGCGCATTCGGCGCTGGACAGCGGCGATCTTGCACTGGCACGCAAGCTGGCCAGCCAAGCGCAGCAGATCGAGCCCAATCTCGCCGGGCTTTCCGAGTTGGAAACCCAGCTCACCAACGCCCGACTTTACGCCGGCCACAAGCCCGGCCAGATTTTCAGCGATGGCTATGTCGACATCCCCGGCAGGTCGCCGATGATGGTAGTCGTGCCGATCGGCAGCTTTCAGATGGGCGCACCGGACAATCAGGACGGCTACGCCAGCTATGAAAAGCCGCAGCATCCGGTGACCCTCGGCAAGGGTTTCGCGATGGCGCGCAGTGCCATTACGGTGGGGCAGTTCCGCGAGTTCGTGCGCAACAGCGGTTACGTGCCGGACTCGATACGGCTGGGCGGCGCCAGCGTCTACGACGAGCGCAGCGGCGCACTGCGCGACGACGCCAATGCGAACTGGCAGGACGATTACGCCGGCAGCAAGGCGGCCGACGATCTGCCCGTAGTCAACATCTCGTGGAACGATGCCAAGGCCTATGCGGACTGGCTCACCCAGCGCACGGGCAAGATCTATCGATTGCCGAACGAAGCCGAGTTCGAATACTCGCTGCGCGGCGGTACGAGCACACGTTACTGGTGGGGCGACGGCACACCGACCAAGCCGGTGGAAAACCTTACCGGCTCCGGCGACCGTTCGCGCAACGGCCGCCGCTGGAGCAACGCGTTCCGCGGTTATCGCGACGGCTACTGGGGCCCGGCGCCGGTGATGAGCTTTGCCGCCAATCCGTTCGGACTCTACGACATCGATGGCAACGTCTCGGAGTGGGTGCAGGACTGCTGGCACGAAAGCTACGTGCGCTCGCCCGGCGACGGCAGCGCATGGCTCAACCCCGGCTGCAGCACCCACGTGGTGCGCGGCGGCTCGTGGGGCAGCTCCCCCGACCAGGTCAACTCGGCCTATCGTCAGGGCACCGACGGCAGCGCGCGCAGCGGCCGCGTCGGGTTCCGCGTGGTGCGCGAGCTCTGAAGCGGAGCTTTCCGCGCCCATGAAAAACCCCGCGCATGGCGAAGCGGGTCGCGGTGGCTTTGTTAACTCGGGAATTTTCGGAGTTGAGAATTAATCGGTGGAAAAGAGCTGTGAAACCTCGTGGCGATCCGCTGTGAGAAGCGTCGTCGTCGCGAACAACCGTCAACTCGATAGCTTTTATTTCCTCGTTTTCGGGAGTCAAAAGTCTCGGCACTCCATTCTTCCAGCGTCTCGTTGCGCAGTAAGTTCGAGAGCTAATACGCCTCTTCTGCTCAACAATAGAGCCATGGCGATCATTCGGGCGACATCGTCCGTACGCGTCGCGACGTGCAACTATAAATGTTTACAGGTGACAGCCGTATTCGATGGCTGAAATAGTCTGTCCACGCCAAGCTGCGAGAGCAGCCAATGGGGAGCGCATCACACTTTCGTGCGAATCAGCTTTTTCCTACAGTACGGGAGCTACATGCCTACCACGTGTCTTGCTATATAGGCATGGTCTAAGGGGTGCTAGCGATATCCGCAAGCACATACGGCGATACATCGCACGACAACCGCCGCAAGGGCAATCAGAGAGATTCGTATGTCAGGGATGAGTATGGGAATGTGGCGCCGTATTGGTTTGTTTTTCTTGATGGCGTTCATGGTTGCGCCAGCCATGGCAGATGCACCGCCTTCCTGGACAATCTCGAATGGCAAATATCTCGGATTGACTGGTACCTATCCCAGCGCAGGGGCGGCGTGCACAGCTTGGTATCAATATTTTCTAGCTGCTTCTGCAACTGGGGGAGGAACCGTCACTTATGAGGCGCCTTTTGTAACTACTGATCCCAATGATCCGTATGCTACCGTCGAAGATTGCAGAACAGGTGTGACCGAATACGGTTCATCATATACGCAAGCAACCTATTTATTCCGCAATCCAAGCTGCCAAAGCAATGAGACATTTGACCCCGATAAGGATCAGTGCGTGGCCAGCGATACTGACACCGGCAAGAATGCCGGTGACGCGGGGGATTGCAACGGTGGTGTCGGCAGTGCCGTAGACAATGTGGTCACTTGTCCCGGCACCACGATGAAAGCCGATCCCATCAATACCGCTACGGGCAACAAATACCAGCAAGACACCGACTTTCATGGTTCCTCATGGCTGACGTTCCGGCGCTTTTACAACAGCTTGCCAACGACGTTGCTGGCTACCCTGGGACCTCAATGGCGCCACTCGTTCGATCGTTCCTTGTCCATCAAGTTGGCTGTTGCGGGCAGCGAAAATCCTTCCACTATTCGACTCTATCGGCCCGATGGCAGCAGCGAGCAGTTTCAGAAGAACAACGGCCTGTGGACCGCTGACGCCGATGTGGCCGATACCCTGACCGAACAGGACGATACGTCAGGCAATCCCACGGGCTACGCCGTCTTCATCGCGCCACTGCGACAGACCGAACAGTACTCGACCGCGGGCTTGCTGCAATCCATTACCGACGCCTCCGGTCAAGCCGTCATACTCACCTACAGCACGGCGAACACACCCAGCTCTATCGCACCTGCCGCCAACTTGCTGTTGACGGTCACCGATCCGACTGGCCGTCAGTTAGGTTTTACCTATAACACCAACCGGACCATTGCCACCGTTACGCAACCTGACGGCGGCACGCTCACCTATAGCTACGATCCGAGCACGCGCAACCTGACCTCCGTGCAATACCCGGATGGCAAAACGCTTCAATACGCCTACAACGAGTCATCGCTGAACTCCGGAACCAGCCAGCCCAGCGTACTCACAGGCGTCATCGACGAAGCCAATGCGCGGTACGCCAGCACCGGCTACAGCAGCACGGGCCAGGCGGTTTCCTCCACCTTTGCATTGGGCGCCAATGCCACCACATTAAGCTACAACAGCAATGGCTCAACCACGCTGACGCTGGCGTTGGGCAATTCCTACACTTTGACCCCCCAGAGCGATGGCTTCGGCACGCTCAAGGTGACGAGCGTTTCCGCTGCCTGCGGCACGCAGTGCGGTCAGCCGTGGCAAACGCAAACCTACGACGCCAACGGTTATCCGTCCTCACGTACCGACTTCAACAACAACGTCACGGCGACCACATACAACAGCGCTGGTTTGCTGACTCAGCAGATCGAGGCTCAGGGCACATCCAACCAGCGCACGACCACCACCACCTGGAACACCGCGTTACGCGTGCCGTTGACTCAGACCGTGCTCAACGCGTCCGGCACCGCCGTTGCCTCAACCGCCTGGGTCTACAACAGTACCGGCCAGACCCTGGCTCGTTGCGACATCGATCCGACCGTCTCTGCTGCCGCGTCCTACACCTGCGCCACTACCGGTACCGTCCCGGCGAGCGTACGCCGCACCACCTATACCTACTGCACTGCCGTGGATACCACCCAGTGCCCCCTTGTGGGCTTGCTGCTCACCGCCACCGGTCCGCGCACCGATCTGACCCAGGCCACCACCTACACTTACTACCTCACCGACAGCAGCACGTCGAAGCATGGCGACCTTCAGTCCGTCACCGATGCGCTGGGCCACACCACCACGTACCTGAGCTATGACGGTGCCGGTCGCGTGCTGAGTCAGCAGGATGCCAATGGTGTCGTTACAAGCTTCACCTACTATCCGCGTGGCTGGTTGAAAACCCGCAGCCTCGGCGGGTCAACCACCACGATCACCTACACGGCCTATGGTGCCGTGCAGACCATTACCGATCCCGACAACGTCACGGTGACCTATGGCTACGACACGGCACATCGGCTCACGACGATCACCGATGCTCAAGGCAACTACGTCCAGTACACCCTGGATGCTTCGGGTAACCGTACAGCGGAAAACACCTACACGGCCGGCAGCAGCACGGCGAGCCATACATTGACGCGCCAGTTCAACGCCCTCGGCCAGCTCACCGAGATTATCGACGGGTTGAACCACACGGTCTTCAACGCCAGTGTCAGCGGCAATTACGACGCCAACGGGAATCTGCTGCAGTCCGTCGATGCATTGAACATCCAGCGTAAGCTCGGTTATGACGCACTTAATCGTCTTACCAGTACCGTCGATGACTACAACGGCACCGATACCCTTGCGCCGAACACCACGATCAGCAAGGCCTATGACAGTCTGGATCGGCTGACGCAGGTGACTGATCCCAACAGCCTGAACACCATCTACGGTTACGACGGGTTGAGTAACAACACGTCGCTGCAAAGTCCGGACACGGGCACCAGCACGGATACCTACGATGCCGCGGGCAACCGGCTGGTGCACACCGATGCCAAAGGCGTGGTCAGCACGACCAGTTATGACGCGCTGAACCGCCCGATCAGCACCACCTTTGCCAATGCCACGCTCAACATCACCTACGCCTACGACGAGGCCAACAGCGTCACCGGTTGCACCCGTTCGGCCCCGATCGGTCGTCTGACCCGGATCGTCGAGAACGCCGTCACCACGGTCTATTGCTATGACCCACGTGGCAACGTGCTGCAGAAGCGGCAGATTACCGCCAGTACCACCGACACCACCAGCTACGCCTACACGGCCGGTGACCGGCTGAGCCAGTTGACCGCCCCCGACGGTACGGTGATCAGCGACAGCTACAACGCCCTTGGCCAACTCAGTGGCGTGCAGGTGACCCCGGTGGGCGGCAGCGCCAGCGCGGTGGTCAGCGGCATCACCTACCTGCCGTTCGGCCCGATCAGCGGCTACACCCTGGGCAACGGCCAGACGGTCACTCGCACCTTTGATGCGACCTACGCGCTGACCGATATCACCAGCCCGGCGCTGAACCTGCACTTCGCGCGCGATGCGCTGGGGCGCATCACCGCCGAGGGCAACACGCCCGGCGCCAGTCCGGCCAGCGAAACCTACCGCTACGATCCGCTGTCCCGGCTTGTCGAGGTGGACGACGCCAACGGCAACGCGCTCCAGTCCTACACCTACAACCCGACCGGCGACCGCCTGAGCAAGACCGGCAATGGCCTGGCGACTGGCAGCTACAGCTACACCACGGGCACGCATCAGCTCAGCGGCATCGGCAACGGTGCACGCACCAGCGATGCCAACGGCAACATGACCGGCAACAGCAGTGCCGGACAGACGTGGGGCTACGGCTACAACGGCCGCAACCGCCTGACTGTCGTACAAGCCAACGGCAACACGGTCGGTACCTACGGCTACAACGCACTGGGCCAGCGCATCAGCAAGGTGGCCACGCTGCCGACGGCGGTCAGCCAACGATTCGCATACGACGAGCAGGGCAACCTGATCGGCGAATACGGCACCACGAACCGCGATTACGTCTGGATGGGCGGTATCCCGGTCGCGATCATCGACACGGTCGGCAGTACCAGCATGGTCAACTACGTCACCGCCGACGCGTTGGGCACGCCGCGTGCGGTGAGCGACAGTACCGGCACCACGCTCTGGTCGTGGGCCTGGCTCAACAATCCGTTCGGCGAACAGGCGCCGACCTCCACCAACGGCTACACGCTCAATCTACGCTTTCCGGGGCAGTACTTCGATGCGGAAACCGGACTGATGTACAACGGCCATCGTTACTACGACCCGACTATGGGGCGCTTCCCTCAGCCTGATCCTGTCGGCTTCAATGGTGGTATCGGCCTGTATGTCTACGGACTGAACAATCCGATGATTTATATCGATCCCACAGGGCTATCGCCTCCCGGTGCGCCGCCGCCGATAGGGCCATTTACCCCTATAGATCAATGGGGATCAGACTTTACCAGAGTAGGCCCGCCCGTACCTTCTTCTATGACTATTCTAAATAGCTGGGATGATATTTCAGGCTTCAAAAACCCAGGCACGAATATCGTTGTTTATCAGCTAATGGATCAATGTCATTCGCCCATAAGAAACCCTGGCTATAAGTGGCAGGAGCATATGGATCGGCATGCCAAATATAGCGATGAGCAAGGTTGGGAGAATATGACTAGCGGCACGATTGTTGATACCCATGAACCACCAGACAATCCTCCACTGAATGGAACGATCACTACGAATCAAACATTTTCCATACAAGATGCTAATGGGAATATCTATAATTTGAGCACTGTAGCGCGTACCACGGCAACGTTCGCCAATGGGCAGGCGACTACCATCACGACCATAGTCAAGCCTTGAACGGGATGGAAACAGATATGAGGCGGATTGTTCTACTGATTGTTTTTACGGTGGGGAGCTTGGGACTGCAGAGCTTGAAAGCGGCGCCATTAGCTCAGGGGATGTCAGAGACGGAAAAAAAAATAAATGAGAATACTAGATTTGCCAATGAGGAAGCAGTTTTTAAATATCTCAAACCCATCCTCAAATCCACGAATAGCGCGGCCCGCATCTACTATCTTGGATCATGTGAAAAGGAAGGCGACTACTACACGGTTTCTTTTCCGCGTGTTCGCGTGCAATCGCCGCTTGGGAACGACACGGGACTTGCGGCGATCCGAGACGTTTTTCGGAATGACGCGAATGTCAAAGTTTCGAAAGGAACGGACGGGATTGTCCGCATTGTGATAGGGCAATTGCCTGCCAAAGTTGCCAATGTTCTTGATACAAGAATTTCTGTAGTTACCTTCGACCAAGATCAGCAGTACACCGAAAAACAGGCACTAACGCGTATTCAGAGCAGCAAAGAAGTAAGAGACGCTAGGCGAGTACTGGGGATTCAGCCAGACGGCATTCCTCTCTACATGTCAGCGGTAAAGCAACCTGTCGAAGGCGCGCCTCATCTCCCCGCTTCAATGGTCAATCTGACTTGGGATCAAGCACTCGATTACGTAGCGAAAATTTTTGGGGGAGTTGTTCTTTACGGGATATGCCCTAATAAATACCTTTACACAATTGACTACGTGCCAATCAGATCATGAGTAGAAGGGGTTTTCGCAAAATTTCTTTCTGAGGAAATTGAGCTTTGTCCGAGGGCAACGCTATCAACGCTCGCAAGGAAGGCGGCCTATCTCTCGATAAAATGGTATGCCTTAAAAACGGTGTATCTTTTCCCGAAGAATCCGAAAAGGCTCAAACGGAAGATGCAGTCTTTGATGGTGTTCTCCATCCTCGATAATGCATGAACGGCGCACCGAAAGAGGCCGGTGGTAGCTCTAGCGGTGCTGAGTTAGGAGAGTGGTGCATCGGAGACAGCCGACCGGGCGGCGAAAACAACAGATCAGGGCAGACGGGCAGCAAGCAGCGTGGCGAGGTCGCGACGCTGCTAATTCTCGGAATCCCGAGAATTAAATACCGGGAAGCCGGTACTAAATCCTGGGATTCCAGGATTTAGAACTCACGCGCTGCGCCACAGTGTGACCAAGTTGCTGCGGGCGCGTATACCATCTAAATAGTCCGCCCACGCCTGCATCATGCGGGTGCGTTCTTCCAGAAATTGTGCGGCATGGGTGTGCGCGGCTCGCACCTTGTTGGACTCTGCATGCGCCAGTTGTTGCTCGATGGCATCAGCGTTCCAGCCCATCTCATTCAATCGCGACGCGGGCATGCTGCGGAAGCCGTGGCCGGTCATTTCATCCTTGCCATAGCCAAGACGGCGCCGGGCCGCATTAATGGTGTTCTCACTCATGGGGCGGCTAGCAGTGCGAACGCTGGGGAACACATAAAGACCTCTGCTGGTCAGCGGGAACAGCTCACGCAACACGGCCACTGCCTGCGTGGATAGAGGCACGATGTGCGGGGCCTTCATCTTCATTCGTTCACCGGGGATGCGCCAGATAGCGCTATCCAAATCAAACTCCCGCCATTCCGTCTTGCGTAGCTCTCCGGGCCGCACAAAGACCAACGGGGCTAGCTTGAGCGCGCAGCAGGTGGAGAGCTGGCCTGTGAACGTATCGAAGGAGCGGAGCAGTTCGCCAATCTGCGCCGGCTCTGTCAGAGCAGCGCGGTGCGTGGGGGTCGGTGTCGTGAACAGGCCGCGCAGACTCCCGGTGATGTCGGTGTGCGTCTTTCCCTCCAGCACGGCCCATCGAAACACTTGGCCTGCGGTGATCTTCACCCGGCTGGCTGTCTCGTGTTTGCCGTCGTCTTTCGCCCTTTTCAAAACGTCCCGAAGCTCCAGCGGGGTTATCGCTGTGATGGGCCGCTGGCCGATGTGTGGGAATAGGTAGGACTCCAGCCGCCAGCCATCCTTATTCGCAGTGGTCTCTGCTGTCTCCCCCCTTGGCCGCGCGCCACGCCATCCACTCCCGCGCGATCTTCTCGAACGTGTCGGCGCAGGCGGTGGCCTCGGCGCTTAGCCTCCTTAGCCTCCTTCCGGATCGCGCTGGGATCGATACCGTTAGCCAGCAGCTTCCGGGCGTCCTCCCGACGCTGGCGGGCATCGGCAAGGGTCACGAGGGGATACACACCAAGCGCGAGCGTCTTCTGCTTGCCGCCGTGCCTGTAATTCATCCGCCAGTACTTACCGCCGTCCGGCTTCAGCAACAAGTACATGCCGCCCCCATCGGTCAGTTTAAGCGGGGAGGCCACGGGCTTGGCTTTGCGTATCGCGGTATCGGTCAGCATTGTCGGTACCTGTAAGTTCTTGCGACGGCATCCTGGCCGGATACCAACACAAATACCAACAGGTACCGTCAGATTCCCTACAATCTCTTGAGACCGCCCTAGACCCTTCAGACATGAAAAAGCCCGCTGTTATGCGGGCTTAGGGATGTTTCATGGGTCTCGCTGGTACTGCTTGAAACCCTGATCTGGTACCGGTGATAGGACTCGAACCTACACGACATCGCTGCCAGCGGATTTTGAGTCCGCCGCGTCTACCATTCCGCCACACCGGCAGATCAGCGTTGCATTATGCCGGGATCAGTGGACTTGGTCGAGCCCCAGCTGGCGTTCGTCGCGGTGGTACCAGCCGTCGTCGGGCAACGGCTGAAACACGGCGCAGCGCGTCATGCGGCCGGAGTAGATGTGCAGGCTCACCGCAATGTCGGCGTCGCTGGGATTGCGAATGGTGTGGTATTCGTGCGGCGGAATCAGGCTGCCGGCCGAACCCGGGCCGGCCTGGATCGAGCCGACCGGACGGAAGTGATAACGCGCTTCCTCGTTTTCCATGCGCTCGTACTGCACCACTTCGAGTGCGCCGTTCCACACGCCTTCGACGCACCACATGCCGTCGTGATCGTGGATCAGGGTGCCCTGGCCGGGACCCCACGTCATCGCCACCACGCAGTAGCCGTGGTCTTCGCTGCAGTAGAGTTCGCGTCGCGCGTAGTGCCCTTCGTTGGCCTCGAACACGCAGGCCGGAAGCTTGACCTCGTTGCTGCGGATCAGCTTGCACAGGCCGTTGCGCAGGCTGTCGGTAATGGCCGGCGTGGAATCCTTGCTCATCGCCTCATCAATGGTATCGATCAGCGTGCGGCTACCGGGGAAGTCGAGGGTGAGCATGGCGGGCTCCGTAAATCGGGTGATACGCAAGACGTAGCGTTGTTCCAATTATAAGTGATGAAGTCGTCAAAGGCCTGATCGACGTCAATATTCTGCATGGCCTTTGTGCGCGGCTTCAGCATGCGACGAGATTCGACTCAGAAATCCGCCGATCGCCCTGCTGTAGTTTTCGATATCGACCAGAAACGCATCGTGGCCCTGCGGCGAGTTCAGCGCCACAAATTCCACGTCGGCGCCGGCCGCCTCAAGACCTTCGGCGATCTGCTCCTGCTGCTGCAGCGGGAACAGGATGTCGGTGCTGACGCCGATCACCATCGCACGCTCGATCTGGATGCGCTTGAGCCCTTCGTGCACGCTGCCGTGGCCGTATTCGGCCATGTCGAACCAGTCGCTGGCGCGCGAGAGATAAAGATAACTGTTGGGGTCGAAAGTGCGCACGAAGCGCTGCGCATGGCCTTCGAGGTACGACTCGACCTGGAATTCGCGGCCGAAGGGATCGTCGTCGCGCTGTTCGGGGTCGAGCCGGATGCGCGCGAAGCGGCCGTTCCATTCCATCGCGGACCGATAGGTGATCACGCCAAGCTTGCGCGCGATGCTCATGCCGATGTCGGGATAGGTGCCGCCTTCCGCCACGTGAATATCGGCCGCTCCTGCGCATCCTGCGCCGGCTTTTTGGGTGCCCCCTTTTGGGGCGCTCGCGGCACTCATCCTTCCCTGGATATCGTAGTTGCCTTCCTTCCAGTTCGGATCGAGGCGGATCGCCTCGCGCTGCAGCGAGCGTATGGCTATCGCGAACGGCTGCGCTTGGGGGGCGGTGTCGACGCTGATATGGCTTCTGGCGCTGCCGGGATGCAGCAGCATGTACGCCAGTGCGCTCATGCCGCCCATCGAGCAGCCGATCAGGCAGGCCAGCTGCGCGATGCCGAGGCTGCTGACGGCGGCATGCGCCGCGTTGGCCACGTCTTCCAGCGAGAGGTCGGGAAACCTCAATCGATAGGCTTCGCCGGTGGCGGGATCGATCGATGCGGGGCAGGTGGAGCCCTTGTCGCTACCGAGCGAGTTCACGCAGATGACGAACCAGCGCGAGGTGTCGATGGCCTTGCCGTCGCCCAGCATCGCCTCCCACCAGCCGGGTGAATCGTCGTGGGCATTGGAGGCGGCGTGCGCGCTTGGCGACAGGCCGGTGAGAATCAGCACGGCGTTGTCGCGCGCTGCGTTGAGCGTCCCCCAGGTTTCAAAGGCGACGTGGGCGCCGTGCAGCTCGCCGCCGCGCTTCATGGCGAACGGCGAAGGCAGTGCGAAGTACTGGCGGGCGTCGCCCATCAGTGCACCTTGTCGATGGTGATATGTATCGGCCCCGTGGCATCGACCGCGACCACGCCGGCATCGCCTTCGAGATCGCCGGGATGGGCGAGTGCCTGACCGCTGTGGCTGATGCGCGCCCCGACAAAAACCTTGGATACCGACGAAAGCGAACGCTCCGGCGTCATCGCCATCGCGTCGGTCAGCGTGACGCTGACCGGCAGCGTGTCGGCATCCATCCGTGTAACGGCCAGCGGCATCGGCGGCCCATTGGGCGCGCGCGCGTAGATGAAGAGCGTGTCGCCACGGCCGACGCGCGCGCTCAGCGCCGGCGCTAGCTGGACTTTGACCCGCAACGCCGGACCGTGGGGCTTGTCAGTACTTGTCACTTGTGCGGCGGCATTCGGCGCCTGGGCCGACATGTCGCCACTGCGCGCATCGGCGGCTTTGATCTGATCGGCAACGGCGTTGGCCACCGCGCTGCCCGGCTGCAGCAGGGGCTGCAGTTGGCGCCAGGTGGCAGCGGCGTCGGCGAACTGGTTTTGTTGGAACTGGCCGATGCCCAGCAGCCACAGGCCGCGCTGATTGTCCGGCTGCTTGTCGACCGCCTGTTTCAGCAGCTGGCGCGCCCGCTCGTCGATCATGTGCGTCGGTTGCAGCATCGCATCGGCTTCGGCCCAGCCGACCATCGCGTCCGTATTTCCCGCATCGAGCTTCAGCACATGGTCGTAGGCGTCGCGACTGGCGGACGGCTGATGCATGGCCGTAGTGGTTTGCGCCAGCAGCAGCCAGCCTTGCAGATCGTCCGGCTGCTGCGCCAGATGCGCACGCAGATCGGCCAGCGCCTGGTCGATATTTATCGCCGGCGGCTGCTTGGCGACGCCATCGAGCGTGGCCGGTGTGCCGATTTTCAGGTACAGGCCGAGCGTGATCAGCGGTACCGCGACGATCACCAGCAAAGCCACCACAAACACGCTGCGCGGGCGCCCTTGCTGGCGGCCGCGGCGAAGCAGGGGTACCACCACCACGCCGATGGCGACGAGAACCATCAGCACAACGGTAACGACAAAAGCCAGTTTCACCAGTCGTCCCCTTCATCGAGCGCGGTATGGGTTGCCGTGGAAGTGGTCGGCGTCAGCGCGCGGCTGCGTTTGCGAATGGTGGCGATCACGGCGGCGGCACCGACCAGCAGAATCAGCAGCGGCCCGAACCACAGCAGCCAGGTATTGCGCGCGACCGGCGGGTCGTACAGCACGAACTCCGAATAGCGATCGACCAGGTACTGCTTGATCTGCGCATCGGTCTGGCCATGCTGCATCAGCTGGAAAATCTGGTTGCGCAGATCGCGCGCGATCGGGGCGTTGGAGTCGGCCAGCGTTTCGTTCTGGCACATCGGGCAGCGCAGCTGCGCAGTGAGATGCTGATAGCGCACTTCCTCGGCGTGATCCTTGAACGGCAGCGGTTCGATCGCCTGGGCGAGGGCGGCACCAGCGCACAGCAGCAGCGTCGCCAGAAGTAGGGGGCGTAGCGCACGCATCAGCGCGGCTCCTGCGGCAGCGCGGCGATCGCCGGCTTCAGCTCATTGTCCAGCACCTCAGGCGTGATCGGGCCGATATGCTTGTAGCGGATTACACCATGCGCATCGACCAGAAAACTCTCCGGCGCCGCGTAAACGCCGAAGTCGATCGCGGTCTGGCCGCTGGTGTCGGCCATCAGCAGCGAGTACGGATTGCCGTGCGTGGCCAGCCATGCCTTCGCATCGTCCGGCGCGTCCTTGTAGTTGTAGCCGACCAGTGCCACGCCCAGCGTCGGCGCCGCCGCCTGCAGCACCGGATGCTCGACGCCGCATTCGATACACCAGCTGGCGAACACGTTGAGCAGGTAGGGCTTGCCCAGCAGTGATTCCCGCGTCGCGGTCTGCGTCGGCTCGTACAGCAGCGGCAGCTTGAAATCGGGCGCCGGCTTGTTGATCAGCGGTGAGGGGATGGCGGTCTGGTCGTGCCCGGTATTCCACCAGATGCCGAAACCCAGCAGGCCAGCCAGCAGCAGAAAGCCGATAAAAGGAATCAGGCGACTCATGTGCGGTTTTCCGCCAGCACCGAGGCGTGCATCGGCTCGGCTACGTCGACGATGGCAGTACGTCGCACGCGGAAGCGCCGATCGCAGGCGCTGACGAAGCCGCCCAGCATCATCATCAGGCCGCCGAACCACAGCCAGCGGATGAACGGCTTGTAGTACAGGCGCAGCGCCCAGGCGCCGTCGATATGCTGTTTGTCCATCGGCTCGCCCAGCGCGACGTAAAGATCGCGGGTAACGCCGGGATCGATCGCCGATTCGGTCTGGATCTGCTCGCGCGTATAGGTGCGCTTCTGCGGCTGCATCACGGCTACAGGTTTGCCATTGCGGGTGACAGTGACCGTGCCCTGGTCGGCGCGCCAGTTCGGCCCCTGCGTTTCGCGCACGCCGTCAAAGCGGAAGTCATAGCCGCCGATCGTTTTGGTTTCGCCCGGCGCCATGCGCACGTCGCTGGTCGCGCTGAGCGATTCGGACAGCAGCACGCCGATCAGGAAAATCGCCACGCCCGCATGGGCGAACAGCATGCCGGCCATTTCAGCGGGATAACGCCGGCCGCGCGGCATCTCGCGCCAGCGCTTGACGATGTAAAGCAGTACGCCGACCGCAACCCACGCTGCCGCAGCGACGCCGGCGATCGCCTTGAGTTTGCCGTCGACAAAAAACGCCGCCACGATGGCGCAAGCCATAGCGGCAAGCAGCGCGCGCAGCATCACCCGTTTCAGAATCTGCGGTTCGCCTTTGCCCCAGCGCAGGTACGGACCGAACGGCAACAGCAGCACGATAGGCAGCATCAGCAGCGGAAACAGCAGGCCGAAGTAGGGCGGTCCTACCGAGATCTTGCCCAGGTTCAGCGCGTCGCCGATCAGCGGAAACAGCGTGCCCAGCAGCACCATGGCCGCCGCCACGGTAAACATGAGATTACCGACCAGGATCGCGCTTTCGCGCGACACCACGGCGAAGGGTTTGCCGCCGGCGACCTTGGGCGCGCGCAGCGCATACAGCAGCAGCGAGCCACCGACGACGAAGATCAGAAAGCACAGGATGAACAGGCCGCGGCGCGGATCGGACGCAAACGAATGCACCGAAGTCAGCACGCCCGAACGCACCAGAAACGTTCCCAGCAGCGACAGCGAAAACGCGAAGATCGATAGCAGGATGGTCCACGCACGCAGCGAGCCGCGCTTCTCGGTCACCGCCTGGGCGTGAATCAGTGCGGTGCCGACGAGCCATGGCATAAAGCTGGCGTTTTCCACCGGATCCCAGAACCACCAGCCGCCCCAGCCCAGTTCCGCATACGCCCACCAGCTGCCGGCAACGATGCCGCAGGTGAGAAACGCCCAGGCGATATTCGTCCACGGCCGCGCCCAGCGCACCCAGGCCTGTTCCAGCTCGCCACCCAGCAGCGCGGCGATGGAGAACGCGAAGGCGACCGAGAAACCCACATAGCCCATGTAAATCACGGGCGGATGAAATGTCATGCCCGGATCCTGCAGCACCGGATTCAGATCGCCGCCGTCGGGCGGCATCGGGATCAGCCGTCCAAACGGATCGGAGGTGAACAGGATAAAGGCGAGAAACCCGACCGAGATGATGCCGAGCACGCCGAGCACGCGCGCCGCAAAGGCCTCCGGCAGCTGACGGCTGAAGAACGCCAGCGCCAGCGTCCACACATTGAGGATGAAGATCCACAGCAGCATCGAACCCTCGTGCGCACCCCACACCGCGGTGATGCGGTAATACCAGGGCAGCGCCAGGTTGGAATTGTCGGCGACGTACTGCACCGAAAAATCGAAATGCAGAAACGCCCAGACCAGCAGCACAAACGCCATCACCACGAAAAAGCCCTGGCCGAAGGCGGCCGGACGCGCGACTGCCATCATCGCGCCGTTGTTTTTCCAGGCGCCGACGATCGGCAGAATGCTCTGCGCCAGCGCCAGCAGCAGCGCGAGGATCAGCGCGATCTGGCCCAGTTCCGGCGTCATGGTGAGCCGCCCGCGTCACTGCCTTCCTGCATCGGTTTGTCCTTGTGCGCCTTCGCCATGGCGTCTTTCAGCTCTTTCGGCATATAGGTTTCGTCGTGCTTGGCCAGCACTTCGGTCGCCACGAAGTGAGCGTTGTCCATGTGCCCGGTCGCAATCACCGACTGGTTGTCGCGGAAGAGGTCGGGCAGGATGCCGGTGTATTCCACCGGCATGGCGCCGTCGGCGTCGACCACGGTGAAGGTGGCTAGCAGCGAGGTCTTGCTGCGCTGAATCGAGCCGGCCTTGACCATGCCGCCGAGGCGGAACGTTTTATGGTTCGATGCGGCGCCGGACTGAACCTGGCTCGGGGTAAACAGGTAATTCATATTTTGCTGCAGGGCGAACACGCCCAGACCGACCGCGACGGTGGCTGCGGCAACGACGAGTAAAACCACGATAAGTCGGCGTTTGCGTGTGGGGTTCATGAAAACTCTTACAGCGTTCGTTGACGGGCCAGCATCACGCCGGTTCCGTCGGAGTGGGTGCCTGACGCGACTGACGTGCGGCCTTGCGTCCCAGCCGCGCGCGCAGTTCGCGCAGCAGCCGGCGGCGGCGCAGAAGCGGTGCGAAAAAGTCGGCTAACAGCACGATGAAAAACACCGCGTACGCCGGCCACAGATAGCCGGCGTAGCCGCCCATGGCGAAAAAATGCTGCAGCGAACCGCCATTCACTGGAGCGTGCTCCCGGTGGCAATGGTGCGCACCCAGTCCTTGCCGCTTTCCAGGTCGAGCAGGTCGGTGCGCACGCGGCCAAACAGGCTGGCGAGGTAATAGAATTTCGTCGCTAGCATCATCGTCAGCAGCGGCCACAGCATGCCCGGCGCGATGGTCGACGGGCCGAGCAGGCGGATCGTCGAACCCTGATGCAAGGTATTCCACCAGTTCACCGAGAAATGCACGATCGGCACGTTGATAATGCCGATCAGCGCGAGAAACGCCGCGGCGCGTGCGCCCTGCCGGCGATCCTCGAACGCGTGATACAGCCCGATCACGCCCAGATACAGAAACAGCAGCACCAGCTCCGACGTCAGCCGCGCATCCCAGGTCCACCACGTGCCCCACATCGGCTTGCCCCAGAGCGAGCCGGTGACCAGGGTGATGAAGGTAAAGGCCGCGCCGATCGGTGCCGATGTCATCGCTACCACTTCGGCCAGCTTGATCCGCCAGACTAGGGCGAGAAAGGCGGCAAAGCCCATCACGCCGTAGATGAACAGGCTCATCCAGGCGCTGGGAACGTGGATGAAGATGATCCGATACGCATCGCCCTGCTGGTAATCCGCCGGTGCCAGCACCAGGCCACCGTAAAGCGCGATCGCGCCGGTCAGTAACGCCAGCGCAAGCAGCCACGGCCGCAGTGCGCCCGCGAAGCGGTAGAACGTCGGCGGCGAACTCAGTTTATGCAGCCACAGTGGAATCCACTTGGACATCGTTTCAAGCGTCCAGAGCAATACGAAGAGCGGCCGCACAGGCGAGCGGCGCCAGCACCAGCAACAGCACCAGTGCCGCGCCCAGCCAGGCGATGGGTGCCAGCCATGGCAACCCTTGCTGGGATGCCGCCACGGCACCCGCGGCGAAGATCACGACCGGTACGCACAGCGGCAGCAACATAAGGGCCAGCAGCATACCAGACCGCCGCGTGCCGGCCGTCAGCGCGACCAGAATCGCGCCGAGCAGGCTCAGCATCGGCGTCGACAGCAGCAAGGCCAGCATCAGCACCGGCATCACCGACGTGGGCAGGTGCAGCATGCCGGCGAGCAGCGGCGAAATAACGATGAGCGGCAGCGCCGTCGTCAGCCAATGGGCAAGAATCTTCATCGCCAGCATGAGTGCCAGCGGCTGCGGCGCCAGCACCAGCTGTTCCAGCGAACCGTCCTCGATATCGCTGGAAAACATCGTGTCCAGCGCCAGCAGCATTGCCAGCAGGATGGTGACCAGCACGACGCCGCCGGCGATTCGTTCCAGCAGCGTGTCTTCCGGCCCCAGTGCAAACGGAAATAGCATCGTAACGATCAGCGCATACAGCACCGGCATCGCGATATCGCCGCGTCGGCGCCAGGCCAGCGTGAGGTCGCGCCGCAGCATGGCCGCGCAGGCGGTGGTCAGTCCCGGCCGGCTCATGTCCGGGTGCTCACGCGTGCATCCGGATGCGCTGCGGTTCGCCGCCGTGAAAACTCACCGTGCCGTGGCTGGTGACCAGCGCCGCGCCGTCGCGCGCGAGGTGCTCTTCCAGCAGCCGATTGACCAGCGCGATGCCGGTGCGATCGAGGTTGGCGTAGGGTTCATCCAGCAGCCACAGCTTCGCGGGAAGCAGCACCAGTCGCGCCAGAGCAGCGCGCTTTTTCTGGCCGGCGGAGAGCCGTCGTACCGGCTCGTCCTCGTAGCCGCTCAGGCCAACCTCGGCGAGCGCCGCGGAAAGGGTTGTCTGCGCCCGGTAGCCATGCAGGCCCACCGCCACCTGCAGATTTTCCGACGGGCTGAGGTCGGCCTTCAGCCCAAGCTGGTGGCCGAGAAAAAGCACCTCGCCCAGGCAGTGCTCGCGCTGCAGCGGCTGGCCACGCCAGTAGAGCTCGCCTTCATCGACGTGCAGCAAGCCGGCGAGGATACGCATCAGCGTGGTTTTGCCGCTGCCGTTATCGCCTTCGATCAGGCCGAGTTCGCCCGCGCGCAGCCGGAAATTCAACGAGGCGAATACCGGTTCGTCCTGCCGATAAAAGCCCAGCGCCCGCGTTTCGAGCAGGATCACGTGGTCGGGTACGGCAGTAAGGGCGGCGCTCATCCGCTCGATTGTGCGCAATGCGCGAGGCGCTTGTCCATGCGGTGCGCTGTCAGTTCGACAGGATGCGCAAACGGGCCGGTTCCGCACCCGTACCGTGAACATAGGCGTGCTGGCGGTAGCGGCGACCCAGTACGTCGAGGCTCGGTTGATCCGCTCCGATCACGAACAGGCTTGGCTCGTGCCAGCCGCCGCGGCCGATCCCGATGGCGGCAAACATCGATGCGTCAGGGATGATTTGAAGATCGGCGCGTAGCGCGCGCTGGGCGGCGAGGTTGTCCGCCAGCGCGCGCGCTTCGGAGAGCGGATTCCATGCCGTGATAAATCCCCACGCGCTGACGTCCACCATCC
This sequence comes from Rhodanobacter sp. K2T2, assembly GCF_013408815.1. NCBI lineage: Bacteria > Pseudomonadati > Pseudomonadota > Gammaproteobacteria > Lysobacterales > Rhodanobacteraceae > Rhodanobacter > Rhodanobacter sp. K2T2. The sequence goes on along the minus strand of NZ_JACCCA010000001.1, from coordinate 742,386 downwards.
GTCGCAACGACGCAGGCAGAGCCTGGTCGACCCTGATGCACGCCCATTCGACGGTATCCAGGCACACCAGATATTCGGTGTCGCGGTAGGCTTGCAGCAACGTTTCATCCATGGCGCAGCGGCGGCAGCGGCGGCAGTCTGGCTTTCAGCAGGGCGACCGCCGCGTCGAGGTCGACGCTGGCGACATCGTTGGATTCGTGCAACAGGTCATCCAGCAGCGCGTCCTGCGCGCGCCCGCGTTCGAGCGCATAGGCGTAGGGCAGGTGGGTGAAGGTGACCATGCGATAGCGGGCCATGTAGTGCCCGGGCGCGCGCTCGGCCAGCAGCACGCCGAGTTCGCGCTTGGCCAGGTAGTGCGCATCGGCGACCGAGTCGCGCATCTCGACGTAATTTTCCAGCGCCATGGTGGCAATGGCGTTGGCATCGGGCTGGCGGATGCGCTGGAATTCGGCGAACACGTCGGCGCTGTCGTTCGGTGCTTCGGCCAGCAGATCGGTCAGCACCACGGTGTCCTCGAAACCGCAGTTCATGCCCTGGCCGTGAAACGGCACGATGGCATGGGCTGCGTCGCCGATCAGCAGGGCGCGGCCGTCGAGGTGCCAGCGATCCAGATAAAGCGTCGACAGCGTGCCGACCGGGTGGCCGTCGTAGTCTTCGACAAATTGGGGGATCAGCGGCAGCAGGCCGGGGAAATCTTCGCGGAAAAAGGCCGCGGCGGTGGCCGCGTCTGGCAATCCGGCAAAGCTGGGCGAGCTGCCGTCGTTGGGCAGGAACAGCGTCACGGTGAAGCTGCCTTCGGTATTCGGCAGCGCAATGCACATATAGCCCCCGCGCGGCCAGATATGCAGCGCATGCGGCTCGATCGCAAACTGACCGTAGGCGCCGCTGCCGCGTACGAGAGAGGCGGGCAGTTCGTCGACTGGCGGAATCTCCAGCTCCTTGTAGCCGTGCCCCAGCGATTCCACGCGTTCGCCCAGCGGCGCGTAGGCGTTCATCGCGGCGCGCACGCCCGAGCCGGCGCCATCGGCGCCGATCAGCATGCCGAACGGCACGCGGCGAGTGGTTCCGGCCGCATCGGTAACCAGCATCTGCTGCCGATCGAAGTCGATACCGTGCGGCGACTGGCCGAAATGAATGCGCGCGCCGGCGGCTTCGGCCGCATCCAGCAGCAGAGTGTTCAAGGTGCCGCGCGATACCGACCAGATCACTTCGCTGTCGTCGACGCCGTAGCGCTGCAAGCTGGTGCTGCCGTCGCGGCCGTGCACCATGCGCCCACGCATCATCACCGCATGACGCAATACATCGTCGGCAAGCCCCGCTGTGCGCAGCGCCTGCAGGCCGCGTTCTGCCAGGGCCAGGTTGATCGAGCGACCGCCGGAAAAACCGATAAGGCGCGGATCGGGATATTTCTCGTACACCTCGACCGCAAAGCCGCGCTGGGCGAGCTGCTGCGCCAGCAGCGCGCCGACCAGGCCGCCGCCAATGAGGGTGATGGGTTGCTTCGCCATGCGGCTTCCAGAGAGAGTAAAGCGACCCGTCGCGCTTGTCGGCGGACGGCCGAGCCGTGCGCTAAAGCATAGTCACGTCGGCCGATCGTGGCGCGGGCTGCGACACTAGAAGCTCATGAAATAGCCACCGTTGACCGGCAGGTTGGCGCCGGTGATATAGCCGTTGTCGTCGCTGTTGAAAAAGCTCACGGCGCGGGCGATGTCGCCGGGCGTGCCCAGTCGTCCCACCGGAATCCCGGCAATGATCTGCTCGCGAACCTCGGGGGCCACGGCAGCGACCATTCGTGTGTCGCAGTAGCCCGGCGACACGGTGTTCACCGTGATGCCCTTGCTCGCCGTCTCGCGCGCCAGCGCCATGCTGAAGCCGTGCACGCCGGCCTTGGCCGCGGAGTAGTTGGTCTGCCCGAATTGCCCGGTCTGGCCGTTCACCGAGCTGATATTGATGATGCGGCCGAACTCGCGCTCGATCATGCCTTCGATCACGTTGCGGCACATGTTGAATACGCCGTCGAGGTTCACCTGCATCAGCTGATGCCACTGCTCGGGCGTCATCTTGCGCAGGCTGGCGTCGCGCGTGATGCCGGCCGCGTTGACCAGCACGTCGACACCGCCGGTTTGCGATTCAATGCGCGAAATAAGCTGCTTACAGCTATCGAACTCGGTGACGTCGACCGACTCGAAACGGACGGCGTCACGGAAGTCGCCGACCTCTTGTTCAAATTGGCTCAGACGTTCTGCGGAGGCGGTGAGGTCAACCGCAATTACCTGACGCCCGGCCTGCGCCAGATGGCGGCAGATTTCCGTTCCCAGACCACCGATGCCACCAGTAACCACTGCTGTGCGCTTGCGAGCCGCCGATGCACCCATGCACTTCACCAACATAGTCAGGCTCATGCCGCTTAGCAGCACATGTTGTGCTGCAGCGGATGAAGAAAAAGGAAAAGGTCAAATGCAGCGTTAGGACGCCATTCGCCCGAGGCCGATGCCGATGCCTGGCTCAGCCCGTTTTTTTGCCACCGCGTCCGGCGGGTGGCTGAACAACCTGCGCGGCCGTATCCATAAAGCCTCGCTGCATCGCTTTCCACGCATCCATGTTGCGTTCGGTCAGGTCGTTCAGCATGGTCCAGGGCGTCTGACCCATAAGGCTGTTGAGCTGGCTGCGGAACTGGGTCTGCTGATCGAGAAACACCTGCAGGCTGCGCTCCAGATAAGGCCCCATAAAGCCCTGCAGTGAATCGCCATAAAAACGGATGATCTGGCTGAGCAGCTGCGGAGACAGCATCGGCTGGCCATCGCCCTCGTTCTCGGAGATGATCTGCAGCAGCACCGAGCGCGTGAGATCCTCACCGGACTTGGCGTCGCGTACTTCGAAGTCCTCGTTATCCAATACCAGCTGACGGACCTCTTCCAGCGTGATGTAGCTGGAGATCTCCGTGTCGTAAAGACGTCGGTTCGGATACTTCTTGATGATGCGTTTGGTTTGTGCCATGCCGCACAAGCTAGCAGAAGGTATTGCGCCGCACCAGTGATCGAATAGAAAAATTGCTGCAGGCGCTTCGTTGCAGCAATTGTAGGCGGCAAGCTCAATGCACTCCCTTGGCCGCGGCATTGCCGAACGGCGGCCGGGCCAGCCACAGCAACGGAATCAGCAGCACGAAGGTGATGCTGCAACCCCAGAAAACGTCGTTGACCGCCAGGGTCGCTGCTTCCTTGCTGAGCAGCTGTTCCACCACGCTCAGTCCCTGCTTGCCGGCCAGTCCCACACCTTGAAGCTGTTGCAGAAAGGCGCTGGCCGCCGGCGTTCCGGCGGTAACGTTTTCGGTCAGCGAGGCGTGGTGGAACTCGGTGCGGTGCTGCCACAGCGTGACGGTAATGGCGGTGGAGACGCTGGCGCCCAGCGTACGGAAAAAGTTGGCCAGACCCGAGGCGCTGGCCACCTGTTCCGGTGGCAGGCCGGAGAGATAGATCTGGTTCAGCGGAATGAAGAACAACGGAATGCCGATGCCCATGACCAGACGTGGCCACACCATGTTGATGTAGGACACGCTGCTGTCGAAAGTCGACAGCCAGTAAGAACAGCCGGCCAGAATCACAAAGGCTGTGGAGATCATCGCGCGCAGATCGAACTTGCCCAGCAGACTGCCTACCAGTGGGGAAAAAAGGAATGCCAGCACGCCGACCCAGGCGCTGGTCAGGCCCGACCAGCTGGCGGTATATCCCAGCGTGGTCTGCAGCCACAGCGGCGACACCACGTTGATGGCAAAGAACGCCAGCATGCCCAGCGACATCGCGATGACGCCGATGGTGAAATTGCGCTGCTTGAACAGCGACAGGTCGATCACCGGGTACTTGGCGTTGAGCTCCCACACGACCAGAAAAACCAGGCTCACCAGCGCGACCAGACCAAGCACCAGAATCAGCGGCGAGGAGAACCAGTCCTTGTCGTTGCCGTTGTCCAGCATGAACTGCAGGCAGCCGATGCCCAGCACCAGCAACACCAGCCCGATCATGTCGATCGGCGCGTAGACCATTTTCGATTCGCGCTTGCGCAGCAGGAACCAGGTCGACACGGCCGCCATGATGCCGACCGGTACATTGATGTAGAAAATCCACGGCCACGAATAATTGTCGGTGAGCCAGCCGCCGAGAATCGGCCCCAGCACCGGCGCGATCACCACGGTCATCGCCCACAGCGCCAGCGCCATGCCCTGCTTGCTCTTAGGGTAGTTGGCCAGCAGCAGCGACAGCGCCAGCGCCACCATCGGACCGGAACCGGCGCCCTGCAGCAGGCGGGCGACGACCAGCATCGGCATGCTGGTGACCAGGCCGCACATCATCGAAAACAGCACGAACAGGCCGACCGACACGACAAAGGTACGTACCTCGCCAAAGCGCTTGGCGATCCAGCCGGTCAGCGGCTGCATGATCGCGCTGGCCATCGAATACGAGCTGATCGCCCAGGTGCCCTCGTTCGGGCTCACGCCCAGGCTGCCGGCGATATGCGGTACGGCGACGTTGACGATCGTCGTATCCAGCACCTCCATAAAGGTGCTGAACGCAACGGCCACCGTCATCAGCGCCAGCATCGCGCCCTGCAAGGGCTTCAGCGGCGTGGCATCCGCGGGTGTCGCTTCGGAGGAAATGGCGGCCATGTGCTGGACTCGACGTCAGTTCGGGCGGTCGCTGCCGGCGTTGTCCGATGAACCGAGGTTGGCCTGGATCACCTTGTCGGCCGCGGCATCGGCCTTGCTGGCCATCTGTTCGTAGACGGTGGTTTCCGCCACCGGCTCGCGCTCGCCCTGCGGCGCCAGCACCGGACCCTTGTCGTCGGTGATATCGACGGTGACATCGCTGGACAGGCCGATGCGCAGCGGATGCTTGTCGAGTTCGTTATTGTCCAGCGCGATGCGTACCGGCACGCGTTGCACCACCTTGATCCAGTTGCCGGTGGCGTTCTGCGCCGGCAGCAGGGAGAACACGCTGCCCGTGCCGGCGCCCAGGCCGATCACCTTGCCGTGATACTCGACGCTGCTGCCGTAGATATCGGCCTCGACCTTGGCGGGCTGGCCGATGCGGATGTGGCGCAGCTGGCTTTCCTTGAAGTTGGCTTCGATCCACAGGTTGTGCAGCGGCAGCACGGTCATCAGCTGCTGGCCGGCCTGCACGCTGTTGCCCACTTGCACGCTGCGCTGGGCGACGTAGCCGGATACCGGCGCATAGATGGCGTTGCGCTGCGCAGCCACCCACGCCGCGCGGAAGTTGGCGCGCGCCTGCAGCACGGCCGGGTTGTTGGCGATATCGGTGCCGGAAATCGACGCGTGCTGCGCCGACGCCTGCGCCTGGGCGGTATTCAGCGCGGCACGGGCTTGGGCGATCGCATCGCGCAGATGCTGGATGGTCTCCGGCGCTTCGGCCTGCTGCGCGACCAGCGGCAGGCGGCGCTTGAGATCCGCCTCGGCTTTTTTCAGCTCCACCAGGCGTTCGGCCACCGCGGCGTCGCTGCCGTTGGCCGAATCGGTTTGCTGTCGCACCTGCCGCACCGCCGCCGCCAGCGACGCCTCGGCCTGAGCCAGGCGCACGCTGGCGTCCGTGTTGTCCAGCTTGACCAGAATCTGGCCGGCTTCGACGTGCTGGGTATCGTCGGCAAGAATCGCTACGACCGTACCGGGCACCTGCGCGGAAATGGCCACCTGATTGCCGCCGACGTAGGCATCGTCGGTGGTTTCGCGGGTGGAGAACACCAGCAGCCACAGCAGCAGCCAGATCACGCCGGCGGCGATAAAGATCAGCAGCACGATCAACAGCGTCTTGCGCCGCTTGGCCGGATTCTTGGCCGTCATGCCGCTGTCCTTGCTGTCGGCAGGCGCGGCGTTCTGGGGCTGGTCGGACTCAGTGGCGCTCATGGGCGTCGTCTCCGGACGAGGTCGAATGGGATGTCGTGGATGTTGTGGATGTTGTGGCAGAGGAGGTCGGATCGCCGGACGCGCGATAACCGCCGCCGAGCGACTTGATCAGGGCCAGGTCGGTGGATACGGCCTGCGCCTGCAGGCTGACTGCATCATCGCGTTGCTGCAGCAGCTGCGCGGCGGCACCGATGCTCTCGCGAGCATCGCGCACGCCCTGGTTCTGGCGCGCCTGGGCGGTAGCGACAAGGCGTTCGTTGGCGGCGATCTGGCCGGATTGCTCCTTGCGTCGCGCAGCGATCTGCTGTGCGGCAAGTGCCTGGTTGGCCACGTCACGCGCGGCGTCGATCACGGTGCTGTTGTACCCGGCCACCGCGCCGGCCAGCTGCGCCTTGCTGATGCCGTAGTTGGCCTGCAGCTGACCGCCTTCGAAGATCGGCAGGTGCAGCGCCGGCGTCAGCGAAAACGCGCGGCTGTCGGCACTCAGCAGCTTGCCCAGATCGAGGCTGGACAGGCCTGCCATGGCGCTGATGCTGAGGTCGGGAAAGAACTGCGCGCGCGCCACGTCGGTCTGCTTCAGGGCGGCCTCGACCTGCCAGCGACTCGCGGCGATATCCGGGCGCCGGGCGATCAGGTCGAGCCTTGCATCGGCGGGAACACGGCTGTCCACTTCCGGCAGCGGTTTGACCTGCAAGGGCGGCAGATCGGCCGGCGCGATGCCGAGCAGGGCGGCCAGCGCCACCTTGCGGATAGCGGCCGAACCGGCCAGCGCGACGTTCATTTCTCGTGCGGCGGCAAGGTCGGCCTTGGCCTGCTGTACGGTGTCTTCCAGATCGACGCCGCGCGCGACGCGCAGTTCGGCGATATGCAGGAACCGGTTCTGTGCGGCGACCAGCTGATTGGACAAATCCAGCCGCGCTTCGTCGCCTTGCCAGCCGAAATAGGTGTCGGCCACCGCGTTCTGGATGGTCAGTGCGGCGGCGCTGCGCTGGGCTTCGGCGGCGTGCGCCTGATCCAGCGCGGCCTCGATGCTGGCGCGCTTCTTGCCCCACCAGTCGAAGGTGTACTGCGCCTGCAGGCCGAGGTCGGCCTGGTTGTACCAGGGGTCGATGGTGAAGTTCGCCGGCAACAGGCTGACGATGCCGTTCTTGCTGATGCGCTGGCGCTCGAACTGTGCGCTGCCGTTGATATTGAGGCCGGCCTGCGCTGCGGCCAGTCGCACCGACTGCTGGGCGTTGAGCAGGCGACTGCGCGCCTGCTCGAGATCGGGTGAATTCTTTATGGCCAGGGCGATCAGCCGATCCAGCTGCGGATCGCCGTAGACGTGCCACCACTGCGCATCGGGCCAGCCGTCCTTCGTGGGCGCCTGCAGGCCGGCCAGCGGCACGTCGTCGCGCAGTACGGGATGGCTGAGCTTGGCCGGTGCGGCGCAGGCACCCAGCAGCAGCGCCAGCGACATCGCTGCCGCGCCATGGATAAGAGAGCGTTTCATCGTCGCAAGCCTTGCCAGAGCAGTGTTCATTTCGTCGCCTTCATGGTCCCGATATGCGTGTCGGAATCCCCGGTTGCCTGATCGAGGTTGTGTGCCAGCTTGCGCAGTAGTCGGCTGAGGTTTTTCTTGTCGGTGTCGCTGAAGCCCTGGAACATCGCATCGAGGCGAGGGAACAGCGGCGGCACGATTTTCAGCACCAGCCGTTTGCCGGTCGCCGTGATGCGAATGACCACCCGGCGCCGGTCGTCGTCGCTGCCGCCGCGGGTGACCAGGCCGCGCTTGACCAGCGTATTGCCGATGCGCGTCATGTTGGTCGCGCCCTGTTTGGTGAACTCGCACAGCTCGCCGGGGGTCGAGCTGCTGTCGGGGCGGCTATAGAGAAACATCAGTGTCAGAAACTCGCTGTGGTTGAGCTTGTACGGCTTGAGCTCGAATTCCAGCTCCTCGTTCAAACTGCCGCTGACCATCAGCATCAGTCGACTGAGTTTGGCTTCGACCGCCGGTAGCTGCGGAATGAGCCGAATCGTTCGCTCGATGCCTTCATCCATCATGCCGATACATTTGCTCAGGGATGCCATTTCACCAGCTTATATTTCATCGGTGAAGTAAAAGGTAACAATCCGGCGGCCGCTGCGCAAGCGTCTGGCCGCCGGTCGGTCGAGAATCTTCTGGAGCCTGTTCAACGTCTCCGCTTGGCCCGCGCCGGGGGCGGTTGGCGCGCGGGCCAAGGAAAAACGAGAGAATGGACGTCATTCCACGACCGGGTGATGGCGCCGAAAGAGGGGCAAACAGACCCGGCCCCGCGGGTTGCCTCGCCGTGGCCGCCAGACGGCAGCGCGCGGTTCAACTTGCCGGCCAGGCAAGCGCAATGCCACGCACGATCACTTGGCTGCCATGGACTTGGCTGCCATGGAGAGACAGCGCGAGCTAGGGGCTTTGAACAGGCTCTTAGCGCTTTGCGCGATCGAGGTCGAAAAGGCGGCGCGTGTTGTCGCAGGTGGCTGCGGCGATCACCGACTCGGCTTCGGTGCGCAGGGCGGCAACGCTTCGCAGTACCTCGACGATGCGCGCGGGTTCGTTGCGCTGGCCGCGGTGCGCGGCGTCCGGTTGATCGGGCGCATCGCTTTCCAGCAACAGGAATTCAAGCGGCATGGACGCCACGATACGGCGCAGGCGCTGCGCGCGGTCGTAAGTTATCGGCCCACCGATGCCGAGGTGAAAACCCATCTGCCACAGCTGTTGCGCCTGTTGCTCGCTGCCGGAAAAGCTGTGCACGACGCCGCGCAGTCCGGCACAGCGGCGCAGAGTCTGGATGATTTCCTCCAGCGCGGCGCGGGCATGCACGATCACGGGCAGGTCGAACTGCTGGGCCAGCTTCAGCTGGCGGGAAAAATAGTCGCGCTGCAGCTGGGGGTCGAGACCTTCCACATGAAAATCCAGTCCGATTTCTCCCACCGCCACCGTCTCGTCGTGGGCTAGCCAGTCGGCGAGCGCATCGAGGTGGGCAGGTCTGTGATTCGCCAGATACATCGGATGCAGGCCATAGGCCGGATAGATGTGATGGCTGGCCGCCGCCAAGGTTCTTATGCCGGGCCAACTGGCGGCATCGACGGCAGGCAGCACCATCGTGGCGACGCCTGCATCCAGGGCGCGAGCGACCACCGCATCGCGGTCATCGGCAAAGGCGTCGGCATCGAGGTGGACATGGCTGTCGGCAAGTTCGAGCATGATTTTTCGGCGACCTGAAAGGCAATGCAAAAAGCTACGCTTGCGTGAAAATTATGTAGTTAAACCGGTCTAGCCCCGATTCAGTTGTATAACCGTTCAATAGTGGCGCAAGTAATTGCTTCGGCGTTACCTGACTTCAGACCATTTACTCAAACAAACATGGGAGATAGCAATGAACAGGCTGATGATCAACACACTCAATATCGCCATCACCGCCGCGCTTGCGTTGGGGCTGTCGGCCTGCAATCGCAATGCGGCGGCCGATACCTCCAGTGATGCGGCGGCGATGTCCAACGGCAGCAACGTGGCCGCCGCGCCGGCACCCGACAACGGCCCGCAGTATGCGCAGGTGGTGAGTGTGGAGCCGGTGCGTCAGTCCATCAACGATCCGCAGCGCGTCTGCCATGACCGTGTGGTGACGCACACCGCACCGCCGCGCGACGAGCACCGCATCGCCGGTACCGCCATCGGTGCCGTGGCCGGTGGCCTGCTCGGTCACATGGTCGGTGGCGGTCGTGGCAACACGCTTGCCACGGTGGCCGGCGCAGTCGGCGGTGGCTATGCGGGCAACCGCATAGAGGCGGCCCATCAGCAGGGTCAGGTGACGCAGACCGTGCAGCGCCAGTGCGACACCGTCGATAACGCCAGCAGCAAGGTGGTGGCTTACGATGTTCACTATGTCTACAACGGTGTCACCCGCACCGTTCGCATGGATCACGATCCGGGCGATCGCGTCATGGTTCAGCAGGGCATTACCGCTGTTTCCGACGCTCGCTAATCCGACTCAACAACCGTGAAGACAACCATGAAAACGACTCCCACGAAATCACGCTCCTTCCAGCTTCCTCTGGCCCTGGTCATGGCGGCAGGTGCCGCGCTGGCCGGTTGCGCGACGCCCCAGTACGGCGGCTACCAGCAGCGTCCCGGATACACCACATACACCACGCGCTGCCAGAACTGCGGCGTCGTCCAGCAGGTGGATCAGGTTTACGTGCAGGGCGGTGGCAACAGCAACGGTGGCACGCTGGGCGCAGTGATCGGTGCGGTGGCCGGCGGCGTGCTGGGCAGTACGATCGGCAAGGGTGACGGCCGCACGGCGGCTACCGTCGTGGGCGCGGTCGGTGGCGGCGTTGTCGGCAACCAGATCGGCAAGAACAGCGATGGCGGCGGTGGCGGCACGGCCTGGCGCATCGTGGTACGCATGGATAACGGTCAGTACGCGACCGTGACCCAGCGCGAAGATCCGCGTGTTCCTACCGGTGCGTATGTTTCGATTCGCGACGGTCACGTCTATCCGCAATAAACATATTGATTGAATGGACGTCTAGACGTCCAAATAAAAAGCCCTCATTCGAGGGCTTTTTTATGGGTTGAATTTTGTCGATCAGTTCACGGCGTAAAAAGCGTGTTCGCCGATGGTGATCGTGTGACGATTGCGCGACCAGGCTGGATTGACTGCCACGGTGGCAAAGTGATCGGCTCGCGGTACCAGCATCTTTCGCTGCGCAACCGGCAGCTGCCAGTTCTGCATGGATTTTCCTGCGACCTGCCAGGCCTTGTGAAAAGCGTCGAGATTGGAAACGTCGAAAGAGCCGGGCGTCGTGGTGATGGCGAATTGGTGCGGTGCGCTGACAACCTGGCAAATAGTGCCGCCCCAACTGCCTCGATCGCGTCGTCGCATGGCGACTTCGGCAACGGCCAATTGTCCATTGACGGGTTCACTGCGCGCTTCCAAATACACGGTCGTGGCCAGGCAAGCCTGATCCGCAACCGGCTGTGGCATGAGAGATGTCAGCCACAACAGCATTGATAACTTCATGGGTCGTTCTGCCTCCAACGTGCTGTACGCGTCGAAGCGGACTGTCTGCTTCAACGCGCCATTGCGATGGACGGGCTGGCGGGCCGTTCCATCTGGATCAATCGCTTCAACCTGAACAAGCGGTTGAGCGCTTTGCCACGGGATTGTGGCGTCCGTTCGGCGTTTCGATGCCGACGGGGTGAATGTTGCCAACGGTGCGCCTGCGTTCTTCGCTGCGCTTCCTGCAACTTCTCTGCAATCGCTGATGCGATGCGTTATGCCATCCGACGGTTCAGTGTCGGGTCGCGCCGATTCGGATTCTTCCGGTTCGTCGCGTGATTTCGATGCCGCTATTTCTTGGCGTCGCTTTTCAAGAGTTGGCGGAGCGTAGTGGCGGATTTCTCCGATGGCAAGTGCCGGCAAAGGTGAAATCGATTTTCACGCGTTTTCGTTCACCTTGAATTTTGGATGTTCGCAAGACATCGCGGCATCGAAAAATGTTCAAGCGCTCCACGTTTCGAGAACACGAACGCGGGTTCGATCGTCAGAACACTCGATGGTTCCATCGACAGCTGCGGGAAGGACACCGTCGTTCATCACCGCGAGTGCTTCTACGCCTGCGTCGTGGTGAATCACATCGAGCAGCCAGATTTTTTCATTCGCACCGACAAGCAATATGTCGCCGGCGATGCATGCTGCAGAATGTTCCGGCGACGTGATCTCGATGCGATGAAGATGCTTTTTGTTGCCGCCGCGATAGTGCAGGCGAGCGACGATTTCCTGACCCGGGTAACAGCCCTTGTCGATTTCGACGGCATGCAGCCGATGCAGAGACAGCGCAGGCCCCACCAGTTCATTCAATAGCGACGGCGGCAACCACGGCCAACCGTTTCGCAGTTGTGCAAGACGCCATGCGTTGTCGCCGATGCTCTCGGTAGAGATTCGCAAACTGTGCGTATCGCAACCCAGCAGAAGATTTTCCCGATCGCTTTGCAAAGCCTCGTGCAGCGGCAGTGCGGAACCTGCCGAAAGACTTCGAGGCGCTAGCGCGGTCAGCGTGAGTTTCGAACGAAAGATGAAACGCTTCAGCGCCTCGACGAGTTCGGCGGCGTAACCGCCGCGCAACAGCAGCAGCAGCCCATCGTCGGATAGGCGAGCGAGATGGAAAAATGCCTTGACCCGTCCTTTTGGGTCGAGCCATGCGCTGAACTGCCAGCGCCCGACGGCGAGCGCGGTGACGTTGCTGCTGAACTGGGCTTGCGCAAACGCGATCGCGTCGGGGCCTTCGATCAGTACGATTTCTGCGAGGTAAAGTTTCGTCATGGTTGTACTCTGGATTGGGGCAGGCGCTCTTGCCTACAAGGGAGTGGCGCCAGGACGTAGCAATTGACGCAGGATGCGGCCCGTAGTTGTGCGGCAGTGCGGCAAGCATTAAGATTTGCGAGGTAACCCAATCATGTCCGACACCTTTACGCCAGCTGAGTCAAAGCCTGCCTCCGTCCCAGCGGAACAGCCTATCGTGACCAAAACACCGGTACCGGACGAAGCGCCGGTGACACGGCCAGCTCTTGACCCCACGCGCTACGGCGACTGGGAAAAGAACGGACGCTGCATCGACTTCTGATTGAACGTGAGGGCGCTGTTCTTGCGTAATCACGTAATCAGCAGTGACAAGGTCGGCATGGATCAGCGATTCCATTTTTAGGATAGCCGCCATGGCAGATACGCGACGCCCGCTCTCTCCGCATCTTCAGATCTACAAGTGGCAAGTGCAGATGGTCAGTTCCATCCTGCATCGCGCGACAGGCATCGCGCTGGCGGTGGGCACCGTGCTGGTGGTCGCAGGCCTGCTTCATCTGGCCGCCGGTCGCGAGAGCTTCGATCAATTCAAGAACATTATCGGCAATCCGGTCGGCGAGATCCTGCTGGTCGGCTGGACCTGGGCGCTTTTCTATCATCTGTGCAACGGCATCCGTCATCTGGTGCAGGACACCGGCGCGGGTTATGCGATTGCGCAGTTCGTTCGCTCGAGCTGGCTGTCGGTAGTGCTGAGCCTCGTACTTACGGCTGCGGTTTGGGCTTATGTGCTGACGGCAGGAGGTGCGGTATGACCGCCAAGGATTTACGCAATCCGTTGAAGGTCGCTCGCGGCCTCGGTTCGTCCCAGTCGGGCGTCGGTCACTGGTGGACGCAGCGCGTGACGGCGGCAGCGCTGGTCGTGCTGCTGATCTGGTTTGTCATCACGGTGCTCGGTCTGCTGCATGCGGACTACGCCACGGCGTTGGCCACGGTCGCCAAGCCGTGGAATGCGCTGCTGCTGATCTTGCTGCTGGTGACCATGTTCTGGCACGCCGTGTTGGGCCTGCAGGTCGTCATTGAAGATTATGTGCACACGCGCTGGAAGGAAGTTCTTTCGCTGGTGCTGATCAAGTTTCTCGCGGTCCTGGGCGCGCTTGCGAGCGTGCTGGCCGTGCTGCGCATTGCGCTGACCCACTGAGACGCGGGAGCCACGATTCGATGGAAAGCTACAAGATCCAGCAGCATGAGTATGACGTGATCGTCGTCGGCGCCGGCGGCGCCGGCCTGCGCGCCACGTTCGGCCTGGCCGAGAAAGGCCTGAAAGCGGCCTGCATCTCCAAGGTGTTTCCGACACGCTCGCACACGGTCGCGGCGCAGGGTGGCATCTCGGCCGCGCTCGGCAATATGGGTGAGGACGACTGGCGCTTCCACTTCTACGACACGATCAAGGGCTCCGACTGGCTCGGCGACCAGGACTCGATCGAGTACATGTGCCGCGAGGCGATTCCCGCGATCATCGAGCTGGAACACTACGGCGTTCCGTTCTCGCGTACCGAGGAGGGCAAGATCTACCAGCGCCCCTTCGGCGGCATGACCACGCATTACGGCAAGGGCACCGCGCAGCGCACCTGTGCCGCGGCCGACCGTACCGGTCACGCGATTCTGCACACGCTGTATCAGCAGGCGCTGGCGCACGACGCCACCTTTTTTATCGAATACTTCGCCATCGATCTCATTTTCGACGACGAGGGCGTCTGCCGCGGTGTGCTGGCACTCGACATGAATGAGGGCACGCTGCACTTCTTCCGCGGCCAGGCCGTGGTGATGGCGACCGGCGGCTACGGTCGCGCCTACTTCAGCGCCACCTCGGCGCATACCTGCACCGGTGACGGTGGCGGCATGGTGCTGCGCGCGGGTCTGCCGCTGCAGGACATGGAGTTCGTGCAGTTCCATCCCACCGGCATCTACGGCGCGGGCTGCCTGATTACCGAGGGCGTGCGCGGTGAGGGCGGTTATCTCACCAACTCCGAAGGCGAGCGCTTCATGGAGCGCTATGCGCCCAACGCCAAGGACCTGGCCTCGCGCGACGTGGTCAGCCGCGCCATGACGATCGAAATCCGCGAAGGCCGCGGCGTCGGCAAGGACAAGGATCATATCCATCTGAACCTGATGCATCTCGGACCGGAAGTGATCAACGAGCGTCTGCCGGGCATTTCGGAAAGCGCGCGCATCTTTGCCGGTGTCGACGTCACCAAGGAGCCGATCCCGGTGCTGCCGACCGTGCACTACAACATGGGCGGCATCCCGACCAACTATCACGGCGAAGTCGTGACCAAGAAGGGCGACGACAACGACGCCGTGGTGCCGGGCCTTTTCGCCATCGGCGAGGCGGCCTGCGTGTCGGTGCACGGCGCCAACCGTCTGGGCTCCAACTCGCTGCTCGATCTGGTCGTGTTCGGCCGCGCGGTCGCGCACAAGTGCGCCGAGATCATCAAGCCGGGCGCTGCCCACAAGGATCTGCCGGCCAGCGTGCTGGACAAGGCGCTCACCCGCTTCGACAACCTGCGCCATGCCAAGGGCAGCACGCCGACGGCAAAGATCCGCGCGGCCATGCAGGCGACCATGCAGAAAGACGCGGCGGTGTTCCGCACCGGCGAGACGCTCAGCGAAGGCAGCCAGAAGATCTCCGAAGTCTACGACTCTTTCAGCGATGTCGGCGTCAGCGACCGCTCGATGGTCTTCAACTCCGACCTGATCGAGACGCTGGAGCTGTCCAACCTGCTGGCGCAGTCGGTGGCCACCATGCATTCGGCCCTGCAGCGACCGGAAAGTCGCGGCGCGCATGCGCGCGAGGATTTCCCCGACCGCGACGATCACGAGTGGCAGAAGCACACGCTGGTCTGGGTGGACGACGCGGGCAAGACCCGCTTCGACTATCGCCCGGTGCACATGTACACAATGACCGACGAGGTCGAGGTCGTGCCACCGAAGAAGCGCGTGTATTGAAGCATTGAAGAGTGCGGCCAAGGATGGCCGCTTTTTGCTATTCGCGTTCAAGGACGAATGCAAAAATCATTGAACAGTGCGGCCAAGGACAGCCGCTTTTTGCTCTTCGCGTTCAAGGACGAACGCAAAAACCAAGTGAGGCAATCGTGGCCGAGTTCACGCTACCCAAAAATTCCAAGATCAAGCCCGGCAAGCATTTTCCGGCGAAGAACGCGAAAAAGCCGCGCACGTTCCGCGTCTATCGCTGGTCGCCGGACGACGGCGAAAATCCGCGCATCGACAGTTACGAAGTCGACATGGAATCGTGCGGCCCGATGGTTCTGGACGCGCTGCTGAAGATCAAGAACGAGATCGATCCCACGCTGACCCTGCGCCGTTCCTGCCGCGAAGGTATCTGCGGCTCGTGCGCGATGAACATCGACGGCACCAACACGCTGGCCTGCACCATGGCCTCGGCCGACTGCGCCGCCGGCGACGTCAAGATCTATCCGCTGCCGCATATGCCGGTGGTGAAGGATCTCGTGCCCGATCTGTCGCACTTCTACGCGCAGTTCGCCTCGATCAAGCCGTGGCTGCGCACGCAGAGCCCGGCGCCCGATCGCGAGCGGCTGCAGTCGCCGGAAGAGCGCAAGAAGATCGACGGCCTGTACGAGTGCATCCTGTGCGCCTGCTGCTCGACCAGCTGTCCGAGCTACTGGTGGAACGGCGACAAATACCTCGGCCCGGCGATCCTGCTGCAGGCCTACCGCTGGATCGTCGACAGCCGCGACGAAGTCACCGGCGAGCGTCTGGACGATCTGGAAGACCCGTTCAAGCTCTACCGCTGCCACACCATCATGAACTGCACGCGCACCTGCCCGAAGGGCCTGAACCCGGCCAAGGCGATCGCGGAAATCAAGAAGCTGATGGTCGAACGTCGCTCGGCCTGACGGCCAATCGCCTCACACGTTGTCGGAACAGGCCGCCTCGTGCGGCCTGTGCTGTTTGGCGAGGGCGGCGGCCGCTACACTGCCGCGATGGACGAAACCACCGCAATACCGCAGCAGGCCCGACTCAACCGGCTGCGCTGGCGCACCCGACGCGGCACGCGTGAACTCGATGCGCTGTTCGGCGGCTGGCTGGACGAGCGTTTCGCCACGGCCGACGCCGCCCAGCAGCAGGCCTTCGACGAACTGCTCGATGCGCAGGATCCCGATCTGTGGGACTGGGTGATGGGCCACGCGCGGCCGGAGCGCCAGGACTGGCAGGTCATCATCGATGACATCCGCACCCGCCATCGGCTTTGAATACCGGCCTTCGCCCGGGTATTGCGTCGTTCTGACCGGCGTTGCCGCGCTGGCCGTGCTCGCGCTGCTGCTCAGTGCGCTGACATGGTGGATGAAAATTCTTCTGTCGCCGGTGGTGCTGGTGGCCGCTGTGCGAACGATTCGACGGATTACGCAGTCGTCCGTATCGGCCGCTGGCTGGGGTGCCGACGACAGCTGGACGCTGCATATGACCTCGCATGACGATCTTCCGGCCACGCTGGGGTCTTTCCGCGTGCTTGGGGCGCTGGTGCTGCTGCGGCTGAAAACGGCGCAGCACGGTACGCATAGCCTGCTGCTGGCGCCGGACAATAGCGACCCCGACATTCGTCGCCGGTTGCGCATGCGGCTGGCGACCCTGCAGCCGGAGGCATCGTCGGCGCGCGCTTGACGTTCATGCCGGTGACCGACCGACTTGCCGGCCCCGACCGCTTCGGGCACTCTGCCGCGTCGGCGCGGTCTATGGGTTACCGTGATGCTGCTTCGATGGCCGGTTGATCGGCTTTACCCTCTCGGCTCCACAGATCAGGTTGCCATGTTCCGACCGCTCGAACTCTTTATCGGCCTGCGCTACACCCGCGCCAAGCGGCGCAACCAGTTCATTTCGTTTATCTCGACGGTGTCGATCGTCTGCATTGCGATCAGCGTGATTGCGCTGATTACCGTGATGTCGGTGATGAACGGCTTCGATTTCCAGATGCGCGACCGCATCCTGGGCGCGGTATCGCACGCGACCATTTCCGGCATCAACGAAAGCGTGCAGGACTGGCCGCGCGCGCTTAAAACGGCCGAGGCCAATCCGCACGTGCTGGGCGCGGCGCCGTATGTGGAAACCGAGGCCTATCTGAGCGCGCAGCATTCGAGCGGCGCCATTCTGCGCGGCATCGATCCGGCGCAGGAGTCCAAGGTGGTTGATATTGGCCAGCACATGGTGGAAGGCTCGCTTGCCGATCTGACCCCGGACAGCTGGAACATTGTCCTTGGCAAGGAATTGGCGCTATCGCTTGGGGTTACCGTGGGCGATCGCGTGACCGTCGTTGTGCAGGAGTTGCGGGCCACGCCAATGGGCGGCGTGCCGCGCATGCGCAGCTTCCACGTGGTCGGCGTGTTCGAGATGGGTATGGAGCAGTTCGACTCGGGCCTCGCGCTGGTCAATATCGGCGACGCCGAAAAATTGAACAGCCTCGACGGCCCCAGCGGCATTCGCCTCAAGCTCGACGACCTGTTCAACGCCGGCCCTGTCGCTCGCGAACTGGCCGACACCTTGGGACAGGTCTATCGCGTGCAGACCTGGAAAGACACCAACGCCAACCTTTTCGCCGCGCTGTCGATGGAAAAGATGGTGATGTTCGTGATCCTCTCGCTGATCATCCTGGTGGCGGTGATCAACCTGATCTCGATGCTGATGATGCTGGTCACCGACAAGCAGGCCGACATCGCGATCCTGCGCACGCTGGGCGCCACGCCGCGCAGCATCATGGGCATGTTCATGGTGCAGGGCGTGCTGGTCGGTGTGGTCGGTATCGCTTTCGGGGTGGGCCTGGGGTCGCTGCTGTCGTGGAAGCTGCCCGGCATCATCAAGTGGATCGAGCACACCTTCAACGTGACGTTTCTCTCGCCCGACGTTTACTACATCAGCGAGGTGCCCAGCCGGCTGGACTGGCACGATGTGATGTGGGTCACCTTGCTGACGTTTGCCTTTTCGCTGCTGGCCACGCTGTATCCGGCCTGGCGCGCCTCCCGCACGCAGCCGGCCCAGGCGCTGCGCTATGAATAAGACCGCCATGAACGCTTCATCGACCACCACGAACAGCGACTTTGTGCTGCGCGCCAGCCACGTCGCCAAGACCTATGACGAAGGCGGCCTGCGCACCGACGTGCTGAGCGACGTCAGCTTTACCCTGAAGCGTGGCGAGACGATGTCGATCGTCGGCGCCTCCGGGTCGGGCAAGAGCACCTTGCTGCACATCATCGGCGGCCTCGACACGCTGACCGCGGGCGAAGTGGAGGTGGACGGCCGCGTGCTGTCGAAACTCTCCGACGCCGAGCGCGGCCGGGTGCGCAATCGCTCGCTCGGTTTCATCTATCAGTTCCACCATCTGCTGCCGGAGTTCACTGCGCTGGAAAACGTCTGCATGCCGCTGCTGATTCGCGGCACGGCGATCGGCGAAGCGCAGAAACAGGCCTCCGCGCTGCTGGAGCGCGTCGGTCTGGGCGCACGCGCGCATCACAAACCGTCGGAGATGTCCGGCGGCGAGCGGCAGCGTTGTGCGGTCGCGCGCGCGCTGGTCACCCGCCCGGCGTGCGTGCTGGGCGACGAGCCGACCGGCAATCTCGACGAGACCAATGCCGCCCAGGTCTATGCGCTGATGCTCGAGCTCAATCGCGAGATCGGCACCAGCTTCGTGCTGGTCACGCACGACAGCCGCTTGGCCGCGCGGATGGACCGCACGCTGACCCTGCACAACGGCGTGCTGCAGGAAAACGTTCGCGCCTGACGCCATCGAGCCGAGCGAGTCGTCGTGAGCCCGCGCGGCCATCGCCTACACGCATTTCGTCCTCCGGCCGCGGCTTGCCGCGTTAGGCTCGTCGCCATCACGGACGATGCGGAGCAAGCCGCGTGGCGCGAAGCACGACAATGCCGACGGCGGTTATCGCAGCGTTGATGCTGCTAGGTGGCGTGCTGTTCGTTCAGTGGCTGCCGCGTCTGCCACCGAATGGATGGCTTGTGGCGCTGGTGTTCGCTGCCCTGCTGCTCGGTGGGCGATATCCACGCTGGCGCTGGCTGTCCTGTGTGCTGCTGGGTGTCGTCTGGGCCGCTTGGCGTGGTGCGGCCGGTATGGACGCGCGCTTGCCGCGCACGCTGGAGGGTCAGGACTTCTCTGTCGTCGGCCGCATCGCCGAGTTGCCGCAGGCACGCAGCGATGCGACGTCATTCGTTTTGCACGTCGAGCGCGCGACGCTGGATGGCAAGCCCATCGCATTGCATGGGCACCTCAACGTCTCCTGGTACAACGGCGCGCCGTCGATCGAGCCGTGTTCGCGCTGGCATCTGTTGCTACGGCTCAAGCGCCCGCGAGGTCTGCTCAATCCCGGCGGCGCCGATAGCGAACGCTCGTCGCTGGAGCGCGGCGTAGTGGCCACCGGCTATGTGCGGGACGATCCGCAGAACGCGCCGGTGGGCGACCCGTCGCTCTGCATCGACGGCGTGCGCAATGCGATTTCGCGCGGCATCGCCCAACGCGTCGGCGATCCGCACGACGCGGCCCTCCTACAGGCGTTTTCGGTCGGCGACACGCGCGGGCTGGCGCAACGCGACTGGGACGTCGCGCGTGCCAACGGCGTGTCGCATCTCATCGCCATTTCCGGTTTCCACGTCGGCGTGGCCGCGGTGTTTGGCGTGTGGCTGGCACTGCTGGCGTATGCGATCTGGCCGCGCCTCGGCTGCCTGTTGCCGGGACCGCAGGCGCAAGCCGGCGCGGCGCTGCTGGTGGCCGGCGTTTACAGCGCGCTGGCGGGTTTTGGTTTGCCTACGGTGCGCACCCTGCTGATGATTGCCGTCGTGGCACTGGCGCGCTGCAGCCGTCGCGGCGGCAGCGGTGCGCAGTCGCTGGCGCTGGCAATGATCGCGATGCTGCTGGTCGATCCGCTCTGCGTGCTGGCACCGGGATTCTGGCTGTCCTTCGTCGGCGTGTCGTTTCTGATGCTGTGCCTGCAGGCGCGCGGCCGGGGTCTGCATGCGTTTGCGCACGAGCTGTCGGCCGGGCAGATGGTGATGACGGTGTCGTTGCTGCCGCTCAGCCTGTGGTTTTTCGGCGAGGCGTCGCTGGTGGGCGCGTTGTCCAACCTGCTGGCGGTGCCGGTGATCAGCTTCGTCATCGTGCCGTGCGCACTGGTCGGCGTACTGGCGATGGCGATTTGTCCGCCGCTGGCCGCGCCCGTGCTGTGGCTTGCCGCGAAGCTGGCGCACGCACAGTGGTGGCTATTGGAAACGATGGCGAACTGGCCGGGCGCGCACTGGTATCTGCCGACCGTTCAACCGTGGGCGATGCTGCTGGCCTTGGTGGGCGCGCTGTGGCTGTTCCTGCCGCGTGGCGTGCCGATGCGCTGGCTTGGCGCGCTGCTGTTTCTGCCGCTCCTGCTGCCGCCACGTGAACTGCCGCGCGAAGGCGCGTTCCAGGCCTGGGTGCTCGACGTGGGGCAGGGCCTGTCGGTGGTGCTGCGCACGCGCGGGCACGTGCTGGTGTACGACACCGGCGCACGTTATCCGTCGGGGTTCGATCTGGGCGAGTCGACGGTGCTGCCATCGATGCACGCGCTGGGCATGAACCGGCTGGACATGCTGATGATCAGCCATGGCGACAACGATCACGCCGGCGGTGCGCAGTCCGTCGCCGACGCCTTTCCCGACGCGCCACGCTACGCCGGCGAGCCAGAGCGCATGACGCTGCCGATGCAGCAGTGTGTGGCCGGGCAGTCGTGGCAATGGGACGACGTGCGTTTTCGCGTGTTGAATCCAGCCTTCGACCAAGCTGGCACCAGCGCGGGCAACGCTAAAAAGTCGGCGAAGAACAACGATCGATCCTGCGTGCTGCTGGTCGAAGGCCGCGGCGGGCGGCTGCTGCTGACCGGCGACATCAGCGTCAAGGAAGAACCGCAGGTGCTTGCCGCGATGGATCCGGGCGTGCCGCCGGTGATGCTGGTGCCCCATCACGGCAGCAGCGGTTCGTCCAGCGAACGTTTCATCGCTGGCATGCAGCCGACCTTGGCGGTTGTTTCGGCGGGCTGGCGCAATCGCTTCGGCCATCCCCGGCCGAACACGCTGGCGCGCTATGCGGCGGCGAGCATACCGGTCTTCAATACGGCCGAGCAGGGTGCGATACCGCTGGATTTTCCGGCGAACGGCCCGGCGCAGCGGCGGCAGGGCTGGCGATTTCGCGAAAGGCGCTATTGGCGCGAATAGGCAGTGAGCCAAAGCCTGTCGAAACGTGCGGTCGAGCAGGGCGCGGTTCGCAGGATGCCGAGCACGCCGCAGTCGCTACGGGCGACACTGCTATCATGCGCGCTCATCAAATCGTTGCTGCGACGGGGTCGAGACGTGCTGGAAATCCTGATGGCTGGCGGCTGGGCGATGGTGCCCATCCTGATCTGTTCGGCGATTGCCCTGGCGATCGTGCTGGAGCGCTGCTGGACCCTGCGCCGCAGCGCGGTGCTGCCGGTCGGCCTCGGCGACGAGGTGCGCGAATGGGCGCGTTCGGGTCAGCTCGATCCGGCGCATATCGACGCGCTGGCCGCCGGTTCGCCGCTGGGCGAGCTGCTGGCCGGCGCCTTGGCGGTGCGCAATCGCCCGCGCGAACTGATCAAGGAGCGCATCGAGGACACCGGCCGGCACGTGGTGCATCGGATGGAGCGCTACCTCAACACGCTGGGCACCATCGCGCTGATCGGTCCGCTGCTGGGCCTGTTCGGCACGGTGATCGGCCTGATCCGCATGTTCATGGAAGTGATGGCCGGCGGCATCGGCGATCCGGCCAAGATGGCTGGTGGCATCGGCGAAGCGCTGATCTGCACGGCGTCGGGCCTCACCGTGGCGATTCCCGCCTATGTGTTGCATCGTTACTTCCGTTCGCGCGTGGCGGGTTACTGCGTGCAGATGGAAAAACAGGCCACCGCGCTGCTCGACGATCTGACGCTTACGGCCGCGCCAGCCCCTGCGCCGCGCGCGCGCCGCAGCCCGGCGCCCGCCGCGCCGAGCGCCGGCTGAGCGCGCACGCATGCGTATCGGTAACGACCGCCGCCAGGACGATTTCGAGATCAACGTGATTCCGTTGATCGACGTGCTGCTGACCCTGCTGATGTTCTTTGTGCTCACCAGCACCTTCGTGCAGCACACGCATCTGCAGGTGACGCTGCCCAAGGCCAGCTCGCAGGATCACGACACCAGCGCGCCCGCGCTCACCATCGTGGTCGATCGCGACGGCAAGTTCTATGTCGGCAGCGACGAAGTGATGGGCGAAGGCATCGAACCGCTGAAGCAGGCCATCGCGCGCATCGCCGGCACCGACCGCGATCGCCAGGTCACCATTCGCGCCGATGGCATGACGGCACATCAGAACGTGGTCACCGCGATGGATGCGCTGGGCCAGCTGGGTTTTACCCGACTGTCGATCGCTACGACGCCGACGCAACTGGACAACGCGCAGTGAGCCAACGCAAGGGCGGCATCTGGAACGCCCATAGTCGGCAGGTCTATCGACGACTGCTCGGATACTCCGCGCGCTACTGGCCCATCGCATTGGTGGCTATCGTCGGCATGCTGCTGGACGGCGGCGGGCTGGCGCTGTTCAACCAGTTGCTGAAAAACATGATCGACAAGCTGTTCGCGCAGAAAGATGCCTACTGGATCTTCTGGATGCCGATCTGGATCATCGCGATTTTTTACGTGCGCGCGCTCGGTACGTTCGCCAGCGACTATGGCGTGTCGTATATCGGCCGGCACGTGGTGCAGGCCATGCAGCGGGACGTATTTGCAGCTTATCTCCGACTGCCTGCGCCGTATTTCGGCAACGAACCCTCGGGCCAGCAGGTATCGCGCGTCACCTACACCAGCGAGCAGGTGGCGTCGGCATCCACCGATGCCGCCAAGGTGGCCATCACCGACGGTTTCACCGTCGCCGCGATGCTCTCCGTGATGCTTTACAACAGCGCGTATCTGACGCTGTCTCTGCTGATCATGGTGCCGGCGATCGCGCTCGTCGCCACGGTGGTCAGTCGCCGCTATCGACAGATCAGCCGCCGCATCCAGGGCAGCATGGGCTCGGTGACCGGTACGGTGGAGGAATCGGTTGGCGCGCATCGGGAAGTGCGCATCTACGGAGGTCAGGCGCGTGAGGCCAGCCGTTTCGAACAGGTCACCAGAAACACCCGACGGCTCAATCTGAAAATCACCGCGACGAATGCGGCATCCAGCTCGACCGTGCAGATCGTCGCGTCGACGGCGCTGGCGGTGCTGGTATTTCTCGGTACGCGTCCGCAGGTGATCAACCAGATCTCACCGGGTACGTTCTTTACCGTACTCACCGCCATGGGCGCCATGCTGGCATCCCTCAAGCGTCTGACCTCGGTGCAGTCGAATATTCAACGCGGTATTTCGGCCGCCGAAGATATTTTCGAAGTGATCGACCTGCCGCCGGAAATCGATCGTGGCACGATCGAACTTCAGCGGACGCGTGGCGATCTTCGTTTCGACAACGTGGGGCTGGTGTATCCGCGCAATGGCTGGCACGCGCTGCGCGGCGTTGATCTGCACTGTGCGGCAGGCACCGTAACGGCCCTGGTCGGCCGTTCGGGCAGCGGCAAGAGTAGCTTGGTCAGTCTGCTGCCGCGGTTCTATGAGCCGACGACGGGACGTATCGTGCTGGACGACGCGAATTACGAGAACTACACGCTCACATCGTTGCGTAAACAAATTGCATGGGTGGGTCAGAGCGTGATGCTGTTCGATGACACGATCGCGAACAACATCGCCTACGGCGAACTGGCCGGCGCCAGCGAGTTCGATATCGTTGCCGCGGCCGAGGCGGCCAACGCGATGGAATTCATTTCGCGCCTGCCGCAGGGCCTGCAGACGCAGATCGGGCAGAGCGGCAACATGCTCTCCGGCGGCCAGCGTCAGCGCATCGCGATCGCGCGCGCCATTCTCAAGAACGCGCCGATCCTGGTGCTGGACGAAGCGACCAGTGCGCTCGATACCGAATCCGAGCGGCTGATCCAGCAGGCGCTGCAGCGGCTGATGAAGGACCGCACCACCGTCGTGATCGCCCATCGCCTGTCGACCATCGAGCACGCCGATCAGATCGCGGTGATGGATCAGGGCCGCATCGTCGAGCGCGGTACCCACGCGGAGCTGATCGCCCTGGGTGGCCATTACGCGGCGTTGCATCGCATGCAGTTCCACGACCAGGCGACCGATTCGGCCGGTGAACCGGTCGGCCAGCCCTTGGGCATCTGAGGCTCGTTATGGCGCTGATCGATACGCTCGAATCAGCCTGGTACGGCAGCGGTCGCGCACCGTGGTGGACGGGCCCGCTGTCGATTTTCTATGGTGCCGTCATGCGCCTGCGCCATGCGCTCTATCGAGCCGGCGTGCTGCGCAGCATCGCCTTGCCGGTGCCGGTTATCGTGATCGGCAACCTCAGCATCGGCGGCACCGGCAAGACGCCGTTGACTATCGCCGTGGTGGACGAGCTGCGCAAGCAGGGCTTTCGGCCGGGCGTGGTCAGCCGCGGCTACGGCGGAACGCAGCGTGAGCCGATGTTGCTCGGCGAAGCGCCTGATCCGTCCTTGGTGGGCGACGAACCTTGCCTGATCCATGCCAGCGACGTACCGGTAGCGGTGGGCCGCGACCGCCCCGCAGCGGCGCAGCGGCTGCTCGATGCGGGGTGCGATCTCGTCGTCGCCGATGACGGCCTGCAGCACTATCGCCTGGCGCGCGACGTGGAAATCTGCGTCATCGACGGCGTGCGTCGTTTCGGCAATCGACGGCTGTTGCCGGCCGGTCCCTTGCGCGAACCGATGAGTCGACTGCAGCGCGTGGATCTTCGTGTCTGCAACGGCGGCAGCGCGGCCGACGGCGAATACCCGATGCGGCTCGAGGGTGGGCAGGTCGTGTCGCTGGCCGGCGATCGACGTGAATCGCTTCAAGCCTTCGCAGGGCAGCGCGTGCACGCGGTGGCCGCGATCGGCAACCCGCGGCGATTCTTCGACAGCTTGCTCAGCGCCGGCATCGACGTGATCGAGCATGCGTTTGCCGACCACCACCGTTTTGTCCCGGCGGATATGAACTTTGCGGACGATCTGCCGGTGCTGATGACCGACAAAGACGCCGTCAAATGCCGCGGCTTCGCCCAGCCGCACTGGTGGCGCGTGCCGGTGCGTGCCGACCTGCCGGAGACATTTTATGCGGCGCTGGTCGAGCGCATCGTTCGCGTACAGGGCGGTCGCCGCCGCTTGTCGTAGATTGAAGGGCGCGATGCTTATGCAAGCTTGCGCGGTAGTCAGTCGGCGGTAGACACGGCCTCACCGGCGAGCCATACCTGTCGTACCAGATCGCCGCCGATCCAGTAGCAGAGTTCGGCCGGCTGGCGAGCGTTCCACACGACGAGGTCGGCGCGCTGACCGACGGCCAGCGTGCCGCGATCGGCAAGGCCCAACGCGCGCGCCGCGTTGACGGTGACGCCGCGGAGCGCTTCTTCCGGCGTGAGGCGGAACAGCGTGCAGCCCATGCCGGCAGCCAGGCGCAGCGACAGCAGGGGCGAGGTGCCGGGGTTGCAGTCCGTGGCGATCGCCATCGGCACGCTGTGTTTACGCAGCAGCTCGATCGGCGGCAGCTTGGTTTCGCGCAGCGCATAGAACGCGCCGGGCAATAGCACGGCGACCGTGCCGGCCGCCGCCATCGCGCGGATGCCGGACTCGCTGAGATGTTCCAGATGATCGGCCGATAGGCCGCCGTATTCGGCGACCAGCGCGGCGCCATCCATATCGGACAGCTGTTCGGCATGCAGTTTCACCGGCAGGCCCAGTGCCTTGGCGCGCTCGAACAGCCGGCGCGTTTCCGCGTGGCTGAAGCCGATGGTCTCGCAGAAGGCGTCGACCGCATCGACCAGTTTTTCCGCCGCCAGCGCCGGCAGGATCTCCTCGCAGACGAGGGTGACATAGTCGTCGCGACGATGCGTGTACTCGGGCGGCAACGCATGCAGGCCGAGGAAACTGGTGCGCACGGTGATGCCGAGTTCGCGGCCGAGTCGGCGCGCCACGCGCAGCATGCGGCGCTCGCTTTCCAGATTCAGGCCGTAGCCCGATTTGATTTCCAGCGTGGTCACGCCGTCGGCGAGCAGCGCCTGTGCGCGCGGCAGCGATTGCGCATACAGCTGGTCTTCGGACGCGCTGCGCGTGGCGCCGACGCTGGAGACGATGCCGCCGCCGGCGCGGGCGATCTCCTCGTAGCTGGCGCCATTGAGGCGCAGGTCGAATTCATGGGCGCGGTCGCCGGCAAACACCAGATGCGTGTGGCAGTCGATCAACCCCGGCGTGATCAGGGCGCCATCGACCGATTCCACAATGGAGGCCAGCGCGTTCGGCGCATCCGGCAGTGCGTCGACGCGCCCGATCCAGGCGATGCGGCCGTGGTGGAGGGCGATAGCGCCGCGCTCGATCAGGCCATAGGGAACGTCGCCGGCAAAGCTTGCCAGCGAGGCATTCATCAGCAATCGATCCCAGCGCGGCGTGCTCATGCTTCGATGAATTCCATCATGACGTTAGTGGTTTTGGGGCGGTGAGCTTGACGGTTTTTCATCGAGGCCATGCTTTTCGGTCGGTGCCTCCGCATCGAGCTCGTCGAGTTCATCCGAATGGCCTTCATCCGCGTCGGTTTCAGCGACGACGGGTCCGGCCGGTTCGTCGAACGCCGTAGTGTTGCCGACATGCTGCATTGCCTCGGCCTCGAGACGGGCTTTTTCCGTGGTCTCGGCTTGAGCGGCCTGCTGCTTCTCGAAATCCTGCACCATGCGCTCGGCAAAATCCTTGTACACCGGCGTGGGGCAGAACAGCGAGGCGGCGGCGCGGGCGAGCAGGCACGAGGCCATGATTGGAATGACCATGTCCTGGTTGTCGGTCAGCTCCATCGCAATCACCGCCGAGGTCAGCGGTGCGCCGGTGACGCCGGACAGATACGCGCTCATGCCCAGCAACACGACCGACGCGGCGGGCACGCTAGGCAGGAATGTCGCAATGTTGTGGCCGATGCCGGCGCCCACGGCCAGCGCCGGTGAGAAGATGCCGCCGGGAATGCCGGCCCAGTACGACACCACGTTGGCCAGCAGCTTGGCGATGCCGAACGACTGGCCCGGCGTGACCGCGGCCTCCTGCACGAAGGCGCGCGCCTGGTCGTAGCCCGTGCCGTACACCGAGCTGTGCGTGAGCACGCCAAGCACGGCCAGCGCCAGCCCGCAGCCGCCGGCAAACAGCACCGGCCCGCGGGCGCGCAGCCGGCCGATATAAGCCAGTGGACCGTTGCGGCTGAGCAGAATCAGGCGGGCGAACAGGCCGCCGAGCAGGCCGCAGATCACGCCGCACCAGAGCACGGCCAGCCACGCGTGGCCTAGCGGCAGCAGCGTTTCCACCCGGCCGAAGTAGGCGTAGTTGCCCATGATGCCCAAGGACACGACGCCGCCGACGATCACGGCGGTCAGCAGCAGGCCGCTGAAACGATGCTCGAACGTGCCGGCCAGTTCCTCGATCGCAAACACCACGCCGGCCAGCGGCGTGTTGAAGGCGGCCGCAATGCCCGCCGCACCGCCGGCGAGAATGAAGCGCGAGGCGGCCTTGGGATCGTCGAAGCCGAAGCGCTTGCCCAGCGAATAGAAAATGCCCGCGCCCACATGCACCGTCGGGCCTTCGCGGCCGATCGACGCGCCGACAGCCAGGGCAAGCAGGGTGAGGATCATCTTGCCCGCCGCAATCGGCAGAGCAAGCATGCGCTGGCGAAAACCCTCGTCCTCGATATGCAGCGTGGCGATCACCTGCGGAATGCCGCTGCCGCGCGTGGCGCGCAGCTTGCCCTCGGTGACCCAGGCCAGCAGCGCGAAGACCGCCGGCGTGATGATCAGCGGAATCCAGATGCCGTGCGTGAGAATGCGCTGAAACAGGTGATACGACCAGTCGCTCGCCTTGGCGAACACGATCGCCGCCAACGCCACCAGCAGCGCGCCGGCCCACAGGGCGATGCGGCGTTTCCACTGCTGGGGCGCGAAAAACTCGTGTCCCAGCACGGCCTGCAGGCGCGGATTGGATGAGCGAGTGACCGGAGGCACCTGACCGGCTCCGTCCCGGTCAGCTGGATTGGAGCGGGGAGGGGTAGCGTCGGTCATCCGTTGATTATCGCAGACCTGGCGAGGGTAGGCCTGCGGTAGTCACACAAAAGCGGTATGGGTTCGTCATGCCGATGAGTTCGTCATCCCGGCGAAGGCCGGGATGACGGGTCCAGTCAGCAACGGGGGTCTGCCGCAAGGCGCGCGTCGCTTCAGCTTAGCGGTTTGGTGTGCCAGCGCATCTCATACAGATCGAAACGACGATCTTTCAGGTTCTGCACCGCACCGGCGTTGCGCGCGCGCGCCAGGCTTTCCAGCCGCAGGTCCGCGAACAGCACCGTCTCGATGTTCGGCGTGGAGTCGGCGGCGATGCCGTCGCGCGCGAACGGAAAATCGCTGGGTGTGAGGATGCAGCTCTGGCCGTACTGAATATCGAAGTTGTTCACGCCGGGCAGGTTGCCGACGTTGCCCGACAGCACCACGTAGCACTGGTTTTCGATCGCCCGCGCCTGCGAGCAGTAGCGCACGCGCAGGTAGCCCTCGCGCACGTCGGTGCAGAACGGCACGAACAGGATCAGCGCGCCCTGGTCGGTGAGGTGGCGCGCCACTTCCGGGAACTCCGAGTCGTAGCAGATCATCACGCCGATCGGGCCGCAGTCCGTCTGCACCGTCGCCGCCGTGTCGCCGCCGGTGATGCTCCAGACGGTGCGCTCGCTTGGGGTCGGATGCAGCTTCTCGCGCTCGTGGATCGAACCGTCGCGCAGGCAGACGTAGCAGACGTTGTGGATGTCGCCGTTGGCCTGTTCGGTGGGATGCGTGCCGGCGATGATGTTGATGTTGTAGTGGACGGCCAGACGGCCGAACAGCTCCTTGACCTGTGGCGTGTACTGGCTGAGCTTGCGGATCGATTCCACCGGCGACAGCTCGGTGTTTTCGATCGACAGCAGCTGCAGCGTGATCAGCTCGGGGAAGGTCACGAAATCGGCGTTGTAGTCCGCCGCGATGTCGGTGAAATATTCCACCTGGGTGGCGAACTCCTCGAACGAGGCGATCTTGCGCTGCTGGTACTGCACAGACGCCACGCGTACCGAGTCGGGCATGTGCTGGGTCGAGGGGATCGACGGCATGTCCGGATGATCGAGCAGCTGCGGATTGCGCCAGACCATGTGCACGGCGTAGCCGAGTGAGTCGTAGTCCGACGGCGCGTACGCGCGCAGCACGCCGATCGCCTCAAAGTCGTTGGACAGCTGAAAGCTCAGCGTCAGATCACGCCGCTTGCCTTCCACTACGGCCTGCACGTAGGCCTCGGCGCTGCCGTAGCGCGGCATGGCCTTGGCAAGGCCTGGGATGCGGCCGCCGAACACGATGCCGCGCAGTTTCAGATCCATGCACAGACGCTTGCGCGCCTGGTACAGCCGCTGGCCGATGCGCATGCCGCGAAAATCCGGATGCACCACCACTTCCATGCCGTACAGCCAGTTGCCGTCGGGCTTGTGGCGCGAGCCCATGCCGCCGCCGGTGATCTGCATCCAGGTATGCGGTGCCAGCGCGGTCGCTTCGTCGATACGAAACGTGGCGCAATAGCCGACCACGTTGCCCTCGTATTCCACGACGAACTGGCCTTCGGCAAAGTGGGTCTGCTGTGAGCGCAGCATTTCGGCCGAGTGGCCCCACTCGGCGGTGTAGATGCGCGCGGTGAGGTCAACGAGCTGTGGAACGTCTTGCGGCGTTGCCAGACGAAGCAGGAGTTTGGGGTTGAGTTCGCTAGTTTTCTTGGCCATTTGGCGATTATGCCGCAGCGAAAGTGAAGTGAAGGCGACCGCGCCGGTTACACTTTTGCCTCAACGGCTTGCATCGTCCGCATGGCCGATCGGCTTCGGCTCGGTTTTACATCGGGTTCTATCTATGGAGTAAACGCGGTGAGCGATCACGCACTTATGGGCAATGACAGCGCCGGCCACATCTGGGGCGTCGAGGGTTGGCAGAGCGATGCCAGCCTCGGCGTCGATGCCGACGGGTTGATCGCGGCTGCCGGCAGCACCAACGTGCAGCCGCTGGGTAAATGGGTGCTGCCCGGCATGCCCAACCTGCATTCGCACGCGTTTCAGCGCGCCATGGCCGGCCTGGCCGAGCGCCGCAGCCGCATCGACGACAGTTTCTGGTCGTGGCGCGAGGTGATGTACGGCTTCGCGGCGGCGATCAGCCCCGAATCGCTGCAGGCGATTGCCGCCCAGCTCTACGTGGAAATGCTCAAGGCCGGCTACACGCAGGTTTGCGAATTCCATTACCTGCATCATCAGAGCGACGGCACGCCCTACGCGCAGCCCGAGGCGATGTCGCTGGCGCTGATCGAGGCGGCACGCGACGCGGGCATCGCATTGACCTTGCTGCCGGTGCTGTACATGAGTGGCGGCTTTGACGGCCGCGCGCTGGCACCGCGGCAATGCCGCTTCGGCAACAGCGTCGACAGCTATCTGCGCCTGCTGCAATCGCTGCAGCCCTATGAAAACGAACGGCTGCGTGTCGGTATCGCGCTGCACTCGCTGCGCGCCGTGCCGGCCGAGGCGATGCATGAGGTGTTGGCGAATAAATTAGCTCGGCAGTGTCCGATCCATATTCATGTCGCCGAACAGATCGGCGAAGTGCAGGACTGCCTGGCCCTGCGCGGCGCGCGTCCGGTCGAGTGGCTGCTGGACAATGCGGCCGTCGACGAGCGCTGGTGCCTGGTCCACGCCACCCATCTGACCGACGCCGAAACGACGCGGCTGGCGGGCAGCGGCGCGGTGGCCGGCCTGTGTCCGACCACCGAGGCCAACCTCGGCGATGGCCTGTTTCCGCTGGCGGATTATCTCGACGCGGGCGGCCGGCTCGGTATCGGCTCGGATTCGCATATCTCGATCTCGCCGGTCGAAGAGCTGCGCTGGCTCGAATACGGCCAGCGGCTGGCCTCGCGCCATCGCAATATCGGCGCCCGCCGCCCAGGCGCCAGCGTGGGCGAAACGCTGTGGCGCGCGGCGCTGAGCGGCGGCGCGCAGGCGGCGGGGCTCCCCATCGGCGAACTGCGCGAAGGCGCGCGTGCCGATCTGCTGGTGCTGGACGAAAACTCGCCGCTGCTGGCGGCACGCGATACGCAGTCGGTGATCGACAGTTTCCTGTTCGCGGGCAATACGCCGCTGGTGCGCCATGTCATGTGTGGCGGCACATGGGTGGTGCGCGATTTCCGTCATCGCGACGAGGAGCGCATTGCGGCGCGCTACCGCGAAACCGTGGCGGGGCTGGCATCGAACGCGGCGTAGGTACGTGAGTTGTGCAGATGAACGGCAGATAGCGCGGCGTTCGCTGTCTTGTCATCGGTAAATCCGGCGCATGCGTTGGAGGCCTCACATCCTGCTACCGGAGTGCTGCCATGCGTCGATTCATGTCTACCGTACTGTTAGGTGCGGCGCTGCTGGGCGGCGCCATGTCGCTGGCGGGCTGCATCGTGGTGCCGCCGCCTCGCCCATATCATCAGCGCGTGTGGATCGGCGGTTACTGGGCGCCGCAGCATGTCTGGGTCGCCGGCCACTGGGGTTATCGCTGAGCTGTCGTTCGACGGTTGGCGGCGCCGGCTACATCGCTGGCGCCGCCGTGTTGCCCGCTAGCTTGAGCTTACTGCGCCGACGAGGTCGGGGCCGTGTTCGAGACCGGGTTGGCAGCCTTGAACTGCTCCCACTGCGCCTTGCGAGCCTGTTGCTGAGCCTTCAGGGTGGCGTACTGTGCCTTCTGCGCGCTGGTCAGAACGGCATAGACCTGGGCACGGATGGTGGCCTGCTGCTGCACACGCTGCTGAGTGGCGGCCGCTTCGGCGGTGGCGAGGCTGGCGGCGGCGGCCTGGTAGCCGACCTGATCCGGCGTCATCGCCTCAAAGGCTTCGCGCTGCTGATGCAGGGCCTGACGCTGCGTTTTGTTCTGCGCAAAGCTGGTCTGCATGATCTGCTTGATGCTGGCGCGCTGCGCGTCGGTGAGGTTGAGCTTGCTCAAGGCCATGAACTGGCTGTGGCCGTGACCGCCGTGCCAGCCGCCCTGCGGACCACCGGCCTGTGCGGAAACCGCAAGCGTGGTGCAGGACACGGCCGCCGTGAGAGCCAGGAGGAGTGAAGTGCTCTTGCGCATAGGTAATTCCTTCGAGTTGTGGGGGTGGTTTGTTGCGTATATTGGACGGCACCCCCGCGTATATGTTCTTTGCCGCGTGGTAAAGATGGGTAAAGCACGTGGTGCTGCGCACGCGCTGCCGCTTAGCTGTTGCCCTATCTTGTCGGCATTTCACACCACTAACCGTCACATCTTCGCTGCCATAAGCATCCGAGCACCATGTCCCGAATCCTGATTGTCGACGACGACCGCGCCCTCTGCAGCCTGCTGGCCGACTACCTGCAGCGCGAAGGTTTCGAGGTGGATGTCGCGCACGACGGCACCACCGCGCTGACGCATCTGCACAGCGGCGCGCAGCGCCCGGATCTGCTGATTCTCGACGTGATGATGCCGGGCCGCGACGGGCTGGAAACGCTGCGCGAATTGCGCCTGCAGTACCGCCTGCCGGTGATCATGCTGTCCGCGCGCGGCGAGCCGGTCGATCGCATCGTCGGTCTGGAGCTGGGCGCCGACGATTACCTGTCCAAGCCGTGCCTGCCGCGCGAACTGCTCGCCCGTGTGCGCGCGCAGCTGCGGCGCAATACGCCGGTCATGGCGGGCGTATTGCAGGTAGGCGTGCTGCGCCTGCTGCCGGGCGAGCGCCGCGCCTTTGCCGACGACAACGAAATCTCGCTCACCGGCGCCGAATACATGCTGCTGCAGGCGCTGGCGCAGCGCGCCGGCGAGCTGGTCGAAAAAGCGGTGCTGACGCGCTTCGCCCTGGGCCGCGAGCTGGAGCGCTTCGATCGCAGCGTCGATGTGCATGTGAGCCGTCTGCGCCACAAACTGGCCGAAGCCTCGCCGAAAGCGCCGCATATCGACTCCGTGCGCGGCGCCGGCTACGTGCTCGTGGTCAGCACGCCGTGAGCCCGTTCAAGAGCTCGCTCTATCGGCGGCTGCTGCTGTGGTTCGGCATCGGCAACCTGCTGGTGCTTTTTCTGGGCAGCCTGCTGACGCGCGGTTTCATCGACTACACCACGGCCAAGGAAATCGACTGGGTCGCGCTGGCTCAAAGCGCCGACGTGGCTTACGAAAGCGGCGGCGTCAACGCGCTGGCCGACTGGTCGATGCAGCAGCGAAACGATGGCATCGAGGCCACGCTGTACGAAAAAGGCCAGCCGTTGTCGCCGATCCGCCTGCATCCTTCGATCGAACGCTCGCTGTCGGGCTGGCTCGATGCCGACAAGGACGTGGTGCTGCACCCGTATCCGGGGCTTTACGTCGCCGTGCAGCAGGTTACCGGGGACGATGGCCGCGCGCGCCAGCTGGTGGCACTGAGCCGCTCGCATGCGCGTATCGCGCCGCAGACGCGGCAGCTGATTCTGTGGGGCGTGCAGCTGACCCTGCTGCTGGTTCTCATCGGCCTGCTGAGCTGGTGGGTCGCACGCAGCGTGGCGCGGCCGGTCGAGGCGTTGCGCGATGCCACCCGACGCATGGCTGCCGGGGAACTCTCGACGCGGGTAGGGCGCCGTCGTGGCGACAAGCACGACGAACTGGCGCAGCTGGCCTACGATTTCGACACGATGGCCGAACGCATCGAGGCGCTGGTCGCGCACGATCGCGGGGTATTGCAGGATCTGTCGCACGAGCTGCGCTCGCCGCTGGCTCGGCTGCACCTGATTCTGAATTTCGCTCAGCGCAGCCAAAGTCCGGACGAAGCCGAGCCGTATTTTCTGCAGGCCGAACAGGAGATCGACCGGCTCGATCGCATGACCGGCGAGATGCTGGCGTTGTCGCGTCTGGAAGGCGGCATCCCCGGCATGAACCGCGAGCGCCTGGATCTGGACGAACTGGTCCGCACCTGCGTGGCGCAGGCCGAGCTGGAAGCGGGCGTGCGCCAGGTGCTGCTGCAAATGCACGCCAGTGCGCCGTTGCTCATGACCGGCAGCCCTCTGCTGCTGGAGCGCGCCGTGGGCAACCTGATCGCCAATGCGATCAAGTTCAGCCCGGTAGGCGGCGTGGTGGAGCTGAGCGTGCAGGCGGTGCAGGGCAACGCCGAATTATCGATACGCGATCATGGCCCCGGCGTACCGGAGGCCGAGCTGGCCTCGCTGTTTCGGCCGTTCTATCGCGGCAGCAACGCCGTGCGCGCCGATGGCCACGGCGTGGGCCTGGCGATCGTGCAGCGTGTGGTGCAGGTGCACGGGGGCGAGATTCGCGCCGAGAACGTGCCCGGCGGTGGCCTGCGTGTGACTCTGCGGCTGCCGATGCTTGCTGCGGCAGAAAACGGCGGGCCGCTGCTCTAGGTTCCAATCTGCAGCCTTTCCCGGGGTCGATGGATTTTCAGAAAAATCATCTTTCGATGAAATGAATGGACGTTTAGACGTCTGTGATTTACCCCGTATAAACCGGCAATACGGCTGCCCAGGCTGATGCCGCATCGGTAAAGCGGACAGCGACTGGCCGACGCCTGCTATGGCACACTGATGCCTCGATCCGTTTCGGTCATGTCATGCGCTCGTCCTCGCTCAAAGCCGTCGGTCTGGCGCTATGTTCCGCGCTGTTCTTCACGCTCACCTATGTACTCAACCGCAGCTTGGTGGCAGGCGGTGGGCATTGGCAGTGGGCGGTGATTCTGCGTTATCTGTTCACGCTGCCGCTGTTGGCACTGGTGATTCCGTGGCAGGGCGGTTTGGGCGCGTTGCCGCAGGAGCTTCGGCGCTATCCGCGATCGTGGCTGCTGTGGAGCAGCGTGGGCTTTGTGTTGTTCGGCATTCCTTTGACCTGGGCGGCGAGCAGCGGGCCGTCCTGGCTGATTGCCGGCAGCTTCCAGATCACCGTGTTGGCCGGGCCGCTGCTGGCCCCGCTGCTGTACCGCGACGAGCGCCGCCGGCTGGCGTGGCGCAGCCTGGGCATCGGCGTACTCATTGTCGCCGGCGTATTCACCCTGCAATGGGGCCATGCGCAGGGCCGGCTGTCGGCGGGCGACTGGCTGGCCATCGCGGCGGTGGCGCTGGCGGCCTTCGCGTACCCATTGGGCAATCGCGGCCTTCTGCTGCACCTTGAGAAAACCAGCCCGAAGCAGGGGGCCAGCCATATCTCCGCCGTGCAGCGGGTATTCGGCATGACGCTGTGCAGCTGGCCGCTGTGGCTGCTGTTTGCGGCGATCGCCTGGTGCACGATCGGCCCGCCGAGCCCACGCGAAATGCTGCTGGCCGCCGGCGTGGCGCTGTCGTCGGGCACGATCGCCACCGTGCTGTTTTTTCGCGCGACGGATCTGGTCCGCAGCGAGCCGACCGCGCTGGCCGCAGTAGAGGCGATGCAGGCGGCCGAGCTGCTGTTCGCCACCTTGCTCGGCGTGCTGTTTCTCGGCGAGGCGTGGCCGCATGGCTTCGCCGCTTTCGGTGCGCTGGCGATCGTGATCGGCATCGGTCTTTTCAGCTGGGTCAGCGGCAAGGATTCGGCGGGAGACGATGACGCGCTGCGCGTCTTACGCAGCGATCGCGGCGCCTGATTCGCCGAAGGCATGTGGCGTCGGTTGGCTTGCGCGATCCAAAGGCAGCCGTTACACCTGTGCGCTGATCCGGGGCGGCGTCTGGAGACACGATGAGCAAGCGGCATGTGACGTGGTTGATGGCGTGTGCGATGCTCGGCGTGTCGGCCACGGCGGCTTGCGATGCCCAGACGCCTGCATCCATGCCGGCGCTGCGCTGGAACGCCTCGACCTTCGGCAATCATCGCTATCTGGTGCAGGTGGCCAAAGCGGCCGACGCAGTGCATGTGGTCATTCCATGGCGACGCCGCGATAAGTATCCAGATCGGGTAGCCATCATCGTTACCGCGCCGGACGGTAGCGTTGTCGACAACGTGCTGCGTGGCGCCATCGACCAGGCCTCCGGCGAGCTGGTGTTTACGGCGAAGCAGCCCGGCGTCTACGCCATCTACTACCAGCCCTATCTCAGCAACGGGCGCAGCAACTACCCGACGGTGACCTACGCAACGCCGAAAGACGGCGCGGATCCCAGGTGGGCAAAAAAGGTCGGCGGCGATGCGGCGGCCTGGAAGCATCTGTCGCAGGCGCAGGTGCTGCGCGACGAAGCGGTCGACGATTTCGACGGCTATACCGACATGGAGCGCACGGCCACGCCACAGGCGCTGCAGCGTCTGCTGGCGGCCAACACCGGGCTATCGCTGCTGCTGTTTCCCGAAACACGCGCGCATCCGGTACGCATGTTCGATCAGCTGCCCGAGCGCTGGGCCGTCCGCGGTGCGGGCGGGTCATTGACCGATACGGCGCAGCGCGGCGAATACCTGAGTTTTCAGGTCGGCTTGTGGGCGCCGCACGAGGCGGTCGGCGACGTGAAAGTAACGCTGGCCGATCTGCACGGCCCGGACGGCGCGATCCTTCCCGCCGCCGCGCTGACTTGTTTCAACCTGGGCGGTGTCGACTACGCCGGCCAACCGTTCACGGCGCGCGTGGATGTCGGCAAAGAACGGGTGCAGCCGCTGTGGATGGGGCTGGATATTCCCGCCGATGCCAAGCCGGGCGTGTATCGCGGCGAGCTGACCGTACGCGCCGACGGCGTGCCGCCGCAAACCGTGCCGCTGGCGATCACCGTAACGGCCGACAACGCGGCCGCGCACGGCGACGACGATCCCTCGAAGCTGACACGGCTGCGCTGGCTCGATTCGCGCACCGCGCAGGACGACTCGCTGGTCGAGCCGTTCACGGCGATTACCGTCAACGGTGGGCGGCTGGGGATACTTGGGCGTGAGATCCGATTGGCCGATAGCGGTTTGCCTGGGCAGATCACCAGCCACTTCAGTGAGCGCATGACGGGTTTGACGCAGAAGCCGAAGCCTTTTTTTGTTGCGCCCATCACTCTGACGCTGAAAGACGCGACAGGCGAGCATGATCTGTCTCCTGCAGAGATGGTCCATAGGCCGGCGTCGAAAAAGATGGCTCGCCAAGCTCTCGATGCACTGTTTGATCGGCTGTCGAACCCAGATGCGTTGATAGAAGATGCCTCCAAGTCCCCGCCATCCGTCGTGCGCGACGGCCCCGGCAAGGTTCACTGGACGGTTTCGGAAAAGCTTGGCTTACTGAAGGCTGATCTGCGCGGCACGCTGGAAGCGGACGGCACCTTGAGTTACGACATCGCCGTC
This sequence comes from Rhodanobacter sp. K2T2, assembly GCF_013408815.1. Taxonomy (NCBI): domain Bacteria; kingdom Pseudomonadati; phylum Pseudomonadota; class Gammaproteobacteria; order Lysobacterales; family Rhodanobacteraceae; genus Rhodanobacter; species Rhodanobacter sp. K2T2. The sequence continues at coordinate 704,705 of NZ_JACCCA010000001.1, read as the reverse complement.
ACGGCCGTCGATGCGACGGCGATCCAAAACATCGCTCTGGAAATTCCGCTGCATCATGAGGTTGCGCAGTACGAACTTGGTCTGGGCCGGCAGGGTAGCGAAGCGCCGAGAGAGTTCGACTGGAAGTGGAACGTCCAAAACAATCAGGACGGCGCGTGGATCGGTGCCGTGAACGCCGGGCTGGAATTTCATCTGCGCGATGAAAATTACCGGCGGCCGCTCAATACCAACTTCTATCACCAACAGCCGCTGCAGATGCCGACCTCGTGGGGTAACGAGGGTCACGGAGGCATCCGGCTCGTGCGCTACCAAGAAAACTATCAAGTTTCGGCATTCAGCGGCCCCCGCAGCATGACCGCCGGCCAGACGCTGCACTTCAACCTCGTCATGCGCGTGACGCCATTCAAGACGATCGACCCCGCCGAGCATTTCGCCGAGCGCTATTTCCACAAGTACGACGACCTGGCTACGATCCAGGCCGACGGCGCGAACGTGGTGAATATCCATCACGCCACGCCGATCAATCCGTGGATCAACTATCCGTTTCTCGAAGCCGGCGCGATGCGTGCGTATGTCGACGCGGCGCATCGCCGCGGCATGGAAGTGAAGATCTACGACACCATCCGCGAGCTGTCCGATCGGGCGCCCGAGCTGCCGATGCTGCAGTCGCTCGGCCACGAAATCATCAGCGGATGATCGGCTGGTGGGTCCACGATGCGCCCGTAAAAACCGGCCGCGACGACGTGCTGGCGACCAGCTACGTGCGTCACGGTAAAACGCTGATCGCGATCGCCTCGTGGGCGCCGCAGAAAACCGACGTCACGCTGGCGATCGACTGGAAGGCGCTGGGTATCGATCCGCACAAGGCTACGTTGGCGGCGCCAGCGGTCGATGGCTTTCAGACGGCGGCGCAATTCAAGCCTGGCGATGCGATTCCGGTCGAACCGGGCAAGGGGTGGTTGCTGATACTGGAGTAGTTTTTTGAGTTACGGATGCCGCGAATAGAAAGAATTTCGTCGGCATGCTGTTGGGCATCGCTACGCTCTCCCCAACCGACCAAAGCCGCTCCGCTGCCTTTCAACGTGTCGGCGAGACTGTCTTGCGCGGCGCCGATCGACCGATCGTGATCGCTGCTGCGTTCAAGCGATCGAGATGCTAAAACGTCTGCACCGACCCACGCAAGGATTGCATCCATGCTCAGCACGCTGGCCATAGCCAACTATCGTTCGCTGCGATCGCTGACGCTGCCGCTCGGACGGCTGAACCTCGTCACCGGCGCCAACGGCAGCGGCAAGTCGAATCTGTATCGTGCCTTGCGCCTGCTGGCGGAGACCGCCAATGGCGGCGTGGTGAATGCGCTGGCCCGCGAAGGCGGTCTTTCCTCGACGCTGTGGGCAGGCCCGGAAAAGATCACGCGTCGCATGCAGACGGGCGAGGTGCCGATTCAAGGTACTAAGCGCACGGAGCCGATCGCGCTCAAGCTGGGCTTCGCTGGCGAAGACTTTGGCTATGCGATCGATCTCGGCATGCCGCCACCTATTCCGCCATCGGCGTTTTCGCTCGACCCCGAAATCAAGCGCGAAGCGATCTGGGCGGGTCCGTTTCTGCGTTCGTCGAACGTGCTGGTCGACCGCCGTGGGCCAATGGTGCGCGTGCGCGATGGCCGCAGCTGGCGTGTCGTCGCCGAGCATCTGAGTGCCTATGAAAGCATGTTTACCCAGATCGCCGACCCCGAGCGCGCGCCGGAGGTGATGGCGCTGCGCGAATCGATACGCGGCTGGAGGTTTTACGATCATTTTCGGTCCGACATGGACGCTCCGGCACGCTGGTCGCAACTGGGTACGCGTACGCCGGTGCTGAGTCACGATGGCCGCGATCTTGCCGCTGCCTGGCAGACCATTCGCGAAATCGGCGATGTGCAGGCGCTCGATGAAGCGGTCGACGATGCGTTTCCCGGCGCCTGCGTCAGCGTGACGACCAGCGACGACCGCTTCGGCCTGATGTTTCGTCAGCATGGTCTGCTGCGGCCGCTGTCCTCGGCCGAACTGTCCGATGGCACGCTGCGCTACCTGTTGTGGATTGCGGCCTTGCATACCCCTAGGCCACCGCCGTTGATGGTGTTGAACGAGCCGGAAACCAGCCTTCATCCCGATCTGCTGCCAGCGCTGGCGCGGCTGATCGTGAAGGCGTCGAAGCGCAGCCAGCTCTGGGTGGTCTCCCACGCGCCTCGCCTTATCGCGGCGCTTGAAAGCGTGCCTGACTGCAACACGGTGGCGCTTGAAAAAGACCTCAGCCAGACCCGCATCATCGGCCAAGGTCAGCTCGACGAGCCCGCGTGGTACTGGCCCGAGCGCTGAGGTGAAAGGCGGCACTTCGCGGGTGATGCCATGGTCTGTATCGATACGCCAAACCTCTCAAAGCGGACGTTTTGCCTGATCGATCGTCTGGATGCGATGGACTAATCTTGCGCCATCCCGGCCTATCGTCGCCGGATCGGAGCATCGCCATGGAACGTCTGCGGGAGATCGAAGCCACGATCGAGTCGGCGATCGAGCCGGACTGGATTCGGCACGGAACGCCGGCGTTTCGGCGCACCAACCTGGCGCTGTTCGCTGCCGGCTTCGCCACGTTCGGGCTGCTGTACTGCGTGCAGCCGCTGATGCCGGAATTCACTCGCGACTACCACGTGAACGCCGCCACCAGCGCCTTGTCGCTGTCGCTGACCACCGGCGTGCTGGCGGTGATGATGCTGTTTGCCGGCGCGGTGTCCGATGCCGTGGGCCGCAAATCGGTGATGGTGGTGTCGCTGCTGGTGTCGGCGGTGCTGGTGCTGATTTCGGCGTGGATGCCGAGCTGGACGGCGCTGCTGCTGGTTCGCACCTTGCTCGGCGTCACGCTCAGCGGGCTGCCCGCGGTGGCGATGACGTATCTCAGTGAAGAGATGCATCCCGAATCGATCGGCCTGGGCATGGGGCTGTATATCAGCGGCAGCGCGGTCGGCGGCATGGGCGGGCGGCTGATCACCGGCGTGCTGTCGGATTTCTTCGGCTGGCATATCGGCGTCAGCGTGGTCGGGGTGATCGGCCTGGTCTGCGGGCTGATCTTTTGGCGCGCGCTGCCGGCCACGCGCCACTTCGTGCCGCAGCCGCTGCGCGCACGCGCCTTGCTCGATCGGTTCGCGCGGATGTTTCGCGATCCCGGCCTGCCGTGGCTTTTTTTGGAAGGCTTTCTGCTGCTCGGCGCGTTTGTCACGGTCTACAACTACCTCGGCTATCGCCTGCTGGCGCCGCCGTTCAACCTCAGCCAGGCGGTGGTCGGGCTGATCTTCGGCATTTATCTGATCGGCACCTTCAGCTCGGCCTGGATGGGCAGCCTCGCCGGCCGACTGGGGCGGCGCAAAGTGCTGTGGACGGCCTTCGCCCTGATGCTGTCAGGTATCGGCCTGACTTTGCTGTCGTCGCTGTGGCTGATCATGCTCGGTATCGTGGCGATCACCTTCGGCTTTTTCGGCGGGCATTCCATCGTCAGCAGCTGGGTCGGGCGCCGCGCCGGCAACGCCAAGGCGCAGGCGTCGTCGATGTATCTCTTCAGTTATTACATGGGGTCGAGCATCGCCGGTGCCAGCGGCGGCCTGTTCTATGCCGCCGGCGGCTGGCCCAGCGTGGCGGCGTTCGTCGGTGCGCTGGTGCTGGCCGGCCTGCTGATCGCGTGGAAGCTGTATGGCCTGCCGCCGCTCGTCAACGTGGCCACGCCGCCCACACCCATGACCAAAGGAGCCATGCCATGAAGATCGACGCACTCGATCACCTCGTGCTTACCGTCGCCGATATCGATGCGACCTGCGCCTTTTACGAACGCGTGCTCGGCATGCGGACGATCACCTTCGGCGAAGGCCGCAAGGCGCTGGCCTTCGGGGTGCAGAAGCTCAACCTGCATCAGCGCGGGCACGAGTTCGAGCCCAAGGCGGAAACGCCCACGCCCGGTGCGATCGACGTGTGCTTTATCACGCAGGTGCCGGTGGCCGAGGTCATCGCGCATCTGCAACGTTGCCATGTGGCCGTGCTGGAAGGCCCGGTGCAGCGCACCGGCGCGCAGGGGCCGATTCTGTCGGTGTATTTCCGCGACCCCGATCGCAACCTGATCGAAGTCAGCAACTATCCGAGCTAACTCTCGCGCACGTGCGTCAGCAGCAGGCGTACGAAGCGTGCGACCAGCGGCGAGCGCTCGTCGCGCTGATGCACCACGTGAATCTCCGACATCGCCGCCGGATCGGCCAGCGGCACGTACGCCACGCCGGCCACGCCGATGTGTTCGCACGACGCCGGCAGAATCGATACGCCGAGCCCCGCGGACACCAGGCCGACGATCGTCGACGCTTCGTACGCGTCCTGCACCACGCGCGGGGTAAAGCCCGCGCTGCGGCACAGCGCGATCACGTGGTCGTGAATGCCGGCACCGGCGGATCGGGCGAACAGCACGAACGATTCCTGCGCCAGCCATTCGATACGCAGCCGGCGGCTTTTGCCGAGTCGGGCCATCGCCGGATGATCTTCGCGCAGCACGGCCACCAGCGGATCGCGAAACAGCCGCTTCGACACCAGCGTGTCCGGCAGCACGTTGCCGCGCACGATGCCGACCTGCAGCCGGCGGTCGAGCAGGGCGTCGATCTGGGTCAGCGAATTCATTTCCTGCAATTGCAGTTGTACCGACGGCGCGGCCTGGCGGAACGCGAAGATCGCGCGCGGGATATGCCCGGACAGCGGCGTGGAGCGGGTAAAGCCGATGCGCAGCTCGCCGACTTCACCGCGCTGCGCGCGCTGTGCCAGCGCGATCGCGTGATCGACGCGGGCCAGAATGTCCTGCGCCTCGACCAGAAAAAGCGTGCCGGCATCGGTCAGCGTGACGCGGCGGTTGGTGCGCGTGAACAGTCGCGCGCCAACCCGCTCCTCGAGCTGGCGTATCTGCTGGCTGAGCGGCGGCTGCGACATGCCCAATCGTTCCGCCGCGCGACCAAAGTGCAGCTCGTCGGCCACGGCGAGAAAATAGCGCAGATGGCGCAGCTCGATGCTCATGCCCGCTTCAACGGGCGTCCGGTTTCAGCATGCCTTTCACCGCATCGTAGTCACCGTCGTTCGGCGCGGCCGGAATTTGCAGCAGATGCGTCATCAGCGGATAGACGTCCACATTCGGGAACGCGGGCACTTTCACGCCACTGAGAAAGCCCGGGCCGTGCGCCACAAACACTGCCTGCATCCGCGGGTCGGCATTGTCGTAACCGTGTTCGCCGATGCTGATATGGCCGGCATGGCTGGCGGCGTAGTCGGTGGTGGTGATGCGCCAGCCGACGTCGGCCAGGCACAGCAGCTTCGGCACGCGCGGATTGCTGCCGTAGTCCAGCCGCTTCGGCACGCGCGTCTTGTCCCAGCAGCGCATGTGCTGCTGCGGCTGTTCCAGCGTGTGTTCGACCACGCCAAAATCGCGGCGCGCATCGGGCGTGGTCGATGTCGGATTGAAGCCGGCCAGAACGCCCATGCTCACCGTCTGCACCGTGTCGATCGGAATCAGCTTGTCGATCATCACGCTGTTCGCCAGCGGCACGCTGGCCATGCCGTGATCGGCCACGATGATGATATTCATCGTGTCGAACAGGCCATCCTGCTTCAGTCCTTGCACCAGCCGCGCGAGCGCCGCGTCGGTGGTACGCAGCGCATCGTCGACCTGCGGCGAGTCCGGGCCATAGGTGTGGCCGGCGTGATCCACCGCATCGAAATACAGCGTGACAAAGGTCGGCCGCCGGTCCGCCGGTTCGTTCAGCCAGGCCAGTACCTGATCGACGCGGGCATTCGCCGTCACGGCGCCATCGAACGGCTTCCACTCATCCGGATGACGGCCGTGGATAGTGGCTTCGGAGCCGGGCCAGAACATCGTGGCGGTGCGCAGGCCGTGCGCCTCGGCGGTTTCCCAGATCGGCGTGGCTTCGTTCCACCAGCGGCCGTCGCTCACCGCGTGGCGGTTGCTCAGCGAAAACTTGCCCAGCGTGGGATCGACCATCGTGTTGTTGACGATGCCGTGGTGATCCGGGCGCAGGCCGGTGACGAGGGTGTAGTGGTTGGGAAAGGTCAGCGACGGGAACGAGGGCTGCATCGCGTCGGCATGCACGCCGTCCTTGGCCAGCATCGCCAGCGTCGGGCTCAGCCCGCGGTCGATGTAATCGGCGCGATAGGCATCGATGGAAATGAGCAGCAGCGGCGCCGGCGAGTGAGCGGTGGCATCGGTGCGCGGCGGCGTGGCGCAACCGGTGCTGAATGCCACCAGTAAAATTAACAAAGGGCGCAACAGGATCTTCATGCAGAGGCTCTCAAGATGTTCTCACCATCCCCCATGATCGCGCACCGCCATGACGAATACATCTCAGATTCCCGCCGACGTGGTTGTCCACTCACCACACGCCTGCGCCGTTGCGCCTGCCGCAAGAAAACGCGCCGCGCGCTTGCGTGTTTTATCGGCGGCCTTATGGCTGGCGGTGACCACTGGTGCGGCCGCTGCGACCACGCCTGCGCCAGCAACGCCGCTGCCGGTGAAGCCTGCACCCGTGGCGGCACCTCGCGCGGTGATTGTGCAGCCGTCGGCCAACGCGCAGCTTCAGCAGAAAATGCAGCAGGCCCAGGTGCGCAGCCAACTGCAGCAGGCGCAGGTCGAGCAGCAGAATCATCAGGCGCTGGGCCAGAACGTGATGCGCCCGTACGCCAATAACCCGCAGACGCAGCAGCCGATGCAGCAGCAGATGAATCAGGCCAACGCTGCTCAGCAGCGCATCGATCGCGCGCGCCAGCAGAGCATTATCGACCGTTACAACGCTACGCCGCCGCCGTCGGGCCAAGTGGTTGTACCGGTGACGCCATCGCCCGCCAAGCCCGCCGGCGGCGGTCGATAGCTGTAGCTGTGTACAAGATGGCGTGGCGGCGACGAGCCGTCGCGCTACTTGGCAGAGGCGCTCGCGGTAAACAGATCGCGCCCGGCGATCCGCTGTTCCAATGCCAGTAGAAACTGCTTGGTCGGCAGGCCGCCACCGAAGCCGGTGAGGCTGCCGTTGCTGCCGATCACGCGATGGCAGGGCACGATGATCGGAATGGGGTTCTGCCCGTTCGCAGAGCCCACCGCGCGAACAGCGGCCGGATTGTCGATGCGTTTGGCGATATCGCCATAGCTGGCGGTGGCGGCATAGGGAATACGCGCCAGCTCGCGCCACACGCTCAGCTGAAACGGCGTGCCCAGCGGATGCAATGGCAGATCGAAGGCCACGCGTTCGCCGGCAAAATATTCCTCCAGCTGCACACGCGCAAACGCCAGCGGCTCGCTCGCCCGAACCCAATCGGCCGGCGTGGGACGCGGATGGCGCGGTTCGGCAAAACGCACCTCACGCAGGCCGTGCCTATCCGCCACCAGGCGCAGCACGCCGATCGGGCTTGGCATATCGTCGTAGTAAATCGTTTCGCTCGGCTTGCTCATCGCGTCGCCCTCGTCGGCTTGTCGGTGGTCTGTTTGGCAGACGTCTGTTTGAGATTGGGTACGTTGTCCGATGCGCCGCGCCACAGATGCATCACGGCATAGGCGCGCCACGGTCGCCACGCCTCGGCGCGTGCGTTCAACGCTTTCGTGGTCAACGGCACGTCGTCCATGGCCGCCTCGCGTCGCAAAATAAGATCCGCCGCGGGAAACGCATCCGGTTCGCTCAGTGCACGCATGGCGATGTAATGCGCCGTCCATTCGCCGATGCCGGGCAGCGCGATCCAGCGTTCGACAAAGGTCTCCAGCGTCTGCTCCGCACGAAAATCCACGCGGCCATCCAGCAACGCCTGCGCCACACCGCGAATCGTCGCCGCGCGCGCGGTGGTCACGCCGATCTCGCGCAGATCGGCCTCGGCGAGAGCGGCGGCGGTGGGAAACAAACGCTCGAGCCCCGGCACGCTGACGACCGGCAGCGGCTCGCCGTAGCGCTGCACGATGCGCGTGGCCAGCGTTCGCGCCGCGGCCACGCTGATCTGCTGGCCGAGAATCGCGCGCACCGCAATTTCGAAGCCGTCCCAGCCGCCGGGCAGGCGCAAGCCCGGTCGTTTGGCGATCAGCGGACCCAGCACCGCGTCATGATGAAACGTATCGGCGATCGCCTGCGGGTTCGCATCCAGGTCGAACATGCGCCGCAGCGTCGTCACCACGCCGAGCAGCTGCGATGGCTGCGGGCAGTGCAACTGCAGCCGCAGCGCGTGCTCGCCGTCCGGCCACGCGCTCAGCCGCAGCCAGCCCGGCGCGTCGCTGGGGCCGAACACGCGCGCATAGCTGTGCTCGTCGACCCGCTCCACGCCGGGCAGTGCGCGGCCGCGCAGAAACGCCAGCAAGGCTTCGAAGTCGTACGGCGGCCGATAGCCCAGCCGCAGTGCCAGCGCCGCGTCGCCGGTGGCGCGCGGATGACGCCGCAGCTCGCGCGGCGCGATCCGGTTCGCCTGGGCAAACGCGTCGTTGAACCGGCGCAGGCTGCGAAAGCCCGAAGCCAGCGCCACTTCCGTCACCGGCAGCGCCGTTTCGGTCAGCAGCTGCTTGGCGAACAGCAGGCGACGCGTCGTATGCACGCTGATCGGCGGCGCGCCCACGCGTTCGACAAACAGCCGCCGCAGCTGCCGTGCACCGATCGCCAGTCGCGCGGCGAGCTGCTCCAGCGACTGATCCTCCAGCGCGCCGCCCTCGATCAGCTTCAGCGCGCGCGCCACCACATGATCGCCGCGCTGCCAGAGCGCGTTGCCCGGCGCCAGCTCCGGCCGGCAGCGCAGGCACGGTCGATAGCCGGCCGCTTCCGCGCTGGCGGCGTTGGCGAAATAGCGGACGTTCTCGCGCTTCGGCACCGGCGCCGGGCATACCGGGCGGCAGTAAATACCGGTGCTGCTGACCGCAGTAAAAAACAGCCCGTCGAAGCGCGCGTCGCGGCTGAGCCGCGCGTTTTCGCAGATCTGGGTGTCGGGCACGGTGGCGGCGGGTTCGGACATGCGTGCAGGCTAGCACCGGCACAGCGGCCGAACTCGCCGTTTTCGGACATGGGTGTTCATGTGCCTTGGTTGCAGCTCACACTTCAATAGTTGAAATGCCGAGCCACGCCGCGGCCCGCACCCGTCATCCCGGCGAACGCCAGCACTCAGCGACCGTCATGTCGCCAAGTCACTGGGTTCCAGCTTGCGCTGGAATGACGAGCCGAAACAATAATCGTTGGATCGACGCCCCACGGGCAGCGTACCGATCACTACGGAGCGCGTTGCCCCGCCATGCTCAACAGCACGCCGTCGCGGCGAATCAACCCGTGATACAGCGCGGCGCCCACAGGCGCCGGAAACGTCAGCAGCGCAAAAAAGCCGTGCGCATGCCGCCGCAGTGCGAACGCATCCGCGCTTACCGGAAAAATCGGCGGCAGCCGCAGCGATTCGCTCAGCATCATCGGATACCCGCCGGCCCACAGCATCGCTCAGCCGCCTGTTGGCGGTGCGGAAGGTTCGTGCATGATCGGCTCCTGGCCCATGGCCTCGCGCGCAGGTTTATCATGCCGGCGGTTCCAGAAAATCCGATGTGCGGAACGGCAAAACCATCGCCCTCATTGAATAGCAAAGGAATGTCATGCGCAGGTGTTTATTGATCGTTGGCCTTTTCGCACTGGGCGCGGCAGCCGCTTTTGCACAACAGCAAGACAGGACATGGACGCCGATGGACCGCAGCCCGCTGTCGGCCTACCACGCCACAGGGCAGGGCGATCCGCTGAGTGCCGCCGGCGCCACGCTGCAGATCACCGCGGCGCGGGTCGATGATCATCCCTTCGGCAGTGTCTCGCAGAACATCGATGCCGCCGCGTTTCGAGGGCATCGAATCACCCTTTCCGCCACGTTGAGTGTGCGTGATGCCGTGCAGGGTGCGCAGCTCTGGTTGCGCGCCGACGGACCTGACCACACACGTGCCTCGCTCGCCTTCGGCAACTCGCTTCTCTTCACCAGTACGGTCAATGGGCAGGTCGGCCGTTCGTTTCGTCAGGCCACCATCGACGTGCCGAAAGAAGCCTCGCGCCTGGTGTTCGGCCTTATTCTCAAAGGCAAAGGCGATGTCACCGCCTCACAGGTACGACTGGTCACCGGCGAGCCCGTGGTCGAGGTGCCGCCGCAGAAGGTGCTCGATCAGGCGATCGCGCTGGTGCGTGCGCATGCCTTGCACAGCGCGGAACTGGACTGGACCGTGGTCGAGCCGCAGATTCGCGCTATGGCGTCGGATGCGGTAGTGGCACGCGACGTGTATCCGGCCATCCGCGAGCTGCTCAAGCGCTTGAACGATCACCACAGCTTTCTGATGGAGCCCGCACACGCGGCGAACGAAGCCAGCAGCGTGACATTGTCGACCGAGCCCGTCGTGGCACTTCACAGTGGCGGTATCGGCTATATCGACGTGCCGGGATACACGGGTTTCGACCCTCACGCGCACGATGCCTTCGTGACACGCATGGTCGACGCGATTACGGGTATCGCGCCCGAGGCGCGCTGCGGTTGGATCGTCGACCTGCGCCAGAACACCGGCGGCAGCATGGTGCCGATGCTGGGTGGCCTGCGTCCCTTGCTGGGCAACACGCTGGGTATCGGCTTTCGTGATGCTCACGGCAAAGTACAGCGGCCGTCGGTCGGCCAGGGCCTGGACGCGTCCGATCCGCACGGTCCCGATCTTTCACAAAAAGCGGTGGCCGTACTTACCGGCCCCAAAACGGCCAGCTCCGGCGAGGTCGTCGCGATCGCCTTTCGCGGGCGGCCGGCCACGCGCTCCTTCGGCAGTGCCACGTACGGCCTCAGTACCGGCAACGTCGTTTATCCGTTGGCTGATGGCAGCCTCTTGGTGCTGACACGGTCGGTTGATCTCGATCGCAACGGCAAAGCCTACGGCGGCAAACTCGAGCCCGATCAGGCGGTGGCGACGCTCCCCGATGCCGGCACCGACAGCGTGATGGATGCGGCCACGGCATGGCTGACCGGGTTGCCGAGCTGTCGTCACTAAGCGCCGTGGGCACTTTTCCGAAGAATCAGACTCACCCCGCCGCCAGCGGCAGCGCCATCACCACGCGCAGGCCGCCGTCCTTGCGGTTGCGCAGTTCCACCGTGCCGCCGTGATCGAAGACGATCGCGCGCACCGTGGCCAGGCCCAGGCCGATGCCACCGGTGCCGCGGTTGCGTGAGGCTTCCATGCGGAAAAACGGTTCGAACACCTGCCGCTGCAACGCATCGGGAATGCCCGGGCCATCGTCGTCGATCTCCAGCACGCATTCGTGCTCGACCGTGCGCGGATACATGCGCACGCGCTCGCCGTACTTCAGTCCATTCTCGACCAGGTTCACCACCGCGCGGCGCAGCGCCACCGGGTCGCCTTCCAGCGTAATCGCCGGCCCGGGCTGCACGATCACGTCGTGGCCGACATCGACCAGGTCGTCGGCTACGCTCTCCACCAGCAGGCGAAAATCCAGCCGCTGCTTGTGCAGGCCCAGCGAGCGATCGTGGATGAAATCCAGCGCTGCCGAGATCATGGTTTTCATTTCCTGGATATCGGCTTCGACCTTTTCACCGAGCGGGCTGGGCAGGCCGTCCAGCCGAAACGACAGTCGCGCCAGCGGCGTGCGCAGGTCGTGCGCGATCGCGCCGATCATGTGCGTGCGTTCCTGCATCATGCGATTGATGCGCGCCTGCATCGCGTTGAACGAGTCGACCGCGCGCAGCATTTCGCGCGGGCCGTTGCGCGGCACCGGCGGCGCATTGGTATCGCTGCCCAGCCGCTCGGCGGCGTCGGCGAATTGGCGGATCGGCGCGGCCAGCGTTCGCGCAAACAGCCATGCGATCGGCAGCAGCACCAGCAGCCCGAGGCCGAACAGCCACAGCAGCTCCTGTTGAAACACGCTGGGAAACGTTTCCGGCGCCTTGGACGCGATGCGCCACAGGCCGTCGGTTTGCCGTATGCCGATGACAAAGCCGCCCTTGATCGCCGCGTCCAGCGGGCTGCTGCCGGCCATCGTATCCATCGTCGTATCGACGATATAGACGCGCAGCGCATCGCTGGAGACATTCATCATCGACGACAGTCGCTTTGTCATCTTTGACGATGCCCGCGCGTCGTAGCCGCTGAATCCCTTCGGCGCCTGTGCGGAAACGCTGATATCCACATCGACGGGAGGCGGCATGAAACGCGGCATGCCCGGTTCGGGCCCCGAGTGGGGTTCCGGCCCCGAGCCCGGCGTGGGGCCGTTGCTTGGTGCCGGTCCCGTTCCCGGCGGGCCAAACGGCCCGATCGGCTGCTGGTCCAAGCGCAATGCCGACACCAGTTCGATCACGCGCACACCGCTATTTTGTCCCGGCGGCTGCAGCACCAGCACGGCAAAACCGATCGCCGCGGAAATCACCAAGGCGCAAAGCATCAAAAGAAACGTGCGCGCGAAGATGGAAAGCCGCGGCAGGCGGGTCACAGTCGAAAGACCTTGGGAACCAGCATGTAACCCTCGTTGCGAACGGTGCGAATCAGTTCGACCTGCGAGCGGTCATTTAGTTTGCGGCGCAGCCGACTTATCTGCGTATCGATGGCGCGATCGAATACCTCGGCGCGCCGTCCATGCACCAGATCGAGCAGCTGGTCGCGGCTGAGAATGCGCTGCGGATGCTCGACAAAGCTGCGCAGCAGCGCGAATTCGCCGTCGGACAGATTGATGAAGATGCCGGTCGGATCGCGCAGGTCGCGCCGCATCACGTCCAGCCGCCAGCCGTCGAACTGGTAGGGGCGGGCGTCTTCCGTCACCACCGGTTCGCTGCTGTGGGTTCGCCGCAGTACCGCGCGCACGCGCGCCAGCAGTTCGCGCGGGTTGCACGGTTTGGCCAGGTAATCGTCGGCGCCCATCTCCAGACCGATGATGCGGTCGGTATCGCCGCTGAGCGCGCTGAGCATGATCACCGGCGGGCCCTGTTCATGCGCGAGGCGCCGCGCGGCGCTCAGGCCGTCCTCGCCGGGCATCATCACGTCCAGCACCACCAGGTCCGGCCGTTCGCGTGCGATCGCCGCGTACATCTGCGTCGTATTGCCGGCACCCTCCGCGCGATAGCCGTGCTCGCGCAGAAAGCCGGTCATCAGGCCGCACAGTTCGGGGTCGTCGTCGACGACAAGAATCAGGGAAGGTTGGTCCATTACCAGGCAGTCGGCGTGTCGGCGCAGTGGGTCTTGAATACCAGATCAGTGTACGGGGCATATGTCGACCCGGCAAAACGCCGACACAAACCTGACACACGCGGACAACCGCACGGCAACTGCGCGTCGTAAGTTCACGCCAGAGGCCCTCGCCGCCAACCGGCGAGCGCGCCTCTGCCATTCCTGGCCTGGACGCCTCGACCCGCCGGATTGCTCACGCCGGTCCATCCACTGCCATGCAGGTTCTCCCATGAAAATACCCACGCTTATGCCGTCGATGTTTTTTGTCGCCATTCTGGGACTGGCGGCCGTCGTCTGCGCGCAAACGCCACCGCTGCCCGATGCGTGTCCGTGCGGGCGCAGCCGCAACCCCCTGTTCGATGCCGCGCTCAAGGCCTGCGAAAGCCAGCTCGGCGGCTCGCCGCAGCATCCGGTCGCTTTTGCGTTGATGGCCAAGTGCATGGACGCGAAAGGCTTCAAACGTCCACCCGGCCTGCCGCCGGGGCCGCCGCCGGGTCTCGACAATCCTCCGCCACCACCGCCGGCGTCCGGCTCGTGAGCGCGGCGATGAGTGCCGTGCTTCTGAATCACCACACGAACGCGAACGCCAATCGGCGCGCGGCCGAACATTTCTGGATGCAGCTGCGGCAGACGCGGCCGGCGGAAGGCAGCGCCAGCACGGTGCTCGACGGCTACGCCGGCGAGCGGCTGCGCATGGCCACCTTTCGGCACGCACCGCACGTGCTCACCGGCGACAGCATCGCGCTGCCGCACCGTCGTTCGACCCTGCTCAGCCTGCAGTTGGAAGGCCAGTCGTCGATCGAGCAGCTGGGGCGCCGCCATACCATCACCGCCGGCGATTTCTGCCTGCTGGACCTGTCGCGCTCGTTTCGACTGGAAACGGGCCGGTCCACGGTGCAGACCATCTATCTGCCGATCGCCGTGCTGCACGAGGTGCTGCCGCAGGTCGAGCGCAGCCCGGTCATCGTGCTGCAGGGCCGGGACAGTGCCGTGGGCTATTTGCGCGCGCTGTACGAAGAGATTTTTGCGCGCGCGGCGCAGCTCACCGAGCCGGTGGCCGGCTGCCTGCTCGATGCGATACCGCACATGCTGGCCGCGGCATTGCAAAGCAGTCAGTCGTGCGACAACGCCTCGCCCACGCAGTTGCGCAGCTACCACAAGCAGCTGGTGCGGCGCTTCGTGCTGGACAACCTGGGCGACCCCGCGCTGTGTGCCGATCACATCGGGCGGGGCGTGGGCCTTTCCACCGCGTATCTGTTCGAGCTGTTTGCCGAAGAGCAGGTCACCCTGATGCGCTGGGTGCGTAGCGAACGGCTGCTGCGCTGCGCACGCGAGCTCGAAGATCCCACATTGCGCCGCAAGAGCATCGCCCGCATCGCCTACGGCTGGGGCTTCAGCGACATGGCGCACTTCAGCCGCTGTTTTCGTCGGGCATTCGGCGCCTCGCCGCGCGAATATCGCCAAAGCGCGATATTCGGTCCGCCGCGGCACGAGGCCACGGACGTCTAGACGTCCAAGAAACGATCAAGTGTCGGCCTAGTTTTGGCCACTCTTTCACACCGATGTAACGTTAAATTGAAGTTGCGTCGATACCGCTAGCAGGCCGGGGAAGTGTCGCTTCTCCTTTGATAGATCGTCGCTGGGACACCTTTTTTCTCTTTTTCCCTCACTGCCCCAGGCAGGTCGCGGGAGCGCCGCATCGTCCGCGGCGCGGCGATGTACTGCTGCCCACCCACTATCGAGGAGTTCTTCGCTGTGCTTAAACATAGATTGCAAACGATGCATCTGAGCCGACTCAGTCTGGCGCTGGCCCTGGCCGTCGGCAGCACCGGCGCGCTGGCACAGTCCACCACCGGCAGCATTTTCGGCCAGGCCCCGGTCGCCGCGGGCGAGTCGGTGCAGGTCAAAGGCTCCACCGGTATCAGCCGCGACGTGCCGGTCGATGCGAACGGCCGTTACGCCATCGGTTCGCTGCCCCTGGGCAGCTATACGGTGTCACTGGTGAAAGACGGCGCCGTGATCGACTCGCGCACCGACGTGAGCCTGCAGGTCGGTGCGGGTACCGAAGTGTCGTTCGCCACCGTGGCGGCCAAGAGCCTGGGCACCGTCAGCGTGTCGGCCAATGCGCTGCCACCCATCGACGTCACCAGCGTGGACGCGCGCACCGTGATCACCGCGCAGGAGCTCGCCAAGCTGCCGCTGGCGCGCAGCGCCGAAGCCATCGCCTTGCTCGCGCCCGGCGTGGTGCCCGGCTACAGCGGTTTCACCGGCGCCACCACGGGCGGTTCGCTGGTCTCCTTCGCCGGCTCGTCGGTTACCGAGAACGCGTATTACCTCAACGGGTTCAACACCACCGATCCGCTCAGCGGCTTTTCCGGCATCAGCCTGCCGTACGGCGCCATCGATCAGGAAGAAATTCTCAGCGGCGGCTACGGCGCCGCGTTCGGTCGCTCCGACGGCGGCGTGATCAGCCAGAACGGCAAGCGCGGCACCAACGACTGGCACTTCGGTGCCCAGGTGCAGTGGACGCCGGCCTTCGCCAACGAAACCACGCCCGACACCTACTACGTCACCGGCTCCAAAGACGGCCAGATCTACCGCCGCAATTCGGACGACAAGTCGTGGCTGGCCACCGAGAGCGCGTACATCGGCGGCCCGCTGATCAAGGACAAGCTGTTCTTCTTCGCCGCGGTCGAAGGGCAGAAACAGTCGGGCAACAGCATCGGCAGCACCACCGCGTCGTACAACACGAATTACGAATACCACAACCCGAAGTGGTACACGAAAATCGACTGGAACATCAACGACAGCAATATCCTCGAGCTCACCGGCGCGTCGACCACGCACTCGTACCAGGGCAACGAGTACACCTACGACTACGCCACCGGCAAAACCGGTGCGCTGAACAGCTACGACACCTCGATCAAGAACAACGCCCAGGTCTACATCGCCAAGTACACCAGCTACATCACCGACGATCTGACGCTGACCGCGCTCTACGGCAAGCAGAAGATGACGTACTACAACGAAACGCCCGGGTCATCCAGCGACCTCACCTATATCGGCAGCTCGGAAAACGAAAACCCGGATATCACCGGCGGCAGCGCCATCACCAACGCGCAGACCGTCTCCTCGCAGGACAACCCCAACCACACCGCCACCACCAACAACCTGCGCCTCGATCTGGCGTACAAGTTGGGCAACCACACCATCACCGCGGGTATCGACAACCTCAACTCGCACGACATCGACGACGGCACCACCTCGACCCAGTGGATCTACGGCTACGGCGACCCCAACACCGCCATCAGCGAGAGCCCTTACGTTGCGGCACCGTCGACCGGCGCCGGTGGCGAGACGGGTTACTACGTGTCCAAGTACATCTACAACACGTCCGCCTCGGTGCGCGTCAAGCAGCGCGCGCAGTATGTGGAAGACAGCTGGCAGGTCGACGATCGCTGGCTGCTCAAGCTCGGCCTGCGCAACGACCAGTTCACCAACTACAACCCGAACGGCGAAGCGTTTCTGCGCGTGACCAAGCCACAGTGGGCGCCACGCCTGGGCTTCGCCTGGGACGTCAACGGCGACTCCTCGCTCAAGGTCTACGGCAACGCGGGCCGCTACTACCTGGCCATGCCGGCCTCGGTGGCGCTGCGCGCGGCGGCCGGTTCGCTGTACACCAACGAGTACTACACCTACACCGGCATCGACGCCAACGGCTACCCGACCGGCCTGACCCAGCTGGCCTCGTCCACCGGCGGCGCGGTATCGGCCAATAACGAATACGGCCAGTCGCCGGACGCCAAGACCGTGGCCTCGGCCAACATCAAGTCCGAGTATCAGGACGAATTTCTGCTCGGCTTTGCGCAGCAGATCGATCCGAACTACGTCTGGGGCATGAAGGCGCAGGTGCGCAAGTTGCGCAATATCCTCGACGACATCTGCGATACCGACACCATCCTCGCCAAGGCCGAGTCGCTGGGCTACAGCATCGACACCAGCGCCATGAACGGCTGCTATTTGTCCAACCCGGGCCGCAGCAATACCTACGTGCTGAAAAACACCGCCGGCGGCTACAACGACGTAACCGTGTCCGCCGCCGAGTTCGGCGATCCGCAGGCCAAGCGCAGCTACTACGGTCTGGAAACCTTCCTCGAGCATCCGTTCGACGGCAAGTGGCAGGCCAAGATCGACTACGTCTTTTCGCGCAGCTATGGCGACACCGAAGGCCAGGTGCGTTCGGATATCGGCCAGTCCGACGTGTCCGCCACGGTCGACTGGGATTACGGCCAGGTGATGGAAAACTCCAACGGCACGCTGTCCAACGATCGCAAGCACCAGCTGAAGCTCTACGGCTCCTACCAGATCGCGCCGGAGTGGATGATCTCGGGCAACGTCTTCATCGCCTCCGGCACGCCCAAGAGCTGCTTGGGCTATTACGGTGCGGATCAAACCAATCCCATCGGCTACGGCAGCTACTACCACTACTGCGCCGGCGTCGCGTCGCCGCCGGGCGCGGCAGGCCGGCAGCCGTGGCAGCACATCTACTCGCTGTCCGCCGAATACCGCCCGATGTGGGCTGGCCAAAAGCTCGGCTTCAACGTGATGGTCTACAACCTGCTCAACGAGTCCGTGCCCACCTCCACCTACGCCATCTACGGCAGCTCGACCGCCCTCAACACCAACTACGACCGGGTCCTGTACTGGAGCACGCCGCGCTACGTGCGCTTCGGGGTGAACTACGACTTCTGATCGCGGTGTGGTTGAAAGCGTCGCCTACTAACAATAAGCGCCTGAGCGTTCCCCTCCGCTCGTTTCAAGGTGCAACGTGTCGACCCGATGAGGTCACGGTTCCCCAAGCCGTGGCCTCTTTTTTTGCGCGCGCCGGGGCAGGGCGCGCGCCCATGCGCCGCCCCGGCCACCCGCCGCCACGCCCTCGCGGCTGACCTATACTCCGGTGATTCCTCCACCTGAGCCCGTGGCCATGACCGCACCGACCCGTATCGACACCACCCGCACCGTTCGCGCGCCGCGCGGCACCGAGCTGAGCTGCAAGAGCTGGCTCAGCGAGGCGCCGTTTCGCATGCTGCAGAACAACCTCGATCCCGAGGTGGCCGAGAACCCGGCCGAGCTGGTGGTGTACGGCGGCATCGGCCGGGCGGCGCGCAACTGGGAGTGCTTCGACGCCATCCTCAAAGCGCTGCGCGAGTTGAACGACGACGAGACCCTGCTGGTGCAGTCCGGCAAGCCGGTCGGCGTGTTTCGCACGCATAGCGATGCGCCGCGCGTGCTGATCGCCAACTCCAACCTGGTGCCGGCGTGGGCCAACTGGGAGCACTTCAACGAGCTCGATCGCAAAGGCCTGATGATGTACGGCCAGATGACCGCCGGCAGCTGGATCTACATCGGCTCGCAAGGCATCATCCAGGGCACCTACGAAACCTTCGTCGAAATGGGCCGCCAGCATTACGGCGGCAATTTGAAAGGGCGCTGGATACTCACCGCCGGCCTCGGCGGCATGGGCGCGGCGCAGCCGCTGGCCGCCTCGCTCGCCGGTGCGTGCAGCCTCAATATCGAATGCCAGCAGAGCCGCATCGATTTCCGCCTCAAGACGCGCTACGTCGACGAGCAGGCCAGCGATCTGGACGACGCGCTGGCGCGCATCAAAAAATATACCGAGGCGGGCGAAGCCAAATCCATCGCGCTGCTCGGCAACGCGGCCGACATCCTGCCCGAGCTGATCCGGCGCGGCGTGCGCCCCGATGCCGTCACCGACCAGACCAGCGCGCACGATCCGGTCAACGGCTACCTGCCGCAGGGCTGGACGGTGGGGCAGTGGCTGGAGCGCCGCAAGGCCGACCCCGAAGGCACGCGCGACGCGGCCAAGCAGTCCATGCGCACCCACGTCGAGGCCATGCTCGCCTTCCACGCGCAGGGCATCCCCACCTTCGACTACGGCAACAACATCCGCCAGATGGCCAAGGACGTCGGCTGCGACAACGCCTTCGCCTTCCCCGGTTTCGTGCCGGCCTACGTGCGCCCGCTGTTCTGCCGCGGCATCGGCCCGTTCCGCTGGGTCGCGCTCAGCGGCGACCCGGAAGACATCTACAAGACCGACGCCAAGGTCAAGGAACTCATCCCCGACGACAAGGCCCTGCACAACTGGCTGGACATGGCCAAGGAGCGCATCAGCTTCCAGGGACTGCCCGCACGCATCTGCTGGGTCGGCCTGGGCCTGCGCGACAAGCTCGGCCTCGCCTTCAACGAAATGGTGCGCAACGGCGAGCTGAAAGCGCCGGTGGTCATAGGCCGCGATCACCTCGACAGCGGCAGCGTTGCTTCACCGAATCGCGAGACGGAGGCGATGAAAGACGGCAGCGACGCCGTCAGCGACTGGCCATTGCTCAATGCCATGCTCAACGTCGCTGGTGGGGCGACGTGGGTGTCGTTGCATCATGGTGGTGGTGTGGGGATGGGGTATTCGCAGCATTCCGGCATCGTGATCGTGTGCGACGGCACCGAGGCAGCAGATAAGCGGATTGCGCGGGTGTTGTGGAACGATCCGGGGACTGGCGTGATGCGGCATGCGGATGCGGGGTATGAGGAGGCGATTGAGTGCGCGAAGGAGCAGGGGTTGAAGTTGCCGATGGTATGAGTTGAGTAGATTGTCGTTGGTAGTCATCCTGCTATCACAGTAATTGTTCATCGGCTCGGTCGGATTCGGGTTTTCGCCATAGCTACGGCAAATGTTCAGAGATCAAACAATGTCGTCTGATGATCGAAAGTATCAAGTCTTTGTTAGCTCGACTTATCAAGACTTGCAGCAAGAACGTCAGGAAATTATGCACGCGCTGTTAGAGCTCGACTGCATCCCGTCGGGCATGGAGCTGTTTCCAGCCGCAAATGAAGATCAGTGGTCACTTATAAAAGGAGTTATCGACGATTGTGACTATTACATCGTCGTCGTTGGCGGGCGGTACGGAAGTATTGGTCCAGATGGTCACAGCTTCACTGAAATGGAGTACCGGTACGCAATAAAGGTCGGAAAGCCGGTAATTGCCTTTCTGCACGGGGACCCCACAAAAATCCCTGTTTGCCTCTGTGAGGCAACAGATGAGGGCAAGGAGAAGCTCGCTGTTTTTCGCGAATTGGTACAAAAGAGGATGTGTAAGTCGTGGACGACTGCACATGAACTCGGTTCGGTTGTCAGCAGAAGTCTCGTCGCGCTAAAGAAGCAGCATCCTGGCGTCGGCTGGGTGCGTGGCGACAAAGTACCAACAACCGACGCAACAACGGAGATGTTGAAGCTACGCAGGCGTATTGAGGAGCTAGAGAGCGAGTTAAACAGGTCTCGGACAGAGCCTCCAAAAGGCGCGACCGGCTTAGCTCAGAATGATGAGGTATTTGGTGTAAATGTTGACTTTGAAACCCGAAAGTGGGACGGCGTACGCCACATCGAGTACTTATGGAGCGAAGCTGTCCATGTATCGTGGAACCATTTGTTCTTCACAGTAAGTCCTCTGCTACTCCACGAGGCGACCACCGACCAGATTCATGCTCGACTTGCAAGCGAAATAAAAGATCGGGTGCTGACAGCCTTCGACGATAGCGATGAATCCGCTCCATTGGATGAAGAACACGCTGGGCAAAAGATATCGAGTAGGAACGATATAAAAGTTTCGCGCACTGACCTAGAAACAATCGTTGTTCAGTTTTTAGCTTTGGGCTACATCACCCACAGCACGAAGAGCCGGAGTGTGAAGGATCGAGGGAGTTACTGGACGCTCACGCCATTCGGCACAACGGTTATGAATCAGCTTCGCGCCATACCTGCGCGTCCCGAGTAATTGGAAAGGAAAATCGTCCAGAACGGGAAAAAGGGGGAAAAAGGGGACGGAGGCAATTAATTTGGGTTAATTCCCTCCGTTTCTTTTTCTCATGCGGATGCAGCCAGGCGATCGAGTGTGCGAAAGAGCAGGGGTTGAAGTTGCCGATGGTCTGAGCCACGCTCGGCCATCGAAAGGACACGCGGTTGCGCTCCGGGGTGGAGCGTAACCACGGTGATATCGGAGTATCAAACACAGGGGAGAGCACATGAAAACGGTGGCGTGGCTTGCAGCGGGCATGCTGTGCATAGGGTCGTTGACGGTGGGTGGTTGGGTATCGGCGCAGTCATCGCCGTGGCGGCCCGCGTCGTCGGATCAACTGAATAAGTACGCTCAAACCCACGGTTCGCTGAAACAGATCGCGCCAATCTTCAGCCAGCTGGTGCTTATCAGCCCGCCGAGCAATTTTCGGCCGGTATTCGAACACCTCGACAACGGCGGCACGTCCTACATCCATGAGTCAGTGCCCGAGGGCGAAAGCACGGCGCAGTGGACGCAGATGATCACCGTCACCGGTGCCAAGGGTCTGGCCTCCCGGCTCAACATCACGCCGCAGTTTCTGGCGGCCGATCTGGCCAAGCGCTTCCACTCAGCCTGCCCTACATCCTTTAGCGACCTCAATCTAGGCGAGGTCCAGCTTGGCGGCGCCTACGGTTACGCCATGGTAGCCAGCTGCGGCGCCGTCACGGCCGATGGTTCCACCCACAGCGAGTCCACGCTGATTCTGGAAATCAGAGGCAGCAACGACGATTACAGCATTCAGTGGGCGGTACGCGGCCCGGCGTCGGCGCAGCCTATCGCGTTGGACGAGGCGACATGGCGAGCCCGATTCCAACACCTGCAGCCTATCAAGCTGTGTCCTGTGGTTCCTGGGGAGCAGATGCCTTATGCAAGTTGTGCTGACTAGGCGGGTGAGGCGGCCGGGGGTAGGCTGCATCACGGCGTTGTCGGTATGACGACGGACTGACAGAGTATTTTTTTGCGGAACAGGTTTTGGTATGGCCGAACTTGTGGGTAATTAAAATTTATCCGTTCGCCAGCTCTCGAGAACTCAATGTAAGTACCGTCGGGTGGAAAAGTGTGAAAAAGAATGATGAACTGATCAAGGCATACCAGCGATATGGATTTACCCTCCAACGTAGGACTGCCAACGACGAAGCTTTGGTCTTTACTCTGAAGACGGGCTATTTCGATAACGCAGAGATAATTAAGCTTAATCCAAATTTTCAGGCGGACGATCTTTTTGCGGAATTTTCTGCCAGCGGCTACGCGTGCACGATAAGGAATGCCACAACTCCAAAACAGGCAGAGGAAGAGCTCTTCAATGGCTTCTTCTCGGTCGAGTCCACGCGCGCACGGCTTATCGACGAATATACAAGGTTCACGGCGACGTTAGTTAAGCCATATGGCGATAAGGCTACGTACGAATATATCAAAGCACCTTACCAAATCGACGGACTGGCCGGGGAGAAGACGGCTCCTGAGGAGGTGTTATCCCGAATGGATACGGATCACCCCGTCCTATTTCTTATAGAAGCGGCTGCAGGCTTCGGAAAAACCTGCACTGCTCAAGAGATTTCTCAGCTTCTCACTTGTACTGCTAAACGCCTTCCCTTATACGCGGAACTTTCAAGAAATCGTCAAGCCCGAATTTTTCGCTATATTTTACTTGACGAAATCGATAGAACGTTTCCGCTTCTAAGCTCGAAATTGGTACAAACGGAAATAAAGAACGGAAGGATATCAGTAATCTTAGATGGCTTTGACGAGTTGCTCAGAAAAGGAGAGGATAGCGAAGATTTTGATAATAAAGAACCTATGCTAGAGACTGTAAGTGAGCTTCTTACAGGTAAGGCAAAAATAATCATAACAACACGTAGAACAGTCTTATTTGATGGTGACGAATTTCACCAGTGGCTCGAGCGCCACATAAATGACTTCTCGGTCGTAAGAATTAGGATTCAAGAGCCAAAGATAAATGATTGGCTTCCGTACGAAAGGGTAGAGTCGCTGAGGCAAGCTGGACTAGATATCGAGGCCATGGCAAACCCCGTACTACTTTCATATCTAAGATGCATCGATGAGGAATCATTTGCACAGGCTTCGAGTAATCCCGAGCGTATAGTTCAGAGTTATTTTGAATATATGCTCGATCGGGAGAGGGAGCGCCAAGATCTTAGAATGACGGTCGAAATGCAGGGGGGCGTTCTGCGTAGAATTTCTGAGGATATGGTCCGAAACGGCTACACTGCCGAAGAGCGTGATTACATTATTAAAGTAGTTCTCGAAAATTGCTCAAAGGAAATAGAGGCGTCGAGAAATCAATACTCAATTAGCGATAAGCCAACGAGGGAGGAAGTCGCCAATAAACTTGCGAGTCATGCGCTTCTGGATAGAAGTGTTGCGGATTCTACTAAAATTGGCTTTGTAAACGAGTTTGCTCTAGGCAACTATGTGGCTGAGAGCATTTTGGCCGATCCCGAGTGGCTAGGAGATGACCCGCGATTCATCGAGCCGGCGGTTAAGTCTTATGCCCCACGAGCCAATGCATCTAGGAAGTGCCTCTACGATGGACTACGGGCCTCCCTGCCGTTTCTGGATACTCTCGCAAAAATCGAGATTTCGACCGATTTGATCGGTCAAATGCCAAGCGACCTAATCAACGATTCCGTAGAAGGCTTGGAGCTGTTTTCCATTTCTATTGGCTCCGTAGGTCTCAAATCTTTTCAGTTTAGCGATTCGATATTTAAGAACTGCAATTTTATAGCCTCCGGTCTTGATCAGGTTACGTTCCTTAACTGTAAATTCTTTGACTGTGAAGTTGTCGGGAAAAGTTTTGGCGGGCCGGTTTATATTCTAGGGGGCGGAAGTTGGCCCGATATTAATTCTCGATTGGATAACTCGATCGTGCGGGATGAGGAGGTCATTGCACCTGATCGACATAAGGTTGCAGAAATTTCTATTCTTAAGAGATTCTGGCCAGCGGGTGATCCCATTGACCAGAAACCAACTAGACCAATTTACAAGCCCATGAAATATTTGTGCCAAAACTCTGATGAGTTTACATCTGTTGAGCTTTTCAGTGCTGTGGAAAGGTTGACTAAGGCAGGTATTCTGGCGGAGATGAGTAGGTCTCATTTATTTGCAGTCAATCTAGAGAACATTGACAAGGCGTATGAACTATTCCGGGAGTTGGCATGAATGAGGTTTCAGCATTCATACGTGTTGCTGACTACATCCGGAAAGAGATTGATCAAGAGCTCACGTCTATTGGTTTGCTTTGTCGCGTATTTGGTAGGGGAAAGTCGGCTGCCTCGCTAAGGTCGAAATTGGGTTCACTAGACAAATATTCTCCAACAGGAAAGCTTATTCAGGATGCAATAGGCATCAGGGTTGTTCTCTACTTTCAAGAGGATGTGGAGGTTGCGGACGCGGTGTTACGTCGTCGTTATCAATGCGATGATGCTTCGTCAACCATCGATAAGCCGGTTGACACCGTGTTTTCTGTTTCGCGGTACAACCTCGTCTTCCGGCTGGCAGAGGAATATTACCGAGATATTGGCTCACCGACGGTTGAATTTCCCATAGATCGAGCCTTTGAGGTGCAAATTCGCACCATTCTCTCCGAGGGTTGGCACGAGGTGGAGCATGATCTTCGCTACAAGCGCAAGGCCGATTGGATTAATTCGGATGACTTAAGTAGGGGTCTAAATGGAGTTCTGGCCACGCTCGAAACAGCTGAATGGAGCATGCGGAAGATATTTGACGATCTTGCTTATAAGCACTACAAATCAAGGAAGTGGGATGCGCTGATTCATTCCGTCCTTCGTATGAGAATAACAACTCCGTTAAGTAATAGTATTTGCGTTTTCTTGGAGTCAAACACAGACGCGGCTCGTAAGTTGATCAGGATCAATAGGTTTGATTTATTAAGCGCTCTTGCGAAAATGGCTCCGCGGATTCCGCTAACCGCTGACAATATGATATTTGTCTGGAACAGAGTTTCTTTGCGAAATACTGATTTAACGAATCTAACTCCTAGGATAATTGCGGAAACAATGGATAACTCAGAAATTTAAAGGCACGCCAGAATCAGGGTAGACTCACTTAACGGCTAGGGGCAAGGAAGATGACTATCGAGTCGATCGCCATAGAGAACGTACGGGGAATCAAGAGTCAGACCTTCTCGCGGAAACCTCAGGGTCAGAGTGTACTTTTAAGCGGGTGGAGGATTTGCGGGGTCGTCCGATCTTGATAAAAAGTCAGATTCGTTTTCTTTCTGGCGTGGTCGAGTGAAACAAGGGGTAAGAAGGGACATGTACTCTCAGGGAAAAGCGCAGATGGGCGATCATCTTCAAATCATGAGGCGCGTGGGCAAGGTCCTGATCGTTGTCGGCCTTATCGACATCTGCTTCATGGTGTACTGCATTGCCAACGGAAAGGGCTACTCGTCGAGTCTGAATATTTTTGCCTTGGCTGATGGAATTTTCCTATGGCGAGGCAGCATGTGAGCAGTCCGACTCGTAACGCGGTACTCGGCATTCGTTCTCGCCGCCGGCTTGGGGCTATGCGTGTTTCTGCTTCCTTTCATGCGCCCGCCGGCGTTGTGGTTAGCGCAAATGAGGCTGAGTCCCGTGGCCACTTTGGCGTCCGCAGTCATGATGGTAGTGATGTTGGGATTGCTGTTCTGGACTTATCGCCAGATGCGCTCGCCGGCAGTCGTTTCCGCGCTCGTTGCGGCAGGCGAAGATTCGGCCGTGCCTAAGAGTTACTTCGCCATCGGAGCGGCGATCCCTCTGCTCATCGCCGTAATTTTTCATTTTACGCTGCATGGCGATATCGGTGCGAATGCCATCGAATTAGCCAAGGCAAAGTACGGAGACAGCTACCAATACAACCCCACTTCATTCAGCGAGGCGGGTAGCCACGCTTCGGTGACGCTCGATGCCTACAACAACCACGAAATTAAATCAGTGACTGTCGGTTGGTAGCGACAAAGGCTCCGAGGTAGGTGGCATTTTTGGGGCGACTTCGGGTGTCGATTTTGACTGCAGTCTTGATACAAATTCGGCATGCCAGAGAGGATGGCGTATGAAAATTCTGTTGTATTTGGCGTTGTCCCTTGCGGCTCCAAACATTGCCGTGGCCGATCCCTGCCTCGACAACATTCCATCGAAGCTTCAGGCAGCGTTGCGCCAGCGCTTTGCCGATGAGCGCTTACCCGTCGCTACCGATTCAACCGAAGACAATCAGGTAGAAGCCAAGAAAGAAGGGAAATGCCGTCTAGAAGCCAGCATAGATTTGGATGGCGACGGACGAAAAGATTTTGTGCTGCTGATGCCCTCGGTGAAACAGCCCAAAGAGTATCGGCTTGTCGCAGCGCTTCCGCGGTCTAATGGCTGGCATTTGATGACAATAGAAAAAGATTCGAGCTACGAGTTCGCCACTCTTGCGATAGACCGAGCACCTCCCGGTCTCTATGTGCACACGGACGCATTCGATTTCGTTCCTGCGCCCGGCGAAGTCGAACGATTCCGTGCAAAACACAGTGGTTTTTATCTAGGCGCTGTAGAAGGTGCGGCGGACGCGTATTTTCTGAGCAATGGCCATTGGCTGCACGTCCATTCAATTGATTGATGGCGCTAGTTCGATTTCGAGAGCAAAACGTTTGTGCTCCTACTTCTCACGCTCTCACTCGCGCACGTCTTGACTCTCCCTCACCGCAGTAGCAGACTCGTTTGCAAGGAGCCTAGAAACTCCCCACACAGCGGTACCCACCTCCGACAAACCGGTGGGTTTTTTGTGCCTACGCTTTTTTGTGGGTGCAACCGACGCGATGCCTGCGTCGGGAGGGCGGCGAATACAACACCCGCAAGGGAAATAAGCCCGCCGGCTGTGTGCGGTTTCTAGCCTCCCGACTTCCCGTCCGTCGTTATGCCGTGGACGGGCACTTCGATGGAATCAGGAGGCGGCCATGTCAACGTTCGATACGGATGATCGGGACACGAGGGGTTATTTTCTGCCGGCGAACAGCCAGCGCCGGCTGCAGAAACTGCGCGACTACGCCGAGTTTCTCACGCATATCGCGCAGCCGCGCACGCCGGACGCCGAGCAGGAAGGGGCTCCCGCGATCAATGCGGAGCAGGTAGCCATCTGCCTGGAATTTCTGGTGGAGCAGATGGGCCTGGTGCTGAGCGACCTCTCGTTTCCGGCCCCCCGTGCCGAAAACGACGCGATACCTGCCGCCGACGAAACGCCTTATGCCACCGAGGCGGTGCCCGACGACGTCAGCGAGCGCTACCCCTTCGGCATCACCCTCGACCAGATCGACACCCTCAACCGGCTGATCGACATGATCACCGCCCACGGCGACGTCATCACCACCACCCCCGCCACCGAACTCGCCGACCACACGCTATCTTTGCTAGGCCACGCCATCTTCACCGACGCCAGCGCCGTACGCGACCTCATCGACCAGATCGAATCCCAACACCTCAACCCACCGCACCATCCGCCCACCGGCGTAGGCGAAGCGCAGGCCGTCTACCGTATCGAGCGAGAAAGCTCTCGGGTTCACTGAGTAAATAACGCAAGCACAATCCGCTTTCACTGGAGTAGCGAGAGACTGGGCATACGTCTTCAGAGACATTTTCCAGCGTTGAAAATGTCTCTGGGCTCGTTACTCGTGCAGAGCCCGTTTCCGCTTGGCCGCGAATAGTATCCGAGCACCGGAATAATGCGATGCGGTATGTGGATGCGGAGAATAAGTGGCTGTGGACTGTGCGACGGAGCAGGGGTTCAAGTGACCGCTGGCCTGATCGATCATCTTGCCAGGCATACGGCATTGCCGTATGGTTAGCTGGCGCAGAAAGGAGTCTGCCGTGTACGAATTCATCGAATCATCTGTGTTTGCAAAGTATGTGTACGACTACCTCACTGAGGAGGAGTACACCGCCATGCAGTGGTACCTGACGCAACATGTTGACGCGGGTGATCTGATTCCCGGCTCCGGCGGTTGTCGCAAGATGCGCTGGGGTGCAGCAGATAAGGGTAAGCGTGGCGGTGTGCGGGTGATCTACTACGAGGTCACTCAGGCTGGGCAGATATGGTTGCTGGCAATTTATGCCAAGAACAAACAGGACAACTTATCGGCGCGGGTCATACGGCTGATCAAGGACCACATGGTGAAGTCATGAAAAAGTTGAGCAAAGAAATTCTCGCCCGCGATGCCAAGCGCGATATCGGCGCCGAAGTGCTCGAAGCGATCGGCGAGATCAAGGCAGGTGGCGGGCGCAAGTTCGCCGTGCAGGTGAGTCAGGCGACACAAGCCCGGATCAAGCTCGGTCAGTCACAGGCTGATTTCGCCGAGATGCTTGGCGTGTCCGTTCGTACACTGCAGGACTGGGAGCAGGGGCGGCGCGAGCCGAGCGGTGCTGCCAAGGCGTTGCTGAAGGTTGCTGTCGCCGCGCCGAACACGGTGCGTAAAGTACTGGCGGCGGCTTGAGGCTGTACTCAAGGGGATGACGTCATAAAGAAAATGGTCATCGGCATCGCATCTCAGCAAGCCATTCGTGCCCGCGCGTTGGCCATTACGCGCGGTGACCATCAGCCGCGCCTCAACGAATCCAAGATATGGTTCACCTCCAGGCGCTAGCTGGCCGAAGCACTGTCCGACGACAACCGGCGCTGATTCGGTTGAATTGGGCTCATTAATGTTGTTCGACTGGAGTTTGACTAATGCAGGGACACAAGGCGGGTGTAGCGCGTGGAGTTTTTGCAGCGACGGTGGCGATCCTCGCGGCCTGTTCGAACAGGTCGGCGCCGAATCAGGCTCGCGTAGATCCGAATCCATCCGCGATCCAGGAGGCGGCGACTGACAGGCAGATACCTGCGGTGTGCTTAAAAGTCGTTGAAACGAAATTGGCGTGTCTTGAGAACAAGCAAGCCGTCGATCGCGTTGCTGGTAATACCGCCAATCTCCTTTCCGACCGTGCCAAAATCATGCAAGCGGAGCAGGAGCGCACCGTGACACTCCACAACGCGATTCTTCTGCGAGGGCCTTCCGCGACAGCGGTCGAATGCAAACGCCGGGCATCGTCAGAAATCACGGACCTCACCGGAACCCAGGTTCGCCAGATTCGTGCTGCAGGTGGTGACGCCACGCCTTGCGAGCGTGCTGTGGATATGCTTCGTGACAACGTGTTTCCAACTGTACGCCGGGCCGAGCCGGCGCCTATCGCTGCGGTGTCCGATAGGCTATCCCCAGCAGAATGCGACCGACTTGTGAGACGTTCGCTTTTCAATATGACGTTTCCGCCAAACGACCCGATGGAAGCGAATTTCGTGGCGACTTGCGTGGCTGGACGGGACCACTACACGCGGAGTCTCTTCAACTGCGTATTCGCTTCGAAATACACCGATGCAATGGACTGTGCGTATGTGGCCAGGGGAATCGATCGGTCAAAGAGCTCTCCCGAATTGGCCGCCCGCCAGATTGGCGACGACGGTTCGTTCCAATCTTCCGTTCCGATGATGGTCGCGGCCGTCTATAAAGACAAAGACCCGCATAGGGTGGTCGATCAAATAACGCGTGACCAATACCTGTCCAAGCGCGACAACATTTTGAAAAGTCTCGGCGAATCGCCGCCGTCCGACCGTCATCTGCCGTTTCATTCTTCCTACTCAACCGACGTAGCGAACGGACTGAACTACTGGATTGTTCGCGAAGACTTTATTGATCTGCAACTGGTGAAGGTTATCTCCGAAGACGCCAAGGGCTCAGACTCCGTGATCTGTGCACGCTACGGATCTACCGAAAAAATTGCCGTCAACACCGGGTTCTGTGCCGCCCTTATTAAGAAATATCTCCACACTGAACTTGCTGATAAGTAGTTCGGGAAAAGGCAACGAAGTGGGCCAAGGTTGGCCCGAATTCTGCGATTTCAGGGATTACGCGTTAGAACAGCGATGCGCCATGGATTCGCCATAAATGTCTGCCAGATTGCGTGTGGCTCCCAGACAATGGTCATTGCGCCATAGCTTTGAGAGCGACGCCTTGAAGAATCGACTTTGACCAAGGTTTCTGGGCGCTGGTTTTCACTTACATACGTTGAGGCCTGTACATGGAAGTAGCCGCATCATCGCTTTCCCCGCGCGGAATCGCGCGCATGCTCGCTGTGCTGGCGTTGTCTACGCTGTGGCTAGCCGCTTGTGCAGGCATGTCTACGGCAGCTTCTGGCTGTGGCACCGGGCAGGCGAAATGTGCCGCTCAGCTTACGGTCGTCGTCCATGCGGACGAGTGGAAGAACGCAGGCGATCCCCGTGGGCTGATGGTGCTGATCCAGTCGAACCTCGATCGCGTGTCGGCGGGCCAACCCGTTTGGCCGGCGCCGAAAGGCGTCTTGCCCGATGGCCGCCTGCAAATCGTCGATGCTTACGCCGATTTTCTGCACGGTGACTTCGACGGCATGGATGCCGCGATGGCGAAAGCTGAGCAAGCCGCCGACGTATTTCGCCCGCAGTTTCCAGGGCAGCAAGCTTTTGACTGGAAGGCCAAGAACGCCGAATTCCATGCAAGTTTCATGGCTGCCACGCATAGCTCGTCGCCACTGGTCCGTCTCTACGCCGCGCTGCGCGACGTGGATGGAAGCTTGTTCAGTGCGCTGGGCGATCCGCTCGATCGCACCGGCCCACAAAGGTACGTAACGGCCTCTCCATTGAACGGAACGTGGGTGCGCCTACCTTGCCGCACGGTGATCGGGCACGTGCCGCAATTCGTCAATGCGGCCGGTGAGCTCAAGTCGCTGGGCGGCCCTGTGGTCGACTGCCCCGTCGATGGTGCGGTCGATTACGCAAAAGACGAATCGGTCGCCCTTCATCCCGAACGTTTGAGCCCGCATGTCGCGCCGCCGCCAGCCGCTAGCGAAGTTGCGAGCTTGCCTGGCGCATCCACACCGCCTCCACCCGGCAGCCGCGATGCGGCACTTGCCGAAATGGATACGCATCCGCAACAAGCAGCCTCCATCCTCGAACACGGTTCCCACGTAGACGCCCGGGGTGAACTCGACTACGCACTGTTCCTGCATACTTTCGAGCCGCAGACGCCCACGCGCGATGCAACCATCCGCGCCCTGCAAAGTGACTTGTACACAAAGGCGATGGCATCGCCAGGCAAGGTTAACGACTTCCCCCTCACGCCTTACGATGGATCTGACGATTCGCTGTTGAACATTATTAAGTTGGCCTCTGAAGCCGGCATAACGAGTGGCTCGGATTACGATATTCCTTGTCCGTTCCTCATCGCACATCCCGCGCTTATCGCTGCAGCGCAGCCGTACTACGGCAGCACTCGCGACAATTTTATGCCGCGTTCTGACTGCAGCGATCGCTATTTCGTTCACTTGGGCTTCCCCGCGGAAGCCGTGTATGCCTTTGAGGCGGCTTCCACTCAGGCCGACGGAAACTTTATCGACACGTTCCAAGGCACGATGGTGTACGGATTTGAGGCTGGACAAAACGCCGTCAACACCCAAATGAGGCTCAATCCGCGGGGCTTTCTGTCTCCGACAAAGGAATACCCGTCCCTTAAGTTCGACTACCCGTATCAGGTCTGGGGTTACACCAGCCTCAACAATTACGTCGTCAGTCTGCGCATGCGCAAGCTTTACCTTGCCGCTCGTGATCCGCTCGCTACGTATTATCGGAAGCGCATGCAGCTCAATCTGGCTGACAGCGAGCAGGCGGCGAAGGTTGCCCTGTTTCAGGCGACGTTTGGAGGCGAGTGCGGTGGCGATGCTCCTGCGACATCGCTGCGAAGGATGTTGCTGGAGCATGCGCCGCTGCAGGACATCACGCAGCAGCTTGCAGCTGGTGACGACGCAGATACAGCGCAGTTAGCTGCCTGCTCCCGATACGCGGGGCTTGACCCGTTGCTGCTGGTTGCGGTTGGCGACCCTCCGGCATTTTCGCTGGTCATGCAGCACGAGCCAGACATCAACAAACGCAACGCCATCGGCAAGACGGCGCTGATGGAAGCCGCCCAGTTCGATCAGCCCGGCATTGTGGGTTTGCTGCTCGAGCACCATGCCTCGTTGAACGCAACGACTTGGGGTAACCAAGACGGGCCCGAGCCACCACTTGGCAATGACGCACGCACCGCCCTGATGTACGCGGCGGCCAACGGCTCGCTGAAACTGATCAAAGCATTGCTAGCTGCCGGCGCCGACCCGTACCAGGCCGACACCAAAGGCTACCGCGCCATCGATTACCTGCTTGGCTACGGCCCCACGCCGCCAAACCCGCATTTAAGCGAGCGCCAACGCAAACAAGCCGCGCAATGGCTTTTCTGATGCGCGCGCAAACAGGCGCACGATCAGCTGCTGTTTGAAGTTGCCGAGACTAGCGCCTGTGAGTGGTTCGCACGCCGAGAGAACAGGGCAGAGTGGGGTTCTTTGAGGGCGATAGGTGGGCGGTGCCGGATGGGCTACGGCGGGACGTGCGCGATCCTTTAGCGATGGATGTCCCAACGGAAATTCGTTAAACATTTTGCCCAGCCTTACGGGTAGTCGACTTGGTGCGCCGGAGGCGTGCTAGTTTTAAATTCGACACCCAAACAAGGAGTATTTTCGTGGTGAAATCGATATTCGCGCTCGCGCTTGCACTGACATTAGTGGTCGCATCCTTGACTAGCTTTGCAAGCGGAAGCGCAGTGGGCGTCACTGTTATCAGTAAGCAGTGCGGCGATGCGCAGATGAGCCTGAATTGTCCAGCGGCCGGACACGGCACAGCGAACTGCCTGCATCCTGCTCTTTACTTCAAATCAAAGAATGGTCAACAAAATAGGCTGGGTAATCCTAAGGGGCTTGAAAAACAACAGCCCA
Source organism: Rhodanobacter sp. K2T2 (assembly GCF_013408815.1). Classification (NCBI taxonomy): domain Bacteria; kingdom Pseudomonadati; phylum Pseudomonadota; class Gammaproteobacteria; order Lysobacterales; family Rhodanobacteraceae; genus Rhodanobacter; species Rhodanobacter sp. K2T2. The sequence continues at coordinate 671,689 of NZ_JACCCA010000001.1, read as the reverse complement.
TAGGACTCGCATATACTGCGTCAAAAAACGATAAGTCCCATTACTTTTACGTACTCTACGGATCGTTGCCAACAGGTTGCGACGTTTGCGAATGGCATCACTTGTATGACGCCAACGGAAAACTACTGACATCGAGTTTCCCCGCAACGGTTGATGTCCCCAATGCCCCGCCGGCTCAATCTATCGCTCCAAACAATCAATCGTTCGACGATCTAAGCAAAAAGCTCAACCTCGATGAATACAAGGCAGACAGCATCGTGTGCACAGGACCGCATGTCGATGCGAAGGGGAATTTACTTTGTCCTGTATCGGCGTTTGAAAGTCCATAATGCCGCGACGAGTGAACCGACCAGAGTTCGCTGTCCAAGTCAGCCTGTCTTTCATCGTCAGCCATGGCTTGGGGCTTGTTGGAGACTCCCTCCAGTTGCTGAAAGGCCACGCCTGACAGCACCTTCCTGCGCAAAAAAAGAGACTGCACAAGAGGGGGCGGAGGCAAACCATTTGAGTTAATTCCCTCCATCCCTTTTTGTACTGGCAGGTGGGCGATGCGGGATGGGCTGCGGCGGGATGCGTGCAATCCTTGAGCGATGGATGCCCAACGGAAATTCGTTAAACATTTTGCCCAGCCATACGGCTAGTTGACTTGGTGCGCCGGAAGCGTGCTAGCTTTAAATTCGACACCCAAACAAGGAGTATTTTCGTGGTGAAATCGATACTCGTGCTCGTACTCGCGCTTATGTTGGCCGCCCCCTTGACTAGCTTTGCAAGCGGGGAGCGCCCCGAAGTTGCCGTTATGACCAAACAATGCGGCGAAGTGGTGATGAGCATCACTTGCCCCTCAGATCGCCACGGCAAACTGAACTGCCTTAAGACATCCTTGACGCTCAAAACGAAGGATGGTCAAACCAAGCGCCTGACGAATCCAAAAGGCATGGAAGATTACACGGCGACGGGCTTAACCTGCTCAGCGTCAAAGGTCAACAAGGCAAGCTATTTTGTCGTCGGCTACGGCGAGCTCCCTAGGGGCTGTGAGTTTTGCGAGTGGTATCACCTTTATGACGCGAAGGGCAATTCACTGACCTCCAGCAATCCACCGTTACTCGAAAATCCTAACGCGCCGCCAGCACAAAATATGGCACCGAATAACAAGGAGTTTGATGAGCTAAATGGAAAACTTGGACTTGAAAAGTTCACCGTGAAGTACCTTACATGCGACGGTACAACATCGGATAGCAAGGGCAATGCGATCTGCTTCAAGGAGAGATAAACATGGCGCAGGATGAAATTTACGATGAAATGATACAAAAGAAGGGGCTCGCCTATTTAGATAACGAAGTAAAGCCGGATGGGCAGACCCATTACCGCGAGCCTATCGATCGTTCCCCAGGCAGGCTGGCGGGCAATTCCCACATCGCTGGGGACGCTAGTTCGGAAGTTCAGTCACGTTCGATTGACGCATTGATTCAAGCTGCGCAAAAGGGCGGCCTCAATCAGCATGAGACCGGATATGTTTTGGCGATCGCACGTCTAGAGTCCGGCTTCAATCTTGATGCTGCTGCGGGCACAACAACGGCATACGGGCTTGGGCAATTCACGGACGGAACCGGGCAGGGCGTCGGGATCAATAGCTCGAATCGCGGCGATGTTACAAAACAAGCAGAGTCACTTGTTGAGCTTTATAAGCAAAACGCACAAATCGCGAAAGATCGCGGTCAGGGTGAGGAGTACATCTATAAATATCACCATGACGGCCCTAGTAAAGATTACGGTGGCCTAGCGACGTCAAAAGAATATGTGATGCCGTATGTCGGGAAATACGAGGATTTCGTAAAGAAATATGAAACATCGCATGTTGTCTCGCCTCCCGATCCTGGCTTCGACGCACGCAACAAGTCTGACAATTCTCAGCCGACCAGAAGCCATCATCACACGCACCACGCTGAAGGCGTGCTCCAACACGGTGATCGTGGTGATGCCGTCGGTGTGCTACAGAGCCAACTTAGAGACCTTGGCTACAAAGACAGTAAGGGCAACCCGATAAACCCGGATAAATCGTTCGGTAATGACACAAAGGCAGCTCTACAAAAATTCCAGGCGAACAATGGCCTTGAGCCAGACGGCATCGCAGGCACCAAAACGCTGAAAGCGCTCAGAGACCAAGATCAAGCTTTGCTGAAGAATCCAGGGCCGTATGCTGATGCATTCAAGCAGCCCCGCTTAAACGACCCAGCGCATCCCGATCACCAGCTGTTTCAACAGGCATACGACGGCGTTAAGAAGATCGATGCGGAGCGTGGCCGCGTGTCGGATCACCATAGCGTGAACCTGGCCGGCGCCTTGGCGGTGGAGGGCAAAGCGCGGGGGTTGAAGCAGATCGACGTGGTGGCTCTGAGCGAAGACGGCTCCAACGCATTTGCCGCCCAGAAAGACGGCAGGATCGGCTTTCCGAGTGTGGCTCGTGTGGATACCGCTCAGGCTGTCAACACGCCTATCGAACACAGCACGCAGCAGATGGCCCAGGTCAATCAACAGCAGGCGCAAGTACAAGCCCAGGTTCAGGCTCAAATGCAGGTACAGAACCAAGCCTCGCAGGCGGCCCCGGGACCGCAGATGGGCGGTCCAGGCCGCTGATAGGGTTCATCGCCGAAAGACGGGAAAACGAAGTTAGGTTCGCGTTCTTCTGGTGAAAGCGGGGTAAGAGTGCACTTTTTCAGTCGGCCGGGGCTTCGCAGGGCCTCCCGATCTTGGACTATCGGCGTGGCCATCTGCTGAAACTAGCTGATATTTGGGACACAGCTACTCGATAACTTTGACAATCCATACCTAAGGATCAGGTCATGAATGGCACTCCAACATCGGATATGAGCCCCGCGTTTCGTCGCAGTAGAACCCGCATTCTTATGCCCCGATTGGTTGGCACCCACCCCATGGACGTTGTGCCTCGGTTTCTCCACTTCTCTTTGGTGCCTTTCTCGGTCAGCTTGGTATTGAGTCTGATCAGCGAATTCGTTCCAAAGTACTGGCAAGGAATTGCTGTAGCCGCTGTGTCAGGCCAGTTGGCGATGACGCTAATGAAGCTGTTTTGGTATGTTGCCATTTTCCTTCTTAGCCTTGCAGCAGCCATAAAAAGTATCCCGCGCGTTGGCAACATCGCTGCGTGTCCTTTCCGGTGGATGGGAAGTAAGGTGGCGGAAGTTGCTTTTGACTATACGAGCGGCGCATTGGGTGTGATCGCAGGCATCGGGCCGGCTGTTTTTCTAGAGCACCATCCTCTCGGACTTGGTCAGGTTGGTTTTATGCTCCTGACTATGTTGCTTGTTCTATTCTTGATGTGGTTTCTAACCAACCTGGCGGCATCACATTTCGATCAGTACGTCCCGAAGCAAATCGTCATCTGGCTTGTCGCGCTCGTGTTCTCTTGCATCGTCGCGTACTGCTTTTGCTACAAGGAGCCATGGACGGAAACATTAAATAAATGCGGGACTATCGCCGCTACGCCTGCAAGCGCTGTCCACAACCCTGGGCGCTAGATACTCTTTGGGTTAGGAAACACGGGTCAGTAGCTAAGTGGGGTAGAGACACTTACTCGACTTCTGCAAGAATCCTCTGAGACGTGCGAACGTGCTATGACCTAGTTGATTAAGCCTGCGCAAGCCATCCGCGCCCGCGCGCTGGCTATCGCGCTCGGCGACCATCAGCCGTGCCCCAACGAACCCAAGATCTGGTTCACCTCCATACGCTCGCTGGTCGACGTACTGTCCACGACAACCGAGCGCCCAAACCTTCGGTGATGGCGGGCTAGAGTTGTCCGACACTATAAAAAAACATAGAAGTGAGTTCTTCGTCATCACGTTATCTTCCAAAAAGGTGATGCGATGATCGTAAGCACTGAAGGCTCAGGCGATGTTGGCGGCTGACGCCTATAACACCCACACACTTGGTGCGGAGGTAACACTGGCCGGGATTCGCTACAAGTTGATAAACGAAGTCTACGATCGAGTGACTGGGTATCGAGGCACGACTGCAAAAGGAGGCGACTGCAAAAAAGCGACGGAGGCAATTCATTTGGGTTAATTTCCTCCGTTCCTTTGTCTTTTGGACATTGTCACCATCGGCCACGCCACCGAACTGGCCGGCCACACGCTGTCGCTGCTGGGCCACGCCATCTTCACCGACGCCCGAGCCGTAGGTGAAATCATCGACCCATTTGTAAATAAACCCGGTCCTCGGGAAAGGCAGTTTGCTGTATTTGGCGCTACACTCAAACCGAACGGAGCATGGAGCACCGCCGATGCATGACCGAAGCATGGCTAACACGTCGCAGAGCTGTGAACTATCCAGCTGTTTCCGGGCGCCCGCTGGTCGCACCCTTCACCAAGACTCTCCATCGAGGCAGGAATTCCATGCTTAGCCGCGTGACCGCCGTGCTGCTTTTTTCTCTGACCCTGATCACTTCCGGATGTGGCGCTTCGACCATGAAGACTCTCGATATCAAGCCCAACCCCAACGCCAAACAGCGCTACGAGATCACCATCACGGTTCATGGCGCGCCCAGGGGGTTCGATACAGCCGAGGGAACGATGATCTACGAGGTGCAAAACAGCAGCACCTGTGTGCGCCCCGATGCTTTCAGCGGGCATCAAAGCAACCTGGCGCAGTTCATCCCGTTCGAGCTCAAAAAGGTGGACGACCACACTTACAAGGGAACGGTGGTCACGGATTATTTTCTGGATGCCGATTATGACGGCATGGGCGTGTGCCACTGGATCATGTCGTCGGCTATGGCCTCTTTCAAGATCAAGGGCAACGGCACAACGTTTACTCCGAGTTACCGTCTGAGTGATTTGCAGAGTCAAAAGTCGGTGGATCTTTATTTGCCGATTAAAGCTCTTTCGAACGGCAGCGACCAAACTTACGGCGATGGCGGGCAGGAGTTGTCCGAGACAGTCAAAAAGTATCGAAGTGACTTCTTCGTCATCACACTTTCTGCCAAGGAAGTCAGTCAATGACCCTAAGCACTGAAGACCATGCGATGTTGGCGGCCGACGCCTACAACACTCACTCACTGGGTCAGGAGGTTACCCTGGCCGGGATTCGCTACAAGGTTTTAGACGAAGCTCACGATCGATTGACCGGGTATCAGGGCACGGCCTATGTCCGTGAGGACACCGGCGATGTCGTTATTGCGCACTGTGGAACCGATGCGGCCAGGATGAAGTACCAGGACATCGCGACCGATATCGGCATGGTCACTGCGGGTGTCAATGTGCAGACGGCCGACGCGATGGCGTTTACAAAAAAAGCTCTGGAACAAGGAAAGAACTACGACGAGCAGAATCACTTGCCCTTCCATGCCACCGTCACCGGTCACTCTCTCGGCGGCACGCTGGCCGAAATCACGGCATACAAATACAACCTGCATGGAGAAACCTTTAACGCGTATGGGGCGGCCGGTCTTTTCCAGGGCGTTCCCGAGGGCGGTCACCAAGTCATCAACTATGTGCGCGCTACCGACGTGGTCAGCGCCGCGAGCCAGCACTTTGGCGAGACGCGCATCTATGCGTCGCCGCAGGACATCGACCGGCTGCAAAAGGCCGGCTACCACGACACCAACGGCCCGCTGAGCCCGCGCCTTCCGATCGAGGGCGTGGACTTGGACGCGCACAGCGTGACCAATTTTCTTCCGGATAATCCTCGCCTCGGTCATTCGATCATTTCTAAGGAAAACGAGGCGCTATACGCATCCCATAAAGGGATGATCGACCAATACCGTCACGACGTTCTCGCCGCGCGGACGGTCGTGTCTCTTCCCTGGGAGGAGCAAAAGGCGGGCGTTGAGCTGGGAGCGGCTACAGCGCGTTTTGTCGGTGATAAGGCGACCGAAGGCCTGCATGCCACGGAACGAGCAGCGCAATATGTCGAACATGAAGCGGCCAAGGGTTACCACGCGACCGTCGATGCTGCGTCACGAGGCATCGACGCCACGGTGCATGCGGCGGACGAGGTTGCGAAGGAAGTCTCTCGCGGCACGCACGCCATAGGTGCAGCAGCCGGTGAAGCGTATTCTCAGAGACACCCCGCTGGCTGGTCGTCGCCACGGCTCAACGATCCCGCGCACCCCGATCACCGACTGTTTCAGCAAGCCTACGACGGCGTAAAGAAGATCGATGCCGAGCACGGCCGCGCGTCGGACCACCGTAGCGTGAACCTGGCCGGTGTCTTGGCGGTCGAGGGTAAGGCAGCTGGCCTGAAGCAGATCGATGTCGTGGCTTTGAGCCATGATGGCTCGAATGCATTTGCCGCTCAAAAAGAAGCCAGGCTTGGCTTTCCCAACGTGGTTCACGTCAATACAACACAGGCCGTCAACACGCCTATCGAACACAGCACGCAGCAGATGGCTCAGGTCAATCAGCAACAGGCACAAGTACACGCGCAGGTCCAAGCTCAAATGCAGGTACAGAACCAAGCCGCGCAAGCGGCCCCGGGACCGCAGATGGGCGGTCCCGGCCGCTGATGGTTCATCGCCGAAAAGACGCGAAACAAGAAAACAGGGGAGGCATGGGTCAGAGTTCACGTCTTTGATGCCGCCGCCTCAGAAGGCCGAGCCCGGCTTTCCACTTTGCCGACGGAGTTGAAACCATGTGGACAAGGATTGTGCGGATAAGCCTGCTGGTGCTGAGCATCGTAGCGATGGGGCAGGCTGCGCTTTTCGGGCTAGGCTTGTTCGTGATTGCCAATGTGTTTTGCGACAGCGGTCCGTTGCAGAAGTGCTTTCAGACAAGTCTGCTCTTCCTGGGTGCTGGCATGTTGATGGCCGCATGCGTGCTTCCTGCCATCATCGCCCTGATCTCGGTGCGCGGGCGGCTTTTCTGGTACTTGAACATCTACCCCATCTTGCTGATGGTCGCCGGTGGTCTGGCGATGTACTGGCATCAGGCGTTTTCCGTGCTGGGCACACGTGCAGCGCTCATGTGCGTGGTGATGGCGCTGCTGACATGCGCCCATCTGTTCCTTTCGAAACGTTCGGAAGGTCAGGGCTGACATGGGGAAGCCATGAGCAGAGTGGACGAAAAGGGGACGGAGGCCATGCATTTGGGTTCATTCCCTCCGTCCCTTTTTCGGCTTCAGGATGGTCAGCTATAAGCGCCATCGCGCGTGGAAGCTGTCCGGATGCTTGCCGGTCACTGCGATCCCTTCACCACGAAATGCGCATCCGGCTGCTGGCGAAGCGCCGCCAACTCGAAATGCTCTTTGATCGCATCGGCCCAGATCTGAGCGATCACTTTGTAGACCTCTTCCGTTGGATGCGCGCCGTCGCTGGTCGTGGTGCAGAACGCGGCCAATTGGTTCTTCGGCGGCGCGCCGTACCGGACTTCGATGCCTGTCGGTTGTTTTCCCTGGGTGAAGCCATAGGAATTCAGGTTGCGGCAGACGTGGTCCATCGGTGTGTACACGTCGACGATGGCGGCAGGGTTGTGCGTGAAGTGCGCGTTGATCTCCTTGGCCAGTTCATGGCCGAAATTGAGGGCGCCTTCCGAAAAACCTAGCACTTTATCCGTCGCTTCTTGGCCCATGTAGCGCACGGCCGTCTGCGGATTGGGCAGGTTGCCGAACAGGAAGGACGCGTTGGGATCGAGCGCGATGATCTGCTGGCAGATATTGCTCATCTGCAGTGCGACCGCTTGCATGTCCGTCGGATCGCGACCGTTCGTGACCAGGTCGTTCAAGCCAAACCAGATCAAATAAAGCCCGACGCCCGGCGCGGGGCCGTATGCCTTGAGATCCTCGCGATAGCGTGCGAATTGTTCCTGGAAGGTCCCCAGGCCAGCGCCCCAGCGATCGGATCCACCCATCGCGCCACCTTCGGCGTAATTGGCGTAATAGAGCGGGTCGGTAGGCAACGAGCCGTTGTTGCTGGCCTGGCTCCACTTCAAATGGAAAGCCGTGGCGGCTTCAGACGTCGATTTGTCGATGCGGATCAGCGGCTGGCCACCGGCCCATTCCCAGATAAAGTCGGTCCAGTTGCGGTTGTCGCTGAATCGATTGACCTGATTGGTGCGCATCAATCCGAACAGCGCGGCGAATTGCCCCGCAACGGTTTTGCGCTTGACGCCGACATCGGAAAGACTGTCTCCGAAAATGATGAGCCTTTTCACCCTGGTGGTCATGGCAGCGTATCCTTTGATTGATTCGTCGTAAGAGGCAAGGCGACGTAAGGCGCCTCGTAGGGGTGTCGATAGCGGCCCGCGTCCTTGGGCGATGGGTCTGTTCCTTGGCACGCACTATGTCCATCACGTGGCAACACGCCCATCGGGAAATATCTGATTCCCCTGCTGGCTTTTTCCTATCGGGCTGTTGCAAAACCGCTGTGCGAAAAAGTGGACGCAGGCAATTCATTGGGGTTGATTCCCTCCGTCCCTTTTTTCGTGCCCGCCCGAGCGAGCACTGGTCGCCACCCGCCATCCGCCACTGCTTTGGCTTGTTGAGTACGTCACCCTTCCGTGGCCGAAAGGCAACGCCTGACAACACCTTCTGCGCGAGTTGGTCATTGTCTTCGGCACATCGGGCGATGCGGCGCTGTTTGACATCGATGGCGGCAAAACAGTGACTGTGCTTGGCGGTGCGGTACCCACGCGAAGACGATTACTATGGACTCTGGAACGAGCAAGGTCAGCCCAGTTACGTTCCCTTTGTTCTTGTTCGACCGTTGTGTTCTAACGACATTCCAGGATTTTTATGGCCGCGATCATCGTGTTGGCGCTCCACCTCGCCATCATCGCGTTCAACCTCGCGGGTTGCGTGTTGATTCCGATGGGCGCATGGCGCGGCTGGCGTTGGGTGCGCGGGTTTGGGTGGCGGCTGGCGCACCTGCTCAGCCTCGCTGTCGTCGCGGTTCAAGCCATGCTGGGGCGCGCCTGTTTTCTGACCATCTGGCAGGACGAGCTTTCCGGTACCACGCATGTGCAGCCGTTGATCGAGCAATGGATGAACGGACTGATCTACTGGCCATTGCCGCTGTGGGTATTTGCCGCCGCGTACGTCGCGGTGTTTGTGTATGTGATCGCGTTGTGGCTATGGGTTCGGCCAAGAATCCAACCCCGTGCCGGAAAGGGTAAGCCAACGCGATGAGCGCGCCATCTTCCATCAGAACCATCGGTCTCTTCGCCTACGACGATATGCAGATACTGGACCTCGCCGGCCCGCTGGACGTGTTCGGCGGCGCGAACTCGTTGGCGCACGGCGCGCCGCCCTATGAGCTTTGCGTCATCGGCCTGCAGGCTGGTGCCGTGCGTACGGAGAACGGGTTGTCCGTCGTGCCTGCGCGCACGCTGACCGATGCGCCGCCGCTGGACACGTTGTTGATACCGGGCGGCGTCGCGGCGCGCCTGGTTCTCCCTGGCGATGCGCGCCTGCTCGACTGGTTGCGCGAACGCGCAAAGGGCACGCGGCGCATCGTTTCGGTATGCACCGGTGCGTACGTGCTGGCGGCAGCCGGCTTGCTCGATGGGCGCCGCGTTACGACGCACTGGCGTTTTGCCGACGACCTCGCGTGCCGCTACCCCGCCTTGCGTGTCGAGACGGATCGGCTGTTTCTGCGCGATGGTCGCTTCGCCACGTCCGGCGGGCTGACCGCGGGGATGGACCTGGCGCTGGCGCTGGTGGAGCAAGACCTCGGCGCGTCGGTTGCCCTCGACGTCGCGCGGCAGATGGTGATGTACATGAAGCGGCCCGGCAACCAGACGCAGTTTTCCATGCCGCTCGCCGCGCAGGTGCAGGGTAGCGGCCGCATGGGTGCCCTGGTGGAGTGGTTGCTGGCGCATCTGGACGAAAACATCGGCGTGGAGCGCATGGCCGAACAGGTGGCGATGAGTGCTCGGCATTTCCGCCGCGTGTTCGCCGAGACGTTTGGCATGACGCCCGCGCGTTTCGTCGAGAAGCTGCGGCTGGAGCAGGCGTGCCTACGATTGACGCAGGGCAGGGCACCGATCGGGCGCATCGCAGCGGGCGTGGGTTTCAACAGCGCGGATGCGTTTCGCCGTGCGTTCCGTGCCCGCTACGGCGTGACGCCGAACGAGTACCGTGAACGTTTTTCCGCCTGACGTGTGGCCGGATTCGTCGGCTTTCTGTCCGTCGCGGCGCGTATCGAAACCAGAGAATTCGCCATTCCCTTCCGCTTGAGAATACGCATGTTGTCGAAGTCGCTTTGCCTGGTGTTGCTGGTTTTTTCGTTCTCCGCCAGTGCGGTCGTCATTCGTGACGATGTGGATGATGCGAGGTATCGGGTACCGGATGCCGAACTGCTTGCGCTGGTCGATTTACCGATGGAAGGCCACGGCGTATTGATCGATCCCCGATGGGTCATCACTGCCGCCCATGCGGTGACCTGGCAATCCGGTGGCGTCAATGAGGTGACGATCAATCATGTTCCCCGGCATGTGGAACGTCTTGTGCTGTATCCGGGGTACCGGAAACTGCCACAGCCGCTTATCGACGAGGCACTGAAAACTCATGACGCCACGCAGATCATCGCGTTTCTCTCGGCATCGAACGACGTCGCTTTGTTGAAGTTGAGCGAGCCGGTCACCGATGTGGCCCCCATCGCCATCTACAGAAGCAACGACGAACTGGGAAAGATCGTCGAGATCGTGGGCAAGGGGGCGACCGGCACGGGCGTGCGCGGGCAGGATGCCAACGGTGCCCACCGCACGGTTCTGCGCCGCGCGTTCAACACGATCACCCGTGTTCAAGGTCCATGGCTCTGCTACACCTTCCATAAGCCACCGTCCGCGTTGCCGCTGGAAGGCATATCGGGCGATGGCGACAGCGGCGGCCCCGTGCTCATCCAGGTCAACGGCCAATGGCAAGTGGCGGGATTGGTTTCTTGGAAACGCGGGACAGACAACGCCATTCTTCTGCACCCGGGTTTTTACGGTCAAACCAACTACAACGTCCGCCTGAGCCACTACGCGCATTGGATCGATAACGTCATGCTTGCCGACAAAGCACGCCATGGTGTTGGCGCCGTGGATGGTAAGAGCTGACAAGGCAGGGCCGAAAAGAGCGAAAGGTGTCGAGGTGAGCTGGCCTTGCCGACACCTATCGCCAGCTCGACGAACGGTACGGCAGTGATCCCCCGGCTCGCAGAGACGGTGTCCACGATCCGTGCCGCGCTCTCGGGACAGAAACCCATGAGTGATGCGAAAACGGGTCAGGCTCACTTGCAGAAAGTTGGCAAGTGAACCCGACTCCGTTCGAGCTATGCCGCTCTAAAGCACCAACCCATACTCTCGAAATTCCATATCGCGCTGCCAGCCCAGCGACTCGTACAAGGCCTGCGCTGGCAGGTTGTCGTGGGCGGTGCTGAGCGAGAGGCTGGCGGCACCGAGGTGGCGAGCGTGATCGGCGGCGGCGATCAGCAGCGCCTGTCCTACGCCCTGGCGGCGTGCGCTGTTGGCGACGAACAGGTCATTGAGCAGGTAGATGCGTACGGCGCGTGCCGACGAGAACAATGGGTAAAGCTGGGTGAAGCCGAGGCTGCTGCCGGTGTCGTCGAGGGCGAGCAGGATTTCCGATTCGTGCCGGGCCATACGTTCGCTCAGGAAGTCGCGGGCAAGCGCTGGGTTGCTCGGCTGGCGGTAGAACTGACGATAGCCGTCGAACAGCGGCACCAGTAGATCGAGGTCGGCGAGCTGGGCAAGGCGAATCTGCAGCGACATGGCAATTGCGGTGGTCAATGGCAGCACGGGTGCGCGCCGATAGTGGGCACCATTTTGCCATCAGGCGCGGTGATACGGTTGCCCTGCCATGAGGTGGTGGCGCGATATAGAGCAAGAACGGGAGGGATTCACTTATTGAGGCTCCAAAGCGGCCCCCATTCGAGCGAGCTCAAGCGCAATCCCAGGAGCCGTGATCGACGCGACCGAGGACGAGTCGGTCGCTGTGCCGGTGCACAACCAACGATCGCCTATCGGGTGCCTGAGGGAAACGCATCAAAGCCATTTCGCCACACCACCATGATGCGAACATGTCCCTCGGTGGTTCTGGCTGAAGCTATAGCTGGCATCACGGCATTGGGCGGTAGCACCCGCCGGCACGGCTCCCGACACCGTGTGCGCTGGGCGATGCACCGCATGGCCCTCGCGATTGATATAGCTGCCTTGCTCGACGAGCGTGGTTGAGCCATGTGTGACGTTCTGCGCGCTCTGCTGCGGTTGCTGCTGCGCGTCGCTGGGTGTGATGAGCGCGCTGTTGAGCCCTAGAGCCAGCAGGCAAAAGGAGAGCGAGAGGTAGATGTGCTTCAGCATGACGATCCCCTTGATGTTTCAGTCTGAGGGGAGTGAAGCAAGAGATCGGCCAACACAGTCAATGCGTGCTTGCGGTTCCGGGTAGGGCTGTTAGTTTTAGGCATTCCCCCGAGATCCGCAGCGCCATGGCAACATGCGACCTCAGGGGCTAGGGCAAACGAATGGCAGGCCGCTCGATGATCGATTCGGGTTGATCGCTGCGCCTAGGGTTGTTCGCGGTCGATGACCACGAATGGATTAGGTGCACTAACGCATCAATGATGCGGTATGTCACGGAATTGAACGCGTTGGGGACTGTTCTTTGGGTTGTTTCTTTGTGCGGCGATGCACGCCACGTAGGGGATGGCGGATACTAGAAACAGCCGTACGAAAAATATCGCTGTCTGGCGCAGAGCGAGCCTGCGTCGTTTCAGGAGACGTCATGGCTGCCGTTTCTGGCCAGGCATGCTGTCAACATCCGGGATGTCGTTTGCGCTCTTCGTGACGCCTCCTATACCGCCGGTTGTGCGTTAATCCGGGGCCGGGGGCTGAGAGACACCCTCAGGGGATCGCTCGGCGGCGTTTGGGGCAGGCAACGCTGTTTGCTCGGAAAGAACCCACCGTAAGCAAGGTGGGCTTATTCTGCGTGCTTCTCGCTGGACTCCTGCGCGTCATTCATTGGAATAAGGCACCTACGCACATGCTCAGTTCACTTCGCCATCAGTTGCTGCTGGTGTGGATGTTGATGGTGGTGATCTGCTGTTCGTTGAGCGTGCTGCTCTATGAGCTGTACGGACAGACCGAGGGCGTGAAACGCGCGCAGTTTCAGCAGCAGGTTGAAAGCGCCTGCAGCCGGATTGCCCAGCGTTACCAGGGCGCCAGTGAAGCGGCACGTTCGTCGGGCAATGCCAGTGGACTGCGCGACGTGGTATTGCAGCTCGTCCTGGCGGATTTCAACGGCATCGAGGGCGGTATCTGGAGCCGCCAGCAGGGGCCGGTGGGCTACGCCTATCCCACCTATCAGGGCAGCGGCATCAAGTCGGATCTTCCGGCGGCGGAGCGCGGCAATATCGAGGTCACGGCACTTCGCGCGCTCGCCGAAGGCCGGGCCACGCTGTATATGCGATCGAGCAATCGAGAAGTGTTGTTTCTGGCGGCGTGTCCCCTGGATGCCGGCACGAGTGCGTGGACGATGACGCGCATGCCCACGGTCGGCGCCAGCTTTTACCATAGCCTGTTGGTGGGCATGACACTGTTGTTGGTCCTGGTGGTCATCTCGGCGGTGGGCGCGGGTTGGGCATTCCGACACTGGGATCGCAAGCTTTCTCAGGTGGAGGACGCGCTTGCCGCGGCCGACACTTCGACAATTCCCACGATTGTGCCGACCGGATCGAAGGAACTGGATCGCCTCGGTGCGGCCGTGACACGCTACGCGACGCGTCTGGCGGAATCCCGGCAGGCACAGGCACGGCTGACGACGGAACTGACTCGGCATGAGCGCCTGGTCACGCTGGGGCGCATGGTGGCGACCGTGGCACACGAAATCCGCAATCCGATTGCCACCATGCGACTGGCGGCAGAGAACGCGTTGGCCGAGGGCAGGGTAGACGATTCGGACCATTTGCAGCTTTTTCTCACCCAAGTCCAGCGGTTGGAGGGCGTGGTCGAAAGTTTGTTGACCATGGTGCAACCGATCCATCTCAAGACCCGAGCGGTCGCCATCGGGCCATGGTTACAAGAACTCATCGACACCATGAGCTATCGCGACATTGAGCTGCGTCCGCTGCACGATGCGAACGTGTCCTGGCGGCTGGATCCGGATCAGCTCGGGCGCGCGGTCGAAAACCTGCTTCGCAACGCGATACAGCACCGCACGCCCGATACGACCGTTTACCTGGAAGTAAATGTGTCGTCAGGCGTGATGACGATCGATGTCGTCAATCAGGGGGCGGACATTCCGCCGGCACTGAGCGGGCAGCTGTTCGAGCCTTTCGTCAGCGGACGCGTGGATGGCAACGGCCTCGGGCTGGCCCTGGTTCGTGAGATCGCTCACGCCCACCATGGCGTGGCGCGCTACAGCCACACGGACGGCATGACGCACTTCACGCTGGAGTTGCCATGGCGCGCATCCTGATTGTCGATGACGATATGGCGTTTCGCCAGACGCTGGCCAAGACCGTCGAAGGGCTGGGGCATGAGGTGCTGCTTGCCGCCACCGGTAGGGAAGGCCTGCAGGTGATGATCGGCGCGTCGCCGGACATGGCCATCGTCGATTACCGCATGCCCGACATGGATGGCTTGGCGCTCTTGCGCTCGCGCCATGACGATGCGAAGGCGATGAACGTACCGGTCGTGATGCTTACCGCGTATGCGTCCAGCCACAACACGATCGAAGCGATGAAGCTCGGTGCGTTCGACCACCTGACCAAGCCCATCGGTCGCCAGGACGTGGCGGATGTGATCGAGCGCGTGCTGGCCGCACACGACGAACCGCCGGCGCCAAGAAACGAGGATGCCGGCGATCGTCATGAGTCGCTCGTGGGTCAAAGCCAGGCGATGCGCGCGATGCAGAAGCGCATCGGTATGGCCGCCGCCAGCGATGTCCCTGTGCTGATCACCGGCGAAACGGGCACGGGTAAAGAGCTGGTGGCGCGCGCCCTGCATCAGGCGAGTGCGCGGGGCAGGCATTCGTTTATCGCCGTCAATTGCGCCGCGCTCCCGGCGGAGCTGATGGAGAGCGAGCTGTTCGGTCATCGCAAGGGCGCGTTCTCCGGCGCCACGTCCGATCGCAAGGGGCATATACGGGAAGCCGATGGCGGGTCGCTGTTTCTCGACGAAATCGGCGATATGCCGTTATCGATGCAGGCAAAACTGTTGCGCGTGCTGCAGGAGGGCGAGGTCACGCCGCTGGGCGCCAGCATCCCCGAGAAAGTGGATGTGCGCCTGATCGCGGCGACCCACCGCGATCTCGAGCGCATGGTCGAAGAGGGCGCCTTTCGGCGCGACCTGCTTTATCGCCTGAATGTGGTGCCGATTGCCCTGCTGCCGCTGCGCGAGCGTACGGCAGACATCATCCTTCTGGCGGAACATTTTCTGGCGGCGGCCAAGGGGCCGATCAAGCAGCTGTCGCCGGGAGCGGTGCGTCGGTTGCTGGCTTATGCCTGGCCGGGAAACGTCCGCGAGCTGAAGAATGCGATGGATCGCTGCCGTGTCCTTGTGCGCGGCGAAACGATTCAGGCGTCGGATCTCGACGGCCTGGTCGATGCCTCCGGTGCCGATGCCGGATCGGTCAACGACTGGCTCGACGGCGAACTGCCTGAGGCCATTGCACGCCTGGAAAAAGCCATGATCGAACGCGCGCTCCTTGCCGCGAACGGTAACCGCGCGGAGGCCGCACGTCGATTGGGTATCCACCGTCAGCTGCTCTATCGCAAGCTCGACGAGTTCGGTCTGAGCTAGGCCGGAGCGGTATCGGTGTCCTGATCGAAGACACCACACTGTCGGGAATGCGGACAGGTGCGGCGATTCGCGTGCGTTCGTTCCCATGTGCAACAACGACTTAGGCGTTGGCACGCCGCTTGCGATGTCTGTGTGGCGGTACTTCCACCGCGCACGGTCGGTCACGCATGATTCGTCGAACCTTACTCACGCTGCTGCTTACGGTGACGGCGCCTGCCTTTCCGCAGGCCACCGACGCGCCGCCGGCGCCGCTCGCCCCGGTCGTGATGGCGGATCAGACGGATGCCACGCAGATATCGGGCGTCATTGCGCATTTTCTGCTGAATCCTAACGGTGACGTCGACGGCCTGCTTCTGGCCGACCGAACCCAGGTGAACGTTCCGCCGACGGTGTCGCGGGCGTTGACGGCATCGTTCCATATCGGCGACATCATCCATGTCACGGGTGATCGGGTCGGCGCCACCGAGCTTCTGAATGCACAAAGGATCACGGACGCGTCGGGACGCACGTCGATATCCGAGGACACGCCGGCCAATCGCTTTGCGACCGCGCCACCGGCTCTTCAACCCATGCAGGCGATCGGACAGGTGAGCTGCGTGATCTTAGGACCGCGCGCAGACGTCGTCGGCGTCCTCCTCGACGACGGAACGTCGTTGCGCCTGCCGCCGCTCGCCGCCGGTCGAATCCCCCATTTGCTGGTCGACGGGCAACGCGTCAGCGCACAGGGCTTCGGTGTCGTCACACCGTGGGGCCGCGCGATTCAGGTGACGGCGATCGGGCCGGATCGCGCGTCCGAACAAACCCTTCTTTCTCCACCCGAACCTCGCGCGTCATCACCCGCCGACCCTCCGGATTGACCCAGACGCGTATGTCCTGGGCATCCGATTTTTCATCTTCCCTATGTTTCTGGAGCACATCTTATGCATTGGCTTGACCCCGATTTCCTGCCTGCGACCGAAGGCACGCTGGACCGCTTCCTCTTCAATACCCATGCCGATATCGACGGACTGCTGTTGACCGACGGCACGGAGATCCACACTCCGCCGCATTTGTCGGCTCAGTTGCTGGATGCGCTGGCCCCGGGCGAAAAGCTTTCCGTGCGCGGCGTGAAAACACGGCACGGCGGGGTGATCGTGGCTGTCGCCATCGATACCCGCAAAGGCGGACGTATTGCGGACGAAGGTCCAAAGCATAAAAAGCACCCCAAGCCGCATCCGCATGAAAAGCCCGGCGGTGCGGGCAAATATCACGGTCTCATCCACCAAGGCATTATCGAACGTCTTCTGCATGGTCCGAAGGGCGACGCCCACGGCGCGCTGTTGGATGACGGCACGATCGTGCGCTTTCCGCCACACGGTGCGACGACCTTCGCGGATGTGCTGAAAGTCGGCGCGTCGTTGAGCAGCCGCGGCGCCAGCATAACCACGCCCAGCGGCGCGGTCGTGGACGCCACTGCCTTGGGTGTCGACGCTTCGTCGCTGCTGGATGTGCCGAAAGACCTCAAGCACGGTCCGAAAAAGCCGCCGAAGAAGCCCGGCCCCAAAGAGCACGCCCATCACGCCTGAGCGCGTCATGCGTCGGCGCAGTGACATCGCACGGTGGCGGTCGGCCGCTGTGCGATGTCACCTCGATCCAACGCTTTGCCGCGTCTCGATGAAAACGACTGTTACGAAAGACAAAGGAGTTCACCATGTTGACCTGGCTGCATGTCGGCGATCTGCATGTATCGCACGAAGACCATTACCAGGGTATCGAACGTCTGCGCGAGATCGTCGCCGAGGCCAATCGGTTCTTTGCCGATACCGTCGATTTTGTTTTTCTGCCGGGCGACAACGCCAATAACGGAACGCCGCTGCAATACGACAAGATCAACGACACGCTGTCGGGCCTGACGTTGCCCGTCTTTGCGATTCCGGGCGATCACGATTTCGAGCCGGGATCCTTGGTCGACTTTTATACGATGCATGGCGCAACGCCGCTGCCGATGGCCATGATGATCGACGGGCGCCGGTGCCTGTTTCTGGATATCGTATCGGCCGGATCGGGCGGTCCCGATTTTCGGCTCGGCGCGGCGCAAAACCGATGGCTCGTCGATCAGCTGAAGGCAGCTCAGCAGGACGCGCAAAAGCCGGTCGTGTTTATGCACGGCTATCCGGGCGACCTGCGTCAGGATAGTCATGCCGTCGGGCGTCTCTTCGCCGATGCCGGTGTGGCCATGGTGGACACCGGTCACACGCATTACAACGAGCTGCTGAACGACGGTGCCGTGATCTATGCCTCCACGCGATCGACGGCCCAGGTCGAGGAAGACGCCGGTCAGGCCGGATATTCCATCGCCTGCCTGGATGGCGATGCCGTCAGCTGGCACTTCAAACCGCTCGGTTCGGCATGGCCGTTCGTGATGATCACCAGCCCGGCCGATCATCGGCTGGCGACGGAGAAGGGCTCTGCACGCCACACACCGGCGGAGCCGTTGCGGGTTCGCGCCAAGGTGTTCGGAGAGCATGTGCAGCGGGTCACGGCACGGATCGACGACGACCTGCCGGTAGCCATGTCGCCCGTCCACGGCGAACCGGGTGTCTGGTCGGCCATTCTGGTCGCCCCGGAAACGACGACGCCTTTTCGTATCCATGTGGATGCGCGAGATGCCGACGGAAACGCTGCGAAGGATCAGGTGACGGTCGATCCTCGGATGGCCGATCCGGATGGCAAAGACCGCTCCGACGCACAGCCGGGTACCGATGCGCATGCGGTCAGGCCGTGGCCCGAGCACGGCGTACTGGGCACGCAGCTGGGTCCGAACAAATACGGTAAAAAGTGGTGAACGCGCGCTCGACATCGACCAGGCCCGGGCTGCGCGCGCTGGAGGCCCTGAATTTTTTCATGGCCGACGTGCAGGCCGGGATCGGACCGTTTCTTGGCGTGTTTCTGCAAGCCAAGGGATGGGGTGCCGGTTCTATCGGGTCGGTCATGACCATCGGCGGCCTGGCGGGCATGGTGGTGACCGGACCGGCCGGCGCGCTGATCGACGCGTCGCGCAACAAGCGTGCGCTGGTCGTCATCGCCAGCATCTTTACGCTGCTGGCCTCGGCGCTGCTATGGGTGTCGCCATCGTTTGCCATGGTGGCGACATCGCAGATCGCCACGGCCATTGCCGGTGCCGCCTTGGGTCCGGCGCTGGCGGGCATCACGCTAGGCATGGTGCGCCAGGCGGGTTTCGATCGTCAGTTCGGTCGCAACCAGGTGGCGAACCACGCGGGCAACGTCATCGGCGCGGCGCTGTCGGGCGTGCTGGGCTGGAAATTCGGTTTTGCCGCCGTCTTCGTGCTTGCCGTGGTTTTTGGGGTGTTGTCGATCGTCAGCGTGCTGCTGATTCCTAAACAGGCGATCGACGATCGTGCCGCCCGTGGACTGGAGAGCGACGACGATGGTAAGGATGAAAAGACATCCGCCTTCCGGGTGTTGTTCACTTGCCGTCCGCTGCTGATCCTCGCCGGTGCGCTTGCGCTGTTCCATCTGGGCAACGCCGCCATGCTGCCGCTCTACGGACTCGCCGTCGTCGCGGCGCATCAGGGCAATCCGGCACTGTTTACGGCAACGACCATCGTGGTCGCGCAACTCGTCATGGTCGGCGCATCGCTGGTGGCGATGCGCTTGCTGCGCACACGCGGACACTGGTGGGTCATTCTGTTGACCTTTCTGGCGCTGCCGCTGCGCGGCCTGATCGCGGCGTTTGTGATCAAGCAATGGGGGGTGTGGCCCGTGCAAGCGCTCGATGGCGTTGGTGCGGGTCTGCAAAGCGTCGCCGTGCCCGCGCTGGTCGCACGACTGCTCAAGGGCACCGGTCACGTCAACGTAGGGCAGGGCGCCGTGATGACGGTACAAGGTCTCGGCGCGTCGCTCAGTCCCGCGCTCGGCGGCATGATCGCGCAGGCACTGGGTTACCGCACCGCGTTTCTGATGCTGGGCAGCATCGCCTTGGGCTCGCTCGTGCTCTGGCTCGGTTTTGCCAATCAATTGAAGCCGGCCTGCGGTAGCGCGAGCGATGCGCGCGCCGAGAGCCCCATGGCTTAGAGCGTGTTCACCATCTCTCCGTACCTCGCAACCCTCCGGGCCGGGGTTTGCCCGCATCCCGGCGTCATCACTGCGTCGTGGACCGACGTCCACTTTTTTGCTCTTCCTTGGTCTGCGCGCAAACCGCTCCCGGCGCGCGGCACGGGGAGAGCATAAACAAGCTCTCAGAAACAAGGATCACAACTTTTGGCAAGTCATAACCTCCTTGCATGGATCATCTGTGCCGTCACCACCGCCGCCGTCATCACTCGTCCTTTCAAGTGGCCCGAAGCGATTTGGGCGGTGAGTGGCGCCGTGCTGATCGTCGCGCTCGGCCTGTTGCCCGTCGGCGATGCGTTGCGGGCCATAGGCAAAGGCGCGGACGTCTATCTGTTTCTCATCGGCATGATGCTGCTGTCGGAAGTCGCTCGGCGTGAGGGGCTGTTCGATTGGGTGGCCGCCATGGCCGTCAATCACGCGCAGGCTTCGCCGAAGCGGCTGTTCCTGCTGATCTATGGGGCCGGCACGGTGGTGACGATTTTCTTGTCGAATGATGCGACGGCCGTCGTCCTCACGCCGGCGGTTTTTGCAGCGGCCCGAAAGGCCAAGGCGAATCCGCTGCCGTTCCTTTTTGTCTGCGCTTTCATCGCCAATGCGGCGAGCTTCGTCTTGCCGATTTCCAACCCGGCAAACCTGGTGCTGTACGGTAACCACATGCCTTCGCTCGGCGCCTGGCTGCAACGATTCCTGCTGCCATCGGCGCTATCGATTGTCGCTACCTATCTGGTATTGCGATGGACGCAGCGCCGTCCGCTGGAGGGCACGATCGCGGCGGATCTGGCGGTAGAGCCGTTGAGCATCAACGGCCGCGTGGCCATGGCCGGAATCGGACTCACGGCAGTGACACTGCTGGTGGTGTCGGCGTTAGATCAACCGCTGGGTTTGCCCACGGCTGTGCTCGGCGTGCTCACGGCGACCGTGCTTCAGCTTCGACGGCGTGCGTGGCCATGGCCGCTGCTGAAAGACATTTCCTGGGGCGTGCTGCCGCTGGTCGCCGGACTGTTTATTTTGGTGGAAACGCTGAATCGAACGGGCGTCATTCGCGCACTCGCGACGCTGCTCGAGCAGGGGGCGAGGAGCGCACCGGCGAGCACGGCCGGTGCGTCGGGCCTCACGATCGCTTTCGCCAGCAACCTCATCAACAACCTGCCCGCCGGATTGATCGCGAGTTCCACCGCCGCGGTTGCTCATGCGCCGCAAAGCGTCGTCGATGCGCTGCTTATCGGTGTCGACCTGGGGCCCAATTTGTCGATCACCGGTTCGCTCGCGACGATCCTCTGGCTCACGGCTATCCGGCGCGAGGGGGAAGAGGTGACTTTCATGGCTTTTTTCAAGGTGGGATGCGTCGTGATGCTGCCCGCGCTGCTTCTGGCGATCGGGGCAAGAATGTTGGCTGGCTGAAAAGCGCTGTTTGAAAACCTAGCTACCGGACCGACGTCCCCCGCATCGTTCGGCGGGGGAGCGTTCGGGATGACTTCAACGGTTTCGCATCGGCGGCGGGTGTCGATCCCACCCAGCGCTCACTTGGCCGTGGCGGGCAAAGGAAGGCTGATGGGGTTCGCTTTTAAAGTGCTGCTCAGCGCCGGAAAAGGATCGATACCCGATAAAGTCGTGATCGCATCGATCGAAACGACCATGCAGGTTTCGTTGTCGTCGTTAGTGCAGACATAGGCGGCTGCACCGATGCCCGGTTCGTACACGGCTTTCCATGTGTAGTCTGGCACCGCCACACCATCTTTTCCGATCGTCGGAATCGAGCTGTCGCTGAATGCCGGTCCGGTCACCACGTAGACCGAGCCGAGATTCGTTGCCAGTTGTCGAACCTGTTGTTCGATTTTTTCCCATTCACCCGTATTGAGCTTGTGTTCTTGCGGAACGACGTTGCCCATCGAGAACGATTCTTTCTCGCTGGCGATCGTCGATTCGTCGCCAGCCGGCGTCATGTGGCCGCGGTCATAGCCGCTGTTGGTGTAGTCGGAATCCTGGGAGCGATCGGCGGCAGGAATGCCCGTCTCCTGGTGGAACGATCCCGTACGGCTGATGGTTTCCGATCCGGCCACCTGAGCTGCGGTCAGATCTTGTGCCGAGTACAGCGGCCCCTTGGTCACACCGGAGTCCAAGATGACGTATTCGGTGTGGCACACCTCGGTTGTGCGGCTGGTCATCGATGCCTCGACAGTGGGAGGTGTGCCGGCCAGAAAGAAGTTGGAGCACGCCGTAGAGGCAAAGGACGATCCTGAAAGTAAAAACAGGCCCAGGATCAGGCCGCGTTGAATGAAAGACATACCGGTTCACCGCGAAAAGGAAGGTCCTTCGACCATAAGCATGCGGCATGTCAGTTCGATTAAATCTTGCGCTATTAAAGCGACGCAGGCGTAGGAATATTTCCAGGTTCGTATCTGCGCTCGCATGTCGCGGTAGCACGAGGTCTGCTGGGCAACGAACGAATTTAGGGGGATCATGCGCAACATCGCGTATCGCTGGATACGGCGAAAGCCGCATACGCCTTTTTTGCATACATCCCGACCGGTTTCGTGCCTAAAAATGGGATGGTTCACCCAGCACCGACAAGCAGAGGGAGCAGAAACATCGATCGAGCAGCGCCGCTTTAAACCATGCCGACGGCAATGTCATGGGAAACCATCACGGATAAAAGGGAACGACATGCAAAACAAAGCGGACAGCGGACAAGGGCGAAGCGGCCAGACGGGCGGCCAGAGTGGTGGCCATGGCGGTAAACCGGACAGTGAAAAACCGGTCGTGGCGGCCGCCCCCGTTGTGACAGTCAACGGTGTCGATCGCAAGCTCGCCCCGTCGGCGCGAGGGGCCAAGCGGCTCTCTCGTCCGGTGCTCGAAATCGTACCGCCTGGCAAAGCGCTGCCCCAGCCACCGTCGTCGGCGAGCTTGCGATCGAAGTGTCCACCGGTACTCGACCAGGATCCGATCCAGTCGTGTGCGGCCTTTGCGTTTACCGGCGCGCTGCGTTTTCTTCATCTGGCCGAGGGGCTGGATGAACCGTTGTCGCCGCTGTTCTGTTACTACGCGACGCGTGTCTTGGTCGAAGCCGAGCAAACCAGCGACGACTCGGGATGCAAGGCCGACGCGGTGGTCGAGGCACTGGAAAACTACGGCGTGTGCATCGAGAGCGCGTGGCCCTACGACCCCCAGAAATTTTCGATCGCGCCACCGACTACCGCTTTCGACGATGCGGCCAAGCGCAAGTTGACCAAGGCTTACCGGGTAACGACGCTGCGTGCGATCAAGCTATCGATAGCCGGTGGCTACCCGGTGCCGGTGGCCTTTCCCGTGGCGCAGTCCGTGGGCTACGGCAGCGATGCGGTGCCTTCCCCGACATGGCGCACGGGAATTTTTCCGGTACCGACGTCTGCCCCTGGTGACGTGCCAGCCGGTCGCGAAGGCAGCACAGCGGGTTCCACCGGCGGCTCCGCCGGTGCCTCGGGTGGCGCGGCCGGCTCCTCTGGCGGTACGGGCGGCTCTTCCGGTGGTACTGGCGGTTCCTCGGGTGGATCCGCCGGCTCGGGTGGTGGAGCGGTGGGCTCATCGGGTACTGGGGCCGGTTCCAGTGGCGGTTCAGCGGGCTCATCCGGTGCCGCGGCAGGCTTCGCAGGCGGCCCGGTGAACGACGCCAATCTCTTTCATCCACCTGCCGCGGACCCCGCCGACGGCTATCACTTTGTCCTGGCCGTGGGTTACGACGACGTAACCGGTCTGCTTGAAATCCAGAACTCCTGGGGACCCCACTTCGGCGATGGCGGATACGGCTATCTGCCCTATGCACTCTTCGGGCCCACGCAAGACACGCTCATTGCCGACCCGAGCGTTCTCGCCGAAGATCCGTGGACGCTACGACACCAATCCGACGATGCGCCTGTGGCGGTAAAGGCCGGATAACGCTCGACGTCGAAATCGATCGACTTGAGCGAAAAGGTGTCGGAGACATTTCTGGGACAGCCTCTGGAGTGTTCAAATAAGCCCTGACACCCGTCTTTTGACCACGCTAGCTACGCAAGGGGAAATTCATGAGCAAACAGTTGTTCATCAACCTTCCAGTCGCCGACCTGCCGAGGTCCATCGCGTTCTTCACGGCACTCGGCTTCACGCTCAATCCAGAGTTCACCAGCGATGCCGGCGCGGGCTTCGTCATCAGCGACGCGATCAGTCTCATGCTGACGACGCACGCCAAGTTTCGGGAGTTCACGCCCAAAGATATCTGCGACACCAGCAAGGCCGTCGAGGTATTGCTTTCCATCGGTTGCGAAAGCCGTGAAGAGGTCGACAGCCTTGTCGGCAAAGCCCTCGCTGCCGGTGGCACCACCTACGACGAGCCGGAAGATTTCGGCTTCATGTATACGCACAGCTTTGTCGACCCGGACGGGCACGGTTGGGGCGTGCTGCATATAAGTGCCACGCCGGCACAGTAGCAAGCCGTCGAACCGAAAGGTCCGTGTGCACATTTCTTGAGGCAGTTGCTTTCCATGGGCTGCTCTCACAAGACAGGGGCATATTCATTAGTCCTGTGGGCTCAAGGCTCAGTCGCGCGTACCCTGCGTCGCATCTTGCTGCCATACGCGCCTTATCCGCTCCGCCTCTGCTTGACCTTGCGTCAAACCGATTTCATACGCTGCCGGCACCAGGCTGTTGTCGAGCATGTCCTGGCCGCCGCGCGTGAGCGTCTGGAGTTCGATGCCCGGTTCGATCAGCGCGAGCGTGCCGCCTTTGTCGCGGATGCTCTGCAGCTCGGCGTGGAGCGCGGCGTTGAGCGTTTGCGCAACATCGCGCGGCCCGTCCTGCACTGTCGCCATGGTGAAACAGGAAACCACGACGACGCGGCTGTACCCCACGGCAAGGTCCGCGTTGAGCATACTTTTGACACCGCCGTCGATATAGCGCGCCGTACCGATGGTGATCGGCGGCCATACGCCGGGCAGTGCGCAACTGGAAGCGACGGCCAAATGCAGCGGCGCGCCGGATGCCGCGCTCCACACGTGGAATGCCCCGGTCGCTGCGTCCAGCGCCGTGGTGAAAAAGTTCGCAGGCCATGTCCTGTCGACAAGGCCAGTAAACGGCTCGCGGCTCAGCGACCGCGCTTCGCTCACCGTATCGGCCGCCAGCGCCATGGCACCGGCCTTGGCCCACTCGTGCTCGGGTGTCGTGGATGTCGACGCCCGAGCGACGGCTGCCATGAGTTCGGCCATTCCGTCCATGGTCGGTGGCGCCTGGGTCGGCTCGGGGCCGGGCATGACAGACGATGGTGCCGTCGAAAGATCCATGCCCAGGGCGATGCGCGCGCCCACGCTGGCACCCGCGGACGTACCGATGATTGCGTCGGCTGCGCGCAGGTCAATGCCCGCGCGGATCAACGATGCCGCCAGACCGGTCTGCCAGGCGCGCCCGACGGCGCCACCGCCGCCAAGAACGAGCGCTCTCGACATCGCCGCGTCCGGTGAATTCGGGGTCGTGTTCATCGAGCATTTCCTTGGACTAGAATGGATCAGTGGTAATTAGATTAGTGCTAATCTATTCATGGAGGCAAGATGTCCCTGCGCGATGTGTTCAGCGATCTGGTCCGTCTGGAAACGGACATGTGGAACGCGATCGATGCTCGACTGCGTAAGGAGGCCGGTGTGCCGCTGGGTACCTTCAGCGTGCTGCTGATCATCGACGCCGTTACCGATTGCTACGTCAAGGACATCGCCGAGAAGCTCCCCATGACCGTCGGCGGCGCCAGCCAGGCAGTCGACCGTATCATGGCCAAGGGCCTGTGCTCTCGAAAGGCCGAAGCTACCGACCGGCGCGTGTCCATTGTCGAGTTGACCGCGCTCGGAAAAAAAACCATCGCCATGGGTGGCCCCGTGTTCGACGACGAACTGCAGCGCTGGCTCGGCAACACCGACAGCAAACGCATCACCGAATTCGGCAAGACGCTGGCCAGGCTGCGCGCCTCGGCAGGCGGGCGCGACCCAGGCTAGGGCGGCGGCTCAGAGCGTGTGGGCTTGAAGGCTCGGCGCTGCAACGTCGCTCTTGGAATGGACGTGCCAGGTTCTCCTAAAGTCTTTTGCATGACGCAAGGCAGGGTAGAGCTTCACTTGTCCTATCGACCGCCGCTTGCCCAACTCGGCTATCGTGCCGATCTGATCACGAAGACATGCCATGACGAAAAACTACGAGCCGCCCCTGACCACCCATCCGCATGCGCCGTTGTATCGCGTCGATAAAGCGATCCGCGCGGCGCAACAGCGGCTGGATGCCGCCATCGATGCGAAGCGGCATCACACCAGCCAGAACCTGGCCTTCGAGGTGATCAAGGAAGCGCGAGAGGGTCTGAAAAAGTGCGAACAGCTGCGTGCGACCAAGATCAGGGAACTCGTGCGGCAGGCGGAGAAAAACGTATAGGTTTTGAAGGCGAACGATTCTGCTGTCATCGACGCAAGCGGAGTGTTGGGGGTCATCGAGATGACCGCATCAGGCACGTTTACGTTTTAGGCAAAACTCCTTCGCCCTATGAAACCCGGTAAAGAGGGTTCATGTGCCTTTCCGGTTTTGCCAAAGGCAGCGAGCGACGTGCTGCCAAGGCCTGGCGGGACGTCGGTGGAAGGCACCATCAACGGCCGTCCATGTTGAGCGACGCTCGAAACGGACGGAAAATTTAGGCGGCCGGCGCAACTATTGGCGATGTCGTGACAGTTGCCCTGTCGCCCATCGATCCCGAGCCGGAACCGTATTGCCCCATGATTTGCGGGACGCTTTCGCGGCTTCTCCAGCACGAGCACACCTGCCTGCATCCATCCGGTATCGACTGACGTCGGACGGTGGGCGCGGTTTTTCGCTTATCGATATGGCGGGTCAGCGAATTTACGAGTGCGCCTATCGGTATAGCGAGGCGTTTTCTATCGCAGCAAGACGTCGACCGTCACGATGTCACGGGTAATGCGAACTGACTGATCTCATCGTTCAACAGTGCGCCGGCATTTCTGCCGCGTGTTGTCGCGTGAGCAGTGTGTCCGCGGCGTCCGATGTCCGCGTGAAGTGTCCGCGGACGAATTTTCTCCTTCGATAAGCAACGAAAAACGGCATTGGAGCACGGTTTTCAGCGCGCCGAGGCATTGGCATGGTGCTTGCCATATACCTCTCGAAAGCTTCGTTTCCTCACTCTATGGAGAGCCACCATGAAATTCGAAATCGAAACCCTGCTGTTGCGCAGCCTGTTCGGCGCCTGCGTGCTGATCAGCGCGATGACCGTCGGCAACATGCTGCTGGTGTAGGCGGCAGCGCGCGAAGTCATGCTGGCGATACCGATGTTGACGGCGTCGTCCACTTGGTTTTACGCGCAGCAGCTAGCCGTTGGTGTGCCTGTTTTTCCTCACCCCACAAACTAAGGAAGTGACTTATGAACCCTGTTTTTTCGCCTCGTTTCACCGTGCGTCGCATCGCTCGTCGTCTGGCTCTAGCCGGTGTCATCGGCGCGTGCACCGTGGCCAGTATCTCCACGGCCAGTGCGCAGGACACGGCGGGTGCAGTGTTCGGCAAAGCGCCCCTGGGTTACAGCGTCGCTGTGCGCAGCGATGCGACCGGGGCGGGCCGAACGGTGAAGGTGGATGCCAGCGGTCGTTACTCGGCACACGCACTACCGACGGGTACCTACACGGTCACGCTGAAGCAGAGCGGCCAGGATGTCGCCAAGCATCTCAATGTGCCGGTGATCGCCGGTCGCGGCGTGGAAGTGGATTTCAATTGCAGCGAGATCAAGTGCGACGAGGTTGCAAAAATGCCGTGAGCCTTGGCGCACTGGTGTCCGCTTGGTGAAGACGGTGCGGCGCGGAGCCCGCCGCGTTTTTTACGGTCGGTGTGAGCGCAGTACATGCGGCTGTTTGCTTAAGACGCGCTGTTCTCGGCGAGCGCGAGCTTATGAGTAGTACGCCGCGAGGGAAGGGCTCTGTTGCGCTTGCACCGCCGTGCGCCGCCGCGCACCATGGCAGCTGTTTCGTCCACGGTAGGGAGTACCGATGAAACCCGCACGCATCCTGTGGCTTACCAGTCTGGCTCTGGTGAGCCTCGTCGCCTCGGCGCAAACGAATCTGCCGGCCATAAAGGTCACTTCGCCGGCGTACTCTTCGCAACACGGCGGCTATCTGATCTCCGGCGACTTCAGGGTCGACCCGCGCATGCCGTCGGTAGTATTCCCGGCGCAGGCGCTGATGAAGGACGACATTCTCAGCATCGAGCCGATCCATCTGCAGGACAACGAATATCTGGTGCTGCAGGAATGCGCATCCACCGACTGCCACGAGGCCTCCCTGGTGCGCTTCTGGAAATCGGACGATATCGGCGGTGACGATGCTCGACGCAATCGCGTCTGGATCACGCACGAGAACAAGTATTTCATCTGGCTCAAGCGCCTGCCCGAAGTCTCCGGTGCGAGCTGCGGCCAGGGCTGGCTGATGTTCGAGCCCAGAACGACCAAGTGCGGCAGCCATTTCACCAGCTTTCAGCAGATCAGCCCACCGCTGATGCTGATTCCCGACGGCGATCTGGCGGCATTTCACCAGGATGCCGTGCTGAAATCGATTCAGGCCGACCCGGTGCGCGTCGCGCAGCAGACGCATGAGGGCTCGACGTATGTCGTGACTTACGAGGGCGGCAGCACGGTACGCATTCGGCGCATGCATGCGGAGCATGAAAACTAGCAATGCTTGCCCGGATAGGGTTGGCTCTGCGCCGCTTGAAAGGCGAACCCGGCTCCGTTGGCCTCGCTAACGTCGCATACGGCAGAACACCG
This sequence comes from Rhodanobacter sp. K2T2, assembly GCF_013408815.1. Lineage (NCBI taxonomy): Bacteria > Pseudomonadati > Pseudomonadota > Gammaproteobacteria > Lysobacterales > Rhodanobacteraceae > Rhodanobacter > Rhodanobacter sp. K2T2. Next base: position 643,036 of record NZ_JACCCA010000001.1, on the reverse strand, counting down.
GTTCGTCACCGCGTTCGCCGGCTTCCAGCCATGCGATCTTGGCGCGCAGGTATTTCCTCATCGCGCGAATGCGTTCCGCCTTCAGGTCGACCGCTTCCAGCTGGTCACGCATGATGGCGAGTTTGCGCTCGCGATCCATAGCTCCAGCCTCGTACTCGCGATTGAACGTGACGATTTGTTTGAGAGTGAAACCCAGCTGCTGTGCGGTGCGAATCACGGCGGCGCGGTCCAGATCGGCCTCGTTGAACTGCTGGTAGCGATTGCTGGCGCTGTGCCCCACATGGGGAGCGAACAGGCCAAGCTTTACATACAGGCGCACGGCGTCACGCGTCAGCTCGGCGCGACGGCAGAATTCGGCGATCAGCATGCGGCGCCTCTTGACTTGGGTGTATAGCCCCTAGTTTAGACTGCCGGCTACCGAATCCCAAGGACATACGTCATGACGATAAACACTGCCCACGCCACGAAGAAAGTCGCGCTGATTACCGGTGCGTCCTCCGGTATCGGCGAAGCGACAGCGCAGCGCCTGCTGGCCGACGGCTACGTGGTTTATGCCGCTGCGCGACGGCTTGAACGTATGCAGCCACTGGGCGCGGCGGGTGCCCATCTGCTGTCGCTGGATCTGACCGACGATGCGTCGATCGTGGCTGCGGTGGATGCCATCAAGCGGTCGGAGGGACGTCTCGATGTGCTGGTCAACAACGCCGGCTACGGTTCCTACGGTGCCCTTGAGGACGTGCCGCTGGATGAGGGTCGTCGACAGTTCGAGGTCAACGTGTTCGGGCTGGCTCGGCTGATCCAGCTCAGTACGCCGATGATGCGCGCCCAAGGCGGTGGGCGCATCGTCAACATCACCTCGATCGGCGGCAAGATGCACGAACCGCTGGGTACCTGGTATCACGCGACCAAATTCGCGGTCGAAGGGCTGAGCGATTGTCTGCGGATGGAGCTGGCACCGTTCGGCATCGATGTGGTGATTATCGAGCCTGGCGCGATCCGCACCGAGTGGACGGGCATCGCGAGGGAAAGCCTGCTGCAGCGCTCGGGCCATACGGCCTACGCCGAGCAGGCCAGGGCACACGCGCGCCTGTTCGACTCCAGCGAAAAATCAACGATGGTTTCGGAACCGGATGTGGTCGCCGCCACGATTGCGCGTGCGCTGCGCACGCACCGTCCCCGCACGCGCTACGCCACCGGCGGCGGTGCGCGCGTCATCCTGTTTCTACGGCGAATACTCAGCGACCGCGCATTCGATTCGCTGATGCGGATGGCGGAGAAGGGCGCCGCGTGAGCGCGACAGCGAAATCGGCTGAGACGGTCGTGTTGAGGGCATGCGGCCTATCAATCGGGATGAAGCTGACGAGCCGCTGCGTCGGCCGTATCTTCGGGACGCGTATTGAAAGCGATGGCCGCACCGGGCGCCCCTTTGTGCACGATATTGACCACCGTCTCGAACATGGCGAGGCTTTTCGGTGGAATGCGCAGGCCGCCACCGATCACCACGCAGTCGTAGGTTGCGCTTTTCAGCTGTTTCTCGAGCATGGCGCTGCCGGCCGCATCGGGCGTGATCATGCAGGTATCCCCCTGCCAGCCGCGTTCCTCGATCTTGCTGACGGCGACGGCGATACCGGCATTGATCTTGGCGGCATCGAATCCCGGAGGAAGCGAAGGGTCGGAAAAATCGACGGTTTCCGGCTTCTGGCCGATAAACAGGATGCGTGTCATTCGGTTTTCTCCGTACAGAGACTCTTACCCTACACGGGAAACATCTCGGTGACGATGTGGAATGGCTAGCAGACGCTTTTGTCACCCTCCCTGGCCGACACTCACGCTCGGCGGAAGTGAAGCGAAAGACTTAGCCGCCAGAGCGATTGAGACTTCCATTTTCGTCACGAGCCGGGGAATACGCCACATGTCAGAAACCATTTTCGAAGCCTTGCGAGAGAGCCATAAGATCCAGCGCTCACTGATGCGCAGCCTGATGCTTTCCGATCCGGGCGAGCATCGCGTGCACATGTTTACCGAACTGCGCATCGAGCTGGCCGCGCATGAAGCGGCGGAAGAGCGGTATCTGTACGTGGATATTCTGATGGACGATCGCGGCCTCCATTCGGCACGTGACGCGCTGAGCGATCACCACAAAATGGATAAGCTGGTCGAGAAGCTGCAGACGACGGATCACAAGGGTAGAGGCTGGACAAGCACGTTGCAGAAGCTTTCCAAGGCTCTGCACGATCATTTGCGTGAAGAGGAAAAAATCTTCTTTCAGGTATCCGGCAAGATCCTCAGCGAGACGCAAAAGACCTCGCTGGCAAAAAAGTACCGGAAAAACTATCGGGAGATGCGTGCAAAGCTGATGGCTGCCTGAGAGCACGTTCAAAGTCTCCTCGTGGAAGAGAACGCGCTATCGCCTCATCACCGGCACGTACTGCCGATGATCGCCGTAATGCTTGCCCTTGGTGTCCACATTCGCACAGAGCTGGCCTTTTTCGCACAGGACCAGATCCGCGTTGTTGTAGGTTTTCATCAGATCGGCGTTGAGCTGGTTTTCCTCGATGACCTTGGTGTAATGCATCGATAGCCAGATGCCGCCGGCAAGCAACAGCAAAAAACATACTGCCGTGACGCCGATGACTTTCCAGATCAGCAGCCGCTGCAGGTTTTCGATGTGCTTGATCTGCTGCGCAAGTGCGTGAGAGGCCTGTCCGACGTCGTTGCCAGCCTTGTCTAGCCGCTGCTGGAAGTCGGTGACCGGGCGAGACAGGCCTAGTTGCACCTGGCTCGACACCTGACCGGGCACCGCTTGCATCGAGTCATTGGCCGATTGCTTCACGACGGCCGGCAGCTGTTGCGTCAGTTTTTGCAGCTCTTCCGACGATGTGAGCAGGCGATGGTCGATTTCATCGCAGCGCCGTTCGAATTGTTCCATCAAAGCGGCGGTCTTGCTGATCAGTACGCTCAATTCGTCTTCTTGCATTGCGCTGCGGTCCTTGCTCGATCACGGTTTGCCACAGGATATTCAGCGCTGCGGTCCACTGCCGACAGCGGGCGGCTGTTGCTGCGTCGGCTGCTGGGAAGGTTGCGATGGAGCCTGCTGTTGCGTCTGCGCCTGTCGGTTGATCGTCGCTGCCGCCTCGGTCTGCATGGCGCGTGCCGCGTCGGAATTGGCGAGCGCCTGGGTACCGGTACGAAACGCCGCGCGGTCGCCCGATTGCCCAGCCGCCAGCATGTTGTCGAGCCGCGAGGAGAGATCGTTCGCCGCAGCGGCCGGTGCCTGCTGCGGTGCCGGCAACGCACCGATTTTCACCTTCTGTCGTTCGAACTGATTGCTGAGCGCCTCGTTGCGCGGCTCTGCGTGATAGGCGTCGCCGACGCGCCCGATCTGGTTCTTGGGTACCAATAGATCGTTGTAGCCACCGGGGCCGGTTCGATCGATCTTCGGATAAAACTTGTAGAGCAGCATGCTCTGTTCGGAGCGATGTACCACGTTCAACCGGGGATCGGTCGGTTCGGCCTGCTTTTGCAGATACGGTTTGTCGCTCAAGCCGTTCAAGTAGTCGGTCATCAGGTTGTTGCTGCGGATGGCCAGACCGTCACGCAGATAGCTGCCGCCAACATCGGAATGCGCACCGGCTACGTTCACCGCTAGAAAACGACCGTCGGCCGTTTCACCGGGTTTGATAATTCGGTCGGATTTGAACAGTCCACGGCGCTCATCGTCGGCGTTGATTTGAAAGCCTGAAATCACCGAGGGTGGTAGACGACGGTCCTGATGCTTCATCGGGTTGCCAGTGCCTACCGGGTCGAATAGGCCCACGGCTTGGACAACTTCACCGGGTGGAACCATCGGCTTTTTGGTGTATTCGACATGGGTAATCATCCCGTCGGAGTCACGGGTATATTTGGCACCGGTCGGATCCTGGATTCCTCGCTCCTGTACGAGGCGGGAAAAACCAGCGGCCTGTTCGGCACCGCGACTGAAACCTATGTCGGCCACTCGAATTTGAGCTTGTGGATCATCCCTTTTCCATTTCCAGGATTGATCGATAAATTGTTTGTACATCTCTTCAGTGCGCTTGCTATAAGTAGCGCCACTCATTCCATCCAGAGTCTTTGCGATGGTGCCGCTCTGCGTACCGGGCCCTGCGACGTAACCGTTGTGAATCTGCTCGTTGCCCCCCATGCGCAGCGCGGTAACTTGGTCACTTATCTTCGCAACATTGGTTTTGTGCAGCGGATCCGCCACTGCATCGTTGCCTGTGCCATCCATGCAGGCAATGAAAAGTCGTTCGTGCGGATTGTTTGCATGGATAAGCACGGGCGCCTTAAATTCTGAAAGCGCCGTACTGGCATCTTTGTAGGTCTGCAATTTTTGTGCATCGGCAGGATAGAATGAGCCATCCTGCGGCGCGCCGTCCTTTCCTGGTTTGTGAGATTCTCCACCCATGGCGTCGCTCCTTGCTTAGTAGGTATGGCTCCACGCCAGGAAAATATCATCACGACCGTAGCTGTTCTTGTTCCCCGGAATTTGCTCGGTCTTCGTGGGAATCAAAGTTGTCATGTAAACGTTGATGGTCCGATCATTCACTTCAAGAAAGATGTCGGGCTCACCAGCCACTGGCCCGCTATGAAAATCGGCCATATCTGCTTTGGGCACGTCGTGCCAGATCAGCTCGTCTTTAAAAATATCGCCGATATCGATTGTGGCTTCGTGAGCAATGCCATCCTTGGATTTCCAGCGAACCTCGGCAGGCGGCGGGAAATTTTTTATGCTCACGTATGAAGCTGTTCCCCATGACTTTTTATAATCGGGAGAGCTTGGTGGTGGCGAGGGCTTGTCTTCGAAAAGTTTAGTGAAATCGTTGTTGGCGTAAATGACGCTGCAAGTAATCGTGTTGTAGCAAACAGCCTCAAAATTATGCTGTTTGAATTTAAGCGGCACGGCGTGCGTCTGCGTAGGGGGAGCGATTCTTGCGTTGGTCTGGGCTGACATGGCTGGATGGCATCCTGTCATCAATAAAACGGAAATAGCGATCGAGAACGTGACGCGGCGAACGTTGAACGGGCTGAGCATCTGGCTCTCCTGCCTTAAGCTACAACAAACCGAATGTACTTTGCTCGCGCACGATCGGCAATATGCGTGCGTCATGTGTTGACCATTTCATCGGCTATCAAATCAGCCGCGGCTGCGTACACCCGATAAACGGCCAAGCAGGATCGCATGATCAGAGGTACAAAGCGTGAGACCGCGTAAAAATCTCGAAAGTACAGTTGCGGACGCCATTGGAGGTTTCAACTTCTGTGCATCGGCGATGTGGAAAGATCGATCCTGCCGTACGCTGTCCTTCCCGGTTTCTGAGATCATCCATTCATGAGGTCGGTCCTTCGTTAGTAAGTGTGGCTCCAACTCAAAATGATATCTTTACGAAAATCACTGTCTTTGTTTCCGGGGATCTGTTCATTCTTGGTGGGAATGAACATGGCCATATACACATTGAGTGTGTGGTCATTCACTTCCAGAAAGATATCCGGGTCGTCAGCGACGGGGCCTTTATAGAAATCCGTCATTTCGGACTTGGGCACGTTGTGCCAGATCAACTCGTCTTTGAAGATGGCGCCGATGTCCACGGTGGCTTCATGCGACTGCCCGTCCCTCGACTTCCAACGTATTTCCGCGGGTGGTGGGAAATTCTTGATACCGAGATAGGATGCCGTTCCCCAATGCTTCTGATAGTCGTCCGCGCTTGGCGCTGGCGTAGGAGTGTTTAGATAGGGCCGGGCAAAATCGTTGTTGTCGTAGACAACGGTGCAACTCAACGTGTTGTAGCAATGAACTTCAAAGTTGTGTCGCTTGAACTTCAAAGGAACGGCACGCGTTTGCGCAGGAGGAGAGATTGTTGCGTAGGTTTGGGCCGAGATAGCTGTTTGACATCCTGTCATCAATAAAACGGAACCAGCGATCGAGAACGTGGCGCGGCGAACGTTGAAGGGGCTGAGCATCTGGCTCTCCTGCCGTGAGCTGCAACGCACCGAATGTACTTCGCCCATGCACGATCGGCAATATGCGTGCGTGACATCTCGACCATTTCATCGAACCCTCAAATAAGCCGCGTCTGCGTATACGCAATGAACGGTTAACTGCCATGGCGACGAAGTAGCCGACCAACCGCAGGGCGTACTCGCGATAAGTCCGATGTCGGTCCGCCAGTGTCCGACTGAGAACCGATCACCTGCTTCATCCCGGGCGAATGCTTCCTGATGCCGACGAACGAGTCCGCGTTGCTCAAGCGCGGCTGCGTCACGGTCGAACACAGTCCCATCGTCTGGCTGCCCGACACGGCATCGCGGTTAGAGGCGGTGCGACTCGCCGACGGTCGCATGCTTCCGCTGCATGCGCTGTTCACTGTTTCTGGCAAACACTCACTCGTTCTCTCGCTGTGCCACTCGGCGTCAGGGTGCAAGGCCCATCGGGTACTTACTTGTATGCAACTTTTGCTGTTCAGTACCGAAGTCGGTCGTCGCCAGCGCCTCGACGTTCTGTATTTGATCAAGTCATCGCCATTCCTCGATAGCCATGATGCGGCATGCGATGGAGGCCAAGGGTAGGCATTTTTCTGAGTGGGAATCAGGGTTTCACCGATGGGGCTTATGCATCGAATGGTCAAAAGTGGCGCTGCCTGGTTGTTCCTTGTGACGGGAACCGGCATCCATCCCTATCTCTTCAGAGGAAAAGCAAATGCATTCATTCATCCGATCCGCCGCGATCGTCGCCTTCACGCTCTCGGCAGCTCAGGCCATGGCGAAAGATCCTGGTGCGTGCGGCACGCTCCCCGACTATGTGCGCGAAGCGGCGCGTGATATGGCCTATTGCATCACCATGCCGAATCCCATTGTGGCATGCGGCCCTACGGCGGTTGATGTGCAGGTATTCGGCAACGCCGAGGGTCGACTGCCGCGGGCAGGTCGCGGTCAAACCTATTACGAGGGCAAAGCCCGACGCAATCCGGGCGGCCCGGCAGGCACGTATCGGCTTGTATACCTCGTCACCGACGGCACGACCAAGTCCGTCATCGAGAACCGTTATTACTCTGCGGATCACTACGAGTCGTTCTGCAGCATTCGCTGAAAACCGCAGGAAACAAACGGGGCCGTCTTGACTTGGCCCCGTTTTGTTCCTTGTGATTCGCGCAAACCGGTCCGCCAACTTTCGATGCCAGGTGTTCCTGGCGAACACCACGCCGAATCGTTCAATTGAGGATAGGCAAAGGCTCCGCATTCATGCATGCGGAGCCTTTACTTTCATTAGTTCCGGTGCTGCGTGTGCGCGGGAGTCGCGACGAATCCTGCCGAATGTCAGCCGCGTCGAAGTATTCGCCGGCGACCAAACGTCGTTCATCGTGACCGCAGCCAACGTGCGTGACATCACCATGCTCAGCGCGGTGTTGGAAGCCATCGCCGTGACCCGGCCGCAACCGCCGCATCGGCGCAGCAAGCACCTGTGCGCTGGCGCGGGATGCCGAAGCCGCATAGGGCAGGGGTCATCAAAGAACACGGCTACATCCCTCACGTCGTCGATTGCCGACAGGAGGCGAATCGCAGGCGTCGCGATCCAAAGAAGAAGCCTCGACGTTGTGTACATCGCTCGCGCACGATCGGCAATACGAAAACGTCACGTCCTGACGATTCCGTGCCAGGCGCCAGCCACGCCGCTTGCGCATAAGCGGCAGACAAGCGCGTGAGCTAGCTCGCTGAGCTGAAGCGCAAAGATGAGAAGTTGTGCGTCTTTCCGGCGATGTTGCCTGTGCGGGCGTCAACCTTCATACCGCGTGATTTAATGCGGTTCGCCACCATTCACGGATACGTCCCCAATCTTGCGGCATCTGCAGGGCGAGGCCCGGTAGTTTTCTTGGTCGTCATCGTGGAGCGTTGTATGCGCTGTAAGGCTTTCGTGGTTGTCACACTTCTACTGATATCGGTGGTTGCAGGCACCGCGTCGGCAAGGCATGGCGACCGAGCGGCGGCTGACGGACAGAGCGACGGCTCCGGAAACTGTTTCGATGCGTCGGACGCTACGGAAATTCGGCTCTGGCCGGGGGCTGCGCCCGGTGCAGCGGGTGACGACCCATGCCGCGACATTCCTTACCTGAAAATGTATGCACCCAACGGCGTACGCGACAAAAGCCGCCCGGCGATAGTGATCATTCCCGGCGGCGGCTACGACCGTCTCTCGGATGCGAAAGAGCAGGCACCGGTGGCGGAGTATTTTGCGAGCCATCTGCACGTCGTCGCGTTCGTGCTGTATTACCGCCTCGTGCAGCACGATGGGCTTTATCGTTATCCCGTGCCGATGTGGGATGGACGGCGCGCGCTGAATCTGATCGGCCGCAATGCGCGCGCACTCGGCGTGGATGGCAATCGTATCGGCCTGTTCGGTTTCTCCGCGGGCGGCCATCTGGCTAGCACGCTTGCGCTGCATCCGGACAGTGATTTCGATCTGCCCATCCACGATGCCGTCGACGCCGCACACGCGACGCCAGCGTTCCTTGGCCTGGGCTATCCGGTAATTTCGATGTTGCCTTCCGAATACGCCTCACCCAGTTCGCTGAAGCACCTGTTGTACGGCTACGACGGGGGCACCTTGCAACAGCTCGAATACAACCTGTCCGGCCAGCACCATGTCACTCGACATATGCCCCCGGTATTCCTCTTCGAGAGCGAGGACGATCAGCGCATCAGCCCCGAGAACAGCATCGTGTTCGCCACGGCGTTGGATGCGAACCGCGTGCCGGCCGAGGTGCACCTTTTCAAGCATGGTGTGCACGGTTCCGGCCTGTCCGAGGGGGTCCCCGACGAGGATCAGTGGCCGCGCCTGTTTCAGGCATGGCTCGAACGTATGGGCTTCATCGGTCAAGTTCCCGTGCGCGGATGACTGCTTATGGAAACGTGCCCTGAGGCCAAGGCGCGTGCGATGCGCATCGAAGCATTGCAACGCGTCGCTCCACTATCGGACCACACGTTCCACGTAGTTTTGACGACGCCCACGCCCGCATAGGAGCACGTCCGGTTTATCGGGCGTTCCCGGGTTATATTGGCGGGGTGTTTGTCGCCATGGCCGGCTTTGTACCATCAAGTCCGCCTGCCTTTCGGCTCTGCAAACCGGGGAAATCGCGATGAAGTTCATGGCTCGGCCGGCACGATGGTTGTCGCTCGTCATTCTCGTCGCGGGCGCGGCCGTGATGGCCGGCTGGGCGACACACACGGCATGGCTCACGACGATCATTCCCGGCCGGGTTCCGATGGTCTTCAATACCGGGCTGTGCTTTTTTCTTTTGGGGCTGGCTTTGATTCTGCTGTCTCTGGGTAGCGCGAACGCCCGGCGTTCGGTGGCTAGACTGTGCGCGCTCATGGTGCTGGTGCTGAGCGTGATCAACCTGTTGCAGGTTTTTGGCGACATGTCGCTGGGCATCAATCTGCCGACGTTACACGCATGGAACCCGATCAATAGCGTCAGGCCGGGGCAGATGTCGCTGGCCGCGACGCTGTGTTTTCTGTTCGCGGCGCTGGCGCTGCTGTTGCCGGTCGGGCGCCACCCTGGTCTGGCCGTGGTCGCCATGAGCTTCGGTGCGGTGCCCTTCGGCATCGGACTGACCGTGATCCTTGGTTACATGATGCATCTGGAGTCGCTGTACACGTGGTATCCGCTGAATCAGATGGCGCTTCCCACCGGCGTGGGCATGCTGATTTTGAGCGTGGCGCTCTGGCCCGTCTTGCTGCATATCAGCGCGCTGCACGTCTATTCGGAAGACCGCCAGATCATTGCAGTGGGTACGACCGCGCTGCTGGTGGTGGCGCTGGTGGCGGTATTCAGCGGCGTTTGGCTGCTGCGCACGCAAGGTGTGCCCGCCTTGCAGGCGAATCTTCAGCTAGCCCGCGAAGCCCGCGCGGATCTGCTGATGCTGGACCTGGAGAGCGCGACTGCGCATGCCATCGACGCCGCCGAGCAGGCGCCGCTTGCGCAGGCAATGATATCGGCCTTGCGCGCACCGGATAGCGGGGATGCACGACAGTCTCTGCAGGCTGCGGCCAGTGCCTTGCTGGCACGCGGCATGCGCGGCGTACAGGTGAATGGGGCTGGCGGGATCGTACTGGCAAAGGTTGGTGCGGCGATCGAACCGTCGATCGGTGCACTGCCGATCGGGGCAACAGCGGGCGCCAACCATGCGCTTGTCTGGCGCGATGGGCTGGTGCTGCGCACTCGAGTGAAGCTGGGTCATGCGGGCGCAGGCCAGGGTGAGCTGTTGATGGACCAGCCGTTGAATCTGATGCAGTCGAGGCTGCAGTCCGGTACCTACTTGAACGCAACGGTCACGACGCTGCTCTGCGACCGCATGAACGCGGCGAACATGTCGTGCATGCGCATCGGCAGCGGCGATACCGCACCGATAAGCGATCGACTCGGCGATCATTTTGCGGCGTTGGCGAACAGTGCGATCGCGGGTTCCAGCGGTGTCGCCCGCGCGCAGGCCAGCGAGGGCGTGCCCACCGACGTCGTTGCCTATGGTCCGGTAGGGTCGACCGGGCTTGCGCTGCTGGTGCAGCTCGATGCCACCAGTATCTATGCGCCGATTCGGCGCGGCATGCTGTGGGGAATGGGCATCGTCTTGATTGTGGTGGTGGTGTCGGCGACATGGTTGCGTGCGCGGATACGCGCGCTGGTCACGCGCCTGGTCACCACCGAAAGCCGCTATAAGGCCGTAGTCGAGTCCCTGCACGACGGCCTGCTGCTGCAGGATGCCGATACCAAAATCCTGGCGTCCAATTCCGCCGCAAGACGAATTCTGGGGCTGGAAGAAAGCGAATTGCGAGGCCGAAGCTCGCTCGATTCGGCGTGGAAAACCGTGCGCGAGGATGGCTCCGACTGGTCTGGCGTAGACCATCCCGCGCCACGCACGTTGCGCACCGGCCAGCCGGAGATGGGCGTGATCATGGGCGTGCAAAGGCCGAGGGGTGAGCTGCTTTGGGTCAGCATCAACACGGTATTGATCAGTGGCGACGGCGTGAACGATGCCCGTACCGTCGTCACCTCTTTTTCCGATATCACCGCGCGACGTTCTGCCGAACAGCAACTGGCGCAGTCCAATCAGCTGCGCCAGGCGATTCTGGATGCGGCGCCTTTTTCGATCATCGCCACGGATGAGCACGGACTGATCAAGGCAGTCAATCCAGGCACCGAGCGCATGCTCTGGTACAAAGCGGACGAGCTGATCGACAAGGTGACGCCGCTGGTCATTCACGATCCGCTGGAAGTGGGCGCGCGAGCGGAAGAGCTGTCCAGCATGCTAGACAAGCGCGTCGAAGCGGGTTTCGAGGTGTTCATGCACAAATCGCGATTCGGCGTAACCGACGAACGCGAATGGACTTACGTGCGCAAGGACGGCTCGCGTTTTCCGGTCAACCTGACGACCACCGCTCTGCGCGATGAGCGCCAGCAGATCACCGGTTTTCTCTGCATTGCCTACGACATCACCGAGCGCAAGCATCAGGAGGAATACGCGCGCCATGTGGCGCACCACGATTTTCTCACCGGCCTGCCGAATCGCATGCTGCTCAACGACCGGTTGTACATCGCGATCGAGCGCGCACGGCGCGACGGCTGTAAGGTGGCCGCGATGATGATCGATCTGGATCATTTCAAGCGCGTCAACGATTCGCTCGGCCACCATATCGGCGATGAACTTCTGAAGATCGTCGCCGCTCGGATCCTGGCTTGCGTGCGCCGATCGGATACGGTGGCGCGCATGGGTGGCGACGAGTTCGCCGTGCTGCTCAGCGATATCAAGAACGACCAGGATATCGAACTGATCGCCGAAAAGATCATCGACAGCGTTTCCCAGCCCGTGCAGGTGGGTGGGCATGAACTGCACGTCTCTCCCAGTATCGGCGTCAGTCAATACCCGGTTGATGGAGAGGATCTGCATGCCCTGCTGGTCGATGCCGATACCGCCATGTACGAGGCGAAGCTGGCGGGGCGGAAAACCTATCGGCTGTTCAGCCGCGAAATGGAGCTGGCGGCCAAGGCCAAGCTTGAATTGGAAAGCGAGCTTCAGCTTGCCCTCGCGCAAGGCGAATTCCAGCTGCACTATCAGCCGCAGGTCAGTCTGAAGAATGATCAGGTGCAGGCCATGGAAGCGCTGCTGCGCTGGTACAGCCCAAAGCGCGGGCTGGTCTCACCCAACGATTTCATTCTCATCGCCGAACAGAGTTCGCTCATCTTGGAGATCGGCGACTGGGTATTGCTCAACGCGTGTCGCGACATGGCGGCGCTCAACCAGCGCACGGGGCAGCGCCTGCGCGTGGCGGTGAACCTCTCGTCGCGGCAGTTTCTGAAAAACGATCTGGTGGAGCAGGTGCAGCGTGTGGTCGAGGAAACCGGCCTGATGCCGGGCTGTCTCGAGCTAGAGATCACCGAGGGCGTGCTGATGGATCACTCGGCCGAGACGATCGGCCGGCTTCAAAAACTCCGCGAGCTGGGCGTACTGATTGCCGTGGATGATTTCGGCGTCGGTTTTTCAAGCCTGTCGTACATCACCCAGTTTCCGATCAGCACGCTGAAGATCGATCGGGTCTTTGTCAACCGGTTGCCTGACAGTTCCAGCGATGCCGCGGTGGCGCTGGCGATCATCGCGTTGGCGCACAGCCTGGATATGACGGTGGTCGCCGAAGGCGTCGAAACGATCGAGCAGCTGGACTATCTGCGTCTGCACGGCTGCGATTTTGTGCAGGGTTATTTTCTGGGCAGGCCGCAGCCGATGGATGCTGTTCGAGTGGATGGCATCCGATGGTCTGTGTCTTTGCCTCCCGCGCCGTAGACGGAGCGCGCCCGGATTATTTGGCCAAGTCGTAAGCCGGGAAAGCTTCTGCTTTACTTCCACAGCGCCATAAAAAAAGCCGGTCGCAATGACCGGCCTCTAGCGCTCTCTCGACTTAGCGGTAACTACGCCACGCGACGCACCGGGTATTTGCGCAGGTGGTAAACGCGGTGGATGTGGCCGGCGCCGAGCCAGCCGCCAACGGCAGAGGCGAGCAGGGCGAGGAAGCCGCTGATAAACGCGATCCATAGCGTCAGCGACAGATAGTGCGCCGCCTTGTCCGCGGCCATCTTGGACTCCGAGCGAGCGGCATCGATTTGCGGCGTCAGCTTCTGCAGCGAGGCGGCAGCGGAATCCTGACTGGTACCGGTGTCGGCGGCCAGGAGTGCAGTGGCGATATCGTCCTGACCGGCGAGAATGGCGCCGACGATCGGTGCCGAACCGCCGCGCTCCCGCCCGGTCAAGGCATACGCAATATTGGCATCGAGCACCGACACGGCCGGCGTCATGGCGGATGCGCCACCGTGCATATCCGACCCGGGACCGCCCATGTGCTCGTTATGTCCCGACATCGCGTGACCGAGTCCCAGAGCCAACCAGAGTGCGGTGGTCGTCAATGAAAGACCCCACACGGTAACGCCGTGCAGCGCGCCGCTGGTGTCGTCGTTTCGTCCGTCGAACCAGGCGGCAAACATGCCGCCGATGAACAGCGCGGCGACCCAGGTGATAATCATCCAGACCGCGGTACCGATACCGACACCCTTGGCACTGCCTGCGGCATTCCATGCGTCGAAGCCGGCAAAACCCAAAGCCAGACCCGCGCAGTAGAGCAGGCCGGCCGTCGCGGTCGCGACCAGCCATCCGGCAATGATCGCACTGAAGCGCATGGTCGGATGGGCGAGGGCGAGTTCGTCCTGGATCAGGCCGTCGTTAGCAACATAAGACATGAGTTTCTCCTGCGAATAAGTAGGCGAGGGTTGAGTGCGATGTGGTCATTACGCACAACCTCGCAACAGCGCGAAGAGAAGCAGCAGGGGAATAGGCACACCCATCAGCCAGAGTAGGACGTAACCAATGCCGCCTTTTTCTTTGGAGGATGGCGGCGGTGACAATGGATTTGTTTCGTTCATGACTTCTCCCTCTCGTGTGGTTGGACCGCAGCGAGCCTTGCGGCCCCACCTTCGTTGCGGTGAGGCAGGGTGGCGTTTGGGAAGTCGAAAGAGCGTGATGTCGACAAGTCGATGGGTTCGGCGAAATAAGCCTGTGAAAAATGTCTAGGCCATTTTCACAAAAGCAGTCGCCCGAGTCCGGCCGTTGGATCGATCGGTGAAGCGCACAACCTCGTCACGTCCCTTGGCTAACTTGCCAACCGGTCGTAGCTGCGGCGTGCCGACTTGATTTCGGCGTGGGTGCTCTCGGCCCACAACACAAGGTGGGCGAGCGGGTCGAGCAGGGATTGCCCCAACGCTGTCAGGCGATATTGAACGCTGGGCGGTTTGGTGGGAAACACCTTGCGCGTCAGCATGCCGTCGCGCTCGAGGTCGCGCAGCGTTTGCGTCAGCATGCGTTTGGAAATGTCTGGGATGGCGCGCTGGATTTCGCTGAAGCGCTGCGGTTCGGCCGCCAGCACCATCACGATAAGCGTGGTCCATTTGTCGCCGATGGCGTTGAGCACATCCCGTACCGGGCAGTGTTCTGCATCAAGCGTTTGCACGCGCCATGCCTCGAACCGTCGACTCAATATCGATCGAGCCGCGGGCAGCGGGTTACTTTTGCGTAACCTGGTCACAGGAAACTGCCTCCTTTCGCTTTGTTAACCAGGTCTCTAATGTAGACCTACTTACCCCGGTCAACAAGGCAACTACCATGTCCCTATCGCAACCCCGCATTCTGGTTACCGGCGCCAACGGCCAATTGGGCCGGCTGGTCGTCGAGCGTTTGATCAAACGCATTCCTGCCTCGCAAGTGATCGCCGGCGTGCGCGACGTCGACACCGCCCGAGATCTAGCTGCTCTTGGCGTGGAGGTTCGCACCGCCGATTACGACGCTCCGGCATCGCTGAAAGCGGCGTTTGCGGGAGTCGATCGTCTCTTGTTGATTTCGTCGAACGCCATGGGCCGGCGCGTTTCGCAGCACGGCCATGTCATCGACGCCGCCAGGCAGGCGGGCGTATCGTTGATCGCCTATACCAGCGTGTTGCATGCGGATACCTCATCACTCGGTCTGGCCGCCGAGCATCTGGCCACCGAAAAATTGCTGCAGGCCTCCGGCGTGCCTTTCGCGCTGCTGCGCAACGGCTGGTATACCGAAAACTACACCGGCAGCGCGCATGCCGCGGTGGAGCATGGGGTGATTCTGGGCAGCGCCGGAGACGGCCGCATTGCCGCGGCCGCCCGTGCCGATTACGCCGATGCGGCCGTCGCGGTGCTGCTCTCGAACGATACCCCGGGCGACAACATCTACGAGCTGGCGGGCGATACGTCGTTTACGTTGGCCGAGCTGGCCGATGAGATCGCCAAACAGTCGCGCCGGCCGGTGACCTACAAGGACCTGCCCGAAGAGGGGTTCAAGGCCGCGCTGATCGGCATGGGTCTACCCGAAGGGCTGGCGAGCCTATTGGCCGATTCGTCGGTGCAGGCATCGCGCGGCGCGCTGTTCGATGACGGCCGTGCCTTGAGTGCGTTGATCGGTCGACCAACGACAACCCTGTCCGACGCCGTGGCAGCGGCTCTGGCGACGAAGGGATGAGTTGAAAACGCGCCGATCGCGATGCTGTTTTCCGCGGCGAACCGTCGTTCGATCGCATGGGCAGAAGATCAGAGGACGGTTGGAATCGGTGTGATCGGCGTCGGCGCAGCGAGTGGGGGTGTCGTGCCGCCGATATGGATGCGGTGGCGGCCGGCCTGTTTCGCTTCGTAGAGCGCTGCATCCGCCGCGTCGAGCGCGTTGGCCAGATCGGCGTGTGGATCGCACAACGCCACACCGGCGGAAAAGGTTTCTCCGCGAGGCGTGGCTGTCTGCATGCGTTCCAGCAAATGCAGCGCCTGCTGCGTAGTGGCACTGCTTGTCGAGCTGCGCGGCCTGTCGGCGCAGCTGCTGCAATAGGCCGTCCATGCGCACCAGCACCAGCACCGGCAGCAGCAGGCCGCCGCCGACCACGGCAATCCAGTACGGATAATTGGACGGAGCGAGCTGGGCCAGCAGCAGGGTCAGGGCAGGCATCAGCGAGCCCAGCGTCAGCGCGACCAGATGCAGGCGCGGCAGCGGCGTATCTGCCGTGCTGGTCTCGTATTCCCACAGTCGCCACACCGAGGGTGCACGATCACCGTGTTGCCCGACTACGAATGCGCCAACTCGTTGAAGTCACCCAGACCACGCTCTTGTCTCCGACCAACAGCGTGGGTGTTGTGAACGTCATGTTCGGATTCTACGAGCCACCGACCGGAAACGCCGGGGGGAAGCACCAGAAGATCGTAAAGACCCCACGCATAGGGCCCGTACAATTTTTCGGCCGTGGCAATCAGCTTTTCGGTGTCTTCGAATTCATGTGCTGCCTTAGGTAGCCAAATACGGCTCTTTCGATACGCGCACGCAGCACTAGCATGTCTGTCTCACCCCGATCGCCCGCCGCATCCGCCATGCCACGAATCATGGCGACGACATCTGCTGCCGCAAGATCGGCTCCGTAATCTTCGGATGCAGGAAAGCCAGCCGCACTCTCGACGCATGCCTGCCGGAGCCGATCGATCACATTGCGATTCTGTCCCTGGATAGGTAGGCGAGCTTCCTCCAAATCGAGGAGTCGGGCCAAAGCAGGTCGACGCATCTGATGGTGTACGCATGCATTGACTAAGCCGGACACCGCGGCGTACTTATCGTCCAGTGCCGACGCGGCTTCCACATCTTTCAGGAGAAGGCTAGTCTCCCTCTCGATGAGAACGATAGTGAGGGCGTCCTTGTTAGGGAAATACTGGTAGACCGAGCCCACACTCACACCGGCCCTATCGGCAACCGCGTTGGTGTTGTAACCCGCGAAGCCGTCCGACTCGAGAACCTCGGCGGCGGCTTCGAGAATCACTTCAAACGTATCTTTCGAACGACTCTGACGGGGCCGCTTTCGAACGACCTTGATTTTTTGCTTAGACATGACGGCTCCGATGGATACGCCGGAAGATGGGTCAAGAATCAATGCTAAGAGGTGTCAAACGGATAAGACCGATCACGCCGGCACGGACCGAGAGCACCTCAAGGTGGAAGCGACCAGCGTCGACACAATCGCCTGCCACCGGCAGACGCCTTAGCTGGTCAATGACAAGGCCACCCAACGTCTGGTAGTCAGACCTCGTTTCAGTGATGCCCATGAATTCGCGCAGGTCGTCGACGGGCTGACGCGCCTCGACCAGGAACGATCCGTCGCTCTGGGCAACCAGGTCGTCCGATTCGTTCTTCGATGGATGACCGCCGGCTCCCTGAATATCACCCGCCACCGCCGAGAGAATGTCGGCAAGGGTCGCTAAGCCCACGACAGATCCGAATTCATCGACGACGATGGCCACATGCAGCCTGACGCTTTTGAGGGTATCAAGAAGCTCCAACACGCTGGCATTGTCGGAGACGTAGACTGGGGCAGCCCACGTCCGTTCTGTCAGAACGGCATCGCGCGACTGCGATGCAAGAAGAATGTCGACGCGGGGAGCGATACCACGGACTTCATCCAGACCCATTGCACCGGTTACCACCATTCGCGACGACGTTGACGACTCGACGCGAGCATAAATCGTAGCGGTATCCCAAGTGATATCGACGAACTCGATTTCTCGCCGTGGCGTCATCACGGTACGCACCTGTCGTTTCGCCAGGTCCAGGATGCGATCCATCATGGAATGCTCTGCGGACGCGATGGCGCCGGTGCTCATGCCTTGCACAAGGATGAGACGAATCTCTTCCTGCGTCACATGCCGGCGAGCCTCGCTCTTCACGCCGAACGCCTTGAGAATCAGCTGGCTGGCACCTTCGAGAAGGTAGAGAAACGGGTGTGTCAGGAATATAAGAACGCTCAGCGGTCGCGCGGTTGCCATGGCGGCGCGTTCGGGCTGATTCAGCGCGATGCTTTTGGGGACCAGATCCGAAAACACGAGCGCGACAAACGATACGCCCGCAAAGACAACAATCGATGCAACAGTCTTAGCGTAGGAGCCCGCGATAGGCGTCATGGCCAAGGCATCGCTCACCAACTTGGTGAGCCAGGTAATGACGAAAGCGCCCATCAGCATGTCGGTGACAAGGTCGCCGGCGCGAATCGCGGCCAGGAACAAGCCTGGCCGCGCTTTGAGCCGGAGTACGCGCTCCATGGGCCCCTGACTGCCCATCGTCTGGAGCGTGGTATCGCGCGATGCGATGAAGGCCATCTCGGTGTAGTTAAAGAATGCCGTGAGGACTAGAAGCACGAAAAAAAACGAGATGTTACTGAACGCGTCCATCGTCCCTCCGCGTTGCGAGTGAAGTGCTATGGCCTCGAGAGGCTAGGCGTGGGAATAAGGATATGAGCAATCCCTCACGTCTTCTACTCGCGTCCGACTGGCTCATATCAAGACGAAACTATCTTTATTTTTCATAGTTTTAGCCTATTTCATCACGGAACAAAGGACGCCGTGCTCACCTTTGGGCGGTATTGTCCTCGGTCGCTGGGGCAGATGACCGGGCCTCAGACTGCTTCGGCGGAGCATCCATGCCGCCGGCAAAGGCGGTATACATATCGACGATCCGTAGCTCCAGGTCCGTCCTGGCGCCGACCGCCGATGAGCGGGCGATCCGGTCATCCTGCCCTGCTGACAGCAACGACCGGCGAGACGCTCGTCCAGCCTCGAACTCGGCTTTCCGCACCGCATAAACGTTACTCACTTCCTGCGACGACTGGCTGATGAGCTTGTCCCTGTGCGCGGCGGTCACATACTCGTTGATCGCGACATCAGCCTCCTCAAGCGCCACGGCCATGGTCTTGTCGTAATCGGCAAGCGCGGCGTCGGCGGCAGCGCCTGCGGCACGAATGCGCGCCCGCGTTGCGCCCCCGTTAAAAGGGGTCCACGACACGTCCACCCCTCCGCTCCACAGTCGCGACGCGTCGCTCCCAAGCCTGCGAGGCGCCAACGCGCCGAAGCCGAGCACGCCACCGATAGATAGATCCGGATAGAGATCGGCCGTCTGGATACCGATCCTTGCTGTTGCTGCGGCCACCTTTCGCTCGGCTGCGCGGACGTCAGGTCGGCGCTTGAGGAGATCCGATGGCGTGTCCACGGTGACGAACACCGGTACGCTCAGGGATTGCGGACGCGCCAGCTCCGCCATCAGGGGATCGTCGAGCTTTACGGCAACCAACGATGCCAGATGATCCAGCGCCGAACGCACACGCGCCTCCAGCGAGGGAATGTCCGCCTGTATCGACGCGACATTTGCACGAGCCAGCGCCACATCCTGTGCGCTCGCACGGCCAGCTGCGCCGTCCACCTCGGTTATGGTGCACAAGACCTGAGCGTCGCTAGCGCGCTCTCGCGCGAGTTGCAGTTCCTCCTGGTTCCCACGTAGTTCGGCGTAGGTGCGGACCACCTGGCCGACGATCAGGCGGCGCATGTCATCACGCGCCCGTTCCTGTGCAGACGCATCGGCATTGGCAAGCTCGACGCTGCGACGAATGCGCCCGAAAAGGTCGAGCTGCCAACTCAGACCCAATGATGCGGTCGTCGGCGTTGCCGTATCGGGAGTTCCCGTGGTGCTAGTCAGTTCCGACTGCCGAGACCTGCCAATGCTTTCGTCCGCCGATAGCGATGGAAAAAACTCGCCCTTGGTTGCGCGCACCTCGGCCAGGGCACTCTCCAAGTGTGCGCTGGCAGATCGCACGTCGAAGTTTGCACTCCATGCCCTGTCGACAAGATCGTTGAGGATCGCGTCGTTAAATCCTTCCCACCATCGTGATGGCTGCGAACTGACTCGAAGGTCCGCACTTGCTATCGACGGAAACGCCGTCGGCAAGGCTAGGCTGCTGTCTTTAGCCACATAATCAGGACCGACCGCGCACCCCGCCAAGGAAACGGACGTCAACATAGCGAGCGTCAACCACGCTTTACGCGTTGTGTTCATGAGAGTCACCCTCAATCATCTTAGGCGGCATCGCGCCTGCGCGCTTACCGAATACGAAGAAAAAGACCGGCGTGAAAATTAGTCCGAAGACCGTCACGCCAATCATTCCGAAGAAGACTGCCGTACCCATCGCCTGCCGCATTTCGGCACCCGCTCCCTTGGCCAGGACGAGCGGGATCACACCCAGGATGAAGGCGATGGAGGTCATCATGATCGGACGAAAGCGCACGTGCGCCGCGTGGATGGCGGCATCGACCGTGGACATGCCCTGACGCTTTGCCTGCATCGCAAACTCGATGATCAAGATCGCGTTCTTGGCGGCCAAACCGATCAGCACCACGAAAGCGACCTGAGTCAGCACGTTGACGTCGGAGCCACGGGCAGACACGCCGACCAGCGCGGCCAGCAGGCACATCGGCACAATAAGAATCACGCTCAAGGGCAGGAGCCAGCTCTCGTAAAGAGCCGCAAGCACCAGGAAGACGAACAGCACAGCCAGAACGCCAGAGACCCAACTCGACCCACCCGCGCTCTTCTCCTGCAGAGCCAGCTCGGTCCATTCAAAGTCGTAGCCCGGCTCCAGATCGCGGCCAAGAATGCTTTCCATCGCGGCGATGGCCTGGCCCGTCGAATACCCCGGCGCGGCCGCACCTTGAACTTCCGCGCCATTGAACAGGTTGTAGCGGGCGACGCGGAAGGGGCCCGTCGTCTGCTTCACTGTGGCGACACTACCCAAAGGAATCATGACACCGGCATTGGAGCGCACCCGGATCGACGTAATGTCCGAGGGGTCGCGCCGGAACGCCTGGTCGGCTTGGACATCGACTTGAAAAATGCGACCAAACAGGTTGAAGTCGTTGACGTAATACGACCCCAGGTAGGCGGTCAGCGCACTGTTGATGCGATCCAACGGCAGTCCGAGCATCTCCGCCTTTGCCGGGTCGATATCAGCAAAGACGCTGGGCGAATTGGCATTGAACGGTGAGAACACGTTGGCGACCGCCGGCTCATGCGCCGCATCCATGCCAATCTTCTGCACCATCCGCTGGAGAGCTGCCGCGCCGTGGCCTGCGCGGTCGCGGACAAACAGTTTGAAGCCACCGCCAGTGCCGATTCCTGCTACCGCAGGCGGCGGAATCACGAGAATCCGTGCACCAGCGATCGGAGCCAGCGCCTTCCTGAGATCGCCAAGCATCTGATCGCCATCGAGGCCTTTTTTAACCCGTTCTGAGAAGTCGTCGAATACGGCAAACACTACCGCGGCGTTTGGCGCATTGGTGAACGTCGCTCCATCCACTCCCGAGATCGACGAGGTGTGCGCTACACCCGCCAATTTGTTCAGGCGATGGGAAGCTTCCAAAGCGACGGCGGAGGTTCGCGCAAGGGTGGAACCCGGTGGCAACTGAATAGAGACAATGGCGTAACCGCGGTCCATCTGCGGCACGAATCCATGCGGTGTCACCACCACACGCCACACCGTAAGTCCTATGAGTACGACATACGCCAGAAGCACGAGGGTGCGGCGACCGATGAAAAACGCGGTGAAGCGACCGTATTGTGCAGACAGGCGGGCAAACTGATGGTCGAACGCCTCAAGCGCACGCCCGACGGGGCCGGTGCTCTTCCCGTGATCAGCCGAGAACAGTTTCGCGGCGAGCGCCGGAGAGAGCGTTAGCGATACAAAGGCCGAAATCGCCGTGGCTAGCGCAATAGTGACGGCGAATTGTTTGAAGAACATGCCCACAATGCCCTGCACCAGCGCCGCGGGAATGAATACCGCAATGAGCACGAGCGCGATGGCGATCACCGCGATGCCCACCTCGGCCATGCTCCTATGCGAGGCCTCAAGTGGTGACAGTCCTTCTGCAATGTGTCGTTCGACGTTCTCCACGACCACGATCGCATCATCGACCACAATGCCGATGGCGAGCACCATGCCGAAGAGCGAGAGGTTGTTCAGGGACACACCGAAGATTGGCATCAGTGCCATCGTGCCAAGCAACGAAATGGGAATGGCCAGAATCGGGATGATCGCCGCGCGCCAGGTTTTGAGGAACAGCATCACTGCCAGAGCCACCAGCACCGTCGCCTCAAGGAGCGTGTGAAACACGTTCTCAATCGATGTGCGCACGAACTCGGTGGGATTGTAGTAAGCGTGGTAGTCGAAGTCGGCAGGGAAATCTTTCTTCAGTTCCTTGAGCTTCCCAAGCACCCGATCGGCCGTCTCCAGGGCGTTGGACCCAGGTTTCTGGTTGATGCCGATATCAACCGTGGACGAACCATCGAGGAGGGTGTCGCTGTTGTAGTCCTGTGCAGCCAACTCGACACGCGCGATGTCACGCAAGCGAATGGTCGCACCCGTGGCGGCATTGCTGGACACGGCGATATTGGCGAAGTCTTTTACGTCCGTGAGACGGCCGCGTGTGAGCACCTGCAGCTGCCAAGCGCCATTGGCGCCCTTCCCGGGTGGCGAATTAAGGACGCCCGGCGAGACTTGGGCATTGGCGCGTTTGATAGCGTCGATCACCGCATCGGGAGATAGGGAAAGCTCGGATAGCTTTCCCGGATCCAGCCATACGCGCAGCGCATAGTCTCGCTGTCCGCGCAGGTAGATGTCGCCGACGCCTTCCAAGCGAGACAGCGCATCCTTGATGTTCAGCGTGGCGTAATTGGAGAGGTATTGCTGGTTCAGCGTTCCGTGAGGAGAGACCAAATACACCACCATCATGAGATCGGGCGAGGTCTTCCTGACCTTCAGGCCGGCCTGGCGAACCTGGTCAGGTAGTTTGGCCTCGGCCACAGAGACTCGACTCTGGACCAGGGGCGTCACTTCGTCGATGTCCGTACCCGTACGGAACACGACACTGATGGTTACATTGCCGTCGCCGGTCGACTGTGACGTCATGTAAAGCATGCCATCGACGCCGTTGATCTCCTGCTCAAGAGGCGTGGCGACCGTCTCCGCGATCACTTCCGCCGAGGCGCCGGGATAGGAGGCCTGCACAGTGACCGTCGGTGGAACGATCTCGGGGAATTCCGAGATGGGCAACCGCATGCCCAGGACGCCGCCAACCAGCAGCAGGATAAGCGAGCAGACCGACGCGAAAACCGGTCGCTCAATGAAGAAGCTAGCAAAACGCATGGTCAATCTCCGGTTTGTGCGGGCACGACTTCCACGCGGTCGCCCGGGCGAACACGAGCGAGCCCGTCCGCGATGACGCGGTCACCGGGAATCAGTCCGCTGAGGATGAATCGCCTGGCGCCATCACGGTCGCCAATCACGACCGGTCGGGGGCTTACCTTCGAGTCCTTGTCCACGACCATCAATAGGCGTCGATCCTGGTCGCTGAGAACCAGTGCGTCAGGTACGGTCAAGGCTTGGATGGGGCCAGCCAATGGCAGCTGGACGCGGGCGAAGAAGCCAGGCAAGAGCGCACCGTCGGCGTTGGGGAGGATGGCGCGCAGGCGAACGGTGCCAGAGGCACGGTCCTCTTCGACGCCAGCATAGTCGACCCGGGCCTGACGAGGTTGCTGGCTGTCGCCGACATATATCGAAAGGGTCCGTTGGGTATCGGAGCCGACCGCCGCGGCCGCGAACCGCTGATAATCCGGTTCGGATACGTCGAAGGACACGCGCACTGGATCGATCGACGTCACGGTCGCCAGGACAGTCCCATTGGATACTCCGCCGGTGACGAAGTTACCCGCATCGATCTTCTTCTCCGATATCCGACCATCTGCCGGTGCAACCACCGTCGCGTAGGAAAGATCAAGTGCGGATACACGCTCCTGCGCCATCGCGGAACCCAGCGCGCCATCCGCCGCCGCTTTTTCTGCGGTGCTCTTTTCGAGGTCTTCGTCGCTCACCGAGCCACTGGACTTCAGCTTCATATCGCGTTCAAACATTTTAGAGGCCAGTGCCTGCCGCGCTTTAGCCTCATTGACCTTCGCCACATCGCGATCATGCAATGCCTGGAACGGCGCCGGATCAATTTCCACGAGGCGCTGGCCAGCCTTCACGCGGTCGCCGTCACGAAAGTCGATCGACTTGAGCACACCGGATACCCGAGCCCGCAAGGCGACATACTGCATCGCCTCAAGGCGACCGGTATAAGGGACAGAAGTTGTCATTGCTGTCGCCACGGGGGTGACAATTGAGACTTTGGATGGCGGCATCTGTGCGTTCTGAGCACTGTTGCCGCAGCCGGCGGCGAGAATGCAGACTGCGAGAATGAGCGGGCTCCTCGCGGCGATGCGCCACGAAACGTGCGTTGTCATTTGCATGGGAAAAGAGTCCAGTGAGCGGTTTCAGGTGCGCGAGCTATTGCTCAGCATCAGACGAAGCGCGACGAAGAACGACAGAGCCACAGCCACGGCACTCATGAGGTAGACCGACGCGGCGCCAAAGCTGGCCGCTAAGGCGCCCATGGCGGGGCTGGTGATGCCAAGGGAAAGGTCGAGGAATGCGACATAGGCACCCATCGCAACGCCACGGTTATGGGGCGGAACATGGCGCACTGCCTCGACACCAAAGCTCGGGAATGCGAGTGAGTAGCCGAGGCCCGTAAGTACCGCGCCCGCATAGGCCATGATCGGTGTGCCGGAGCCCCAGATGAGGAGCTGACCCAACGCTTCGATGACGACGCAAACCAGTGCGACACGGGCGCCTCCGATCTTGTCCGGCAGATGGCCGAAGGAAAGGCGCGCGACGATAAAGGCGAGGCCGAAGGCCGTGATGGCGAGCCACGCGTTGTCCCAATGCCGAGCCGCGAACAGAATTGCGACGAAGCCGGTAATGCCGCCGAACCCGACACTGGACAAGGCAAGACCGAAACCCGGCATGAGTACGGTACGGATCACGCGGTAGAAGGGAATGCGGGGCGCGACAGGTGGTGCGACATGCGGCACCGCAATCATCACCAGCAGTGCGATGAGCGGAATGAGAACCATAGCCGCGGCGACGCCAACGAATCCAGCTTGAGAACTGATGGCAATCCCTGCGGGAGCACCGGCGGCATACGCCGCGTAGATGGCAATGCCGACCCAGACCATCGCCTTACCTGCATTCTTCGGTCCGACCAGTGCGACGCTCAGGGTGAGTGCCCCACTGACCACAAGGCTCTCGGCCGTGCCAAGCAACAAGCGACCTACAAGAAGAAGACCGACAGCGACATTCGGCATGCCCGAAAACGCGATCGAGATGCCATAGGTCAAACCGGACACGGATGCCACTGTAAGACCCAGGAGCATTGCCTTCTTCGCGCCACGCGTATCGGCAAGACCGCCAGCCCATGCGCGCGTCAGTACACCCGCGACAAACTGCACACCAATCACGATACCGACGACAAATGTGCTCATACCGAGCACTTCGTGGATGCGAACGGGTAATACTGGTAGCGGTAGTCCCATCGTCAGGAAGCCGACAAAGACGGCTACTACGATGGGAAATATTTTTGAGACAGCAACAACGTTCTGCCCCGGAGCCGAGCCCTGGGTGTTCGGATGGTTTTGCATGGCGGTTCTCTTTCTGAAGGAAAGGCGCTACGTCCTTTTTTCCAGAATATGAGCAATCCCTTACATGCGAAACTCGCGTTGCCGCGACGACCCCAAACCGTAAAAAATACATCTAAATCATAGGTTCTTCGTACTCCTAAGTGTTGCCTTGAGGGGGGACTACTTACGTTTTTGGGCCGGGCAAACAGCTCCTGATACGATCACGCCGCGAAAGTGACCAACAAGCTCGAAAAAGTATTTCAGCAGGGTTATCCGGCAATGCGGGCGCGGCGAGCCTGCGGAGGTTCCGAGACACGACAGCTTGGCCAGTCGTATGTGTGGCGACTTGGGGCACCCTGTCTAGAAGTCACTGCCGCGGGCTTGACCCGTTCGTTATACGCCGGGGTTAGCTGCCTTGGCTTGCTTAAGCCCAGCTCACGGAGAACTTCGTGTGTGTAGGCTTCCCATCGGAATCTTTGTGCTGACGGCGCGCGTAGGTCCGAATCTCGAGGCGCTCGAAAGGTTCGATCATCGATCGCCGCGACCTTCGTGCGCTTCGCGGCGATATGCCAGACGCGATCACGCTTCGTTCGTGCGTGTCGGAAGCGGCAGGCATGGAATCATCGGGGATAAACTATGTCTGACGGGCGTGGCCAAACCTTGACGGATGTCCATCAAGTTTGTCCCCGCTGGCACGCTTGGAAATCAGGCCTGCGCGTAGCCTGCAGCAGTTTCGAATCCCGCTCCGTCCGCCAGTTCTGCATATACTTCCTCTGAAGTATGAGGCTCTTTTGTTGCCTGCAATTTTTCGTCATTACGCGGTATTTCGCTTGCGAGCAGACGGCTACTGGTTACGACCAGCTTTCGGCGAGTGCGAAGCGCCGCCGGTTGCTCCGGGCAACCAAGTTCGCAGAGCTGCATGGAATCGTCAGGGACAAACTATGTCAGACCAGCGTGGCCAAACTATGGTGGATCGCGCATATACCGTCTCCCGGTAATAAAGCAGGTCGGCGATGGCGTTGCAGGTAAATCCGGCGAGCAGCCAGTACCAGGTAGCGGGAGGGCGATAGCGCAGGGTAAATACCCAGGTCAGCGCGATCGCCACGGCCGCAAGCACACAATAGAGTCCCCAGCGCTGGTTTCCGTTCAGAGGCCACCAGGCGTACGGCAGGGCGAAAGCCAGAATCAGGCCCACAAACAACCACGCCAGCCGACGGCTGCCGCCACGGCGGGGTGCGGTTGTGGAGCCACTGGGCGGACGTCCATCCATGGCTGCACTGTAGCCCAGCAGCGACGCCTCGGCGCCATCTTTACTTAGTCATGCGCTGCGCAACGGGCGGCGTTCGGGCCGCTGCCACGCCGCGTTCTACCGAACCCGCTTGTCGATGTTCGACAATGGCGTAACCCCGAACAGGCATGCAATCCAATTGACTGGCGCTTGGATAGCTTGCTTCAAAATCAAAGGTGATCGCGCACGACGCTGCCGAGCTCGGCCTCTACTCCAATGTGGCGCTGAATCAGTATGGCTTCGCGGTGAATGTGGCGTGCTCGCTCAACCGAGCATGCAGCAACGGCTAGGGTGTACCGGCACTGCGTAATGCCGCCCTTGCGCGGCAAATAACACCGATGCATTCGCCCGTATTGAAGTCATAGATAGTCGAGTGGCCGGGGTCGCCACTG
This sequence comes from Rhodanobacter sp. K2T2, assembly GCF_013408815.1. NCBI lineage: Bacteria > Pseudomonadati > Pseudomonadota > Gammaproteobacteria > Lysobacterales > Rhodanobacteraceae > Rhodanobacter > Rhodanobacter sp. K2T2. Next base: position 615,860 of record NZ_JACCCA010000001.1, on the reverse strand, counting down.
GGGCGCGGTACACCCTTGGGAACAAAAAAGGTCGCTGCATGCGTGCCATAAAGTCCTTTTGGCAGGGTATAGGCTTTGAGGACCACGTAGCCGTTCATCACAAACAGACGGCGTTTTGGGCTGCCGTTGGCGTTGGGCGGCAAATCGTCGTCGTCCGAGGACGGATGTTTTGCGGCCAGCCACGCGTCGGCGTCGGCGTCGGAGGCTGGACGCAGATAGCCCGCCTGTGTCGCTTCGGCGAGAGCCGGTGGTCCGGCCCAATCCGACTTGGGGATCTGGAACGATGCCGGCTGTCTCGCCGAATCGTCGGTGACCAGCGACACATGGGCCGGCAGCGGTTCGCCAGCCACGACCTTGCCGTCTTTCACCGGGTAAAGCATGTCGACCGGCTGGCCGAACACCTGACGTGAAACCGGGTTGACGCCGTTTTCCCTGTCCAGCGGTGACAGGAAGCTGCTGCATGCGTCTTTGCCGGTCCCGCTGATGCTGCGTACGGCGACGTCTGGCGATAGACCGTTGAGAATCTGTTGGCCGTACCCGCCAGCGATCACGGCAATGACATGTGTTCCCCGCGTCCAGCCGATATTCCAGATGGTGGGCGCATGGTTGCCCAGTATCAGCACGACGGGAGTCGATGGTTCGTTGACCGCGACATCTGCCTGCGTCGCCATTTCGCCGCTTTGATCAATTTGGAAATCCTGTTTGATACCGCTTCCCTGCAGCGCAAAGATCTTTATACGTTTTGGAAGGTGCAGATTTATAAATCCACAACTTGCCGAAATGGAGGGCATCAGATCCGGCCGGCGGATGTCGCTACCAAAAGCAAACGGTTTGGTCGATCCGCCGTGCGACGCATGAGAAAAAAACGGCGGTGGCTGTGGCGGCGGCAAGGGTGGTGGCTGTGGCGGCGGAGCAGGTAGGGCTGTCGAGCCTGATGCTGGTGCCACTTGTGGAGAAGCTGTTTCCCCCGCCGCGTCATGGGCGCTCGACACATAGGTGGCGCCGATTGCGGCAAGCATCGCCCACTGGGCAGCACTGAAGAATGACTTTTTCATGTGCGGATTTCCTTGTCCCATGACCATTGAAAGCTGATGTTGCGCTGACAGTCTAACCAGCGCGGAACGATGGCGCATCGGAAAAATCGGTCAGGGCGCACGTTTTGCCTAAGAGCCGAATAGAGAATAATCTCGCGACAATGGCCTAAAGCCCCAAGGGCTTTGGACGGCTTGAGAAGGGGAAGTCATGCGCAAAGTAATGATCGCCGTCGTCTTGCTGGTGGCGGCGATGGCTGCCGGTTGCAATCAGTCGGACATGATGAAGGCGATGGTGCCGCCGGCCGATCAACAGACGGCTACGCACTATATCGATCTGTTGCGGCAGCATCAGTTTGATCCGATCGAGAAGGATATTGATCCATCGATCCGGCCGCCCAACATGCATGATGTACTGGTGCACATGGCCGCTGAAATGCCGCCGCAGAATCCGGTATCAGTGAAGGTCATCGGTTTCAACCGATCCATCGTCAATGGTGTCGGCAGCACCAACGTCACGTTCGAATATCAGTATCCGGATCGCTGGCTGATGGCCAATGTCGCGATCAAGAAAGCGAATGGCGTCAGCACGATTATCGGTTTGAACGTCAATCCGCTGCCACAGTCGCTGGAGGCATCCCATCAGTTCACGCTCGGCGGGAAAACGGCTGTCTATTACGGCGTGCTGGCGCTGGCTGCGCTGGCCGTTATCGTTACATTTTTTGCCCTGGTGCTTTGCGTACGAACACGCATCGCCAAGCGGAAGTGGCTGTGGATCATTTTTATCCTTGTCGGCTTCGGCAAGTTTTCGTTGAACTGGACCACCGGTCACTGGGTTTTCATGCTGCTATCGATACAGCTGTTCAGCGCTTCGGCGTTTTCCCAGATGTATGGGCCATGGATAGTCTCGGTGTCTTTTCCGCTGGGTGCGGTCTGTTTTTTGGTGCGTCGGAAACATCTCATCGCTCATTCAATTCCGCCGGCGTTGCAACAAGCCCGCCGATAGTTGTCGGGTGGAGTGGGCTAGGTAGACGTTGCGGGTGATTTTATTTAGATAGCCGGAGAACAGGATGGCAGCAGCGAGATTTCTAATCAGGGTCGTTTTTATATCGTTCGCAGCAGTGGTTTCCCTGCCGGTTTTTGCTGGCGAGGCGACGAGCGTGCAGACGGCCATGGGCTCTGATACCACCGCCATCAAGCAAGTGATGGCACAGCAGCAGGCAGCCTGGAATCGCGGCGACGTCGACGATTTCATGCAGGGTTACAAGGATGCCTCCGATACCACCTTTGTCGGTTCCAGCGTCCGCAAGGGCTATCGCGACATTCTCGCCAGCTACCGCCAGCACTATGCGACCAGGGCGCAGATGGGGCGCCTTACGTTTTCGGCTATCGACGTGCGGCTGTTGCCCGGCGCCGACGGCGTGGTGCGCTACGCCGCCGTCACCGGCCGTTTCCACCTCGATCGCAGCGCCCACGGCGAAGTGACCAAGGACGACGGCGTGTTCTCGCTGCTGTGGGAAAGGACGCCAGGCGGCTGGAAGATCATCCTCGATCACAGCAGTTGACTTGCAGTGAGCGGCTGTTCGCTGAGTTGCACGATGCCGGTCGTCAGATGGTCGATGAAAAATTTACCCGCGATGAGTTTTGTGGATACGGGCCGAGAATCGGAAAAAGCGCCAACGCTGCAATCGGCATTCAGCTTTGACGATCAGACAACCTACCGCCAAAGCTATTGGCTAGGCACGGCATCCTCGATCGTCCGCGATAGCGCCGTCAGTGCGATGAAACATAGGCCGATGGCGCGGCGGGGGGCGGCAGCGCGAAACGGCGTTTCATTCGCTCGACCTCATCCACCGGCGTGCGGCCGAAAAGGCGTTTGAATTCACGACTGAACTGCGAGCTGCTTTCGTAGCCGACCTTGGCACACGCGGCAGCCGCGGTCAGTCCGTTGCGCATCATCAGCAGGCGCGCCTGATGCAGGCGCGTGGATTTCAGGTACTGCATCGGCGAGGTGTTGGTAACGGCACGAAAGTGCGCGTGAAAGCTGGGCACGCTCATCGACGCCTCGCTGGCGAGATCTTCCACCGCCAGCCGTTTCGCATAGCTGCGGTGGATTTTCCGTATGGCTTTGGCGACCTTGCCGAACGGCCCCTGCATGGCGAGCGCGGCGCGCAGCGTTCCACCCTGTATGTGTCATATAACCGCGCACTCGATTTGCAAACCGCGACGACCGGTTACAGCTGCGGGTCCGTTAACGACGGTACCGATTGGAACAGTTGGTTGCACGGCGAGTGCGTGTGGCTGAAGGTGTGGGTCGAATTGGCTGGGCCAAAACAAGTGGCTGACTATCGCCAGTTTCTCACCGCATACGCTGCTCTGCAGCAGCACGAAGGGCGCTTTCAATGGACACCGAACGTGCGCTTGTACGATGTGAACGCATACCTCGATGTCAACCAGGTGGTGCCCCCGGAGGCCAGCGTCTCATTGCTGGTGGCAGTCAGCTTTTTCGTTATCTGCATCGTCAATACGATTGGCCTGCTTTTGGCAAAATTCATGCGACGTTCGGCTGAAATCGCGGTACGTCGTGCGCTAGGCGCCTCGCGTATCGCCATCTATTGTCAGTATCTGGTTGAAGCTGGCACGGTAGGTTTGGCGGGTGGCTTGCTGGGTCTGATCCTTACTTACGCAGGCATGTTCGGCCTCGGGCTGTTGTTCAAACCAGAGATTGCTCGGTTGGCGCACGTGGATTTCGCGCTGATCGGGTTAACCCTTGGGACCGCTGTCTTGGCAACTGTAGTGGCGGCCTTTTATCCAACCTGGCGGGCGTCCCGCGTGCAGCCGGCATGGCAGCTGAAGTCGAACTAAGCAGGGAATCGACGCGTGCAAATCAAACCCATACTTGTTGCACTCCGCAGGCATAAGGCCGGAACCGTGCTGATTGCCATGCAGATCGCGCTGACGCTGGCCATCGTATGCAATGGCCTTTTCATCATTCAGCAAAGGCTACAGCGCGTGCATCGCCCAAGTGGGATAGAAGAGACCAACCTTTTTGCAATTGAAAACCAATGGGTGGACAAATCGTCGACGCAGCGTACCGATGCGCAAATTCAGGCGGACCTGATCGCTTTGCGGCACTTACCGAGTGTGCAGGACGCGTCGCAGGTCAATAGCTACCCGCTCAGCGGAGAGGGCTGGACGAGTTCTTTTTCGCTGACGGCAGAACAGAGCCAGGGCAACGCCGATATCGCTCGCTACTTTGCGGATGACCACACGCTGGCAGCCCTTGGCGTCAAGCTGATCGCGGGACGGAACTTCCATCCTGACGAGATCACCGACATGACCAACAACGGAGCGATCGCGCCGGCTGAAGTCATCCTTTCCAGGGCGCTGGCAGAACAAGTTTTCCGGAATCAGTCTGCATTGGGCAAAAAGGTCTATGTGACGATGCATGGCGAGCCTGGTGTGGTTATTGGAGTAACCGATACGCTGCAAGGCCCTTTCGCGCAGAGCCCGGACAGCAGGGCATACAACGCGGTGCTGCTGCCTGCCAGACTGATTCAGGATCGCAGCATCTACCTGGTGCGCGCCAGGCCACGCGAGTTGGCCGACGCCATGCGTGAGGCACCCAAGGCGTTGTTCGCGCAAAGCCGATTGCGAATCATCGACCCCGAGCGCGGTGTGCGGAGCTTTGCGCAGGTTCGCGCAAAATCATATGAAGCAGATCGTGGCATGGCGGCTCTGATGGGCATCATTTGCGCCGTGTTGCTGGTCATTACTGCCGCCGGCATAGTCGGGTTGACGAGCTTCTGGGTCGCTCAACGGCGTAAGCAAATCGGCGTGCGCCGCGCGCTTGGAGCGAGAAAAGGCGACATTCTCTCGTATTTCCTTACTGAGAATTTCCTGATCAGCGCAGCCGGCGTGATGGTCGGTTCGGTGTTGGCCATGGGCATGAGTTGGTGGCTGGTGCGGCACTTCGAAATGAGACTGCTGCCCATCGATTTCGTGTTGGCTGGCGTGCTGATGCTTCTGCTGCTCGGCCAAGCAGCGACCCTGGCTCCGGCGCTGCGTGCTTCGCGTGTGCCTCCGGTAGAAGCGACGCGTTCGATATGACACTCAATCCGGCGACACGTGGCTATCGAGGCGATTTAAGCGTCAAGACATCCGGTTAATCTCTGCATGCGGCTTTGGCTCAATTCATGAGGGAAATATGGAACGGAGAAAGAGGCTGACTTTCTGGAGCGCGCATGAGGACGACGACAGTCTTCCCGTCAGCGTGATGGAAGGTCGCAAGACCGTGACTTCGGAAACGGTCGAAGAATATTACAAGCCTTACGGTGAACATGGCGACGGCAGCTACGAGCCCGGCGATCTCATTGAGGTCTACGATCCGAAGCGGGTCCTGCGCTGCATCATCCGGGCGACCAAGGTCTATCGGATAGAGTTCGGCAACGTTCCGGAAGAAGTGTGGCGTGGCGAGACGTTCTCGAGTGCCGAAGAGTTTCGGCAATGCCATATTCGTTGTATGCCCCATGTGGATTTGCACGATTGCTTCGAGTTGGTCACCTTGCATTTTGAGTTGGTCGAAATCATCGCCAGACACGCTTCTAGCTGACGACGTTTCATACCCTGACCGCGGCCGTTCGCCCCGCTCAGGTCCCGCTTGCCACATGGGCGACGTCGGTCGCCGCAGGTGCGGCTAAACTCGATCGCCATGAACGTGTCATCCCGCCAGCAGCCGGTAAGCGCCCACGCCGATGACGGCGCGGCGTTTCCGCTCAAGACCGTGTCCACGTTTTGGGCATTGTGGGCAGCGTTCTGGCTGCTCATGATCGGTGTCGCCATCGAGGATCAGCTCCGTAATCCGCTCACGCAGTGGTGGGAGCCGATCCTGACGGAAGGGAGTTCGGCGCTGGTCTCGACCGGATGGATGTGGCTTGCCGTCCGGTTTCGTGGGCGCCGTGCGCCGCCTCTGGACAAGCCCTTGATCTGGTTTGCCAGGTATCTGCGATGGTTGCCGCTGGTCTGCATCACCTGGATTATGGCGGTTTACGCGATACGGTATGGCGTCTACGCCGCCGTGGGTCGTACCTACGAACCCTCGGGCCGGTGGGGATTCATTGTCGTGTATGAGAGCCTCAAAGTGACGTACAACTCGGGCCTGTGGCTCGGGGTGCTGTTCGGTATCGATTCCTATGGACAGTGGCAATTTCAATGGCAACGTTTGCTACAAACGCAGAAAGCGCTGGCCGAGGCGCAGCTTGCACGGCTCCAGGGCCAGCTGCGGCCACATTTCCTGTTCAACGCGCTCAACACCGTCTCGGCGCTGATGCATACGGACGTGGCGCGAGCCGACCGTTTGGTGGCCGCTCTGGGAGATCTGCTGCGTATCAGTCTTCGGTCCAATGAGCATGAGATGACACCACTCGCCGAAGAACTGCGCACGCTCGAGCTGTATGCCGACATCATGCTCGAACGGTTCCGGGATCGCGTCACGGTGGACTGGCAGATCGATCAGGCTCTGCTTGACACACCCATTCCGGCACTGGTGTTGCAGCCCTTGCTTGAGAACGTATTTAAGCACGGCGTCGAGCCCACGGTGGCGCACGTGTCCATCATTGTCAGTGTCCGGCGCGAAAGCGACGCACTGGAAATCGTCATTAGCAACTCGGGCTCCATGCTGGTGCCGGAGCAACGTGACGGAGTGGGATTTCGCAACGGCCGGGAGCGACTCGGCATCATTTATGGCAGTAAGGCATCCCTGCTGGTCCGCAACGAGGGCGACGGCGTTGCCGCGCGCGTATTGATACCGCTGATGGACACCATTCAATGATCCGCGCCGTGATCGCCGATGACGAGGCGCCAGCCCGCGAGAAGCTCGAACGCTGGGTGGCCGAACAGCCGGGTATGACCGTGGCCGGATCGGCCGAAGACGGATTGTCCGCGGCGCAGTGCATCGAACAGCTCCGCCCGGACGTGGCCTTTCTCGATGTCCAGATGCCGACCTTGTCGGGACTCCAGGTCGCAGCGCAGCTTGAGCCGTCGAGTGCACCGCTCATCGTGTTCGTGACTGCATTCGACCAGCATGCGGTGAAGGCGTTCGAGCTCAATGCTGTCGACTATCTGCTCAAGCCTTATGACATGGATCGTTTTGCGCAAACCGTGCAGCGCGTCAGGGATCGGCTGAACGCCCATGAATCCGGCGCTCCAGCGGTAGCGATTGGGCGAGCACGGGCGCCTTCTTGCGAGCGCTTGCTCGTACCGGACGGCGAGCGCTTACAGCTGATCGATGCAGCATCCATCGAATGGCTTGAAGCCGACGACAACTACGTCCACGTGCACACGGCTGCGCGCAACTACCTGCTGCGCAGGACGCTGCAGGATCTGCTGTCCCAACTGGGGGAACAGCGCTTCGTACGGATCCACAAGTCGACAGCTGTGAACCTCGGTTCTGTCGCATCGCTCACCCCCCTCTTTAAGGGTGACTACGAAATGCACCTGCACAGTGGCCGCGTACTCCGACTCAGCCGACGGTATCGCGTAGCGATATTCGCCCGCATGGGGCAATAGTTCCCCCTCGCCACGCCGACGTCTCCATTCACCCCAAATCTGCTGCCAGCTGATTGGCGGCGGATCAAGCTCCTGCTTGTAAAAGCGGAAGTGAATGGAGGAGAGGAATGCTCGGCTATTACTTTGATCTCGCCTTGCGCAGTCTCAGACGCAACAAAGTTCTTACCGCGCTGATGGTGTTGGCGATTGCGCTGGGCATCGGCGCCAGCATGACTACGCTGACCGTACTGCATGTGCTGTCCGGTGATCCGTTGCCAGGTCGCAGCAGCACGTTGTATTACGCGCAGGTCGATCCGCGCGACATGAACGGCTATCTGCCTGGCAAGTCGCAACCGATGTATCAGGTGAGCTGGATCGACGGCATGAACCTGCTGCGTGCGAAACGCGCGGATCGTCAGGCGCTGATGACCGGCGGCCTGGTGGTTGTGCAGCGGCACAACACGATGCTCGATCCGTTCTACGAAGCGGCGCGTTACACCACCGGCGATTTCTTTCCGATGTTCGGCGTGCCGTTGGAATACGGACACGCATGGAGCGCGTCGGACGACGAAGCGCATGCACGCGTGGCGGTGATCAGCGCCACGCTCAACGGCAAGCTGTTCGGTGGCACGGACAGCACGGGCCAGACGCTGCGCCTGTCCGGTGCCGAGTTTCGCATCGTCGGCGTGCTCGGCAACTGGCATCCCAATCCACAGTTCTACGACCTCCTTCGCAAGAGTTATGACGAAAACGAAGGGGTCTACGTGCCGCTGTCCAGCTCGCAGGATGTGGGCATGCATCACGACGGCAGCGTCGACTGCTGGGGCAAGGGGGGTACCGGCATCAATCCGGATCATGCTTCGCGCTGCGCCTGGCTGCAGTTCTGGGTGCAACTGGATAAGCCAGCTGAGGCGGCCGCATACAAGACGTTCCTCATCCATTACTCGGAGCAGCAAAAAGCGCTCGGCCGTTTCCAGCGGCCGCCTAATGTCCAGCTGCGCGATGTCATGCAGTGGCTGGACTACAACCAGGTGGTACCGGATGACGTGCGCCTGCAGACCTGGCTGGCATTCGGCTTTTTGCTGGTGTGTCTGGTCAATACCGTGGGCTTGATGCTGGCCAAGTTCATGCGCCGTGCCGGCGAGCTGGGCGTGCGCCGCGCGCTGGGCGCATCGAAACGCTCGCTGTTCGCGCAGCTGCTGGTGGAGTCGGGTGTGGTTGGTCTTGCCGGAGGCATCGGTGGGCTGCTGCTGGCCTTGCTCGGACTGTGGCTGGTGCGTCGACAGCCAGCGGAGTACGCGCCGTTGGCGCATCTGGATCCGGCGATGCTGCTGGCCACCTTCCTGCTGGCGCTGGGCGCAAGCCTGTTGGCCGGTCTGCTGCCGGCCTGGCGTGCCTGCCAGATCGCGCCCGCCCTGCAACTGAAGAGTAATTGACATGGACATCCTGCCGATTCTTTCCACCCTGCGCCGGCACAAGCTCACCGCATGGCTGCTGGCTCTGGAGATCGCGCTGACCTGTGCCATCGTCTGCAACGCGGTATTCCTGATCGGCCAGCGGCTGCAGCGTATGGACGTGCCCAGCGGCATTGCCGAGCACGAGCTGGTGCAGATCCAGTTGGGATACATCGGCGATACCCCCGATGCCAAGGCGCAGACGCAGAACGACGTGGCGGCGCTGCAACAGATGCCTGGCGTCAAGCAGGTGGGGCTGGATCGCTACCTGCCGTTCTCACTCGATGGCTCGTCCAATACCGGCATCAAGCTAGATCCTCAGCAGCAACAGAACACGCTTGATGCAGGTCAGTATTTAGGCCAGAACCTGCTGCCTACACTGGGCGTGCGCTTGGTGGCCGGACGCAATTTCGAGCCCGGCGAATACGTCGATTTCGATACGGCGGTAGCCGCCTTGAACAATGGCGACATGAAGGGTCTGCCACAGACCATGATCATCACGCAGGCTATTGCCGAGCGGTTGTGGCCCGGACAGGAAGCGTTGGGCAAGACGCTCTACACGGAAAGCGGCATTCCATTTCGCGTGATCGGCGTCATAGCCGTTCTGGCGCGCCAGAACAACCTGCAGCAGGGTGCGCAGTACAGCACGTATTGGCCGATTCGCATGACCTCGGCCGATGGTGCGAGCTACTTCATCCGCTGCGCGCCGCAGCATAGAGAATCAGTGCTGAAAGCGGCGGTGGCCAAGCTCAAACAGCTCAATCCCAATCGTGTCGTATTGAAGGCGCGTACATACGATCATGCGCGCCGTGCGTTTTTCGCCAACGACCGCGCCATGGCCGGCATGCTGGTGGGTGTCATCGTGGCACTGCTCATCGTCACTGCGCTCGGCATCGTCGGCCTGGCGAGTTTCTGGGTGGCACAGCGGCGCCGCATGATCGGCGTGCGCCGCGCGCTGGGCGCCACCCGCGGCGACATCCTGCACTATTTCCAGACTGAGAACTTCCTCCTGGCCACGATCGGTATCGCGCTCGGCATGGTGCTGGCCTACGGCGTCAACCTTTTCCTGATGATGCACTACGAATTGCCGCGGCTGCCTGCGATCTATTTCCCGGTCGGCGCGATCGCGCTGTGGTCGATCGGCCAGCTCGCCGTGCTGGGACCGGCGCTGCGCGCCGCCGCCGTGCCGCCGGTTGTGGCGACGAGGAGCGTTTGACCTTCGTCCGCTATCTAGTTGGCAGTCGAGACGGCGACCGATCGCGCCTGGCGGATGTCTGCTTTTTGCGCTGGCAGTGTGCTTATCGGGAACAGGCTCTAAGCCAGCGCTTATGACCCCGGGTGATACACCCGCTCGATATGACCCTGCAGTTCTTCCGGCCAGAAATAGACGGTGCGCAGGTTGCCGGTGCTGTAGCGTTCGGCTTCGTCGTTGAAGTGCGGTGAGTCCGGGTGGCCGCTTTCGCCGCCGGCGGTGATGGCGCGGGCGTGCACCTTGGGGCCGAACTCCACCACGGCGACGAAGCTGTTTCCGCTGGTGCCGTAATAGCGCTTTGTGCCCGGCCAGAGGTGCGCGCCAAACGAGGCGAGGGAGCCCCAGCGCGAGGAGACGAACGGTACTGGAATACTCGGCTTGTTGTCATTGAATGGCTGCTCGATATCGCCGGTGAGGCGCTGGAAGCGGTTGATCTCGCCCCACGGCGTGCCCCAGCTGCCGAAATCTTTTTCCAGCCGGTCGGAGGCTTCGACCAGCGCCTGCAGGCGCGCTGCGGGTCCGGCTTTCTCGGCCATATAGTCGTAGATCGACAAGCCCTCGGCGGTATCGGCCTTGCTGACCGAATCCCACAGGGTGTCGCCCCAGAACACCGCCAGCGAGGTCGGTATCGAGGTGATGCCCCAGCGATAGTCCCAGTGGCGCAGCAGGGCGATCTGGCTGGCGAGTTTTGTTTTCAGCGGATCGCTGGCGGGCAGCGCGTCGTAGTCGGCCACGAGGATCGGTATCTGCCGAGCGAATGCCGGCAGGTACGAATCGAAGGCAGTGCCGATCAGCGACGCCAGGGTGAAGTCGCGCTGGCCGGTGAGCAGGGTGGTGGCGTGGATGCCTCGCGGGTTTTCGCCGACGCTGTCCATGTAGCGCGGGTAGTCGGCCTGCTTCGGGCTGTAAGGCCCCGCGGCGGAGTAGGGCCAGTCGTTGGTGTTGAAGATCCAGCCGTTCGGCGGATTGAGCAGGTGCGGCGCGGCGTCGAGTGGCAGCAGGCCTTTCCAGTCGGTATCGGGATCGCTGCCGTCGACCGGCTTGGTGTAATCGAAGCGGTTATCGCGCCGTGGGATGAACTGCGGATGCAGGTACGCGATCTCGCCCTTGTCGTCGGCGAAGATGGTGTTGTTGGACGAGTTGGCCTTCAGCTCCGCAACCTTCATATAGCTCACGTAATCGCTGGCCTTGGTACGCAACCAGCTTTGTTCGAGCGCCTCGATCGGCTTGTTCATCAGCGCGATGGCGATCCACTTGCCGTCGGCGGCCCGCACGATCGGGCCGTGATGCGTGGCGTAGACGGTGAAGCGGCGTTCGGCCATCGAGCCGTTCTTCGCCCGATACGGCACGGTGATGGTTTTGCTGGTCACTGGCCGCAGCTCGCTGCCGTAGCGATAGAACAGCTTGCCGTCCTCGTGCACGACGGTCTCGGCAAATTCGTCGACCACGTCGGCGCCAGTCGAGGTGTGCATCCAGCCGATGTGCGGATTGAAGCCCTGGTAGATGAAGAACTGGCCCCAGGTCACGGCGCCGTAGGCATCGAGCCCGGCATCGCTGCTCATCTGCAGTTCGGAGCGGAAGAAGAACGACGTGTGCGGGTTGATCAGCAGCAGCGCGTGCCCGTCGACGGTGAGCTTGGGCGCAATCGCAATGCCATTGGATCCGGTCGGTTCGCTCCAGCTCGAGGGCGGATCGACGCGCGCCAGCGCGGCCGGATTCCGGCCGTAAAACGCTTCCAGCGGGTTCAGCGCCGCGCGCTCGATATCGCCGCCGATGCTGCCTTCGCTGAAGCTCAGCGCCATCCACGGCTCGAAGTGTCGGATGACGCGCGGATGCACATCGGGATGCTCGGCCAGGTAATCGTTGAGGCCGTCCGCCCAACTGTTCATCAGCGCCTGCAGCCAGCGCGGGCTTTTTGCGTACATCGCCTTCAGCGCGACCGGGTCGATAAACAGCTTCATCCGCAGGTCCTGCCAGATCGCCGACTCGCCTTCGGCCTCGGCGAGCCGGCCCATCGCGTTGAGATAGTTGGTTTCGACGCGGTTGAAATCGTCCTCGGCCTGCGCATAGGCCATGCCGAAGACGGCGTCGGCATCGGTTTTGCCGTGCACGTGGGCAATGCCCCAGTCGTCGCGGGTGATGGTGACGTCGCGCGCCTCGCGCTGCCATCGCGCCGTCTCGTAAGTAACGTCGGTAGCGAATGCCTGCAATGACAGCGCTAAGGTCAACGCGGCAGCAAAAGGCAGCAGTCGCTGCCGATAGCGAACGTATTTCGATGGACTCACAGGCATCAGCTTTTCCGTCCCCTAAACCGGATCACAGCCTGCACTTTACCGAGGTTGCGCTGCCGTGGGGCAAAGCATCACGCGATGCCGGCCGGCTTGCCGCGTAACGAGATGGTGTGTGACCGAGGCGAAGTCGATCGCGAGACGTTGCCCACTAAATATCGATGCGAGTCGCGCGCTGATCACTCAAGCGAGGACGGATTATCCAGGCGTTGACGGAACACGACATGACGCAGGCGTTATTGACCTTATCTCTTCGTTCGCTGAATCGCCGACCCCGCTGCGACGGGCCATGATGAAACTATTGCCCGTGTTCCGCGTTCCATCACGGAGTCGTTCATCAGCGAAGAAGCCCCATGAGTTTTCTGGTCAACACGCCCCGCAAGTCCCAGCGTATCCGTCTGGATGAAAACATCTGTGTCCATATCTTCACCGCCTCCGCCGCCATGGTGGGCGTGTGTTTGACGGTGGTGGGCATCATTCGTGTAGTGATCTCCACGCACAAGTCCGACATGGTGGCCGAAGACCTGCTGGCAGTGAACGCGATGCTTTATCTAGCGTCCTGCTTGCTGTCCTACTGGGCCTTGCGCACCCGAAGCCTGACCCGCAACTATCGGCTCGAACGAATGGCCGACGTTATTTTTCTGATAGCTCTGACGCTTACTGCCGTCAATGCGGCTTACATCACCTGGGCGATGTCGCTGCATTGATTGAGCGAGCCGCCGCGTGCGCGAGTGACGTCGTGCACGCGGGTCGGTCTGCTTACCGTCAGGCGCGGCGCGGCAGCTTCCACTGCGGCCGGATGAAGTGGCAGGTGTAGCCGGTGGGATAGTGCTGCAGATAGTCCTGGTGCTCGGGCTCGGCTTCCCAGAAATCGCCGACCGGCGCCAGCTCGGTCACCGCCTTGCCCGGCCACAGGCCGGAAGCGTCGACGTCGGCGATGGTGTCCTCGGCGATGTCCTTCTGTTCCTCGTTGGCATAGAAGATCGCCGAGCGATAGCTCACGCCGCGATCGTTGCCCTGGCGGTTCGGCGTGCTGGGGTCGTGGATCTGGAAAAAGAATTCCAGCAGGGTGCGGTAGCTGATCACCTGCGGGTTGAAGATGATCTCGATCGCCTCGGCGTGCGTGCCGTGATTGCGATAGGTGGCGTTGGGCACATCGCCGCCGGAGTAGCCGACGCGGGTGGAGATCACGCCCGGCTGGCTGCGGATCAGCTCCTGCATGCCCCAGAAGCAGCCGCCGGCGAGAACGGCGCGTTCGGTTGTAGCGGTCATCGGTTGGCTCCTGTTTATGGTCGACATACGTTATGGCACAGATATGGGGGTGGGGTTCGATAGCCCAAGGGAGCGCGCACGCGTGGCTCCGTGATGGTGATGCGTTTTGCCCAATGGTGATCGCCTCAATCGAGGCTGCTATCGGAAATCGTTAGTCGCTGTTTCTGCGGGTCGTTGCTCCGAGCCTTTCATTTATGGCTCGACGGGCGAAAACTTGCGAGTCGATAACCTGGCGGCAAACACTCGCCAAACCCAAGTCCCATCGAAGCGGCAGTCGCAGCGCGCCCGGTGGCGCGGCAAGCTATTGCGGTGATCGGTGGGCTTTTGGCATGTATCGTTTTTAAACGTATAAACCTGCGTCGACGAACGGAAAGCCTAGCGTCACAAAAGAGGTCTTCAATAGCAGGCGGCTGTGGCGTCAGGCGTCTGCTGCAGGGGGAGCACTGGATTGTCCGGGCACCCGGGGTTCGCAGCGTGGGTAGTCAAGACCCATTACGCGGATCTCTTTCAACTTGCCAACCAAAAGGACTGACTTATGAAGAACCGTTGCGGATCGAACACCTCCATGAAAACCACCATTTGCGCCGCGCTCTTTTGTGCGGGCACCCTCGGCATGGCGAGCCAAAGCTTGGCCAGCACCACGGTGACGCAGACCTTGGTCACCGAGCCCGATCAGGGCCTCACGCCGATCTACAACCTGATCCAGTCGGCCAAGTCGAGCATCGACATGACCATGTACGAGCTGGTCGACACGCAGGCGCAAACGCTGCTCGATCAGGCCGCCGAGAACGGCATCAAGGTTCGCGTGATCCTCGATCAGAACCTGGAGAAGAGCAACAACACGGCGGCATATAACGACCTGACGTCGCACGGCGTGCAGGTGGTCTGGGCCTGGACCAAGTACGCCGCGACGCATCAGAAAACCATCACGGTCGATAACACGATCAGCGCGGTGATGACGCTCAACCTCACCAGCCGCTACTACAGCACCACGCGCGACTTCGCGGTGATCGAAAACGATCCGGCCGACGTCGCGGCGATCGAAAGCACGTTCAACGCCGACTTCGCTGCCCAGAGCATCACGCCACCCTTGGGCGACGACTTGGTGTGGAGCCCGACGGTATCGGCGACCGATCTGGTCAACATCATCAACGGCGCCAAGACCAGCCTGCTGGTCGAAAACGAAGAGATGAGCTACAGCGGCGTGGTGACCGCGCTGGAAAATGCGGCCAAGCGCGGCGTCGCGGTGACCGTCTGCATGACCAACGACGACAACGACTACGAGACGGAATTCGACGCCTTGACCAAGGCCGGGGTGAAAGTCAGCACCTATCCCGACAACGACACGGCGCTGTACATCCATGCCAAGGTCATCCTGGCCGACTACAACACCGCGAGCGCGAAGGCCTTCGTCGGTTCGGAGAATTTCTCGAGCGCGTCGTTGACCGAAAATCGCGAGCTGGGTTTGGTGACCACCAACGCAGCCATTCTGACCAAGCTCAACAGCACCATCACCAGCGATTATGCCGGCGGCACGCCCTGGACCAAGTCGTAAGCGATCGTCATGGCGTAGAGCACGGTGTACGAATACCGTGCTCTACGCGTTCGGCTAGGCTGAAAGTCCAGTCTTGGTCCGCATGACCGGTTGTTCAGTGCGCGTGCGATTTCCGATACTGCGCCGGGGAGATGCCGAACACTCGGCTGAAGGCTCGGCGAAAACTGTCCACGTCGGCAAAGCCGCATTGCGCGGCGACCTGCTTCGGCGCGCCGTGCTCACCTTCGAGCATTTCACGGGCGGCAGCCAGTCGTATGGTTTCCACCCAGACGCCGGGCGTCGTGCCCATTTCGTTGCGGAAAATGCGGGCGAAATGCCGCGGACTCATACGCAGCCGTGCAGCCAGAGCCGTCACGCAGTGGTCCTTCTCGGGGTTGGCGATGACCCATCGCTGCAGCTCTTGCAGTGAGGAACGGCCGGCCACTTCCAACTCGCCGCCGCGGCTGAATTGCGTTTGTCCACCCGGCCGGCGGAAAAACATCACCAGCTGCGAGGCGACCTGTTTCGCGACGGTGTGGCCCAGGTCTTCTTCCACCAGCGCCAATGCCAGGTCCATGCCGGCGGTGACGCCGGCGGAGGTGCGCAGGCGTCCGTCGCGCACGTGAATCGCATCGGCATCGACGATGACGTCCGGATAGGCGTGCGCCAGTTTCTCTGCCACCGCCCAATGCGTGGTGACCCGCTTGCGGTCGATCAGTCCGGCCGCCGCCAGCAGGAAGGCGCCGGTGCACACCGAGCCGAATCGCCGGGCATGCGGCGCATGGGCCTTGAGCCATCGCAGCGCAGCGTCGCCGAACGGCTTGTTGGCGGCGTGTGGCGACCCGGCGACAAGCAGCGTATGGATGGGCATTTTTTCTTTCCCACGGGCCACGCCGTCGGGAATCAGCCGCACGCCGGATGAACTGCGGATTTCACCGGGCTCGCTGGCGATGATGCGCAAGTCGTAAACCGGCCAGCCGGCCTGGACATTGGCTTCGGCAAAGACGTCCATCGGCCCGGACACATCCAGCAGCTGCACGCCGGGCATGGCCAGCAGAACGACTCGCTTTGGTTTCATCATCAGTGCCTCGCCGCCTGCGTGGCCGCCTCGAACCGATGATGGCAGAAATTGACGGCTTTGGTCGATTGAAGACAGATTGCTCCAAGCCTAGCCTGAAGCCTGGCCATCAAGGACAACGATCATGCAAACCACGATCAGCGGTATCCAGGTGCCGGACAGCGTTCTGGCGAGAGAAGTGACGGAGGTGGTTCGCGATACCGCTTCGGAGCTTATTTTCAATCATTCCAGCCGCGTTTATTATTTCGGGGCCATCGCGGCTCGACAGCGCGGCCTGTACGTCGATCCCGATCTGCTTTACGCGGGCGCCATGTTTCACGACATGGGCCTGACAGAAAAACACAGCAGCGTCCACGAGCGCTTCGAAGTGGACGGCGCCAACGCGGCGCGCGATTTTCTCCGGCGCCACGGTATCGCCGAGTCAGAGCTGGATATCGTCTGGACGGCTATCGCACTGCACACGACGCCAGGCATTGCGCAGCATATGCACCCGGTCGTGGCGCTGGTTACGGCGGGCGTCGAAATGGATGTGCTGGGACTGACTCACGCGCTTTATGCAGAAGAAGAGCGCCAAGCCGTGGTGGAGGCCTTTCCACGCAGCGAGCACTTCAAGGAGGACATCATTCAGGCGTTTTACGACGGCATCAAGCACAAGCCGGAAACAACCTTCGGCAACGTGAAAGCCGACGTGCTGGCCGATAAGGATCCGCACTTTGTGCGCGGAAATTTCTGCGACGTGATCCGCCAATCGCGCTGGGCGTCGTAGGCAACGTCTTGCGCTGAATCGGTATGCGCAGCGCAAGCATTACGGTGGCCCTTCAGTGATGGGCTCGTGCCGCCAACCAGCGCGATACTTCGTCGATCAGCGTAGCGATGGTCGCTTCCCCCGATACGGTCAACGCGTCTTCGTCGGGCGCCGGCTCCTCCAGCGTCTGCAGCTGGCTGTCGAGCAGGGAGGTGGGCATGAAATGATGGCGCTGGCGGGTGCGCCGCTCCAGTTCGCTGCGCGATACCTGGATATAGACAAAGCCCACGTCGGCGTCGGCCAGGCGCAGCCGATCGCGATAGCGGCGCTTGAGCGCAGAGCAGCTCACCACGCCCTGGCGATGATGTGCATGCTCGTCGCGTATCCATGCGGCGATACGATCCAGCCACGGCCAGCGGTCGTCGTCGTCCAAGGGGATGCCGGCGCTCATCTTGTCGATATTCGCCTGCGGATGCAGCACGTCGCCTTCCTGAAAATCCCAGCCGAACGCGTCGGCCAGCGATTGCCCAATGGTGGTCTTGCCGCAACCCGATACGCCCATGACGATGATGACCATGCCGCTCCTTTCGTTGATGACGCCGTGCTTGCAGCACGCCGACGCAAGTTTATCGCCTCGTTCGAGTCGATGACCTCAGCGCCTCTTCATGATCCTCTGACGCGAGGTATTGGGAGGTGGTGAACAGGCTCTTACGGCCGCGCGACGGGTAATGTTCGTGGCGTACAGTCGATCCGCCGTCGAGGTCGATGATATTGCCGTGCATGTCCGTCAGGCCTCGGCCATCTTCTGCAGCACCACGCCGATGGCCTCCGGGTTTTCGAGGCTGGTCAGATCGCCGGACGCCTCGCCGTCGACGACGAGATCGCGCAGCACGCGCCGCATGATTTTTCCACTGCGTGTGCGCGGCACGCTGGAGACCACGATGACACGCGCGGGACGGGCGATGGCGCCGACTGCATCGACGATGGACTGGCACAGTGCCGACTGCAGTTCGGCGCTGTCGACATAGCCTGCTCGCGGCACGACAAAAGCCACCGGCACCATGCCCTTGATCGCATCGGGCTGGGTGACCACGGCGGCCTCCGAGACGGCCGCGTGCTTGAGCAAGGCTGCCTCCATCTCCATCGTGCCGAGGCGATGGCCGGCGACATTGATCACGTCGTCCATCCTGCCGGTGACCCACAGCTGGCCATCGGCGTCGAACAGTGCAGCGTCGGAGGACAGGTAGTGGCCGGGGAAGGTGGTGAGATAGGTTTTGACGTAACGCGCGTGATCGCCCCAGACGGTGCGGGCCACGCAGGGAAACGGTGCGCTCAGCGTCAGCGCACCGACTTCGCCGGGCGCGGCTTGTGTGCCATCTTCGCGCAGCACGTGGGGCGCATAGCCCGGCAGCGCATGCCCGCAGCTGCCTGGACGCGTGGGCGTGAGGCCGACCATGCTGCTCGACCAGGCGGTGCCGGTTTCGGTTTGCCCGTAGGTGTTGTTGACGAAGATCGCGCCGCGGCCGAGCTTGTCCCGTGTCCAGAACCACGTATCGGGATCGAGCGGCTCGCCGACCAGGGACACCAGCGCCAGTTTGCTGGTGTCGTGCTGCTGCAGCAGCGCATCACCGGCGCGACGAAGCATGCGCAGCGCGGTCGGCGCGGTGAACAGTTTGTTGACCCCGTAATCCGCCATCACTTGGTAAGCGCGTCCGGGCGTCGGCGTATCGAGGCTGCCTTCGTAGATCACGTGCGTGGCGCCGTGGGCGAGGCCGCCCACCAGGGCGAAGATCGGAAACGTCAGCCAGCCGACATCGGCCGTGCACCAGTAGATATCGTCGGCGCCGAGGTTGAGCGACCACTTGACGTTGGCATAGGTGCCCACCAGAAAGCCGATGCCCGCGTGTACCAGGCCCTTCGGCTTCGACGTGGTGCCCGAGGTGTAGATGATGAAGCCGGGATCGTTGGCCTCGAGCGACATCGGCACCGCCCGCCGCGCGGTGCGTGCGAGCAGCTCGGCGAAATCGTGTTCGCCGTCGTGCAGCGGATAGGCGCGATCGACGCGGCGTGCGACGATGATCTGGGGCACCGGCAAGCCTTGCATCGCTTCGTCGAGGGTCGCCTTGATCGGTATTACGCGGCCGCGCCGCAGCGTGGCGTCGGTGCACACGATGACCTTGGGCTGCGCATCCACGATGCGATCGCGCACCGCCGATGCACTGAAGCCGGCGAAGATCACCGAATAGATCGCGCCGATGCGGTAACAGGCGTGGATGGCGATAAACGACTCGGGCACGTTGCTGGCGTAGACCGCCACGCGATCGCCCTTGCGAACGCCGAGGTCTTCGAGTGCGGCGGCAAAGCGAGCGACGGCGTCGGTGAGTTCGCCGAAGGTCCAGGTTTCCTTCAAGCCATCTTCGCGCTCGTAGTGCAGCGCGACGCGTTCGGCCGGCCAGCGATCGAGGCAGTTGACGCTGACGTTGCCCATCGCACCGGGGAAATAGCGAAAGTCGCCCAGCGTGCCGTCGAGCGCTTTTTCAGGCGGCTTGTCCCAGACAAAGGCCTGCGCGATCTCCAGCCAGTAGGCTTCGGGAGGAAGCGCGCGCCACCGTGCGGCCTCCTGTAGCGTAGTGGCCGGTTTCACCCGATCGGGCGCCATGATCAGCGGTTGTTCGAGCAGCGTTTTTTCCATCGGCGAACGATAACGGAGAACCGTCGCCGAGGGATCGTTGGTCAGTCGATCGTCTGCCGGAACGTGCGGCATGGCGAAGCATGGTTCGGCCGCTGCCATCGCATTGCCCTATTTTTTCCAGCCTGCAGTCGCGATCGGCGATCATCCTGGATGGATGTTTTGTCAGCGCCGCCGCCAGGGAGAATCATGAATCGTCGAAGCCTGCTCAAAAGCGCCTTGCTCGGTGTGTCCGCTTTGGTACTGCGTCCGTCATGGGCCATCGCCAGCGGTTCGGATGACGCAAATGAACGCCTTGCCGAGCTCGAGCGCCGGCACGGTGGGCGATTGGGCGTCGCCATTCTCGATACCGGCAACGGGCATCGCGCGACGCATCGGGGCGATGAGCGCTTTCTGATGTGCAGCACGTTCAAACTGCTGGCGGTCGCCGCGGTGTTGGCGCGTGTGGACAGAGGGGACGAACACCTCGATCGGCGCATCGTGTTCGGTCGGGAGGTCTTGCTGAGCTACGCGCCGATGACCAGCCAGCACGTGGGTTCACCGGGCATGAGCATCGCCGAGCTGTGCGCGGCGGCGATGACCGTCAGCGACAACACGGCGGCCAACCTGCTGCTGGCGAGCATGGGCGGGCCGGGCGCCGTGACGAGGTTCGCCAGAAGCCTAGGCGATACGGTGACGCGGCTCGATCGCATCGAGCCGGATCTCAATATCGCCAGTCCCGGCGATATCCGCGACACGACCACGCCGAACGCCGCGCTCGCTACGCTGCAAAACCTGTTGTTGGGCAACGCGCTTGCCGCGGCCCCGCGCGCACAATTGATCGAATGGCTGCGCGGCTGCACGACCGGTGCGGAAAAACTGCGTGCCGGCCTGCCGCCGGGCTGGACGATCGGCGACAAGACCGGCAGCGGCGCGCAGAACGAAACCAACGACGTCGGCATTCTCTACCCGCCGCAGCGCCAGCCGCTGCTGGTGACGGCGTACTACGCCGGTTCTGCAGCCGACGCGGCCACAAGAAATGCGGTGCTGGCCGATGTAGGGCGTATTGCCGCACAGCTGTAGTTTCGGCGCGATCTCCTCGCGTCTGGGGAGCCGGACGCCTGCGGGTCACGGCACGCATACGGCGCGTCCGCCATAGTGGGAAGTGAAGTATCGCCACCGGATCGTTTGGCTTAAGTGCATCGGTTTCTGCGGTCACAAACGAATCCGACCATTGATGGAGGAATGAAGCCATGAAACTCAGAGATCTCAAAGACAGCGTCGCCGTGATCACCGGCGCATCCAGCGGTATCGGCCAAGCGACCGCGAAGGCGCTGGTGGACGAAGGCGTCAAGGTCGTGCTGGTCGCACGCAGCAAGGACAAGCTGGATGCATTGGCCAAGGAGCTGGGTGACAGCGCCGTGGTGAAAGCCGCCGATGTGGCGGATGAAGCGGCGATCGCGAAAGTTTTTGCCGAGGTAAAAAAGGAATTTGGCGGCATCGATCTGCTTTTCAATAACGCCGGGGTGGGCTACAACAACCCATTCGAGAAGAGCACGCGGGAAGAATGGAAGTCGACGATCGACGCCAATCTCTACGGCGTACTCAACTGTACCCAGCTGGCGATTCCGCTGATGCGCGGCCGCAAGGGCGCGATGATCAGCACGGTTTCCAGCGTCGGCGGCCGTTACGGTATTGCCGGCTGGTCGGTTTACAACGCGACCAAGTTTGCGGTCGTCGGCTTTCACGACGCGCTGCGTAAGGAGCTCGGTGAGGAGGGCATTCGTGTCTCGCTGATCGAGCCGGGCGCCGTGCATACCAACTGGGGCTTCAATGTGCCGGCGGATAAAATGAAGGAGCGCCGCGACTCGATCGACGCGCTGCATGCCGAAGACATCGCCAACGCGCTGGTATTCGCCTTCGCCCAGCCGGCGCACGTCAATATGCAGGAGTCGCTGATCATGCCGACTCGTCAGATTTCTCCGTAATTTTTCGACGCTGAGAACGGCCGCTTTTCGAAAGTGGCCGCGCTGCTACGCGTTGCCCACACAGGAAAGCATGTCATGCGTTACAACAAACTCGGCCATACCGGCGTCTTCGTTTCCGAGCTTTGCCTCGGCACCATGACCTTCGGCGGCGAAGGTGAGATGTGGAGCAAGATCGGCGACCTGAAACAGGCCGATGCCGACAAACTGATCGGTCGCGCGCTCGAGGCCGGCATCAATTTCATCGATACCGCCGACGTCTATTCGCTCGGCCAGTCGGAGATCATGACCGGGCAGGCGCTGAAGAATCTGAAGGTGCCACGCGAAGATGTGATCGTGGCAACCAAGGTCTTCGGCGAGACCGGCACCAGGGGCGTCAACTCGCGCGGGCTCACGCGCCACCATATCCAGGATGGGCTCAAAGCCAGCCTGAAGCGACTGCAGCTCGATCACATCGATCTCTATCAGGTGCACGGTTTCGATGCCGCCACGCCGATCGAGGAGACCGTGCGCGCGCTGGACAACCTCGTGCAGCACGGTCACGTGCGGTACGTCGGTGTATCGAACTGGGCGGCCTGGCAGATCGTCAAGGCGCTGGGTATCTCAGAAAAACATGGGCTGTCGCGATTTCAGTCGCTGCAGGCGTATTACACGGTCGCCGGACGCGACCTCGAACGCGAGATCATTCCCGCGCTGACCAGCGAGCAGATGGGCTTGATGGTATGGAGCCCGCTGGCCGGCGGCCTGCTCAGCGGCAAGTACGGCCGCGACAAGGAGGGCGAGCAGGGCAGCCGTCGGGCCAGCTTCGACTTTCCGCCGGTGAACAAGGAGCGTGGTTACGACTGCATCGACGTGATGCGCGGCATCGCCGACAAGCGCAAGGTCTCGGTGGCGCAGATCGCCCTGGCGTGGTTGCTGCATCAGAAGCCCGTGACCAGCGTGATCATCGGCGCCAAGAAAATCGAGCAGCTCGATGACAATATCGGCGCCACCGAAGTGAAGCTCGACGCCGACGAACTGGCCGCGCTGGACAAGGTCAGCATGCTGCCGCCCGAATATCCCGGCTGGATGTTCGACATGCAGGGCCAGTACCGAAAGAAGCAGATCGCGGCTGCCGACGAGCGTTGATCCGCGGCCGAGACAGCGGGGTATGGAGTCTTTGATCGATGCTCCGCTGTTTTAGTGCTTGAGCAGGTTTCAATCCGGTGCAAGCGCACTATTGCAGTGCGTGAGACGCGGGCGCAAAGTGCGCGGGTTGGACTGGCGCTGGGCCAGTTCGTCCAGGGGAGTAAGTGTCATGCTAAGGCGACTCGTTGCGGAGTTTCTGGGCACGTTCTGGCTGGTACTGGGTGGATGCGGCAGTGCGGTTCTCGCGGCCAAGTTCGGCGGGCCGGGCAATCCGTTGGGCATCGGTCTGCTCGGCGTGTCGCTGGCCTTCGGCTTGACGGTGGTCAGCGGCGCGTACGCGTTCGGCCACATCTCCGGCGCGCATTTCAATCCGGCGGTGACGATCGGGCTCTGGGCCGGCGGCCGTTTTCCGATTCGGGATGTGGTGCCATACGTGGTGGTGCAGGTGATCGGTGGCGTTGTCGCCGGTGCGATACTCCTGCACATCGCCAGCGGTGCGCCCGGCTTCGCGATCGATCCCAACGCGGCGGGTACCTTCGCCAGCAACGGTTACGGCGCGATGTCGCCGGGTGGTTACGCACTGACCGCTGCGGCGCTTTGCGAGGTGGTGATGACGGCGATGTTTCTGATCGTGATCATGGGCGCCACGCACGGCCGCGCACCGGCGGGTTTTGCCCCATTGGCCATCGGTCTGGCACTGACCCTGATCCACCTGATCAGCATTCCGGTCACCAACACGTCGGTGAACCCGGCGCGCTCTACCGGTGTGGCGCTGTTCGCCGGTGCCACGGCAATCGGCCAGCTATGGCTGTTCTGGGTGGCGCCCATCGTAGGCGGCGTGATCGGCGGCGCCGTCTACCGCTGGCTCGGCGCTGACCGGCCCAACATCGTGGGTGACGTGCCGATCACCTGATGGGCAAGCCATCGAGCCTTGCCCATCGCCATCGCCATCGGGACAGGGGGTGATCACGCTTGCAATCGCAAGCGTGGTGAAGACATCCTGCATGCTCCAGCTGACGGGGAAGTCACCGATGAAAAGACGCTACGAGACGTTGGCGCTTGTCGCGTCGTTGTTTTGGGGTTCTACCGTCGTTGCACAGCAGCCGCTGGCGCCAGTCGAAGCACGCGTGCCGTTTGCACCGACCGCATTCACGGGCACGGACGGCCTGAATCATCTGGCCTACGAGCTGGATATCACCAATATCTACGGCGATACCGGCGCGCTGAAACCGCAGGGCCTCGACGTATACGGCGATGATGCCAGCGTGCCGCTGGCCAGCTTCAGCGCCGGCAAACTGGCCGGCATGACGCGCCCCGCGCCGGCAGAGCACGCGCCGGTGTCGATCGAGTCCGGTAAGCGTGCAGTGATCTACGTATGGATCACGCTGCCGAAAGGCAGTTTATCGCCGCATATGCTTCGGCACCGTATGGCGTTCGCCGCCGAAAAAGGTAAACCGGAGCTGCTCGATGGCGTGTCGGTGCCCGTGAATACGACAGCGCCTTTGACCCTCGGTGCGCCGCTGCGCGGTGGCCTGTGGCTGGCGCACGAGGGACCAGGCAATGCGCATTCGCATCACTGGGGCAGCCTTGTGGCGGTGAACGGCATGGTGACGATTCCGCAGCGCTACGCCTTCGATCTGGTGGGAATTGATCGCCAGGGTCATGCCATGCACGCTGGCGTGAAGGACATCGGCCACTCGCGCTATGTCGACTGGATCGGTTACGGCGCCGATGTGATCGCTGTCGCCGATGGCGTGATCAGCGATGCGCACGACGGCGAACAAGAGCATGCGCCGCTCAGTCCGCAGGGCGAACCCGATTCGCTGACGACGCGCGCGGTCTTCGGCAACTACGTGGTGCTGCAGGTGGCACCGAGCGTGTTTGCCAGCTATGCGCACTTGCAGCGCGGCAGCGTCAAAGTGCATGCCGGCGATCACGTGACGCGCGGTCAACTGCTTGGGCATCTCGGTCAGTCCGGCGGATCCAGCGCGCCGCATCTACATTTCCAACTGTCCAATGCAGCGACCTTCGAAGGCTCGGAAGGCCTGCCGTTCGTGTTCGATCGCTTCGATTTTTTCGGGCCGGAATCCGAAGCCCAGCTGTTCGGCCAGGGTGGCCCATGGACCGCACCACCGGCGCAGCATCGTCAGGCTCAGCTGCCGTTGAACGATGTGGTGATCGGATTTCCCTGAGTTCAAGTCGCGTCGATCGCCCAATTCGTCAGTTGTCATTCGGGCGTGACAAAATGCAGTGACGCGCTGCGGGCTGCTTGTCTAGACTGCGCGACTGCCTATCGCACTACATCCAGTACCAGGACACGGAAGAGTCCTGCGACGATCAGCACGGCGAGAAAACCCACGGCGTACAGCAGAAAAAACCATCCGAGCCGCTTGTGCAGTGGCGCCTGTTCGGGTTGGTCCATATCAGTGGTAGCCCGCATCGCCGTGGCGCACCTTGCCGCGGAACACCCAGTACGCCAGCCCCGTATACGCCAGGATGATCGGCAGAACGATCAGTACGCCGACCAGCGTGAACTTCTGGCTGGAGGGCGGCGAGGAGGCCGCCCAAATCGTCAGCGACGGCGGCACGATGTAGGGGAAAATGCTGATCAGCAGCCCGCTGTAGCCCAGAAACAAGATCGCCTGGGTCAGCACGAACGGCAGCTTGTCGTGCCCGCGCGTATTGAACCTGACGATGCCGGCGACGCAGGCCAGCACCAGGATCGGCACCGGTGCAAAAAAGACGAAGTTGTATCGGGCGAACCAGCGATCGGCAACGGCCTGCTGGCCCAGCACCGTCCACAGGCTGACTACGCCGATCACCAGCAGCAGGGTCAGCACCAGCGGCTTTACCATCACGCGCATGCGCCGCTGCAGCTCGCCGTCGGTTTTCATCACCAGCCAAGTGCAGCCCAGCGTCGCATAGGTGGTCAGCAGGCCCAGACCGCAGAACAGGCTGAAAGGCGACAGCCAGTCGAACGCCGTGCCGGCGAATCGTCCATCGACGATGGTGACGCCTTGCAGCAGGGTGCCCAAGATCACACCCTGGCAAAACGTGGCCATCGCCGAGCCCAGCATGAAGGCCAACTCCCAGAGATGCTGGGTGCGCCTGGCCTTGGCGCGTATCTCGAAGGCCACGCCGCGAAAGATCAGGCCGCACAGCATGGCGATCAGCGGCATATACACCGCCGGCAGCAGCGTGCCGTAAGCGACCGGGAACGCCGCGAACAGACAGGCGCCGCCGAGCACCATCCACGTCTCGTTGCCGTCCCAGACCGGGGCGACCGTGTTGAGCATCACCTCGCGGTCGCCTTCGCCATGGAAGAACGGAAAGAGCAGGCCGATGCCGAGGTCGAATCCGTCGAGCAGCACGTACAGAAAAACGCCCAGACCGATGATGGCAGCCCAAATCATGGGGAGATCGATGTGCATGGCGGCGCCTATTCGTCGATCGGATCGGTGGGACGGGACAGCGGGCGATGATCGAATCGTGGTGCGCCCCTGCCGGTGTCGTCGCCGTGCGTATCGGTGGCATCGCCGAGCGACGGGCCTTTGCCCATGAGCTTGAGCATGTAATAGATACCGGTGCCGAACACCAAGAAATACACGATGACGAAAATCATCAGCGACGTGCCCACCTGCTGGGCAGAAAGCGCCGACGATGCATCGGCCGTGCGCAGCACGCCGTAGACCACCCATGGCTGTCGCCCGGCTTCGGTGGTGACCCAGCCGGCCAGCAGCGCGATCAGACCGGATGGTCCCATCAGCACGGCAAACCGCTGCAGAAAGCGCGACTCGTAGAGCCGGCCGCCGCGCCGTAGCGCCAGGCTCAGCAGACCGAGAAAGAGCATCAGAAAGCCCATGCCGACCATGATCCGAAAGCTCCAGAACACGATGGTGGAATTGGGCCGATCGCGCGGTGCAAAGTCCTTCAAGCCCTGAATCTCGCCGTCCCAGCTGTGCGTGAGGATCAGGCTGCCGAGGTGCGGAATCTTCAGCGCGTAGCGGGTGACCTCGTCCTGCATGTCCGGC
Organism: Rhodanobacter sp. K2T2; assembly: GCF_013408815.1. Lineage (NCBI taxonomy): Bacteria > Pseudomonadati > Pseudomonadota > Gammaproteobacteria > Lysobacterales > Rhodanobacteraceae > Rhodanobacter > Rhodanobacter sp. K2T2. The sequence goes on along the minus strand of NZ_JACCCA010000001.1, from coordinate 588,848 downwards.
CAGCCCACCAGGTTGAGCGAGGTGCCGCCTTTCTCGGTTTCCCATAGGCCTTCGATCGCGGCGATCTTGGCTGGCTGATATTTGCGCGTATTGATGCCGTGCGCGTCGCCGACGGCAATCTGGATAGGCACGATGCACACGATCATCCACATCGCCATCGAGAACGATGTCTTGATCGCCTCGTCGCGACGCCCGCGCAGCAGATGCCACGCACCGCACGCGCCGACCAGCATGGCGGCCACGATGAAGGCGGCGATCGCCATATGCATCAGGCGGTAGGGAAACGACGGATTGAAAATAATCTCGAACCAATCCATCGGCACGATTTTGCCGTCGATCAGGGCGAAGCCCTGCGGCGTCTGCATCCAGCTGTTGGAGGCCAGAATCCAGAAGGTGGAGATCAATGTGCCGACGGCGACCATCACGGTGGCCAGGTAATGCAACCGCGGCCCGACGCGCGTCCAGCCGAACAGCATGATGCCGAGAAAACCCGCTTCGAGAAAAAATGCGGTCAGCACTTCATAGGCGAGCAGCGGCCCGGTTACCGCGCCGGCCACCTGCGAAAAGCCGGCCCAGTTGGCGCCGAACTCGTAGCTCATCACCACGCCCGAGACCACGCCCATGCCGAAGCCGACAGCGAAAATTTTCGACCAGAAGAAAAACAGCTCGCGATAAACAACTTTTCCGGTGCGCAGCCAAAGACCTTCGAGTACGGCCAGATAACTGGCCAGGCCGATGCTGATGGCGGGGAAAATAATGTGGAACGACACGGTAAACGCGAACTGGATTCGCGCCAAAAGCAGGGCGTCGCCGATGTGGTTCAAGACAGTCGCTCCATCAAAATAATCCGCTGCGTCGCCCGCGTTCCGGCTGACGAATCACACGCGTGAAGATTACGCCGATAGAGCAATAGATAGAGCAATATGATGCTGCGGTGCGACAATCTGGCGGCGGCGATGCGCGTATTGGAAGTTGAGGCCGGTGCGGGCTCGGCCGGTCATCGCGTATATCGGATGGATCGCGCAGGGTCGGCCGATGAGAGTTTCTTGCAACGATGTCAGCGCGATGGATGCGGCAGCAGCCGTCGAAAAAAATCCAGCGCTCGACTCGCCATGCGCGCGGTACGGCTTTTTTTGTCAGACCGCATGCGCTCTTGCCCCTTGCCGTGACGGCTGCAGTTGTTTCAAGCTCCGTGCGCGCGGTTTTAGCTTCCAGGCACCTTAACTTCCACGCTCCATCAAAAACTACGGAATCACTATGGACGCCGAGCGTGCGATTGCCAGACGCCTTACCTATGCGTATATCGCTGGACTGGCGCTGATCGCCATTCTGTCCGGCGCGGTGCATGTGCTGCTGAACAACGTGATCGTGGCGCAAGGCGATTCGGCCACGGTGATCAATGTGGCGGGGCGTCAGCGCATGCTTTCGCAGCGCATCGGATTGCTGGCGACGGATCTGCATGCCGGCGATGCGACCGCGCGGCAGCCGCTGCTCGATGCCGTCACCTTGATGGAGCGTTCGGAAAAAGCACTGATGCAGGGCGGTGATCTCGGTATCCGCCATGAGCTTTCTCCGTCAGCGCATCGTTTTTATCTGGAGGGCGCGACGCCGCTGGATTTCGCGGTGCGTCAATTTGTCCTCGACGCGCGTCGCTTTGCCCAACCCTTGCCCGGTGGCGACGTCGAGGCGGCCTATCGACGGCTGCAGGCAGCGGCTCGCACAACGTTGCTGCCGAACTTGAATCAGGCCGTGTCGATTTTCGAAGACGAAGCCAGTCGGCGCATCGAATGGCTGCGTACAGCGCAAAAGGTGGTGTTGATCACGCTGCTGATTACGCTGTCGCTGGAGGCGATTTTCATTTTTCGCCCGCTGGTTGATCGAGTGAGACGTTATGCGGCGAGTCTGTATGAGCTGGCCACGCGCGACAGCCTGACCGGGCTAGCCAATCGCCGGCATTTCATGGACGTGGGCAATCGCGAGCTGCTGCTGGCGAGCCGTTCGGGCCGGCCGTTGTCCGTTGCGATGCTCGATCTCGACCACTTCAAGAGCGTCAACGACACTTACGGACATGCCGTGGGCGATCTCGTGCTGAAGCGATTTGCCAGCCTTGCGCTGGCTACGCTGCGAAGTAGCGACATCGTCGGCCGGATCGGCGGCGAGGAGTTTGCGCTGATCCTGCGTGAAATGTCGCCGTTCGATGCCAGCGCCGTGGCGGAGAAACTGCGCGTCGCCGCCGCTGCCGATCGCAGCGAAGGCCTCCCCGTGTTTACGGTGAGCATCGGCATCAGCGTGGCCAATGCCAATGACAGGAGCCTGGACGATGTGCTGCGGCGTGCCGACAAGGCGCTTTATGCGGCCAAGGTGGAAGGGCGCAATCGCGTTGCCGTCGCGCTGGACGACTGATACGAACTTTGTGTTTGCTGCCTCAGCGGTGCTTACCGAATGCTGACCAATGCGCCATGCGCGTCGACCATAAAAAGCGGCGGAGTGGTCAGGTCAATGATAGATACGAGGCGCCTTGTGCCAACGCCGACCGGAAAATGACAGGGCTTCAAAAGCGATGAAAGGCTCGAAAGTGTCCGGCGGGCTCGTCATGCCGCGCCAAAGCTGATGGGTTTGCAAGCGCGACGCCAAGGAAATACAGCGTGTAATCGTCCCTTGCCAAGTTATCTTGCATAAGTCGAAAAGCGGCTCGCGGGCGAATATCGTAGGGCATGCGGGTTGATACGGCGGCAGACCAATCAAACGAGTCGGCTGTAAACGAGAAAGCCCGAGCGCTTGGCGACCTGGTCGTAGAGCCGCATCGCGGTGACGTTGGTTTCGTGGGTTTGCCAATAGACGCGCGGTGAACCGGCTTCTTTCGCGCGGTCATAGACGGCTTCGATCAACGCTCGGCCCACGCCTTTCCCGCGTGCCGCTTCGATGGTGAAAAGGTCCTGCAGATAGCAGTTCAGTCCAAGCTGGGTGGTGCTGCGATGGAACAGGTAGTGGGTAAGTCCAAGCAACCGACCGTCCTGTTCGGCAACGAGCGCATGTACCGGTTCCAGCGGATCGAAGAAGCGTTTCCAGGTGGTCTGGGTAATCTCATCGGCCAGTGCTGTTTCGTCCTTGCGACCGTAAAAGGCGTTGTAGCCGGACCACAGCGTGCGCCATCCAGGCAGGTCCGAGGTTGTTACGGAGCGAATGATGAGGGACGGTTTCATGGACACGACTATCGCGCTGATTCGTCGCATCGCGCAAGCGCGTGACGTGTCACTCGGTGGGGCCGGTTGCCGTGTCGTTGGCGCAGCTATTGAATGCGCCGACGGAAGGGCCTACTTTGCAGCGAGTCGTTTACCCAGGACCCGTTATGTCGAAGCTCTCCGACTTTCCCATTGCTACGCGCTGGCCCGCGCAGCATCCCGAGCGCATTCAGCTGTATTCGCTCAACACGCCCAACGGCGTCAAAGTCTCGATCATGCTGGAAGAAACCGGATTGGCGTACGAGCCGCATCTGGTCGACATCACCAAGAACGAGAGCCACACGCCGGAGTTTCTCTCGCTCAATCCCAACGGCAAGATTCCCGCGATCATCGATCCGGATGGTCCGGGCGGCAAGCCGATCGGCCTGTTCGAGTCGGGTGCGATTCTTCTGTATCTGGCCGACAAGTCGGGGCAGTTTATTTCGGCCGACGCGACGCAGCGCTGGGACACGATCCAGTGGCTGTTCTTTCAGATGGCGGCGATCGGTCCGATGTTCGGGCAGCTGGGCTTTTTCCACAAATTTGCCGGCAGGGAGATCGCCGACAAGCGCCCGCTGGAGCGTTACGCGACGGAATCCAAGCGACTGTTGAGCGTGCTCGATACGCGCCTGGCGGATCGCCCATGGATCATGGGCGAGGAGTACAGCATCGCCGATATCGCGACGATCGGCTGGGTGCGAAATATGATCACGTTCTACGAGGCGCGCGAGATCGTCGAGTACGACACGCTGAGCCACGTTCCCGGCTGGCTCGATCGCGCGCTGGCGAGGCCGGCGGTGCAGCGTGGCCTGAACATTCCGCGCCGCGGCTGAAGACGGTTGTTGGTCGATCAGTGACAGCTCGCCGTTGAGGAACGGTGTCCTGCCGTGGCCGACGCTGCCGTCTTCGGCAGATGGGTGGATGCAGCGCGATCGGACAGTGCGTTACATCTTTAACGGTTACATCTGGCCGGGTGGGAGGCCTGTCGGTCGCATCGGGTGTTTTGCATAAAGTGATGAGAGGAGGGGATATGCAGACGTACATTGCTCTGCTGCGCGCCGTGAACGTCGGTGGCACCGGCAAACTGCCGATGGCCGAACTGAAAGCGATGGGCGAGCAGGCCGGGTTTGCGAACGTTCGCACGTTTATAGCCAGCGGTAACCTGATGTTTGAAAGCAAGCAGACCGAAAAGCAGGTGACGGCGGCGCTGGCGTCACGACTGGCGGCATACGCGGGAAAGCAGGTGGGTGTGCTGGTGCGGACAGGAACGGAAATGGCTGCCGTGCTGGCGGCGAATCCTTTCGCTGGCGAGCCGCCCGATCGCGTGATGGCCATTTTTCTGGAAGGCGCGCCGCCAGCCGATACGCTCGATCACGTCACCGGCCGCAAGGACGAACGCATCGCCCTGGGCCGACGCGAGATCTACGTGCACTATGTCGACGGCATGGCCGATTCGCGGTTGAAGATAGCCGCGGCCTCTGCCGGCACCGCGCGCAATATGAATACCGTCGCCAAGCTGACCGCCATGGCGACGTCATCGTGAGGCGGTTAATAGAATTCAGTCGTCGCTCTTGGGTACGTTGACGCTGCCCTTGATATTGCTGTGCCGGATATCGCCGCTGCCGGTGGAGTGAACGGTGAAGTTTCCGCCGACGCCGTCGGCCGTCACATCGCCCGATCCAGTGCTGCCTACCTCGACATTGCGGCCAATGCCATCGAGCCGGATATCGCCGGAGCCGGTTCCCCCGATGCTGACATTGCCGGTGACGCGGTCAAAGCCGAGGTCGCCGGAGCCGGAATGGCCTGCATGGACGTCGCCCTGCACATCGCTGACGTGCACATCGCCCGATCCGCTGCCTCGCAGATCGACGCTGCCGACGTGTTGGGCCTTGACGTCGGCCGAGCCGACTTTCAGCGTCAGTGGGCCGGCGATACGGTCGGCGATAAGGTCGCCGGAGCCCGAATCGAAATTCAGCGAGGCAAGATCGGCGGCATTGACGTCGCCCGAGCCGCTGTCGACGGCAATGGCCAATGTCGCCGGCACGCGCACCACCAGCTTCATATACGCGTAGCTGGAACCGAACACGTTCATGTTGATATAGCCACGGTTGCTGCTGGTATCCACCGTGGCATGATCGCCACTGCGTCGGGCGTTGACCTGCAGGTCCTGCAGCTTCGAGGCGTCCGAGGCGCAGGCGGTGCCGCGCACTTCGACCTTGGTCAGGCCGGGAGCGCTTCGAATATCCAGGTCGGTCGACCCGAGTGTCAGCATCAGGTCTTTCAGGCCGGCCGCGTCGAGGTCGGCATTGCGCGCGGCGGTGAATTTGCATTCGTTGGCGCTCGCCGCCAGCGGCAGCGCGAGAAGCAGTAGGGCAGAAATAAGTGTGCGCATGTGTTCACTCCCGGTGGGTAACGGATCATGAGATGCGGCGCAGCGGCCAAAGGTTTACTGCCGCGATTTCCGCGAGCGGCGCGGGTTGACGCATGCCGCCTTCCAGGTGTCGGTAAACGCTCGCTGGAAATTGAGGCCGAGCACCTTGTCGACGATGCGCGGCGTGTAACCACGCTTGGTCAGACCTTGGGCAATGATGCGGTATCGATCGGGGCGATTGAGCCCGACCACGAAAGGCGGTGGCCCTTCGCCCGGGGCACCCACGCCACTGGCCTTGCGCGCGACGATGATCTTGTTCCACTCCACCATATTGGCCGGCGAGGTATCGAACGGCATCAGCATGGCGTCGCTGCCGATGCCGACGTGATCTTCTCCGCAGACGTTCAAGGCGTGGGTTATGTGGCGAAGATAGTCGTCCAGCGTCGGCTGCTTCGGCGCCCGCGCCAGAAACGACAGGTCGTAGATGCCGACCACGCCACCTTTGGCCGCCATCGCGCGCAATACGGCATCGCTTTTATTGCGCGGGTTGGCAAAGACAGCGGAGCAGCCGGCGTGGGTGATGAGTGCGGGCGTTTCCGATGCGGCCAGTGCGGCCAGCGTGGATAACTCGTCACAGTGGCTGAGGTCCAGCGATACGCCCAGCGCGTTCATTCGCTGCACGGCTTCGCGTCCGAGCGGCGTCAGTCCCTCCGATGGCTGCGGGCTCAATACGCCGGACGCGAACGGCGAGGGCTTGTTGTAGGAAAGCTGCATCACGCGCACGCCGCGCGCGCGAAAAAGGTCGATGCGCTCGATCTTGCCTTCCAGCATCTCCACGCCTTCGAACGAATAGATGATGCCGACCTTGCCGCTGCGCTTGGCCTGGAGAAAATCGGCCGGCTCGCTGACCCTCATATAGATATGCGGGTTGGCGCGAATGCCTTTGTCGTAGTCGTCCATTTCCGAACTGGTCTGGACAAAGTCGTTGCCGCTGCCGCCGATCGTCGCCTTCAGTGCGGTCAGGCCGGATGACAGCACCGCCTTGGCGGTGGCTTCGTCCAGCGCGCCACCCGCGTCATTGAACGGCGGGACCAGGTTGCCGTCGATGAGGGTGGCACTTCCGGGAAAAGCACCGACGGTCGATACCTTCGTCGAGGCCCGTGCTGTTCGCGCCAGAACCATGCCGGCCGCCAAGGCCGATGACAGTTTCAGGAATTCGCGCCGATCTATCGTCATGGTTGGGGTCTCGAGAAGTCAGTGTGGAGCGCCGGATTGCATGACGCATTGAGCTCCTGGCAGCTATCGTGCCAGCCGCGGCGTGGCGCGGGCACTCAATCCGGATCTCAGCATGGTGTCCGCGGACTATCGCAGGTGTCCGAGCGGACAGCGGTGTCGTCCTTCGAAAAGGCGCGGTCCGCTGGTTCACTGCCGATACCGCCGCTACGCCAGAGGCTGAACAAAGCCCGCATCTTCAGCTAGCGAAACAGGCACTTGCGCCACGATGTCTTGAAACCTGGCGCCGATGCGCCTAGCTTTGCCCCGAGATACCAATACGTGGAAGTGTCATGAGCCACTCGCCGACCATTGTCCGCCGCGATCTGCATTTCGATATGGCTGCCGATATCCCGCGTTTCTGGGTCGAAGGGGATGCGCACAAGACGCGCTTTTTCGACGCGATGTCGCTGATGTTTCCCGACGGCGAGCGTTTTTTCATCGACAGCGTGCGCGCGTTCCGTGCTCAGATCGCCGATGACCCGGTGCTCGACGCCGAAGTGAGCGGCTTTATCGGACAGGAGGCGATGCACAGTCGCGAGCATCTCGAATACAACGATCGTCTGGAGAAGCAGGGCATCGGCGCCAAAGAGCTGGTACAGGTGCTGAAGACGTTCCAGGAAAATCGCGCGAAGAAGCTTCCGCCGCTAGGTCAGCTTGCGGTGACGATCTGCCTGGAGCATTTCACCGCAATGCTGGCCGATCAGATACTGCGTCATCCCGGAACCATGCACAGATCGGATCCACGTATGGCGGCGATCTGGCAATGGCATGCGTTGGAGGAAACCGAACATAAGGGCGTGGCGTTCGACGTGTTTCGACGCGTCGGCGGTTCGCCGCTGAAACAGTACCTGCGCCGCACTCGCGCCATGCTGTTCGTCACCGGGCTGTTCACTTTTAGGGTGTGGCAGTTCATGTGGCGTATTTCAAAGGCCGAGGGCACGCAGAAAGACTGGCGCGGCTGGCTGCGCCTGCTGGGCTTTCTATTCGTGTCGCCCGGTCCGATCACCCGCATCGGCAGCCAGTGGCTGTCGTGGTTCGTGCCGGGGTATCACCCGTGGAAGCACGACAACCGCAAGCTCGTTGAAGCCACGCGCCGGCACTATGACGAGCTGGCGAAAGCGAAGCCTTTGCCGCAGGCGAAGGCATGGGCGGCTGCCGCCGGCTGATCCGGGTTCGCAAGTCTTAGGTAGCTGAGCTGGCGCCATATCGCCGAAGATGATTCGATCGGGGCATCCCTCAACCACCATGCCGCGGAGCCGTACGATGACCATCGAGATAAAAATGCTGGCCTGGTCCATCGCGCTGGGCCTGGCCTACGTGCTTGTCGCGGCCTGTCTGGCTACCGCGCAGCGCGGGATCCGATGGAACGCCGGCAACCGCGAGGGCGACGCCAAACCGCTGGTCGGCGTGGCCGCACGCGCCGAGCGCGCCAGCCGGAATTTTCTGGAAACCTTTCCGTTTTTCGCCGCCGCGGTGCTGGCCGTGGTGCTGACCCATCGCAACACAGATCACACGGCGCTTGGCGCGCAGGTTTATTTCTGGGCGCGCGCGGCGTACTGGCCGGTTTACGCAGCTGGCATTCCCTATGTGCGTACCGCAGTGTGGATCGTGGCGTTCTGGGGTTTTCTGCAGGTGATCGAAGCGCTGTATTAAGGGCTATGTCATCGCAGCGTAGTTTGGCGTCTGGTCGCTTAGAGCCTGTTTATGATCTCCACGTAGCCCGCGCCGGGAGATCGTAAACAGCCGCTTAGACCGGAATCCGTGCGGCGTGCAGCACCAGCACCACGACGCTGATGCCCGGCAGCGGCGCGGCAAAACCGATCAGGCTGGGCCGCACAGGGGTCGACATAGCGCGGTAGGGCCAAACGTCGGCGGTGCTGGCTGCAACTTCCACCTGGGCGTGCGGCACATGCGGCTTTCGGTTTGCATCCGGCAGTGGACTGAGAGAGGATCGAGCCATGTCGATGACGCCTCTGGGGCGATTTCGTCGATAGCGCTGTGAGCCCCGAGATTGGCTCCGTCTCGCCGTGCGCTGGCTGGCAGGGTTGGCACCGTGGGATTAGAAGCCAGCCGCTTGTGGTCAGGGCTGCTCTCGTGGATTGGAATTTATCGTGCGTGGTTAGCCGCAGTAAATCATGCGTATCGATGGTCCGTCAGCGCCCTGCGAAGCGCGCGTCGCGTCGATCAACGTGATGATTCGGCTCGCGTATGGCGCACGCGCGGCCGCATCGTGCGCCGCGTTCTTGCGACTGCATGCCTGGACGGCAGGTCCTGTACATGCTTGCCGAAAAAGCGCGCTGGCGCGCACGAACGGCTATCGCCATCTTCAAAACCACGTGCTTTTCTCATACCGCCGATTCGGCGGGGCCTTTCAAGGTTTCCGGTGATCTGTTCCGTCCGATGACCGGAGTCACAGCGGCGTGGACTGTCCCACGCCGTATTCACGCAGTCGTCGAGCAACGACGGCCGCTATTGCAAAGGAGTTTTACATGAACACGCATTTCGAACGTACCGGCCCCCTCACCGAAATCAGCAGTTATCCGCAGTGGGCACAGGACATGATCGCCGACTGCGCCAAGACCAAGGCACGCGTCATCGACCACGAAATCTGGAAGATGATGATGAATCTGGAGCTCGATCGCGAGTCGACCGCCAACTTCATGAAAGGCCTGTGGCCCTTCATCGAGCGCTTTCCCAGCTTTATGGCGCTCAACCTGCTGAAGACCCGTTATGGACGCAGCGCCGGTGACGACATGGCACGACGCTGGCTGGTGCGTAATATCCGCGTCGAGCAGAACCATGCCGAGTACTGGATCAACTGGGCCGAGGGGGCGGGTGTCTCGCGTGACGACCTTCTTCATACCGACGCGCCGCACGGCACGGATGGCCTGTTGCGCTGGTGCGAAGAAGTCAGCTCGCGCGGGACGCTGGCGGCAGGCATGATTGCCACCAACTATGCCATCGAGGGTGTCACTGGCGAGTGGTCAGCCATGATTTATCAGAGTACAAAGTACCGGGAGAGCTTCGATCCATCGATTCGTGCGGGCAGCTTGCGCTGGCTTCACCTGCACGCTGATTACGATGACACGCATCCGTGGGAGGCGTTGGAAATTGTCTGTACCATCATGGGTACGAACCCTTCGCCTGTTGAAGTCGCCCATCTGGCCGAGTGCATCAAACGTAGCTATGTGAGCATGATTCTTCTTGGGGATCGCTGTATCCAGCGTCAGTGGAGCTTCGGTAAGGTGAACGAGGCCGCAGCTTGATGTAGCTACTGGATGCATACTGCGAGAAGGATCGCCGAGGCTTAATCAAACCAAAAGGCAATCGATGCGTTTCATCGGTGCGAGTCTCAAGAGGCCTCTTTCAAAGCGGTTAATGCCGTTGGCCTACGCGCTTGCGGTTGTCATCGTGCTGATCATGGCGTTGACCTGGATTGTGTTGCAGGTCCAGATAACTCTCGCTGGTTTTCTCAACAGCGAGAGTCTTTGGTCCAAGGCGCAGAAGCAGGCCGTGATCGACCTGAGCAACTACGCTGTCAAAGGCGATGCGACGTCGCTTGCCAGTTTCAAGCACAACTTCGGGGTGCTTGAATCCGATCGTTTCGGTCGGGATGCCATCGCTTCGGGTCATTTCGACAAGGCGGTGATCGAGGACGTATTTCGCCGCGGCAGCATCATGCCGGCGGCGAGGCCGGGCATGACCTTTATGCTGGAGCACTTTTCCTCGGCGCCGCATATCAACGAGGCGTTGAATGCCTGGCGCTCCACCGACGATAAGATCGCCGAACTCAACGTGGTAGCCGGAGAGCTCGAACGCGGCTACGGCGCGGGGACCATGTCACAGACCGAGATCGAGCGTCAGCGCGAGCGTATCAATACGCTCAATACGTTCATCGAGCCGCGCACCCAGCTTTTCTCTGTCGAAGTGGTCAACGGTGCGATCTGGCTGGGCCGCGTGCTGTTCTGGGGCGTGCTCAGCGCGTTCCTGCTCGCGGCCGTCTTGTGGGTACGCATGGCGCGACGCATTCTGGACAGCATTCGTGGCAGCGAGGAGCGCTATCGCCTGGTATTCGACAGTGCGGCCGATGCCATCGTGATGGTGGACGAAGAAAGCGGCCGGATACTGGACGCCAACCAGGCGGCCAGCGCATGGACCGGGCGCCGCTGGGATGAACTGGTCGGCGACCGCTTCGTGCACCTGTTCACCCAGCAGATTTCTCGCAAGGAAGGTCGCCCGACCGTCAACGCGCTGCTCAATGCCGATGGCAGCAAGCGTCCGGTCGAAACGCAGAGCAGCCTGGTCGACTGGAGCGGGACGTCCGTGCGCCAGGCGATCATCCGTGACATCTCCGAGCGGGTGGCGATGGAGCAAGAGCGCCGCGTGGCGGCCGAGGCGCTGGCCAGCATCGTCGAGGGCGTGATCATCGCCGACGCCGACCGGCGGGTGGTGTCGACCAATATGGCGCACACCGGCATCACCGGTTTCACCACGCGCGAGCTGTTGGGCAAGCCCTTCGAAGATACCCGCACGCTGCCGGACGGCTCCCCGCTGCCGTTGTCGATCTGGAAAAACATCGCCGCGGGACACAATTGGCTCGGTGAAGTGCAGAGCACGCGGCGCGATGGCAGCACGTACCCCGAGCAGCTGAGTATCAGCGCCATCCGCGATGCGGAAAACAATGTGCAGTATTACGTGGCGGTGTTCACCAACATTTTTTCCAGCAAGGCCAACCAGCGTCGGCTGGAGCATCTGGCGCGGCACGACCCGCTCACCGGCATGGTCAACCGCTCGGAGTTCGAGCGCCACTGCAGCGAGGCGATTGCCGTGGCCGCGCGTGAGCGCATGGCCATCGCCGTGCTGTTCATCGACCTGGATGCGTTCAAGATCGTCAACGACTCCTACAGCCACGCGATCGGCGATCGCTTGCTGGTGAAGGTGGCCGAGCGGATCAGCCAGCAACTGGCCGAGGGCGATATGGCCGGGCGCATCGGCGGCGACGAATTTACCGTGCTGCTGCATCGACTGAGCCTGCGCGAGGACGCCCGGCCGATCGTCAACCGGCTGCTGGCGAGCCTGTCCGAACCGTTTGTGGTGGACGAGTACGAAATTTTTCTGAGCGCCAGCATCGGCGTGGCGGGTTTTCCGCTGGATGGCACCGACGCGTCGTCGCTGATCGCCAATGCCGACGCGGCGATGTACGCGGCGAAAACCCAGGAGCGCAATGCCTACCGCTTCTACTCGCCGATGATGCACGCCAATACGCGCAAGCGCCTGCAGCTGGCCAGCGAGCTGCGTCAGGCGCTGGCTCGCGACGAGTTCTATCTGGTGTACCAGCCCAGCGTGGAAATGCGCACCGGGCGCATCGTGGCAGTGGAGGCGCTGCTGCGCTGGCAGCATCCCGAGCGCGGCGAGATATTGCCCGGCGAGTTCATCCCCATGGCCGAAAGCCTGGGCATGATCCGACGCATCGACGAGTGGGTGCTGCAGGCGGCCTGCGCACAGATTCAGGCGTGGGATCTCGCTGGCGTGCCGGCAATCCGGGTGGCGGTGAATATTTCCGCGCGCTGGTTCGGTCAGCCGGCCTTTGTCGAAGGCATCCATCGCACGCTGCTGGCGCGCCACGTTCCGGCGCAGCGGCTGCTGTTGGAGATCACCGAGAGCGCCATGCTGCGCCTCGGTGAAGATACCGAGCGCACGATGCACATGCTGCACACGCTGGGCATCGACGTGGCGATCGATGATTTTGGCACCGGCTATTCCTCGATGTCCTATCTCAAGCTGCCGGCCGTGGCGTTTTTGAAGATCGATCGCTCCTTCGTCACCGGCTTACCGGATAACGCCGGTGACGTGGCGATTGCCGAGGCGATGCTGGCGATGTCGAAGGCTCTGGGCCTCACGACGATTGCCGAAGGCATCGAAACCGAGGCGCAGCACGAATTTCTGCTGCGCGCCGGCTGCATGGAAGGGCAGGGTTATCTGTATTCCTACCCCGTGAGCCCGAGCAAGATCGAACGGCTGCTGCGCCCAAGCGCCACGCCGGGGGTCACCAAGCTCAGGCTCGTACCGCCCAAGCGTACCTAGCCAGGCTTTACGCGGCGACCGCGGCGTCCCTGGATGCGACCTGCAGCGGCGCGCAGTGCCGATGGAGCCACTCCAGGTCTGCCTCTTCCAGCAGCGGGCTCAGTGCGGCACGCACCTTGGCGTGATAGTCGTCGAGCCAGGCGCGTTCCTCCGGATTGAGCAGTGAGATTTCCAGCGCGTTGCGATCGAACGGGCACAGTGTCAGCGTTTCGAACGCGTAGAACTCGCCGAATTCGGTCGTATCCGCTTCGATCACCACGGCCAGGTTTTCGTGGCGAATGCCGTGGCGGCCCGGTTTGTACAGGCCCGGTTCGATCGAGCTGATCATGCCCGGCTCCAGCGCCACCAGCGCGCTGCCGGACACCGGCGGACGGATGCCGTGCGGGCCTTCGTGCACGTTGAGGAAATAACCCACGCCGTGGCCGGTGCCGTGGCCATAATCCATGCCCGAGGCCCACAGCGGCGCCCGCGCCAGCGCATCGAGCTGCGGGCCGCTGGCACCCTTGGGAAAACGGGCGCGGCTCAGCGCGATCATGCCCTTCATCACCAGGGTGGCATCGCGGCGCTGCTCGTCGGTGGTCGGGCCCAGCGCCAGCACGCGGGTGATGTCGGTGGTGCCGCCGTGGTACTGGCCGCCGGAGTCGATCAGCAGCAGGCCTTTGGCCTGCAGGTGGCTGTGCTGCTCGGGCGTGGCGCGATAGTGCGGCAGGGCGCCGTTGGCCTGGTAACCGGCGATGGTGTCGAAACTCTTGCCGACGTAGCCGGGCTGGATCGAGCGCTCCTCATATAAAAGCGTGTCGACATCCAGCTCGGTCAGCGCCATGCCGGCGGCGAGACGCTGTTCCAGCCGGCGGAAGGCGCAAACCAGTGCGGCGCCGTCGCGGCGCATCACTTCGCGCACATGGTCGAGTTCGGCGGCGCTTTTGCGCGCTTTCATCGCGGTGCTGGGGTTGGCAGCCTCGATGCGCTTGACCGCCGCAGGAATGGCGGCGTCGATGGTGCTGACGATGCGGCCGCTGTCCAGCAAAAGACTATCTTGCGCGCCCAGATCGGCGAGCGCGGAGGTGATCGTGGCGTAATCGGCGACCGCGATGCCGTCGGCGGCCAGCGCGCCGACCAGCGCATCGCTGAGTTTGCTGCGCGCGACAAATAACGTGCCGTGGCCGCCGGCTTCGATCAGCAGGTGTGCCAGAAAGACCGGGTTGCATTCCACGTCGCTGCCGCGCAGGTTGGTCAGCCAGGCGATATCGTCGAGGCTGGAAATAAGGTGATGCGTGGCGCCGAGCTTGCGCATGCTGTCGCGCACGCGGGCGAGCTTTTCTGCGCGGGGAATCACCGCAAAGGCCGCATCGTGCGCCACCACCGGAGCGGTGGGCAGCGCCGGGCGATCGCTCCAGATGGCACCTGGCAGATCGAGGTCCGTGCGCAGGGTGGCGCCGCGGTCGCTCAACTTTTTCTCGATCTGTCGCTGCGTATTCACCGCCACGCTGTCGCCCGCGATTGCCAGCACGTCGCCCTCATGCAAATGCTTTTGCAGCCACGCCAGGTGTTCGGCCGCGTGCGGCACCTGCAGCTTCATCAGCGAAATGCCGGTACCGGCCAGCTGCTGCTCGGCCTGCGAAAAATAGCGCGAGTCGGTCCACAGCCCGGCATGGTCGGCCGTAACGATCAGCGTGCCCGCGGAACCGGTGAAACCGGACAGCCATGCGCGTGCCTGCCAGTGGTCGGGGAGGTACTCTGAAAGATGCGGGTCGGCGCTGGGCACAAGTACGGCGGCGACACGATGCTGCTGCATGGCGGCGCGCAAGGCGGCCAGACGGCCGGGAATCGGGGAGATGGCGGAAGAGGTCATGCGTTCATGCTAGCAGGCGATCCGGCGCCTTTTCACGCGCTGCGACAGCGCCGTGGATGAATTAAATCGGTCGAATATTAAATGCTCTCTCGCAGCGGGACGGTTCTGCCGCTAAAATGCCTATTTCCAGCACGGCTACTTTCCATGACCCCCCTGATTTTTGTCACCGGCGGTGTGGTGTCCTCGCTTGGCAAGGGCATTGCTGCGGCTTCACTGGCCTCGATTCTGGAAGCCCGCGGGCTTTCGGTCACCATGATGAAGCTCGACCCGTACATCAACGTGGACCCCGGCACCATGAGCCCGTTCCAGCACGGCGAGGTCTACGTGACCGACGACGGCGCGGAAACCGATCTCGATCTCGGCCACTACGAGCGTTTCGTCAACACCCGCCTTGCCGGCAAGAACTCCATCACCACCGGCAAGATTTATGAAAGCGTGATCCGCAAGGAGCGCCGCGGCGACTATCTCGGCGCCACCGTGCAGGTCATCCCGCATATCACCGACGAGATCAAGCACTGCATCCACGAGGCCACGCGCGGCTTCGATGTGGCGCTGGTCGAGATCGGCGGTACGGTCGGCGATATCGAGTCGCTGCCGTTCCTCGAAGCCATTCGTCAGCTGCGCATCGAACACGGCCCCGAAAAAGTGGTGTTCATGCACCTGACCCTGGTGCCGTATATCAAGGCCGCCGGCGAGATCAAGACCAAGCCGACCCAGCATTCGGTGAAGGAGCTGCGCTCGATCGGTATTCAGCCCGACATTCTGCTGTGCCGAAGCGAGCAGGCGCTGCCCGAGGGCGAGCGTCGCAAGATCGCCCTGTTCACCAACGTGCCGGAGCAGGCGGTGATCAGCGCGGTCGACGTCGACGTGATCTACAAGACGCCGCTGTGGCTGCACAGCCAGGGCCTGGACGACATCGTGGTGAAGCGCCTCGGCCTGGATGCCAAGCCGGCTGATCTTTCCGCCTGGCAGCGCACGGTCGACGCAGTGGTGAATCCGAAAGACGAGATCACCGTCGCCATCTGCGGCAAGTATGTCGAGCACAAGGATGCCTACAAGTCGCTTGGCGAAGCCCTGCGCCACGGCGGCATCAAGCAGCAGACGCGAGTCAATCTGAAATGGATCGATTCGGAGCAGATCGAGGCCGACGGTGCCGCGGCGGTGCTTTCCGATGTCGATGCCATTCTGGTGCCGGGCGGCTTCGGCAAGCGCGGCTTCGAGGGCAAGATTCTGGCCGCCCGCTATGCGCGTGAGCACGGCGTGCCGTACTTCGGCATCTGCTACGGCATGCACGCGGCGGTGATCGACTTTGCCCGCCATGTGGCGAATCTGCCTGAGGCCGATTCCAGTGAGAACGATCGCAATACGCCCGATCCGGTGATCGCGTTGATCACCGAATGGACCACCGCCACGGGCGAAGTCGAACAGCGCAGCGATCGCTCCGACCTCGGCGGCACCATGCGCCTGGGTTCGCAGGAGTGCCGCCTCAAGGCCGGCACGCTGGCACGCGAGCTTTACGGCCAGGATGTGATCGCCGAGCGCCATCGCCATCGCTACGAATTCAACAATCGCTACCGCCAGGCGTTCGAGGATCTAGGGCTGGTGATTTCCGGCAAGTCCATGGACGACCTGCTGGTGGAAATCGTCGAGCTGTCGCCGCAGGCGCACCCGTGGTTCCTCGGCTGCCAGGCGCATCCGGAATTCACCTCCACGCCGCGCGACGGCCACCCGCTGTTTATCGGGTTTGTCCACGCCGCGCGTGAGTACAAGGCCGTGCGCGACGGCCATCGTCTGGCCCAGCAGGAGTCCATGGCATGAAATTATGCGGTTTCGAAATCGGGCTGAACCAGCCGCTGTTCCTGATCGCCGGCCCGTGCGTGGTCGAGTCCGAGCAGCTGCAACTGGACGTCGCGGGCAAGCTGAAGGAGATCACCGGCAAGCTCGGTGTCAACTTCATCTTCAAGTCGAGTTTCGACAAGGCGAACCGTTCGTCCGGCGAAAGCTTTCGCGGCCCGGGGCTGGAAGAGGGCCTGCGCATTCTCGGCGAAGTGCGCCGCCAGATCGGTGTGCCGGTACTTACCGATGTGCACGAGTACACGCCGATGGACGAGGTCGCCTCGGTGGTCGACGTGCTGCAGACGCCGGCCTTTCTGTGCCGACAGACCGACTTCATCCAGAAGGTCGCGCGCGCCGGCAAGCCGGTGAATATCAAGAAGGGCCAGTTCCTTGCGCCCTGGGACATGAAGCACGTGGTGGCCAAGGCCAAGGCCGCGGGCAACGACGACATCATGGTGTGCGAGCGCGGCGCGAGCTTCGGCTACAACAACCTGGTGTCGGACATGCGTTCGCTCAGCGTGATGCGCGAAACCCAGTGCCCGGTGGTCTTCGACGCGACCCATTCGGTGCAGCTGCCGGGCGGCCAGGGCACCAGCTCCGGGGGTCAGCGCGAGTTCGTGCCGGTACTGGCGCGCGCCGCCGTGGCGGTCGGGATTGCCGGGCTGTTCGCGGAAACGCATCCCGATCCGAGCAAAGCACTTTCCGACGGCCCGAACGCGTGGCCGCTGGGCAAGATGGAAGCGCTGCTGGAAACGCTGATGGCGCTCGATGCGGTCACCAAGCGGCACGCCTTTCTCGAAGATTCGCTTTAAGCGCAGGCGCCGCTTTGGCGCGCGTAACTCCTTTCGTTAGCACCGTCCAGACAGGAACTCCATGACTACCGATATCACTCACATTCACGCCCGCGAAATCCTCGATTCACGCGGTAATCCCACGCTGGAAGCCGAAGTCACCCTGAGCGACGGCAGCTTTGGCCGCGCCGCGGTGCCGAGCGGCGCATCGACCGGATCGCGCGAGGCGGTCGAGCTGCGCGACGGCGACAAAGCCCGCTACGGCGGCAAGGGTGTGAAGAACGCGGTGGCCAACGTCAACACGACGATTGCCGATGCGCTGAAGGGTTTCGATGCGGTCGACCAGAAAGGTCTCGACGCCAAGCTGATCGCGCTCGACGGCACGCCGAACAAGGGCAAGCTCGGCGCCAACGCACTGCTCGGTGTGTCGATGGCAGCCGCGCACGCGGTGGCCGCGTCGCGCAAAGAGCCGCTGTGGAAGTATCTTTCAAACGGCAAGCCGGGTGCGCTGCCGGTGCCGATGATGAACATCATCAACGGCGGCGAGCATGCCGACAACAATATCGACGTGCAGGAGTTCATGGTGCTGCCGGTCGGCCTGCCGAACTTCGCCGAGGCACTGCGCGCCGGCGCGGAGATTTTCCATGCGCTGAAGAGCGTGCTGCACGGTCGCGGCCTGAGCACGGCGGTGGGTGACGAAGGCGGCTTCGCGCCGAACCTGCGTTCCAATATCGAGGCGCTCGACACCATCCTCGAAGCGATCGGTAAAACCGGGTACAAGGTCGGCAGCGAGATTCTGCTCGGGCTCGATGCCGCCAGCTCGGAGTTCTACAAGAACGGCAAATACGATCTGGCCGGCGAAGGCAAGCAGTACACCTCCGAACAGTTCGTCGACCTGCTGGCCGGCTGGGCCAAGCAGTACCCGATCGTCACCATCGAAGACGGCATGGCCGAAGGCGACTGGGATGGCTGGAAGCTGCTGACCGACGCCATCGGCGATCGCATCCAGGTGGTCGGCGACGATCTGTTCGTGACCAACCCGGCGATCTTCCGCGAAGGCATCGAAAAGCACATCGCCAATTCGATCCTGATCAAGGTCAACCAGATCGGTACGCTGTCCGAAACGCTGGAAGCCATCGAGATGGCTGACGCGGCCAGGTATTCGGCGGTGATCTCGCACCGCTCCGGCGAAACCGAAGACACCACGATCGCCGACATCGCCGTGGCCACCACGGCGACCCAGATCAAGACCGGTTCGCTCTGCCGCAGCGATCGCGTGGCGAAGTACAACCAGCTGCTGCGCATCGAAGAGCAGCTTGGCACCGCCGCGCGTTATGCCGGTCGCGGTGCGTTCCCCAATCTCAGCAAGCTGCCCGGCTGAGCGGGGCGTTTGACTGCCGATGCTGCGCTGGGTCGCCCTGGTTTTGCTCCTCATCCTGGTCGGACTGCAGCTGAAGCTGTGGTCCGGCGCGGGCAGCATGCGCGACGTCGACAGTCTGCGCGTCGCGGTGAAGAAACAGGGCGATGAAAACGATCGTCTGACTCAGCGCAATCAGGCGCTGGGCGCCGACGTGCAGGATCTCAAGCACGGCGACCAGGCCGTCGAAGCTCGCGCGCGTACCGAGCTGGGCCTGATCAAGCCGGGCGAAACCTTTTATCAGGTGGTCGAGGCGCCGGCTGCGGCTTCGTCAGTGCAGCCAGCAGCGGCATCGACGGCGGCGCAAGCCGGCCAGCCGTGAGTGTGCCGACACTTACAAGCGGCTCTTTCTGGTGCGTGGTGCCGGCGGCCGGACGCGGCACGCGGGTCGGCGGCGACTGCCCCAAGCAATATCTGCCGCTGGCCGGGCGCCCGCTGATTCTGCACACGCTCGAGCGCCTCGCGGCGCATCCGCGCATCGCCGGGCTGCTGGTGACGCTTGGTTCGTCGGATGTGCATTGGCCCGCAATCGACTCGCTGCACGGCAAGCCGGTGTTCACCGCCATCGGCGGTGCCGAGCGGAGCGATTCGGTGCTGGCCGGACTCGAGGCCTTACCCGCCAATGTGGGCGCCGATGATTTCATTCTGGTACACGACGCGGCAAGGCCCTGCGTGCGGCAGGCCGATATCAGCCGGTTGATCGATCTTTGCACGGTGGTGGACGGCGGCCTGCTCGGCGCGCCGCTGCGCGATACGCTCAAGCGCGCCAACGACGCCTCGCGCAGTATGGCCACCGAGCCGCGCGACGAGCGCTGGCGTGCGTTTACGCCACAGATGTTTCGTCGTGGCCAGTTGAGTGCAGCCTTGCACGATGTCGCCGCACGCGGCGTCAAGGTCAGCGACGAGGCGATGGCGATGGAGCAGGCCGGCTTCGCGCCGCTGCTGGTCGAAGGCGCCGAGGACAATATCAAGATCACGACGGCGGCGGATTTTGCGCTAGCCGAGTTTCTGCTCGCGAGGACGGGATGATGCGCATTGGTAACGGCTTTGACGTGCATGCGTTCGGCGAAGGCGATCACGTCACCCTTGGCGGTGTGCGCGTGCCGCACAGTCATGGCGTGATCGCGCATTCGGACGGCGACGTGGTCATCCACGCACTGTGCGACGCGATTTTCGGCGCGTTGGCGCTGGGCGATATCGGCGTGCATTTTCCGCCGAGCGACGAGCGCTGGCGCAACGCGGACAGTCGCCAGTTTCTTCGTCATGCGGCCATGCTGATGGCGCAACACGGCTATGCGCTGGGCAATGCCGATATCACGGTGATCGGCGAACGACCCAAAGTTTCCCCGCACGCGCAGGCGATGCGCGAATGCCTGGCGGCGGATCTCGATAGCGAAGTCAGCCGCATCAGCGTCAAGGCCACCACGACCGAGAAGCTCGGCTTCACCGGCCGCCGCGAAGGCATCGCCGCGCAGGCCACCGTTCTGCTCGAGCGCCGTTGAGCGCTCGTTGAATCATCAAAATGCCGGCGTTGCCGGTGGAGCGTCATGTCCGAATCCGAAGAGACTCCCGTTCAAGCGAGGTCACGCGAGCCCGCCGAGAGCACGTCGATCAACACGCCACTGCCGTGGGCTTATGGCGTGCCGCCGCTCAAAGCACAGTTGCGCAGCACGCCCGACGATTTCCGGGTCGAAGAAGTGCTCGGTTACGACGCCGACGGCCAGGGCGAACATGCGCTGCTGTGGGTGGAAAAACGCGGTGCCAACACCGACTGGGTAGCCAGAGAGCTGGCGAAATTCGCCGGCGTAGCGCAGGTAGCCGTCGGCTATGCCGGCATGAAGGATCGGCACGCGGTAACGCGGCAGACCTTTTCCGTTCAACTGGCGGGTAAGCCTGACCCGGACTGGTCGACTTTTCCGCATGCCGACGTGAAAGTGCTGGCGGCCACGCGGCATTCGCGCAAGCTCAAGCGCGGCGCGCTGCGTGGCAATCGTTTCGTGCTGGTGCTGAGGCAAGTGCAGGGCGACCGCGATGCTGCCGAGCACGTATTGCAGCAGATCGCCAGGCGCGGTGTGCCGAACTACTACGGTGAGCAGCGCTTCGGTCGCGAAGGCGGCAACGTGGCGCAGGCGCGCGCCATGTTCGCTGGGCGCCGCGTCGAGCGCGACAAGCGCTCGTTTCTGCTTTCGGCGGCGCGGTCGCAGATATTCAACAGCGTGCTGGCCGCGCGTGTCGAGAGGGACGCGTGGGACAGCCCGCTCGACGGCGACATCTGGGCCCTGGCCGGCTCGCGCTCGTGGTTCGGGCCGGAGCCTTTCAGCGAGGTGCTGGCCGAGCGGCTGGCGCGTTTGGACATTCATCCGTCCGGTCCGCTGTGGGGCCAGGGCGAGCTGCCCAGCAAGGGAATGGCTTGTGCGCTGGAGCAATCCATTGCTGAAAGTTACAGTGATCTGGCGGCGGGTCTGGTCGCCGCCCGCATGGACCAGGAGCGCCGGCCGCTGCGATTGGTGCCGACCGATCTGACATGGCGCTGGCTGGAGGAGGATGCGCTGGAACTGTCTTTCGAACTGCCGGCCGGCGCGTACGCTACGGTCGTGGTGCGCGAACTGGCGCAGAGCTGATCGGCGCAGGCGCTCAGCCTTTCAGCAATACGACGACAGCGCCGGTGCCGCCTTGCGCCGGACGCGCCGAGGCAAAGGCGATCACGTCGTCGCGCCGGCGCAGCATGCGATCGGTCAGACCTTTCAATACCGGCCCGGCGGCGCGCGAGCGCAGGCCCTTGCCGTGCACGATGCGCACGCAGCGCAATCCGTTTTGTTTGGCTTCGGCGAGAAACATGATGATGGTGGACTGCGCCGCCGCGGCGTTCATCTGGTGCAGGTCGATATCGTCCTGCACGCTGAACTGACCGCGCTTGAGCTGGCGCAGCAGTTTGGGCGAATAGCCGTCGCGCAGATAGCTCAGTTCCTCGCCCACTTCGAGCACGGCCGGATCGAACGCCATGTCGAGTAGCTCGCCGGGCACCGCGGCCTCGTCCGCTTCGAACATGTGCGGACGTGGTTCCGGTTTGGCCGCTGCAGGTGGCGGGACGACGGAATCGAGCTTGCGCACCTCGCCGATCGACTCGCGAAACAGCCGGCTGTCGTCGTCATTGATCGGTGCGGATGCGCGGCGCTTCATGGCCCCATGCTAACCAAAGCGTGCGTGATGGTGCGAATGCGCATGGCCGCAGTCGACGCGCGCAGTCTACGGCGTGTGAAACCGGGCACTCGCTCCGGTAGACTTCAACAGTTAAGACGTGTCGCGAAATCACCGCTGCGCGCAACCGTCAGCTTTCAACGGAGCAACATGCGAGTTCTGGTCAGTAACGATGATGGTGTGGATGCCCCCGGCATCCACGTGCTTGCCGAGCGCCTGCGCGAAGTCGGCGAAGTAACCGTGGTGGCGCCCGATCGCGATCGCTCCGGCGCCAGCAACTCGCTGACGCTGGATTCGCCGCTGCGCGTGCTGCCGATGGGCAACGGCTACTTCCGTGTGGCCGGCACGCCGACCGACTGCGTGCATCTGGCACTGGCCGGCCTGCTCGATGAAGAGCCCGATATCGTCGTGTCCGGCATCAACAATTCGGCCAACCTCGGTGACGACGTGATCTATTCCGGCACGGTGTCGGCGGCGATGGAAGGGCGCTTCCTCGGACTGCCGGCGATCGCGGTGTCGCTGGTGACCAAGGATCACAACGGCCAGCATTACGACTGCGCAGCGCAGGCCGTGCTGCTGTTGATGCAGCGCCTGCTGGTCGATCCGCTGCCGGCCGACACGATACTCAACGTCAACGTGCCCGATCGGCCCTGGTCGGAAATTAAGGGTTTCGAAGTGACCCGCCTTGGCCGTCGGCATCGTGCGGCGCCTTCGGTGGCGCAGATCGATCCTCGCGGTCGACCGATCTGGTGGATCGGCCCGGCGGGCGAGGTCGACGACGACAGTCCCGGTACCGATTTCAACGCGGTGCAGCGTGGCTTTATTTCCATCACACCGATTCACGTCGATCTCACTCGCTTTCAGGCGCTGGAAAAAGTCAGCAGCTGGATCGAGGAATTGAGCGACAGCGTGAAGCATGACCGCACCAACGCGCACGAGGTGGTCTGAGCGATGACCGTCTATCGATTGCCGGCGGCTGAGCTGAAAGGCGAGGGCATGACCTCGCAGCGCGCACGTGATCGCCTGGCCGTGAGCCTGAAAGAGAGCGGCATTCGCGACCCGCGGGTGATCGAGGTGATTCGCGACCTGCCACGTCATCACTTCATCGATCAGGCGCTGCATTCGCGCGCCTACGAAAACACCGCGTTGCCGATCGGCCACGGCCAGACCATTTCGCAGCCATGGGTGGTGGCGCGCATGACCGAAGTGCTGCTGGAGCACTTCGATGCCAAACAGGGCATGCCGAAGAAGGTACTGGAGATCGGCACCGGCTCGGGCTATCAGGCGGCCGTGCTCGCGGCCCTGGTGCCGGAGCTTTTCACGGTCGAGCGTATCGAGGAGCTGCTGCGACAGGCGCGGCGGCGCTTTCGCCAGCTCGGCATTACCAATCTGCGTTCGAAGCACGACGACGGCAAGCTCGGCTGGCCGGGCGAGGCGCCGTTCGACGCGATCATCCTCACCGCGGCGGGCGATACGATTCCTACCCGCATTCTGGACCAGCTCACGCCCACCGGCGTGCTGGTCGCACCCGTCGGTTCGGCCAGCAGCCAGACCCTGATCCGCATGCGCGGCGATGGCGAAGGCGATTTCATCCAGGAAGAGCTGGGCCCGGTGAGCTTCGTACCCTTGCTTGGCGGGATCGGCTGATGCGGCTGTTTGGAAAACTCTATGCCCAGGCGCTGTTCTGGGCGCGCAGCCCGAAAGCGATTTACTACCTTGCCGGATTGAGCTTCGTCGAAGCCTTCATCTTTCCGATTCCGCCGGAGGTGATGCTGGCGCCGATGATGTTGGGCAAACGGCACAAAGCCTTCCACTTCGCGAACCTGAGCCTGCTGTTTTCGCTGCTTGGTGCGCTGGTCGGATATGCGCTGGGGCATTGGGCGTTTCAGGCGTTGCGGCCGGCACTCGATTCGCTGCACCTGCTGGCGCCGATCGAGCAGGGTGTAACCGTGCTGCGGCAGCAGATGGCGCAGCATCGGTGGGGGCTGTTCGGCGTGCTGATCCTGGCAGCGC
Source organism: Rhodanobacter sp. K2T2 (assembly GCF_013408815.1). Taxonomy (NCBI): domain Bacteria; kingdom Pseudomonadati; phylum Pseudomonadota; class Gammaproteobacteria; order Lysobacterales; family Rhodanobacteraceae; genus Rhodanobacter; species Rhodanobacter sp. K2T2. Next base: position 564,790 of record NZ_JACCCA010000001.1, on the reverse strand, counting down.
TGCAGCCGGTGGTACCGATGAAGTTCGTGACCTGGGCCTGCGGCATCATCGGCGTGCCGGTGCTGCCGTTCCTCGCCTGCATCGGGATCGGGCGTGGCAAGCGGGTATGGCTGCTTGCGCTGCTGATTCGCCTGTTCGGCGAGCGTGCCGAACGCATTCTGCATAAATATATCGAGTGGATCGGCTGGGCCGCGCTGGTGCTGCTCGGGCTGCTGCTGGTCTGGTGGGTTTGGCTGCGTTGAGCGCCGCTCGTGCAGTGGAGCGGTCTGGTATGAAAAAAGGATGGCGCCTCGGTATGCTGCCCCCCATGAATGGAACGACCTTGAATCGACTGGTTACACGCCGACCTTTGCCGTTGCTGGCGCTTGCGATCGCATCGACGATGCTGGCTGCGTGCGGCACCATGCACAGTTCGGTGGTCGTCGAACCGGCGGCTGGCGGCAACTACAGCAGCGGAAATGTCGTAACGCCGGCTGCGCAGACCTCGATTCCCGGCGGCAGCTATCAGGTGGTGAAGGGCGATACGCTGTATTCGATTGCCTTTCGCAACAAGGTGGACTTTCGCGATCTGGCGCAGTGGAACGGCGTTGCCGCGCCTTACACGATTCATCCTGGCCAGCGGCTGAAGCTGTCTCCGGCCACGACGCCAGCGGCCGTTGCCGGCACTCGCCCGACCGCTCCGATTGCGCCGCCATATTCGACAATCGCCCAGACTTCGGTGCCGGTGCATGCGGCGTCGGCTCCGCCGGCCGCATCGACGCCCATGTTCGAGCCGGTCACCGCGCCAGCGGCCGCATCGTCCGGTGCAAAACCGCCAAGCTCGGCAACCGTTGCGGCTGCGCCCGCCGTCGCGGCGCCGCCCAAACCGGCGATGCCGGCAACCGCCGCTACAACCAGCGTCGTTCCGGTGGCGGGCGTAAAGACGCCTTCGCCTGCCGTGCTGCCACCGCCAGCGCCCGCGCAGGCGGTTTCCACCGGCCCCGCGCGCGCGGTGAGCGGCGTCACCTGGCGCTGGCCGGCACAGGGCACCTTGATCAAGCGCTTCCAGCCTGGCGATGCGATCCCCGGTATCGAGATCGGCGGCAATGCCGGCGACGCGGTACGCGCGGCGGCCGATGGCGTGGTGGTTTACAGCGGCAACGGGCTAGTGGGTTATGGCGAGCTGGTCATCATCAAGCACAGCGACAGCTTCCTGTCGGCTTACGGCCACAACAGCAAGCGCCTGGTGAAGGAAGGTCAGCGCGTGACGGCCGGCCAGCAGATCGCCGAAATGGGCTCTACCGGTGCCACGCGCAATGAACTGGAATTCCAGATTCGCAAGGATGGCAACCCGGTCGATCCTCTCGGCTACCTGCCGCCGCATTGAAAACCGGAAAGTTAGCTCGACGGCAGTGACGGGGTCGGCAGGATGAATCCGGCAATCACCCGTCGCCCCTCGCCGGCGAGCAAGTTGTAGGTGCGTGCCGCGGCGGCGTTATCCATCACTTCGATGCCGATGTTCCGGCGCAGGAATCCGGCCATAAAGGCCGCCGAAGGGAATGTCTGCCGAAGGCCGGTGCCCAGAATCACCAGCTCCGGCTGCAATGCCAGCAAGGCCTCGACATGGTCGGCACCCAGCTGGCTGGCGGCATCCACCGTCCAGTTTTCGATCGCCTGATCCGGCGCCAGCAGGAAGCTGCAACTCAGTTCACGATCAAGCAACGTGATGCTCTGTGCGCCCACGCGGCGCACCAGCAGATAGCCATCGGTTTGATCGAGTGACAGATCCATCAGCGCGGCAGGGCGATCTTCGGTTCGTCGATATTGCGCCGGAAAAGCACCACGACGTGGCCGATCTGGTGGATGATTTCGGCCTCGGTACCCACACTCAGGGTCTCGATCTGGGCCTCGCGCTCTTCCTTGTCGCCGCCGGACAGCTTGACCTTGACCAGTTCGTGCTGATTCAGTGCCAGGCCGAGCTCTTTGACGACCGCGTCGCTGGCGCCCTTGTTGCCGAGCAGGATCACCGGGCTCAAATCGTGGGCGAGGCTGCGCAGGTAACGTACCTGCGAGGAGGAAAGGGCCATGTCGTACGTACTCAATTCGCTGTCATTCGACATCTAAGGGTATCATGCGTCTACAAGCCGCACGTCGAAAAACATTCGGCCGTCACAGGCGATGGACGATCTTCAGTACTGTTCCTGCCGTCAGCGCGTGTTTTCTCGGCGTTTCAGCAATTCCTCTTTTTTTGGCTGTCTCCGACCATGACCCGCAGCAAAAGCAGTGCCGTATGGCTGCGCGAACACTTCAACGACGTCTACGTCAAAAAGGCTCAGGCCGAGGGCCTGCGTTCGCGCGCGGTCTACAAGCTCGAGGAGCTGATCGAACGCGATCGTCTGCTCAAGCCCGGTATTCACGTGGTCGATCTGGGCGCGGCGCCGGGCAGTTGGTCCCAACTGGTGCGCCAGCGGATGGGCGATACTGGCACCGTGGTGGCGCTGGATATCTTGCCGATGCAAAGCATCGCCGGCGTGGATTTCCTGCAGGGCGATTTCCGCGAGGAGTCGGTCTTGCGTGAGCTGGAGGGCCGACTGAACGGTCAGAAGCTGGATCTTGTGCTGTCCGATATGGCCCCCAATATGAGTGGTGTGGCGCTCGCCGACCAGATCCGTGCCATGGATCTGGCCGAGCTGGCGCTGGACTTCAGTCGACAGTGGCTCAAGCCCGGCGGTTCGTTCCTGATCAAGTTGTTTCAGGGGGCCGGTTTTGACAATTACTTGCGCAGCTTGCGCGCGGACTTCACCCGCGTGACTATGCGTAAACCAAAGGCCTCACGCGCCCGTTCGCGTGAGGTGTACGCACTGGCAACAGGCAGAAAGCCTTCTTCGGTGCAACCGGGCGAGAAACGCGCATGAATGAGACAGCTAAAAACGTATTGCTCTGGGTCATCATCGCGGCGGTTCTGTTCGCCGTGTTCCAGAGCTTCAATCCGCACGGATCCTCCTCTTCCGATCTGCCTTACAGCGCCTTCGTGCAGAGCGTCGACAACGGCAACGTGTCGACGGCCGTCATCAGCGCCGACCAACCGGCCACCATCAGCGGCAAGCTGAAAGACGGCAGCACTTTTCATACGGTCGCCCCCGTGCTCGGCATCTCCACCAACGAGGTGGTGAAGCAGATGCAGGACAAGGGCGTGGAAGTTCGCCAGGATCCGTCGGAAGGCTTCTCGCTGATCGGACTGCTGATCAGCTGGCTGCCCGTGCTGCTTATCGTCGGCGTGTTCATCTGGTTCATGCGCCAGATGCAGTCAGGCGGCGGCGGTCGGGGCGCCATGAGCTTCGGCCGCTCGCGCGCCAAGCTGCAAGGCGAGGATCAGATCAAGGTCAATTTCAGCGACGTCGCCGGTTGCGACGAAGCCAAGGAAGAAGTGGGCGAGCTGGTCGAGTTCTTGCGCGACCCGGGTCGCTTCCAGAAGCTGGGCGGCAAGATTCCCCGCGGCGTGCTGATGGTGGGCCCGCCCGGCACCGGCAAGACCCTGCTGGCCAAGGCGATCGCCGGCGAAGCCAAGGTGCCGTTTTTCGCGATCTCCGGTTCCGACTTCGTCGAAATGTTCGTCGGCGTCGGCGCCAGCCGCGTGCGCGACATGTTCGAGCAGGCCAAGAAGCACGCGCCCTGCATCATCTTCATCGACGAAATCGACGCGGTCGGCCGCCATCGCGGCGCTGGGCTCGGCGGCGGTCACGATGAGCGTGAGCAGACATTGAACCAGCTGCTGGTCGAGATGGATGGTTTCGAAGGCACCGAAGGCATCATCGTCATTGCCGCAACGAATCGGCCCGATGTGCTCGATCCGGCATTGCTTCGTCCGGGCCGTTTCGATCGTCAGGTCGTCGTGGGTCTGCCGGACGTGCGTGGCCGCGAGCAGATTCTGAAAGTGCATATGCGCAAGGTGCCGACAGCGAGCGACGTCAATGCCATGACAATCGCGCGCGGCACGCCGGGTTTCTCCGGCGCCGACCTGGCCAACCTGGTCAACGAGGCGGCGCTGTTTGCGGCGCGCGAGAACGCCCGCGAAGTGCGCATGGTTCATCTGGACAAGGCGCGCGACAAAATCCTGATGGGCTCCGAGCGCCGCTCGATGGCAATGAGCGAGGACGAGCGCAAGCTCACGGCATATCACGAGTCGGGCCACGCCATCATCGGCCGTCTGGTGCCGGAGCACGACCCGGTTTACAAGGTGACCATCATCCCGCGCGGCCGTGCGCTGGGTGTCACCATGTACTTGCCGGAGGGTGACAAGTACAGCATCAATCGCGTCGCCATTCAGTCGCAGCTTTGCTCGCTCTACGGCGGTCGTGTGGCTGAGGAGCTGATCTTCGGTGCCGACAAGGTGACCACGGGTGCGTCCAACGACATCGAGCGGGCGACCAAGATGGCGCGCAACATGGCGACCAAGTGGGGCCTGTCCGACGAGCTGGGTCCGGTCACCTACGGCGAAGACGAGGACGAGGTGTTTCTCGGTCGCTCGGTGACGCAGCACAAGAGCATCTCCAACGAGACGGCAAGCAAGATCGACGAAGTGGTGCGCGGCATCCTCGATCGCGCTTACGCGCGCACCAAGGAGCTGTTGACCGCCAATATGGACAAGCTGCATATCATGGCCGAGCTGTTGCTGCAGTACGAAACCATCGACGCGCATCAGATCAACGACATCATGGCAGGGCGTGAGCCCGGTCCGCCGGCCGACTGGACCAAGAATCCGCCGACCAGCAGCACACCACCGCCACCGCCGCCGAAAAGCGACGCGGGGCAGCCCATCGGCAAGGTGGGCGATCCGGCCGCGCAAAATCGTTCTGGCTTCTAAGGCTGGGCGAGGCCGAAGCTTTCTTGCTGGGTACGAAAGCGCTTCGCGCATATTCGAAAGCGGTTGATAGAAAGGCGGCCATCGTGTCGCCTTTCTGTTTTTCGCCGTTCCACACGCTGACCCTAGCCATCCATGAAGCAGCATGCTGCGCAAAACGCCATCGCAGCGTAACGTCGGCCTTTGATGATGTCGCCTAAATGAAATTTTTTGACGAAAAGTGTTGACGCATGGGTGCGGAGTCTGAATAATTCCGCTTCTTGGTTCGCCGCATCGATGCCCAAACATTGTTGCAGCGGTCAGACGTTTTCAGTGCGCCCGTAGCTCAGTTGGATAGAGTACCTGGCTACGAACTAGGTGGTCGGGAGTTCGAATCTCTCCGGGCGCACCATTTACACGGCGAGGCGGGGTGCTTGCACCCCGTTTTGTTTTTACGGGAAGCGGTTTTCTCGTAGAGATATTAGGTATAGATACAAGGTGCGTGCTTCGATACGGATTGACGGATCGCGGTGTCACCCGTAACATTTCAAGGCTTCGATGAGTTGAAATCTTCGATCGATCGTTGCGGGGTATAGCTCAGTCTGGTAGAGCGTTGCGTTTGGGACGCAAAAGTCGGGGGTTCGAATCCCTCTGCCCCGACCAGCAACGCGTTCTTCTGGTAGTGACTGCGCCTGTAGCTCAACCGGATAGAGCATCGGCCTTCTAAGCCGACGGTTGCAGGTTCGAGTCCTGTCGGGCGCACCAGTTTCAAGATTTATGGTGGGTGTAGCTCAGCTGGTTAGAGTCCCGGATTGTGATTCCGGTTGTCGTGGGTTCGAATCCCATCATCCACCCCAGTTTCAAAGCCCAGTTTCATCGGGCCGTTAGCTCAGTTGGTAGAGCAGTTGACTCTTAATCAATTGGTCGAAGGTTCGAATCCTTCACGGCCCACCAATTCGAAAGGGACTTGCGCTTGCGCAGGTCCCTTTTTTCTTGGAGAGAAGTAAAGCGCCGGTGTCGCGCCATCGGCTTGAATAGGCGGCTTGTGCTGCGGTGTCGTGGAACCGTAAAATGGAGCGCTTTCGTATAAGGGAATCATCGACTTAGACGAGCGCGGCAAAGGCGGGGTGGGGCTAATTCTCAGCGGCGATTGGCGGAGAAATAGGCTTGGCATTCCTGTGGTTGCGCGAGTTTTCCGTGGTTGGCGCGCGAGAGTGGCGGAATTGGTAGACGCACCAGATTTAGGTTCTGGCGACTAATCATCGTGGGGGTTCGAGTCCCCCCTTTCGCACCAAACCGGGTGATTTTTCTTTTTTTTGTCGGCGGCGGTTGCTGCCAGGGTGCCTATTGCAGGCCCATAACATCAGGTTGTACCAGGAGACGTCATGCAGGTTTCGGTTGAAAACATCGGCACGCTCGAGCGCAAGCTCACGGTGAAGTTTCCCGCGGAGCGGTTCGAGACGCAGGTGACTGCACGTATTGCGGAAATGGGCCGTACGGTGCGTCTGAAGGGCTTTCGTCCGGGCAAGGTGCCTACCACGGTCATCAAGCAGCGCTTCGGCGCGCAGGTGCGTGGCGAGGTGCTTTCCGACCTGATCGGCAGCACGCTGCGTGAAGCGGTGGAGCAGGAAAAGCTGCAGCCCATCGCCAATCCCTCGATCAACACGACCGGCCAGCCGGAAGATGGCGAAATTGCCTACACCGCTACCTTCGAAATCCTGCCGGAGTTCCCGGTCATCGACGTATCGGGTCTGGAAATCACCCGCCCGGTCGCCGTGGTGACCGATGCCGACATCGACAAGATGCTCGAAACCCTGCGCCAGCAGCGCCGCAGCTTCGATGAAGTGGAGCGGGCGTCGGTGGAAGGCGATTTTGTGATGTTCGAATATTCCGCCGAGGCCGGCGAGTATCGTTTCCCAGCCGAAGGCATGGAGCGCGCGGGCAGCGTGCTGGGTTCGGGCAACCTGTTCAAGGCGCTGGACGATGCGCTGGTCGGTCACAAGGCCGACGACAGCTTCGACACCGATATCGCCTTTCCGGCCGACTTCCGCAATGAGGAGCTGGCCGGCAAGACCGCCAAGGTCAGCTTCAAGATCATCAAGGTGCAGGAGCCCAAGCTGCCCGAGATCGACGGCGAATTCGCCAAGCTTTTCGGTATCGAAGACGGCGATCTGGAAGTGTTCCGCAAGGAAGTGCGCGCCAATCTCGAGCGCGAGCTGAAGGCGGCGCTGATGGCCCGTCTGAAGTCCGAAGTGGCGGAAAAGCTCGCCAATCTGCACGGCGAGCTGGAAGTGCCCAAGCTGATGGTGCAGTCCGAGGCGCAGAACATGGCCGCGGGCAACGTGCCGCGCGGCCAGCAGCCGCCGCCGCAGTTGATCGAAGCGGCGCTGCCGATCGCGCAAAAGCGTGTGATTGCCGGGTTGTTGATGGGCGAAATCGCCCGTAAGCAGTCGCTGGTGATCGATCGCAAGCGCGTCGCCGAGCAGCTGGCAGCTATCGCGTCCACCTACGAAGAGCCCGAGAAAGTCATTGAACTCTACAACGGCGACCCCCAATTGATGTCTGGGCTGCAGAATCGTGTGATGGAAGACCAAGTCGCGGAGTGGGTGGCAGAACATGCTAAAACTACGCAGCAAGATCTGAGTTTCGATGACGTGATGCGTCCGGCTAACGCCTGAGCCTTACCAGGTCCATTCAACGGAGAGCTGCAACCATGGCTATGGACCAAATCCAGAATCTCAATTTGATACCGATGGTCGTCGAGCAGACGGCCCGCGGCGAGCGCTCCTACGACATCTATTCGCGGCTGTTGAAGGAGCGCGTGATCTTTCTGGTCGGTGAAGTCAACGACCAGGTCGCCAATCTGTTGGTCGCCCAGATGCTGTTTCTGGAATCGGAAAATCCAGACAAGGATATCCAGTTCTATATCAACAGCCCGGGCGGCGCGGTCACGGCCGGTTTGGCGATCTACGACACCATGCAATTCATCAAGCCGAACGTCAGCACGATGTGCATCGGTCAGGCGTGCAGCATGGGTTCGTTCCTGCTGATGGCGGGTGCCAAGGGCAAGCGCTATGCGTTGCCGAATTCACGCATCATGATCCACCAGCCCTCCGGCGGCGCGCAGGGGCAGGCGACCGACATCGAGATTCAGGCACGCGAGATTCTCTACATCCGCGAGCGCCTGAACCGGCTCTACGTCGAGCACACCGGCCAGCCGATCGAGAAGATCGAGCTGGACATGGAGCGCGATCGCTTCATGAACGCCGTCGACGCCAAGGCTTACGGCCTGATCGACGAAGTGCTCGGCAAACGCGCGGGCGACACGGTCAAATCGGCCTGATCCCCTCGCTGCACACGCGTGTCCCGACCAGCGTTTCGCTCCTGCATGCAGAGGCGGAACGCTGTGTTATTCTCGGGACGCACCCAGATTTACCAGCGGGATCGAAAGTATGAGTGACGATCGGCAGGGCCGTTCTAGCGATAGTGGCAAGATTCTCTATTGCTCCTTTTGTGGCAAAAGTCAGCACGAAGTACGCAAGCTGATCGCGGGTCCCTCCGTGTTCATCTGCGACGAGTGCGTGGAGCTTTGCAACGACATCATCCGCGAGGAGCTGGAGGAGAAGGCCGCATCCGGCCGCACCCAGCTGCCCAAGCCGCGTGAAATTCGAGAATCGCTCGATCAGTACGTGGTCGGCCAGACGCGCGCCAAGAAAGCGCTCGCCGTTGCCGTCTACAACCACTACAAGCGTATCGAATCGCGTCAGAAAAGCGACGACATCGAGCTTGGCAAGTCCAACATCCTGCTGATCGGTCCGACCGGCTCGGGCAAGACGCTGCTGGCGGAAACGCTGGCTCGGCTGCTCAATGTGCCGTTCACGATCGCCGACGCCACCACGCTGACCGAAGCGGGCTATGTCGGTGAGGATGTCGAGAACATCATCCAGAAGCTTCTTCAGAAGTGCGACTACGACGTCGAAAAGGCGCAGTCGGGCATCGTCTATATCGACGAAATCGACAAGATTTCGCGCAAGAGCGAAAACCCGTCGATCACCCGCGATGTGTCCGGCGAAGGCGTGCAACAGGCGCTGTTGAAGCTGATCGAGGGCACGCTGGCTTCGGTGCCGCCGCAGGGTGGCCGCAAGCATCCGCAGCAGGAATTTCTGCAGGTCGACACGAAGAACATCCTGTTTATCTGCGGCGGCGCGTTCGCCGGGCTGGAAAAAGTCATCCAGCAGCGTTCCGAGAACACCGGCATCGGCTTCTCGGCCGAAGTGCGCAGCAAGGAGCGCACCGAAAACCTCGGCAAGACGTTGTCCGATGTGGAGCCCGCGGATCTCGTTCGCTTTGGCCTGATTCCCGAATTCGTCGGTCGTCTGCCCGTGGTGGCCACGCTCGACGAACTGGATGAGCCGGCGCTGGTCAAGATTCTCACCGAGCCCAAGAACGCCGTCACCAAGCAGTTCAAGAAGCTGTTCGAGATGGAAGAAGTGGAGTTGGAATTTCGTCCGGAGGCGCTGCAGGCGATTGCCCGCAAAGCGTTGAAGCGTAAGACCGGTGCGCGCGGTCTGCGCACCATTCTCGAGCAGGTTCTGTTGGATACGATGTACGAACTGCCGTCGCTGGAGCACGTCAGCAAGGTCGTTGTGGATGACGCGGTGATCAATGGTCAGGCCGAACCCTACTTGATCTATCGCGGCAACCTGCAGCAGCGTGTGGCAGGAGAGGGCGGCGACGCTGCCTGATTCGATCGCAACATGCTGCGTAAGTCGGCATCAACAGCGGCTCCGGTGAATTCCGGAGCCGTTTTTGCTTTACGCAACGGTGATACCTTGAGTGGGCGCTGGTTGGCCTCCACATGAGTAACAGATGCACCCGACGCCGTGTCGGGGCTAACTTATATTCGATTTCCGAGGGAACCCTCTTCGATGGCCAAGAACATCTCACCTCCCGTGCTGATTGACGCGCTGCCGGTATTGCCATTGCGAGATGTGGTGGTTTACCCGCACATGGTCATTCCGCTGTTTGTCGGACGCGACAAATCGATGCGCGCGCTCGAGCGGGCGATGGAGGGCGAGCGGCAGATTTTGCTGGTCGCTCAGAAATCCCCGGATATCGACGATCCGGAGATTTCCGACCTGCATCAGATCGGCACGCTCGCCGGCGTATTGCAGCTGTTGAAACTTCCCGACGGTACGGTCAAGGTGCTGGTCGAGGGCCAGTCGCGCGTGGCAGTCGAGGATTTTCGCGAAGAGGGCGGCATGCTGACCGCGCGTTCGCGCGTGATCGAGCCGGTCTACAACGCCAAGGAGCGCGAGCTCGACGTGGTGTCTCGTACCCTGATTTCGCTGTTCGAGCAGTTGGTCAAACAAAGCCGCAAGCTGCCGCCTGAAGTGTTGGCCAGCCTTTCCGGTATCGATGATCCGTCGCGCGTTGCCGACTCTATCGCAGCGCATCTTTCGGTGCGTATGGCCGACAAGCAGAAGGTGCTTGAAACCACCGACGTGGGCGAGCGCCTGGAGCTGCTGATCGGGCTGGTCGACGGCGAGATGGATTTGCAGCAGGTCGAAAAGCGCATCCGCGGCCGGGTCAAGTCGCAGATGGAAAAGAGCCAGCGCGAGTACTACCTCAACGAGCAGATGAAGGCGATCCAGAAGGAGCTCGGCGACAGCGAAGACGGTACCAACGAAGTCGAAGATCTGCAGAAAAAGATCGAAGCCGCCGGCATGCCGAAGGCGGTGCTGACGAAGGCCCGGCAGGAGTTCAACAAGCTCAAGCAGATGTCGCCGATGTCGGCGGAAGCTACAGTCGTGCGCAACTATCTGGACTGGCTGGTCGGCGTGCCGTGGAAAAAGCGCAGCAAGGTTCGCAAGGATCTGCAGATGGCACAGGAAGTGCTCGACGCCGATCACTTCGGTCTGGAAAAGGTCAAGGATCGCATCCTCGAATACCTCGCCGTGCAGCAGCGGGTCAGCGTGATGAAAGGCCCGATTCTCTGTCTGGTCGGCCCGCCCGGCGTGGGCAAGACCTCGCTGGGACAGTCGATCGCCAAGGCGACCAATCGCAAATTTGTGCGCATGAGCCTGGGTGGCGTGCGTGACGAAGCGGAAATTCGCGGTCATCGCCGTACCTATATCGGTTCGATGCCGGGGCGTATCGTGCAGAACCTCAACAAGGTAGGCGCAAAAAATCCGCTGTTCGTGCTGGACGAGATCGACAAGATGTCGATGGACTTCCGCGGCGATCCCTCATCGGCGCTGCTCGAAGTGCTGGATCCGGAGCAGAACCACGCGTTCAACGATCATTACCTGGAGGTCGATCTCGATCTTTCCGAAGTGATGTGGATCGCGACGGCCAACTCGCTGAACATTCCCGGTCCGTTGCTGGACCGCATGGAAGTCATCCGCATTCCTGGCTACACCGAGGATGAAAAGATCGGCATCGCGCAGAAATATCTGTTGCCCAAGCAGCTCAAGGCCAACGGGTTGAAGCTTGAAGAACTGAGCGTCAACGAGGAAGCGGTGCGCGACATCGTGCGTTATTACACGCGCGAATCGGGCGTGCGCAATCTTGAGCGCGAGATCTCCAAGATATGCCGCAAGGTTGTCAAGGAACTGACTCTTGGCGAAGTGAATAAGGCTAAGGCCGGCGTCGCTGCATCGACGAAGTCGACCAAGGCCAAAGCCAAGGCCAACGTCGGCAAGGTGAAGGTGACCTCCGACAATCTCGAGCATTATCTTGGCGTGCGCCGCTTCGACTTCGGGCGCAAGGAACTGCAGAACGAAGTGGGTCTGGTTACCGGTCTCGCATGGACTCAGGTCGGTGGCGAGTTGCTGAGCATCGAGGCATCGGTCGTTCCCGGCAAGGGTCGGCTGGTGCATACCGGCCAGCTGGGCGATGTCATGAAAGAGTCGATTCAGGCGGCGCTTTCGGTGGTGCGCGCGCGCGCCGATCAGCTCGGCATCGACCCGGATTTCCATCAGAAACTGGATATCCATATCCATGTTCCGGAAGGCGCCACGCCGAAGGACGGTCCGAGTGCGGGCATCGCGATGTGCACCGCGCTGGTGTCGGTATTGACCAAGGTGCCGGTGCGTTCTGAAGTGGCGATGACGGGTGAGATCACCCTGCGTGGTCGCGTGCTCCCGATCGGTGGCCTCAAGGAAAAGCTGCTGGCGGCGCATCGCGGCGGTATCACCACGGTGATCATTCCTGAAGACAACAAGAAGGATCTGGCGGACATGCCGGCGAACATCACCTCGTCGCTGGAGATTCATCCGGTGCGTTGGATTGACGAGGTGCTGGACATCGCGCTGGAGCGTCCGCTGCAGCCGAATCAGGCCAAGGAAGAGACGCCTACGGCCGCGGTCGGCGAGCCGCCGGAAGTGCACTCGCGCACGCACTGATCGGCGGCGTGTCGCACGTCATGGATAGGGTTGTGGCGATTTGAAGAAATGCTTCGCTGCGGCGGAGCATTTTTTTTGTGGATGACGATCATTGCAACACGATGTTCCGTCGTGACGGTTCCGCTTTTGTTTCGCAACCGATTTTGTCAAGTGTGTACAGGCCAAAAACGTTGGTGCAGCTTGTGTTGCGGAGTCTGGCAACGCACTGGTATAAAGACGTTATCGCAATCCAGGCGCTACGTGTGAGCGCAGTCATGCGGGTTGCGTAACGGCGCTTAGCAAGAGTAAGAGCAAAGATTTAACCATCCGTGTCGGCGCCTTTTCCTCCATTTCCGATAAACGCCGGCCGTAAACCGAATCAAGGGAGTTTCTCAATGAATAAAACTGATCTGATCAATGCCATCGCCGAATCCGCCGAACTGACCAAGGCCGACGCCGGCCGCGCCCTGGAGGCTTTCTTCGCCACCGTGCAGAAGTCGCTGAAAGCGGGCGAAGACGTTTCGGTGGTCGGTTTCGGCACTTTCACCGTGCGCAAGCGCGCAGCACGTACCGGCCGCAACCCGCGCACGAACGAAGCGATCAAGATCAAGGCTTCGAAAGTACCCGCTTTCAAGGCTGGCAAGACTCTCAAGGATGCCTTAAACTAAGCGGCTGCTTGGTTTCGGGTGCTTAGCTCAGCGGTAGAGCGTCGCCCTTACAAGGCGGTGGTCGTAGGTTCGATCCCTACAGCACCCACCAGAAAAATGTGGAGCGGTAGTTCAGTTGGTTAGAATGCTGGCCTGTCACGCCGGAGGTCGCGGGTTCGAGTCCCGTCCGCTCCGCCACAGTTCGCAAGGGCGCCCCTGTGGCGCCTTTGTTATTTCGGCAGTGCGCGTTTGTTGGGGTGCAGTAAACAGGTAGCGGCCGCTCGCGGCTATGTCTGTGCTACTGGTGGGTACCCGTTTGACGCGCCATCAATCACGTTGCGGGAAGATTTCAATGCTGCAGGCAATACGTAACAAGATGCATGGATGGCCATCGGTCATTCTTCTGGGTATTTGCGTTTTGGCGATGTCGCTGTTCGGTATGGAAAGCTATTTCACCTCGCACAACGATACGTTCGTGGCCAAGGTCGGCAAGCACGAAATCACCCAGAATGATTTCCAGACGCGCGTGAACCAGCGGCGCCAGCAACTCAGCGAGCAGGAGGGCGACCAGTTCGACTCCACCGCGTTCGAAAAGCCCGAGGTCAAACAGCAGATTCTCGATGCGATGGTCGATCAGCAGCTCCTGCTGCAGGCCAACGACGACTGGGGTATGCGCGTATCTGATCAGGCGGTTCGCGATTACATCGCGACGATCCCGGCGTTTCAGCTCAACAACCAGTTCGATCCGACCACGTACCGTACCTATCTCGAAAGTCAGCGGCAGACGCCCGACAGCTTCGAAAACGAAATTCGCGCATCGTTGGCGACTCAGCTGATTCCCGACGCGGTCAACGACAGCACCATCATCACCGATGCCACCACGGATCGTTTTCTCAGTCTGATTAGCCAGCGCCGCGATCTGCGTTACTTCGTGCTGCCGCGGCCGAAGCTTGCCGATGCTCAAGTCACTGACGCCCAGATCGACGCCTACTACAAGGCGCATCAGGCCGATTACATGAATCCCGAGCAGGTTTCGGTGAAGTATCTCGAAGTCAACGGCGCCGATCTGAAGCCCGATGCGGCGCCCAGCGACGACGAACTCAAAAAGCGCTACGAGGACGAAAAGCAGCGCTTCGTGCAGCCCGAGCAGCGTCTGGTGTCGCACATCCTGATCAACGTGCCGACCAACGCCACGCCGGATCAGCAGAAGGCTGCACTGGTCAAGGCCGAGAAAATTGCGGCGCAGGCCACGCCCGGCAATTTCGCCAGCCTGGCGAAGCAGGATTCCGAGGATCTGGGTTCGAAATTGCAGGGCGGCGATCTGGGCTGGCTGCAGAAGGGCGTGACCAATGCGCCGTTCGAAGCGGCGATGTTCGCTTTGCAGAAGAATCAGATTTCCAAGCCGGTGCTTTCGCCCGACGGCTACCACATCATCTTTTTGCGCGACCTGCGCAGCGGCGAGTCCAAGCCGTTCAACGAAGTGCGCGATCAGCTGGTCAAGGAGCTTTCCACCGGCGGCAAGGATCGCAAGTACAACGAGGTGGCCGGTAAGCTTTCCGACAATACCTATCAGAACCCGTCGTCGCTTGAGCCGGCTGCCGCGGCGCTCGGCCTGCCGATCAAGACTACGGCCCTGTTTTCGCGCAAGGGCGGCAGCGATGCGCTGTCGTCCAACCCCAAGTTTGTCGCGGCCGCTTTTGGCGACGACGTGCTGGTCCAGGGCAATAACTCGGCGCTGATCGACCTGGGCAACGACCATTCGGTCGTGCTGCATATCGACAAGCACGTGCCGGCCGCGCTGCGTCCGCTGGCCGAGGTCAAGGCCGACGTGCAGAAAAAGATTCTCGACGAGCGCACGCTGGCCGCTGAAAAGAAGCAGGCGCAGGACATGGTCGCTGCCTTGAACAACGGTGAAGCCATGCAGTCGGTTGCCGCGTCGGTCAACGCACCGCTGAAGACAGTGGCCGAGGCCGTTCGCAGTCAGGCGCCTCAGGCTTCTGCAACGACCACGCCCACGCCGGCGCCGCTGCTCAAGCAGGCGTTTTTGATGCCGCACCCGGCAGCCGGCAAGTCGCAGTTCGCCGCGGTGGACATGGGCGACGGCACGTTCGCACTGCTGGCGGTGGACAAGGTACAGGACGGCGATCTGTCCAAGGTTCCGACCGAAGAGCGCGATGCCTTGCGCCAGCAGATGGCCCAGGCCTACGGTGCCGAAGCGACCAGCGAATTGATCGATCAGCTGAGAGCGAAAACCAAGATCCAGATCAACAAGGCGCAAATGTAGCCAAAGCCACGCGGAAAACCTCAGCGTAGAGCGGCCAACCGCATGCGGAACTCGTGGCGAGCATCGAACGAATCGTTTGCGGGTGTCACGTCGATACCACACCACGCAACGCATGACATATCGATGCCGCCAGTTCCTCTTGCTCCCGTATACCGAACTGCACGGAGCGATCAAAATTCTGCGCCCATGTGATACGCCGAAGCGAGTAATCGACCAGTCGTATGGAGGTACGTATCCGCTCCGCGTCCACCCTCATGCTGCCCTCGATAAGCCGGCGCGGCGTGCCGGGGCCTGCGGCGTCCGATGCCGCCTCCTGGCGCACGAAAACATCACCGAATGATGAGAACAGCTGGTTGATCAGCTCTTCGTATAGTCCGTTTGCGAACGCTCTGCCTTCCGTGCGGTCCGCCAGATATCTGATCGGCTGAACCAGAAGGCGGTCGTCCTGCGCCACCGACTGCTCCGGCCGCACGATACGGCGGAACACCGGCGTCAGACGTCCCAACGGGATACTGATCTCGACATCGCCCGATATCGCGTGTTCGGTGTAGTAGCCGGCCAGGCGGTGACGGAGTCGGCCCACCTGCACCCTGATGGCTGGATCCTCTGAGATGAAATCTTCCGGCCGCCGATCGAATACCTCGATGCCGATGGTGTACTCGCTGACATTGCCCGAACAACCTTCCAGCGCCTGATCCACGAGGTATCGGAAAAGGCGACGCATGCGATGTGCCTTCAGGAAG
Organism: Rhodanobacter sp. K2T2; assembly: GCF_013408815.1. Lineage (NCBI taxonomy): Bacteria > Pseudomonadati > Pseudomonadota > Gammaproteobacteria > Lysobacterales > Rhodanobacteraceae > Rhodanobacter > Rhodanobacter sp. K2T2. Next base: position 548,912 of record NZ_JACCCA010000001.1, on the reverse strand, counting down.
GTTTCACTGGCCAGCACCGACTCGTAAGCGACTCGTATCTCTCCCTTGGCTACATCCTCACTGACTTCGTTGTCATTCTTCACCACATTCCCCCCTCCTTGAAATCCCACTCCGTCCTAGATGGCGCGCGCCCGGCCCAGTGGCGTGCTGTGGGGGCGTACGGGTCAGATGGAAGGATGTCCGATACGCGTCGACCTGCCCCTTGGACCTCCGCCCTCTCGTCCGGGCGCGAATGCCGGCGTCAAGAAAACGGCATCAGCCGAATTGCCGACGGCTAGGAGTGTATGGCGCATGGATGGAGTCGACTGGGTCTGCGTCTCCGACGATAACTCCAGAGCCGCTGCAGTCAGGCATTGTTACCGCAACACGGCATCCGCGGTTACGGTAACGATACTTGTATCCGGTACCTGCGCTCATAAGATCACTCCATCGAAACGGGCGAACGACAACACGTCGCCCTTTAATCCATGGGGGACACATGGCTGGCCAACTTCCGGATGACATAGTCCAGGCAATCGCGATATCCAACGCGAAATCGATCGGCGAGCAACCAGCCATCCTGGCGAACCTGGCACTCGCCCAGCAGATCTTCAACCAGAACATGCAGCAGCAGATCAGTCTGAGCCAGCAGCAGGCGATGAACCAAGTGCAGATGGCCGCCACGGCCAAATGCGTGGCGATAATCGACAACGCCGGCTGTAAGAACCAGTCCTCCATCGACCAGATGGGCAAGGACATAGAGAAGATTGTCAAGGACATGGAGCGGCTCATCAAGAACAAGGAGCAGGGGCGCCAGTCCCAGGACGACACATGAGGAGTGTTCGTGGATCGCGCCACCCGCATAGCGAATTCATGCGCATTCATCGCAAGTGAATGCGGTGGATGCCTCCGTCAGGAGGCTCTCATCAGGCAAGTCGGATACATCAACCATCACCTTCTAACAGGAGAATTCGTATGGCAACCCTTCCCGAAGACGTCGTGAGCGCAGTTGCAATCGGCAATCTGAAGTCCATCTCCGAACAGCCCGCGATGCTGTCCAACCTGGCCTACTCCAATACCGTGGCCAGCACCAACCTGTCGCAGCAGAACGCCGTGGCCAACCAGCAGGCCATGAATGAGCTCGGTATCTCCATCGTGGCCAAGGCCTCCAACACGATCAGCAACCTCGGCCCCCTGGAAGCCCGTTCGGCCGTCGACATCCTGACCAACAACGAGCTGGCACAGACCATCGCCGACTTGAAGGCAACGCTGCAGGCGTTCCCCAAGTAAGTCGATAGCACTGCCGTTAATCAGGAGGACGGATCATGTTACATGAACAGATAGTCAGTGCGGTGGCGACGGGCAACCTCAAGGCGATCTCGGAGCAGCCGGCCTTGTTGTCCAACCTGGCCTACTCGAACGTGGTATCCACCACCAACCTGGGCCAGCAGAACGCTGTGGCCAACCAGCAGGCCGGTAACCAGATCAGCACACCGATCGTGGCGAAAGCGGTCAACACGGTGTCCGATCTCGGCCCGATGGACAGTCGTTCCGCGGTGGATGTGCTCACCAACAACGAGCTTGCCCAGACGATCGCCGATCTCAAGGCCTCTGTCGAAGCCTTCGCCGCTCCGCATAAGGGCGCAAAGCACCTGCGGCTTCGTGATCTCGATCTGGCGATCAACGATCAGGGACAGCTGGTGGTTGTCGTGCCCGATGGCCGGGCACTTGAGGTCTTCATCCCAGGGAAGTTCACCAAGGATGATGTGGAAGTGGCCGTCGATACTGGTCGCGGCATCGTCCTCAGGGTGAAGCGTTCGCGGTGATCGCCTTGCGGCAATGACGCCGGGATGGCCGTGCGGCCATCCCGGCTTTCCAGAGGGTCGTAAACATGGAAACGATAGACGTAAGCATATCCATCGAAGAGGCCGACGGCGGCGCCGGCCCCAAGGGGGCGGTTTCCGTGGCCGGCGCGACCATTGCCGAACTTCCTGGCGCCCTGAGCGACCTGGCCTTTTCCAACCAGGTCGGCAGCACTGGCATGGCGGCGCGGTCGCAGGTCGCCAACCAGGATGCTATGTACCGGTTGAGGCAGATGATTCTCGCCGACGCGGTAAACGCCGTACAGACAACGTCACCCACGACGGCACGATCCGCCGTCACCGTGTTCACGTCCAATGAACTGGCACGCGAGATCGCCGGGCTCAAGGCATCCATCGAGGCGTTCGCATCGCCATGACGAACGAAACGTCCATGGAGGATTACAACCGGATGCTCATCGAGCAGATCACCTCGCGCGCGCAACAGGGCTTCAAGGCAAACCTCGTCGTGCCGCACTACGCGGTGGTGCACACCGGCGAGGACAGGATTCTCACCATCGTGCCCGCCAGTTCGCTATCGGAAGACCAGCCCCCGGCCTTCGGTCCCCGCCCATTCGCGGATTGCATCCAGTACGTCAACCGGCAGCTCGTCGTCGATCCCGGAAAGCCGAGGCATCCACTCCTGGAGTCGAATGACGACACCACCCATTCTGCGAGGACAAGGCGATGAACGAGAAGGAATCGATCTCGCAACTCAGCGAGGCCGTGGAACGAATCGCCGAGTCGATGACCAAGGTTGCGACGAACATCGCATTGCTCGGCGTCGAAGGCGACGCAGATGAGCAGATGCGCATCATCACGGAAGAGAACAACAAGGTGCTCGATCGCATCCGCAAGCTCTACAACCTTCCACCCGCACCGGGCCGCTGAGCCATGGCGGCGACCGGAAGCATCGTCACGGCACCGCTCGCCGCCGCCGACGCGCTCAACGCGACGGCGATACCGAGCGCAGAAGCCGGTTACACCTTCATGATGCAAATTCTGGGCAACGAGGCCACGCCGCTCATCTTCGCCTCGCTGGCCTTGAGCGGCACGGCTATCGTAGAAGGCCTTTTCGCCTATGAAGCCGTGACGGCGCTGGCACGAAAGGACTGAACCCATGACCAGGCAGCGCTACGAACCTCGGCCACTTCCCGAACAGGTGATCGTCGTTGCGTTTCCCGACGCCTGGAGCCAGTCCTCGTGGCCGTCCGGTGCGCCACAACCCGATGGCGATTTCTTCGTGGTGCAGGCGAATAGCCAGGAAGTTGTGCTGCCCCGGCATGTCATCGACTGGCTGACGCTTCACGCGCCCACTCCGCTGGGAACGGACATAAGTCGCGTCGATTACCTTGCGCAAACCAATGTCCAGGGCAAGCGAAGCCTCGTCGCTCCCGTGATCGTCAAGGGAAAATCCTATGAGGTGACCTTCATCCAGCAACCCGGCGATCTAGTGCAGGACGAACTCGCCCGGACGCTGAATTGCCCGTTGAACCTCGATTGCCAAATCGCCGTCGGCTTCGTCGCGAACCTTATCCAGAAGATTCCCGTTCCTCCCATAAAGTACATCGTGCTGCTGATCGCCATGCTCGCCATCCTCGTACTGGCGGGCATCGTCATGGCGCTGCGCCAGGCGTTCGCCGGCGTGCCCGAACCGCGGCCGCTGTCCACGGATATCCATGGCGTCCCGATCGTCATTGTCCCCGGCATACCGGTGCCTTTCGCCTTGCCCACGAAGGCGATCGCCGCGGAAGACCAGACCATCGGGCTGCAAGCAGCGCGGGCCATCTACTGGCTGGCAAAGCTGGCGCTTTGAAAGCCGGTCGACGATCGGGTTCCGGTGCGCCCCGGACCCGGGTCATAGCTTGAACCAGGGCGTACCCATACTCAGCCACTGCAGGAGTACAGCATCATGCCGACACCTCGATATCGCTCCATACTGCCGCTCAGCCTCATGGCGCCCACGTTCTATCCCGCGGACCATGGCATCGTACAGCCCAAAGGCCAGGCGCCGCTGATCCAGCTTCAGGATCCGGACCTCCAGGCTCGCGCCCAGCGCCTAGTCAACGTCCTGTACTGGACTGCAAACACCTACAAAGATCACGATGGCATGGCCGACAGCGACACGCTGAAGGTGTTCATCGTTCCGGAGTTCTATTTCCGCAAGGCTTCCGCGGAAGAAGTGCGCCGTGGCGGCTTCGTGCCGGGAACCAGTTTCGGCTCGTATCCGGAGGAATCTCGCTACGCCCTCGCCGAAGCGCTCTACGACGCTATCCATCAGTCCGCCCTGTTCAATGACTGGACGATCGTCGCTGGCACCATCTGCTCGGCCCTGACTCCTCGCCCCGATGGGCGGCTGAACCTGCTCAACACGGCCATTATGCTGCGTGGCAGGCGGCCGGTGATGGATGACAGTGTTCCCTATGTCCTGATGGAAAAGCACTACATTTCCAATATCGACGGCCCCGACCCACACTCGCATGCCAACCTGGACCCCACCACCACCTACAGTTTCCGTCTCAATCCCGACCAGCATCTCGACAACCTGATCTACTGGGACGGCATGAGCCTCGGCCTCGAGGTGTGCCTTGATCACTGCATGCAGGTGGTGAAGAACGCGGTCAGCGTCATCCGGCAATCGCTGGGCCCGGACTCGATCAATCTCGACCTACAGCTGGTGACCTCCTGCGGCATGTCCATCGTCGACCAGGCCGTGGCCGTACGCGATGGTGCGCTGGTGATGTTGACCGACGGCATGTCTTACGCGGGTAACCATTTTCCCGAGCCGATCTTCCAGGTAGGTCGTTACAACGCCCGCACCGGACGCGTCGACGTCAACGATCCCGACAATTTCCTTTTCACCGAATTGCCTGGCGAGTCCAGCTACCAGATCTTGCAGTACGCGCAGGGCAGATATGTCGAACTGGGCCGCCGGCAGGGCGTATGGGTGAGCAACGATCGCCTGCCGATGTTCATCGTCTGACGAATGCCGAAGCGGTGGGGGCACTCTCTGCCATCGCTTCGCATTTCCGGCAGGTCCACCATGGAATCCTGTGAGCCTGCACTTATGGCGCTGACAGCATTGCCTCGAACAGGCTCTTAGGCGAGGTCGACATAGGCATCGATGATGCACCATCGCGCCAGTCTTGCCGGCCGTGCCTGGAACGCGGTCGAGCGCCCCTGGATGCCTTGGTGGGCCTGGGTATCGGGCCAGGGACTGCCTGTAGATCAGCTCGTCTTTTCCACTTGCTCGATCACCGACAGCTTAAAAGTCAGCGTGTAGCCCCGTTATGTGCGTTTGATCCTTGAATTCATGAGATCGCCTTTTTTTCAGGAAAAAGGCGTCAACTCAATTCAGGACGGATCAGCCGCGTCGGCAAGTTCATTCGTCGCCGCTCACCTTAAGCACCTGTCCAGGCTTCAGCGCAGGGCCACGCAGATGATTCCACTGCTGCAGTTTCTTGGTGCTGACAGAATATCGGTGCGCGATCTGCCACAGGCTTTCGCCGCTTTTTACTGTATGGGTTTTTCCGCTCGGTGCCGGTTTTCTCGTGGCTGCTTTTGAAGGGTTTGTTTCAGCCGTTGCGTCGGCGTCCTGCTGGACGTCATCCGCAGACGGCACGGCATTGGTATCAGTCGCGCTCGGCGTCTGCAGTAGCGAGTCACGAAACTGCTGTGCATGATTGGCAGGCAACAGCACATACGACACGGCGCCGGCATCCATCGTGTTGCCGCGAAACGCCGCGTTGAGATCTTTCATCTTGCTCACCGGTATGCCGGCCTGATCCGCAGCTTTGGCCATTGGCATGGATTGCGAGATGCCCACCTGCACCAGATGCTGTTCGTCGGAAATGGTCGGCAAGCTGACGCCGAAGCGCTCTGGTTCGCGCACTACGCAGGCCATCGCCAGCAGTCGCGTCAGGTGCTCTTTCGTGCCGCTTTTGACCGGCAGATGCGGGATTACCGGTTCCGCCGGTGGCGTACCGAATTTGTCGACCAGCTTGGCGACGTTGAATTCGCCGGTGTTGTACGCGTAATCGACGACGCGCCAGTCGTCGAATTTATCGTGGTAGTGGCTGAGCAATTTCATGACCGCGTTGGCGGAAGCATCCACGTCAAGCCGTGCGTCGAAGCGGCCGTCCACCCGCAGCCCCATCTTGTTGGCTGTCATCGGCATGATCTGCCACATGCCGGCGGGTCGGTTGCGGCGTCCCGGCAGCGATTGAAAACCGCTTTCGATCCACGGCAGCAGCGCGAATTCGCCGGCAACGCCGTAGCGGGTGGCCACCTCGTGCACATAGATCAACTGCGGCATCGCCTGGCGCAGCTGATCCTCGAAGTGGTCGGGGTTTTTGGTATAGCGCTGCGCCCACGCCAGGACGGCAGGGTCCGCATCGCAATCGCTCATCGCAAAACTGCTGCGCATCTGCGGCCAGAAGTCGGGCACCGCGGGTACGTTTACCGAGGGTGGAGTGACCGCCGGCGGAGTGACGTGATTGATAACGACGACGGGCTTCTTGATAACCGCTCGACGAGGACTTTGCGAGGGCGTGCCGACGCAGGCGGCCAGGAGTATCGACAGGGCCGGCAGCAGCGACCGCCATCGCCGGGCGTTCAACGGAAAGCGTCCTTGGCGCTGCGCAGCGCCGCGAAACGGGCGATGCGATCGTCGCCAGTGGCGCCTTGCTGACTGCACCATTGCGCGATCGCGTCGCTGTCCACGCGAAGAAACGGATTGGTCGCGCGTTCGACGGCTATCGTTACGGGTAGCGTCGGCTTTTCCTGCGCGCGCAGTATGGCTACTTCTTTCATGCGCTCGTGCAGATGGGGATTGTGCGGCTCGATGGTGCAGGCAAACCGCCCATTGGCTTGGGTGTACTCGTGGCCGCCGCAGACTTCGGTGGTATCGGGCAGTGCGCACAGCCGATCCAGCGAGCTAAGCATCTGCTGCGGCGTACCTTCAAAGAGTCGGCCGCAGCCCATGCTGAAAAGAGTATCGCCGCAGAACAGCAGGCCGTCGCCGACGTAGGCCACGTGGCTGAGGGTATGCCCAGGAACCGCGATCACCTCGAACTCGACGCACGGCGAGGCCAGCGCGATGCGTTCGCCGTCGTGCACATGCACCGTGGCTTCGCCGATGCGATCGTCGGTCGGCGCATACACGGGCACGTCGTGATGACGGCGCAGTTCGGCCACGCCGCCGATATGATCGGGGTGGTGGTGCGTCAGCAGGATCGCCCGCAGAGTGAGATGTCGCGTCGTCAAAGCGTGCTGCACCACCGCGGCGTCGCCCGGATCGACCACGATCGCCATACCTTCGTCGTCATGGAGGAGCCAGATGTAGTTATCGGCGAGCGCCGGCAAGGGTATGAGGTGCACGAGGATCTCCGAACTCTCTGGATCGACAATCTGAGAATGGGCTGCCGAAAAGCTGCAGCGGTCACCGGCCTTTTCTCAACTTATGGCGCAACTCGCGCACGGCCGGCGGTATGTCTGGTGTTCGATCATCCCCTTGCGCAAATAAGTCGGGCAGGCGTAAGCCGAGCGACTATAAACAGCTCCGCCCGGCGGGTCGTTATCAAGGCGTTAACCGCCGGATGAATGGTTCAGCTCGCCGGCCGAGTTCCTACGGCGATCGATGGGCGAGCGGCACCGCCTTGCCGTGAGCCGTTACACTCGCACGGTAGTTCCAACCGGAAAGACCGCATGTCCCGACGCGACGAAAATATCTACGCCAGTGCGCCGGTACGCCGTTTGCAGGATGAGCAGACGCGGGCGATGACTCCCGCCTTGCAGCGCTGCGTAGGCGATTACGCGCTGCTGATCGGAACCTCGCCCGACGAGGCTGCGCCACCGGCACTGCCCATGCTTGGATGCTGGATCCGCATGCAGCTGCAGGGTGGCCGCTATCGCGGCGATCTGCTGGCGGCGGGCGACGAGTCGCTGCCGTTTGTCGATGACGCCTTTGAACTGGTGCTGTTGCAGCATGCTCTGGAAGCCAGTACCGTGCCCGGCCCCTTGCTGGACGAAGCGGTTCGCGTGCTGGCGCCGGGTGGAGTGCTCGCAATCACCGGCGTGCATCCGATGAGCGCGTGGGCGCCCTGGGTCCGCTGGCGTTCGCGCGGCGCGGGCCTCAAGTTCAGCATGCCGCTGCGCCTGATGACCGATCTGCAGCGCGAGGGTTTCGACATCGAGCAAGCCCAGCGGGTGGGCGGCGTACTGCCGGGCAATGCAACCGCGCACGCAAGCAGCGCCAAACTGCTTGGCGGTGGCTTCGTGCTTATCGCGCGCAAGCGCCGGCGCGCGGTGACGCCGCTGCGGATTCAAACCAACCCGGTCGCGGTGCCGGCAACCGGCCGGCTGTCGCCGAGTACGCGGCGCAGCGCCAGCCTTTAGTTTTGACCAGAAAGACGAGTACCGATGAGCGAAGTGGAAGCATTCACCGATGGCGCCTGCCTCGGCAACCCGGGGCCCGGCGGCTGGGCCGCGCTGCTGCGCGCCAAGGGCGGCGAGCGTGTGGTCGCCGGCGGCGATCCGGATACCACCAACAACCGCATGGAGCTGATGGCGGCGATCGGCGCGCTGGAGGCGCTTACGCGCCCTTGCAAGGTCAAGCTGACCACCGACTCGCGCTACGTGATGCAGGGCATCGAACAGTGGGTGCCGAAATGGCGCGCCAACGGCTGGCGCACCGCCGACAAAAAGCCGGTGAAAAATCAGGATCTCTGGCAGCGGCTGTCCGAGGCGGTGAGCACGCATCAGGTTCGCTGGGAGTGGGTGAAAGGACATAACGGCCATGCCGAGAACGAGCGCGTCGATCAGGCGGCGCGCGAGCAGGCCGAACGGATGAAATCTGCTCCGTCGACGTCGGCGCAAACGCCGACTGCCCAAACCCGGAGCCCGGCATGAGGCAGATCGTCCTTGATACCGAAACCACCGGCCTCGAGGTGCGTCAGGGCCATCGCCTGGTCGAGATCGCCTGCGTCGAACTGGTCGAGCGCCGCCTCACCGGCCGCTACTACCAGACCTATCTCAACCCGGGCCGCCCCATGGACGAAGGCGCTCGGCAGGTCACCGGCATCGAGGACGAGTTTCTGCTCGACAAGCCGCTGTTCGCCGACGTGGTGCAGGAGTTTCTGACCTTTGTCGATGGCGCCGAGCTGATCATCCACAACGCCAGCTTCGACGTGGGCTTTCTGGACGCCGAACTCGCTGCGCTGGAGCAGGGCCTGGGTTGCATCACCGACCGCTGCAGCGTGCTGGATACGTTGAAGATGGCGCGCGATCGCTACCCCGGCCAGCGCAACAGCCTGGATGCGCTGTGCAAACGACTGGGCGTGGACAACTCGCGTCGCGATCTGCACGGTGGCCTCATCGATGCGCAGCTGCTGGCCGATGTCTATCTGGCCATGACATCGGGGCAGGTCGCCTTCGACCTCGGCTTTGAAAGCGCTGGCGAAGAGAACCACGCGGTTACCCTGGCGCCGATCACGCTGCGCGCGCGCCCGCGAATTCTCCGTGCCGATGCCGACGAGCTGGCGCTGCACGAACAGCGGCTGGATGCGCTGGATAAAAGCGCCGGCGGTAAAAGTCTTTGGCGCCAGCTCAACTGAGCGAATCCGGTCGTCAGGTGTAGCGCACCATGACGACCGTGATGTTGTCATCGCCGCCGCCGTCAAGCGCACCGAGCAAGAGCTGATCGACGCATTCCTGCGAGGCCAGATCCGTGCGCGTAACAGTGTGGGCAATCGCAGCGTCGCTGATGCTCTCGGTCAGGCCGTCGGTGCACAGCACGAACGCCATGCCGGCTTCCAGCCGACCGCGCGCCATGCCGATATGCAGCTGCTCCGTCGCCGTGACGCCCAACGCCTGTGTCAGCACGTTGCGCTGCGGATGTTTCGACGCTTGCGCGGCGTCCAACTGGCCGGACTCCACCAACGCCTGCACCAGCGAGTGATCGTGGCTGATCTGCTGCAGCCCGGCCTTCCAGCGATAGATGCGGCTGTCGCCGACCCAGGCTACCTCGTAACCGTCGGCAACCACGCGCAGCGCCGCGATGGTGGTGCCCATCGGCAGCATTTCGCGGCCTCCGCGCGCATGCGCCAGCAACCGCTCGCCCGCACCCTGCACGGCCTCCACCAAGCTGTGGCCGCGCGTGACCAGATCCACCACGGTGTCGCGCACCATCGCCGAGGCCACCTCGCCGTGCTGGTGACCGCCCATGCCGTCGGCGACCAGAAACAGGCCCAGCGATGCGTCGGCGTAATAGGTGTCTTCGTTGCGCAGGCGGCGCAGGCCAACGTGCGTTCCGTGTCCGAATTCGATCATGACTTGTCTGGTGCGGCGAGTGGGTGGAGCATGCCGGATGTCATGGTTGTTGTCACGAAAGCCCTCTGCGCGTATCATCTCCGGCTCGCATGAACCACCATGCAAAGCCTTTGGAGAGGTGGCAGAGTGGTCGAATGTACCTGACTCGAAATCAGGCGTGCGTGTAAGCGCACCGAGGGTTCGAATCCCTCCCTCTCCGCCAGAAAAGCAAAGCGCCCCGTAAGGGGCGTTTTGCTTTTCTGGCGGACGACGACAGGGTGAGAACCTCAGGGGTTCGCCGAATGCGTCCGGAACGCATTCGAACAGCCGCAGGCTTGCCCCTTAGCGCGGCGCGCGAAACTTCCATTTTTGATACGTAACCGATTCAACCGCCTTGGAGGCAGGCACTTGCAGGCCTTCCTTATTACCTAAGTCTGTGCGCGACCCCGTCGACGCAGCGCCTGTGGCGACTGGCCGTAGATGCGAAGACACACGCGGCGCATACGCTCCATCGCGCCGAATCCTACTTTGATCGCGATCTGGTCGAGCGGTTCTCGTGTGCCCTCGATGCGCGGAAGCGCCGCTTCGCAGCGCAGGCGTTCGATGGCATGTGCCGGCGTTTCGCCGGTTTCCGCGACGAACTGGCGCGCAAACTGGCGCGCGCTGATGTTGGCCACGTCGGCCAGTTGCTCGACGGAGAGGCGTTCGTCCAGGTGCGTGCGGGCGTAGGCGAGGGCGTCACGGATACGCCCGGGCCGCGGCTCGAGCTCAAGCATGGTGGAGAACTGCGACTGGCCGCCACTGCGTCGGTGATACACGACAAGATCTCGGGCGATCGCTTTGGACGTCTCGATGCCGCAGTCCTCTTCAATCATCGCCAGGGCGAGGTCGATGCCGGCGGTGATGCCGGCCGACGTCCAGAGATCGTCCTCACGAACGAAGATGCGATCCGCCTCGACCTTGATCGACGGATGGCGCTGTTGCAGTTTGGCGGCGTAGCGCCAGTGCGTGGTCGCGCGGCGACCGTCGAGCAATCCTGCTGCGGCCAGCAAAAACGCGCCGGTGCAGACGCTCGCCGAGCGCCTTGCGCGCGGGGCGAGCGCGCGCACGAGAGCGGCGGTCTCCGTTTGCTCGTCAAGGATATCCACGGTGGGCGCCCCGACCACCATCAGCGTATCCAAGTGGTTCGGCGACGGCGGCGGCACGCTGTCGATCGCTACGCCGGAGGACCCGCGCACCAGTCCGCCGGAGGTTGAAACGATGCGGATGTCGTAGCGCGCCTGATGGAAGTCCACGGCAAGGTTGAACGCGCAAAGCGGTCCCCCAAGGTCGAGTAATTCGAAGCCGGGAAACACCACGAACCAGAGGGTTCTCGATACACCGAGACGCTGCATGGCGCTTTCCTTGATTGGCAGAATAAGAGGGAAATATGTCATTTCCGCCAGCTGCTGCCAAGCCTAGACTTTCTCCTGTCGATTCAACCGCCGCCGACGGCCAACCACTCACGGAGAAAGATGATGACGACCGTATCAAACGTAATTCTGGTTCATGGCGCCTGGGGCGATGGTTCGAACTGGGCCAAGGTGATTCCGCTGCTTGCCGAAAAAGGGATGGCCGTCACGGCCGTGCAGCTGCCGCTCACGGGCTTCGAGGCGGATGTCGCGGCGGTGCGCCGCGCGATAACGCTGGCCGAGGGCGATGCGGTACTGGTCGGCCACAGCTATGCCGGCGCGGTGATCGGTGAGGCCGGCAACGATCCCAAGGTCGTGCGCCTGGTCTATGTGGACGCGTTCGCGCCGGACGCCGGTGAGTCGGCGGGCACGCTGTTCGCCCAGTTCCAGTCGGCCCCGCTGAATGCCGAGATTCGGCCCGACGCCGAAGGCTTTCTCAAGCTCACCCGCACGGGCATCTTCGAGCTGTTCGCGCAGGATCTGAGCGACGACGAAAAAACCGTGGCGTTTGCTACTCAGGGTCCGATCAACGGTGCCGCGCTGGGTGGTGTGTTGAGACAGGCCGCGTGGCGCAGCCGGCCGACGTACTACCTCATCGGCGACCAGGATCATGCGATCCCGCGGGTCGAGCAAGAGCGCATGGCGGCCCGGATGAACGCAACGGTAGTGCATGTGGACAGCAGCCATGTGCCGATGCTTTCCCAGCCGAAGGCGGTGGCGGCCATCATTCTCGACGCCGCCGCCTGACCAAAGCTCGCCATCTTTCCCGCTAGGACCACAGTCATGATGATCGTATCCAATGGCATCGAGCTGCACGTTGAGCAGCGCGGCGCCGGCTCTCCCGCCGTCGTTTTTCTGCACTACTGGGGCGGCTCCTCGCGCACGTGGCAGCACGTCGTTGACCCGCTGGCGCCGGATCTGCGCACCATCGCGATCGATCAGCGCGGCTGGGGAAGGTCGGCGGCGCCAGCGAGCGGCTACGCTTTGGCGGACATGGCCAACGATGCGCTGGCCGTGGTCGAAGCGCTCGACCTGGAGCGTTACATCCTGGTCGGGCATTCGATGGGCGGCAAGGTGGCGCAGCTAATCGCGTCGCGTCGCCCGCGCGGATTGGTTGGCCTTGCGCTGGTGGCGCCAGCGCCGCCGACGCCGCTCAATCTTCCACTTGAGATTCGCGAAGGGATGGTGCGGGCCTACGATTCACGCGAGAGCATCATCGCCACGCTCGATCAGGTGCTCGCGCCGGACGGACTCGACGCGGAGGACCGGGAAACCGTCATTGCCGACAGTCTTGCAGGTGCTGCTGCAGCGAAAGAGGCGTGGCCATTGGCCAGCAGTCAGGAAGACATCGCCACAGCGGTGGCGGCGATCGATGTGCCGGTCATCGTCATCTCGGGCGAACACGATCGGGTAGATCCACCGGAAGGACTGCGGCGTGAGCTTCTCCCGCGCATACCGCAGGCGGAGCTTTACGTCTTGCCTAAGGTCGGCCACCTCTCACCGCTGGAAGCGCCCGACCTCGTCGCCGATCTGATCAGAACGTTCGCGTTATCTATCGTGCAGGAAGGATTCCCCTCAAGGTCCCAGCATGCACAGACCGCCTTATTGAGGTGTCCAGAATGTTGGGCGGCCCGCCCGGCGACCGGCAGAAACTGACTTCGCTCGGGAACGTTGTGAGAAGTGACGGCCCTAGCACCACATGGCTGGAGTCACTCACACGGTGGCCCAACGCATCCGCTCCATGAAGATTGACCCCACAGTTTTGCATTTAACCCCATGCACCTCAGAGGAAAAGCTCATGTCTAATCCAGAGATCATTCGGATCCCCATCTTGCCCTTCGGCATGGTGAACGCGCACCTGATCAAAAGCGAGGCAGGCTGCATACTCGTCGATACAGGGATACCCGGTTCAGAGCGAAAAATCGCGCGGGTACTCGATCAGCACGGCCTGTCCTTCAAGGACATCAAGTTGATTGTCGTGACGCATGCACACACCGACCACGCGGGCAGCGCTGCAGGTGTACGGAAACTGTCAGGTGCACCCATCTTGGCGCACGAGGCCGACGCCGATTTTTATAATCGTAAAGTGCCGATGACTTACTGTCCGACCGGTTGGTTCGGCAAACTTTTTCTGAAAACGCCAGCTCCGCACGAGCCTTATGAAGGCTTCGAGCCCTATATTCTGATGGATAAAGTGAAGGCCGTGAGCCTGCTTGATTTTGGCATAGACGGAATTGTCCGCCACACGGCAGGGCACACCCCCGGCTCGATCGCGATTGAACTATCGACGCAAGATGCCCTGGTTGGTGACTTGATTGCATCGGGAATTCTGATCGGTGGTATCGCGTTCAAAGGCCATGCTATTCGCCCTCCGTTCGAAGATGACCCGCAACGGGTTGCGCGTGAACTCGAACGCCTCGTCCAGGGCGGCGCGAAGCGCTTTCATATGGGCCATGGCGGACCGCTTGAGGCAGCTGAGGTTTTGCGGCATGCGAGGTTCTTGTCGGAGCTAGAGCCAACTCCTTCCGCTCATCCGTATTGCAATCATCCATCCCACTGATGGGATTTGAGGCAATACGGTGAAGTAGCGGCAAGGCCATCGGGCTCGCCATCTCAGCGGAATCCTTAATGCAGTCGGCCTATCTACAGATAACTGAGAGCGTCAATGCGATTCTCTGAGCAAAGAGCCTTAACGGCGCTCCGTCACGTTGATATCCACTTCGTCCGGAGGATCGAGCAAGTCCCAAACCTCATCCTCATTGCCCTCGGCAAGCAGCTCCCAGGGAGTGCGGTGATTGGCAGATCGGTGTGAGCGGGCCATCCATCGCGCAGCGCGCTGGGGTGTGCTCATCCGCTCAATCAGCATATCGGCAAGAGATGGGCGCAGTGCTTGCAGATCATCGAACGCCGATGCGACCAGGGCTTCGCGTTCCGCGCGAAGGCGGGCCAAGTCGTCGGCGACACGGGTAAAGTTCAGAGTGGGCATCAGCAGTCTCCGCAGAATGTGGTCCGCTGGCATGGGTACCAGCAAGGACGGTCAAGCAAACCCGGAACTAGCCAGCCGAATTCTTTATTTGCCGTTTAGGCGTCGGTTTTACTGGCAGAAGCATCGCAGAGCTCCGGGAAATGCTGATGCTCATCTCTTGCATGTTGTCTATAGATCGTGCCGAAAGAATCAACAGAGCTTGGCCGTGTGAACAGCCTTTGCTGCCGGGCCCGCTGCACTTCTCCGGCTCGATAGCATTCCTTGCCGTTGGAAAGCTTGCGAGACGGCAAACCTCACTCAATCGCTCATCGGCCGACCGGGAGTCGAGCTTCGTCTGAGCCCGCAACGGTGACTTGTTCATTCTTAGCAGACTTGGTGATATTTGATCAAAATCGATTTCAAGCGCACTGCCGCACCCTAGAGCGCCCGAGATATTCCGCTTCACCACATCGTTCGGCGGCTGGGAGCAGTCACGAAACATCGGCTCTTGGTCATCAATCTAATGCGCGGACTGCAAGTGCCTGGTAGCGACCTCCCCATTTAGCTTGGGCGTAATCCGAAGACACCAAACAATTTGTGGGTCGCACTCAGTTCTTGCTGCGAATCTTTGGATGCTCGGTCCCTTGCGTTATTCGTTGCCAATCGGAAAAGTCAAAAACCCGCGTAAAGAGCCAAGACGTCTGGTGGCTCGCTGTTTAGATTAGGAGGGCAATCGACATCGGCAACGACTTCTTTCGATACGGCTTGCTTCTTGCACCTCACGCTCAAGCCGTCGCCCGGAAATGCAATCGACGCTGATGGAACAAATTTTCCTTAGGCAACACATGACTACGCCGCATATGAAATATTCGATCCGACCCTTCCACGCGATTGTGGTTTTCTGCCTTTTTTGCTCCAGCTTGTCCGCCAGCGCCAACACGCTGGAAGTCGAGGCGGGACGAAGTTATTCCGACAGCCGGGGTACGAATACGCTGTTCCTGGAGAATGTGTTCGAACCAACGCCTATTGGCATCAGCCGTTTCAGCTGGGCTGCCGATGTCTCTTTTGGTTGGATAGATGGGCGCAATGAATTCAATTATCGACCTGGCCGCTATGACGTTCGCGATCACGCATTCGTTGCGGCGGCTGGAGCCCGATTCCAATACGGCAATAAGGCCGACTGGTACAGGCACCTATTTTTCAGTTTCCAGCCGACCTTCAACACGGGGCGGACGCTCGCGCTGAGCAGCCCTTATGAATTCACCAGTTCACTTGGTTGGCAGACCAAGCATTTCAGCGTCGCCGTGCGTCATATCTCCAACGGCGGCATCCATGATCCTAATCGCGGCGAGACCATGGCTTTGTTGGGACTGGTTTTTTAGCGCGGCCCACATATTCACCAACCTCGTGATTGGCGGCGGCACCGATGGTGCCGGTGGCCGGGCTTAGCCGTAAGTCGTATAGCTATTGCTGAAAACACCGAGCCTTGTGCGGAACCTCGGTGTTGGACAAATCAAGGATATTGCATGACCTCTCCGATCAAACGTGTGGCCATTGTTGGCACAGGCGTCATAGGCGCAAGTTGGGCAGCTGCTTTTCTGGCAAGCGGCCTTGATGTTTCAGCAAACGACGTCGCGCCTGGTGCCGAGGTGCGTTTGCGCAAATACATCAGCGAGGCGTGGCCAGCTTTAGAGCAGCTGGGGCTAGCCAAAGACGCGTCACGCGAGCGCCTGACGTTTTCAGGAGATCTTGAAACGGCCGTGAAGTCGGCGGATCTTGTTCAGGAGAACGGGCCGGAGAAAATCGAATTCAAGCGTGGTCTTTACGAGCATCTGGATGCATTGCTTGATGCCAACGTCATCATTGCGTCGAGCTCGTCGGGCCTCACTATGGGTTCCATTCAGTCGGCTTGTACGAAACACCCCGAGCGATGCGTCATCGGCCACCCCTTCAATCCACCGCATCTGATTCCCTTGGTAGAGATCGTCGGTGGCGCATTGACCTCGGAGGATACGATTGAGCGCGCAACCCGGTTCTACAGGTCGCTTGGGAAAAAGACGATTCGTCTTCGCAAGGAGGTTCCCGGCCACGTTGCCAACCGGCTGCAGGCAGCGCTTTTTCGTGAGGTAGTTCATCTGATTGCAGAAGGCGTTGTCAGTGTCGAAGACGCCGATGCCGCCGTGTCTTGGGGTCCGGGCCTTCGATGGGGTGTGATGGGGCCGACGATGCTATTCAATCTAGGAGGTGGGGAAGGCGGCATCGCGCATTTTCTTGAACAGTTCACCGGTCCGATGAATGCTTTATGGAGTGCGCTCGGTTCCCCCGTTCTTACACCTGAGCTTTGCGCGATGATTGCCCAGGGTGCAACAGAAGAACTCCATAACCGTCCATTTGCCCAGCTTGTTTCGGAACGTGATGAGGTGTTGCTTGGTTTGCTGGCGTTACGCAACCAAGAGTTTGTCGCGCCATGAATGGTTTTTTCACTCGTGGGCGTCAGCGAGCTTTCGATCCGAAATCGCGTCCAGTCTCCCCCTTAGCGGCAATCGACGATTGCCATGCAACCAATACGGCTTCCCAATGCCTTCAGCTTAGGTCCTCGAATCGAGTTGGGCCGACTTGGCTCGGCTTAAATTCCTTGGGTATGGGAAAGGCAGTCCACATTCCAATGGATGGAGAGACTGTTTGCTCGACATGGACAAAGTTCTTCGTCTCTTTGACATATGGCCAGCAGGCGCCTGAGGTTAGCGCCAAGCTTCCATCAAAGTGAGCCTCTCAGTGCGACTCCATCGTAACGACGGAAAGATGTGCAGGCTTTGGTAAGGCATTTCGATCAGGGGCGCTCGCGACCGAACTTTTGCGTCATTAATGAGCGCATGCCCAGTCCGTTGAATCGGTCCCTGTTTGAAGTTTGCTCGAGACGGAAGCCGCCAGGACTCAGATTCGTATTACAAAAGCCTGCGTTACCCAAAAAGGTTTTGGCGCGCACGCGACCCGAGATGAAAAGCGCTTGGCCGGGGCTTGCGTTCGAACGTGTCAAAGTCGACTTCGACCAAGCCGAATCGCTGACCGTAACCGGCAGTCCATTCATAGTTATCCAGTAGTGACCACTGGATAAAGCTGCGGACATCAATGCCTTCATCGATGCATGCCTTTACTTCAGCCAGTGCCGCGTCGATGTAGGCAATGCGACGCGAATCATCGTCGGTGGCGACGCCGCTCTCGGTCACGTAGACCGGCTTCCCGGTGCGAGCGGCAGCCAATCGTATTGTGGCGCCCAGCGCTTGCGGATAAAACTCGTAGCCGGCAGTCGTCATCTCGGCATCCGCTGGTGGGTCGATGCGTCCACGTAGCCCTATCTGTACGCGCGTGTAGGTCTGTACACCGATGAAGTCGGCGCCTTTGGCCTCATCCAGCCACGGGCCGTAAAGTCGGTCGGTGACGACCTTTGCCAAGTTGATCCAGCCAACACCCTGAACGTCCTGCATGGTCAGCGAGATGCCGACGGGAAAACGGCCTGGTCCGGCCTTGATCGCGGCCATCGCCTTGCGGTGCGCGTCCAGCAGCACCGGCTCGGTCTTTTTGAAATCGGTAAATACTAGCGATGAAAAACGCGCTGAGCCGCATCGCCTGGCACATGCTTCCAACATCGCGTCAATCCCAGGTTGCGCATCGGACGTGCGGATCAGGGCAAGTAGCCGCTGCACATTCGCTTCGTTGAACGTGGTAGCCGCAGCCATGCGATCACCCAACCGCTCGGTGGCTTTCTCGGCAAACCGAGCGAACAGATCGGCACCGTCGGCTACCTCGAAACCGCCGCGCGCCGCAAACCAGAGTGGTACGGAGAAATGGCTGAAAGTCACCATGGGTGCGAGCCCGCGCTGCGCGCATAAATCAAGCATGCGTGAATAGCGGTCGAGTTCGGCCATCGAAAACTTTCCAGGCTCTGGCTCGATGCGCGCCCACTCGATGCCAAATCGATAGCAGTTGAATCCGAGGTCGGCAGCAATCGCAATGTCTTCGGCAAAACGGTGGTAGCTGTCGCAGGCTTTTCCGGAAGGATCAACGAAGAGTGTCGGCGTGACATTCTCGGCGAGCCAGATGTCGGAATTGGTATTGTTGCCTTCGCTCTGGTGCGCGGAGATAGCTACACCCCAAAGGAAATTTTTAGGAGCGGGACGAGGTGCCTCGTTCAATGTGCTTTGCCTTTTGATGGTGCTTTGCGTTTTGATGATTTAGTGTCTCTGGCGGGATAGAGCAGGCCGAGAATTTCACCGAGCACCGCCAGAGAGTTTTCACTATCGGCCTTATCACGACGGAACAAGGCTTCCATCGATAGGCCGCGGATAGCTGCAACGAATAGCCGGTGGACGGCTTCTCCATTCGGCCGATCGTGTAGGCCCGCAGCGGCGAGTCGCTCAATAATCCAGTCGTGCGATCGGGCATCGATGGCCTGTTGCTTTGCGCGCAGCTTGTCTGCCAGTTCGCTGTCGGAACGCGATGCGAGCATGATTTCCATGACTGCGGTGCCCGATGGACGGCTGACCGCCTCCCAGACCGTTGCCGGAAGATCGAGAACCCACTGCTTGGGTGACTTTGCCATGACGGTTGACTGGTAATACTTCGCGTCCGCTTCGAACACTGCCTCGACGACCGCCAGCATCAGGTCGGTTTTTGCAGGGAACTGATGGGACATGGCGCCGCGACTAACCTTGGCCTCCTCTGCCACCATGGTGACCGTCGTAGCGCTATAGCCGACGCGATGAAGGCAAGCAATTGCCGCGTCGATCAGTTTCGCTTGTGTATCGGCGCTGCGTTGTGCCTGCGGCCGCCGCAAAGGCGTCGACGAAGAACCCGTATTTGCATGGGCTGGCGAGACCGGGGCACTCCGTTTGGCTTGAGTTTTCTTCGTCAAGAGAATCTCTCTATTGGTCAACATCTGCTCAATACAGCGGCGTGTTTTGCCAGAAGGCGCGCTGTTTAGAAAGATCGTTACCTATTAAAATTTTGCGTCGAACGAAACGCCGATCGTACGGAATGCATCGGCACCGAAAGTCTGGCTGTAAGTATTCGTGTCGCCCAGCGTCGTGCCTATGGGTGTCACAAAACGAAATTGTGGCACGCGCTCATCGGTCAGATTGCGACCATAGACATAGATACCCCATCGGCCATCGTGTGAGCGGACACCTATTTTTGCTCCGAACAACACGTGGCTACCCGTAGTGTCGGTGGGATCATAGGCCTGATCGAAATAAATGCGCGACGTGTACACGCCGTCGGCCGAAACGAAACCGTCCAGCGTTGCATTCAGGGCGCGGCTGTAAGTTCCGTTGAGGGTGACTTTCCATTTGGGCGAAGCGACCAACTGATTGCCTCCGGCATCGGACTCTCTCGTCGTCTTGCCGGGCACCGCGTGGCACCCGTCGGCGTCGGTCTGAAAGTTGGGCGCACAGCCGACGAAGTAACCGTTGCCGTACTTGCCGTTGTTATACAGCGTGCCGAAGTTGAGCGTGAAGTTGTCATTGAGATGTCCAAAGGCGCTCAGTTCGACGCCCTTGATCGTGACCGTCGGTGCATTGCCGTAGACAAAGGTTGCCGATGTGGGATCGAAGTAGAGCGCCTGGAAGTTTTCAATATGCGTGTGATAGATCGACCCATTCACGCCGACGCGGCCATCGAGCCACGTCGTCTTGAGACCAGCTTCCCAAGCGATGGGAATTTCTGGCTTAACCAAGAGTGGAACGTCGGTGCTGGTGGCCTGGTCATTGACCGCAGGACCTTTGTAGCCCTTGGTAAACGTGATGTATCCCATGGCATTGGAGGTCAGATCGTTCTGTATGCCCAAGCGGAAGGAGTTGTATTTGTTTTCCGTACGACCGTGGATGTCCGCGGTGCTTGTGATGGGGAAAATCGCCCCTGGCGCGAGCTGACGCAGCGTAGTGGCTGAGACATCGTCGTCGCCGTAGCGTAGGCCAATAATGCCGCGGAACGTCGGCGTGAATTTCAACGTCGCTTCACCGTAAGCCGCGTAACTGCGTTCACGCGACTGCGTGAGCGACGATTGACCGAGCAGGAACGGCAGGCCGTCCTCCAGCAGCGGCATACCTTCCTCTACGGTGCTGGTGACATTCGTGCTGTGGTAGTAGTAGAGGCCGCCGACATAATCCAGGAAATCGTTGTTAGATGACGTCAGTCGAAATTCTTGGCTCTGCGTGCGCAGATTGATGTCTTTGGTGTTGGTATTGACCAGATCCACCGGAGCGCTGTCGGCATCGCCACCGTCAGCGGCTCGAAGGTGGCGTACGGCGGTAATCGACGACAAGGTGGTTGCGCCGAAGTCATAGTCGACTTGGCTGGATAATCCATCTGACTTTGCCGTGCTGCGGTTCGGGCCATCCGAGCAGGTGCGATTGTTGTCTTGATTTGGCACGATCCCGCACGTGGCAAGCAAATTGCTCAGAACGCCGCCGGGTGTTGCCTGGAATACCGGGAAGTCGGTATCGCTGACCTTTGAGGTGACGCGACTGTAGTCGGCGATGATGTTGAAGGTGAGTTTGTCCGTGGGCTGCCACAGGTAACGAATACGTGCACTGCGTGCCTTGTTGTCGTCCCAGATGTGCTGGTATGCGTTGTAAATCGTGTCTGGTTGTCGCGTATCCGCCACCGACAGGCGCAGCGCAGAGTAGGTTGACACAGGCAGATTAAGCACTGCTTGGTCGGTGTAGCTGTCCCGACTTCCCTGGTCCGAGTGGAGAGTCAACTCAGTCTTGCTGGGATCCGGTGCGTTGGTGGTGATATTGAGCACGCCAGCAGAGGTGCTGCGCCCGAACAGGGTGTCCTGAGGTCCCTCAAGCACCTCTACCCGCGACACATCGAACAATTGCGGGGATGCCGCGGTAGCATTACCCAGCGATACACCATCCACCACGACGCCTACACTAGGCTCTGCGGTTTGAGCATTTTGCGGTACGCCGATGCCGCGAATCTGCAGCGTCGTAGGTTGGCTTTTTTGAGCCGTCAATGCAGGGACAGCATGGGTGAGATCCTGCACTTCGTTCAAGCCTTGATTCTGCAATTGCGCAGCATTGATCACCGTCACGGTCACCGGCACCGACTGAATCGACTCCGCGCGTTTTGTTGCAGTCACCATGACTTGCGAGAGATTGGCCGCCTTTTGGGGCGACGCGTTATCGGTTTCCTGTGTCTTCTCGATCCCTCTAGCTGCTTTTGTGCCAGCAGTGGACTGAGCGTTCGATGCCTGTGCCGAATCCAAACCGAAAGATGTCTCCAGCGCGTACACCGGCGCGGTGACCGATATCAAAGCGCTGCTGCAGGCGAGCATGATGAGATAAGAAGTGCGCACAAGGTACCCCTCCAACGATTCTAGTGGTGGCGCTCTTCATCAACGCTGCTGTCGGGCGGCAATTACAAAGCGTGGCCGAAAGATAGGGACATATTTACAAACAGGCAAGTCTGTTTGTTGGTGCGATGCAACGAACTAGATGCTGAGGCCTAGCGCGGAATGCCATGCGATATGCGAAGCCAAATAGGCTTGGCGGCGAGCGATTGTTCAATCGTACGCTGCGAGTGATAGCTCTTCTTCAAGCCGTTTCGCTGATCAAGTCGACATTGACTATCTTTAATGGCCAGGGCGTTTCAGTACGTCATCGATGCTTTGCGCGGCTGAGGAAAGCGCAGATAGACAAGGGGGAAATCAGCGTGTGCAGCGCAACATCGATTATTTTCCCGAACCAAATTTTCGTCAGAGGGCAGCTCTTTCCGAGACAATCTGCGTAGTACAAAAGTGGTTTGATTTGTTTTCGTAATACGTTGTTGAACTGCCGTTCTCGCGGTGGGGAGCGTCGGCTGCCATCGCGCTAAAGGACATACTGTGCTGGATGTCGGCATTGGATTTCATGCTTGCCGTGCTCGAGACCCATACGCGCGGCATGAGAGGGTTGCAGTAGAAATATGTGGTCGCGCGCGTTGGTTCGTCAGAACGCGCATGTCTCAGGAAGGCAATGTCATCCGTGCTCACGCTATTCTATTTGGCTAGTCACGGTATCGAGACTTATGCTCGGCTCAACTTGCCCTGCGCTAGGGCTTTCTGTGCAACCGGGCTGCTTTCGTACCGTTCCATTGGGCACGTCGGGACTGATCGACGCGCTAGAGTCGTCCCCAAATGGAGGAAAGGTAAACATCATGAACAAGCCTGCTGCAGCCAATCCACGTAAGGCAATGACGAAATCGAGACTGTCCGCCGCCGAACGACGCAGCAAGTTTCTTGAGGCGGCAGCTGCCATCGTCGTGGAGCAGGGGCTCCCGGCAGTTACGATGGAGGAGGTAGCTGCCCGCACGGGGGTCAACAAGCGCCTGGGCTATCGTTACTTCACCAACCGTGAAGAGTTGCTTCGAGCCCTGCTAAATCAAGAGATGAGAGAGGCTGGTAGCCGAGCTCGCGCGATCCTGCCTGCCAAACCGGATTTACGCCAACTCGTCAGCGCCAATATCCAGGTGTGGCTAGAACTTGCGCGCGAGCGTGGGCCTTTGTTGTCAAAAATGTTTTCCGACGATGCGGTGTTTCCAGACATCGCCAAAGAAGTTCATGACCTTGCAGTCAAGGACTGGGCTGCAGTACTGCGTAACTCGCACGCTATTCCAAAGGCAAGAGCGGACGTGGTGGCGAGAATGTATCTGGCGGCGCTGCGTGGCGCGGTGGACGCGCTGGGGCTCAAAGTCGCAACGCTGGATGAAATTGTCTCGATTTACACCACCGTCGCTGTGGCAGGTGCCGACGCTGTGGCAAAACTCAAACGCGCTCGTTGACGCTTGCACTGCGCCTTAAGTCACGTTAACGTGACAACTCATGAGGGGCTGATTTTGTCGGCCGTCTTGTTGGTTGGCGTGTGTGAGAATCGACATGTTCAGTACTTGGTGGGGGAGTGATTTCGATGTTGGCGCGGCTGCTTCGGGTCAGGTAGGACGGGTCGGTGCAGAAGCACATGGCTGGGTCGAAGTTTCCCTGCGTGGCCATTTTTATCCCGCGCTGCACACGGCAAGACGCTTACTCGATTCGTGCGACGACTACGCCGAGAATGAGTGCGCATCGAGCAAGAATCACGAATGGTGGTGGTATGCGGATGTCGATGCACCATCTCTGGCGTGAAGACAGCAGCTGTTCCTCGACTTTGAAGCCCTCGTCCCAATTGCCACGGTTTGTTTGAGTGGCGAGGTGCGCGGTTCGATCGACAGCATATTTTGCGCCGATGAACGTTGAAAAATCGTGGCGCGCAATGATGATTTGGCCAATTCGCCTTAGAAGATCCAGATCGTCAGCGGCCGAACGGTTTGACTCGGACGAGCTACCCGTTTGCTTTTATCCGCGACGAGCTTTCATCAACTTCCACTGAAGGATGTGACCAATGACCCAGGCGCAAACACCCGTCGGCATGGTGGATCGGCTTGATCCGACGCCGCGTAGACATTCGCCATTCGAGCAGGCATTACTTAAGTTCCTGCTTGGTTCGGGTCCAGCGGGGCCGGAGCTGATAGCTCTTGTTACTGACCCAGAGGCTCGCGCCGCTTACACCGCCGCAGAAGTAGGACAGCGCTCGCGCGACTGGCCCTTTCTCGGCCTGTATCGCGGAGAGAACGAGACTGTACGAAAAGAGGGTTGTCCGAAAGTGGTTTTCATTGGCGACTCCATCACTGAGATATGGCGTTACGCCGATCCAGGCTTTTTTACGAACGGTATCATCGGCCGAGGTATCAGTGGCCAGACGACGCCGCAGACGTTGATCCGCTTTTATCCCGACGTGGTGGCGTTGAGGCCACAGGCGGTGCACATCCTTTGCGGCAGCAACGACATTGCCGGCAACACCGGCGCAACGACGCCGCAAGACTACAAGAACAATATTCTGGCCATGCTCGACATCGCGCAAGTCAACGGTATCAATGTCCTGCTGGGCAGCATCACACCTGCCGCGGGGTTTACGCATAGCCCTCAGGTTAGGCCGATCGCGCGTATTGCCGAGTTGAACGACTGGTTGCGCCATACCGCAAACGAGCGCGGTGCGGTTTTTATTGATTACTTCAGCGCACTGGCTGCCGAAGACCGTTCGCTCCCTCCGCGATATACGAATGATGGGCTTCACCCTAATCGGGCGGGGTACGACGTTATGCGCCCACTTGTGGTCGAAGCCATGAGGGTCTAGCCCAATCTTGAACGGCATAGCTTGGATCAACCGGAGCGCGTCGTTCTTCAGGCGTATGGCACAACCGGTTTGGTCATAGCTAGTTTTATAATTTTCCGTGCAGAAATCGCCAAAATGATGTTGCTTTCGCAAAAAACTTCGGCATCAATCGTCGCGATTTCGTTCAAGATTCAGTACGCGCCGGCCATAGATCAGGGCATCGAGCGAGTAAGCCCCAGGGCCCAGTAGAAACAGGGCCACGCCCAGCGTTATGGTGATAGCCGAAACGCTCTGACCCAAGCCGCTCAAGCGTAATATCCCGGCTATACCCGAGAGCACAACCAAGCAGGAAAAAACGGGCGTTAAAAATCCGATGACTAACGCGATGCAGACAAGCACCAGTCCAATCAGTAAAACCGTACCAGCGTGACTGGCTGGCGCGCAGTAACCCAGCAGAAGGCCTAGAGCCAGCGCAATACGTAACAGCAGTAGGCCAATGCCGGGGCCACCGTGTGGAAACATGGAATATAGTCGTTGCACGGCAGAAGCCTGGTGGCTTTATACGCGATCAGAATCTTCTTTAAGAGATGTGCATGCGACACCCTTTCGGGTGATTGACCGGGAACTTTATGGTTATTGAACACTTGCTGGCCGTGGAGGCCTGAGCCATTGCGGCATTTAGGTAGACATGAGTTGCTCAACAGAGGTATGTCCTGCCTGCTGGCGGGATGTCTTTTTTTTATTCTGACAGGGATGGCTAGATCCTTCGACATTACCGCCTCCCCGATGGATCAGTTCCATCACTCGGCTTGGAGTGCAGCAACGGGAGCGCCGCGTGATGTCTGGTCGATCGCGCAGGGAGTCGATGGTTCTCTATGGCTGGGTACGGGCGCTGGGCTGTATCAGTTCGACGGAGTCAAATTCAGATCTGCCATACAGTTTGATAAATCATTTTCATCGTCCAACATCACGTCACTGAGCGTTCTGCCGACCGGGGAAATTTTGGCCGGCTTTTATCTGGGTGGCATGACGCTTATCAAACAGGGCCATGCCACGACCTATGGAAAAGACGACGGTTTTCCCAGCGGGTGGGTTTTGGCATTTGCGCAAACCCAGGATGGTGTCATCTGGGCAGCTGCGAGGCATGGATTGGCCCGGTACGAGAATGGGCGGTGGACCACGATAGGCAATGATTGGGGCTTTCCTCCGAACAGTGCTGGATGGGTGCTGGTCGATAAGGAGGGAACCTTGTGGGCGTCGGGCCCCTCGTCGCTTCTTTTTCTCGCCAAAGGCTCTCATCGATTCCAGGACACTCATATTGCGCTGGGCTCTGGCGCGGTGCTGGCATTGGATCGTGATGATGGTCTATGGGTGTCCGACAAGGTTCATGGTACGCGTTCGCTCCCCGGCGTGACGGTTCTTCATCCGAGCCTTTCGATCGCGCCCAAGTTACTTTCACAGAACTTCATAACGTCCAACCGAATGCTTTTTGACCGTAACGGGCACATGTGGGGCACCGATTCTCAATCGGGTGGCGTCTATATCGTGCTTGACCCCAAGACTGTTGCGGATGGCCGTTCTTTACAGAGCAGCGATCTCTCATACGTGGTGAATCGGAAAAATGGTCTGACTTCAGATTTGACAGACCCTCTGTTGAACGATCGCGAAGGCAACGTCTGGGTTGGCACAAATTTTGGACTTGATAGCTTCAGAAGCAGCAACGTTTCCGTCGTTCCCGGGTTGGAGGTGATTCCAGGCGTAGACTTCAACGGGACTGTCGACAGCGCGGGGAATGTCTGGATACTGAACGGAAGATCGATATATCGGGTTGAGAACGCCGTACTTCATTCTGTCATCAAGATGCCGGAAACCGTCCACGATCTGGCCGGCACCGAAGATGGTTCGCTTTGGTTTGAATCAGAAACTGGGATATATCGTTATAAGGACGGCGTTACGCAGTCCATTCCCTTGCCGGCGGGAGTCACCAACGCCTCGTTGGCGGCTTTTACTTCGGACCATGCGGGCGGAATATGGGCGTCTTTCGTCAACGGTCGATTGTTTCATTGGTCATCGGGACGATGGAGCGTTAGCAGCGATTCCTTGATTCGAGATACGCCGACGGCTTTAGCTCTGGCCAACGAAGGCCTGTGGGTTGGTTTTACCAATAACCGGGTTGTGGTGGAGGACGCACACAGCGCACGGTTATTCTCTTCGAAAGATGGTGTCGGCATCGGCGCGGTGAGCTCCTTCAATGTGGCGACATCACTGAAGCTCGTGGGAGGCGAACTGGGGCTGGCCCGTTTCGAGAACGGCAAGTTCCAAACGCTTTCGTCGATTGGTGCCAGCCCGATCAGCGGTATTTCCGGCATCGTGCAGTCGGAGGGAATGTTTTGGCTTAATACGGGCCAAGGAGTGCTTAGAATCAGTGCTCTGGAATTAAAAAAAGCGTTTGACGATAGCAATTACAGTCCCACCTATAAATTGTTTCAGTATCGCGATGGATTGCCCGGTTTCGCACTGCAATCGAAGTCGCTGCCAACGGCATGGGTGGATAGGGATGGCCAGATATGGGTCGCTACGAATCTTGGTATTGCCTGGATCGACCCGCGGCATACTCATCTGAATCGCGTACCACCAACCGTGGAAATTGTGGACGTGTCGAGCAATGGCCGGCACTACCTGCCAGAGCCGCACGCCGATGGTGAGACTAGGAATGATCTTTCGGTGATGCAGTTACCGAAAAGAACGTCCAATTTAGCGATTGAATACTCTGCTACAAGTCTGTCTGTTCCGGAGGGTACGCGCTTTCGATGCAGGCTCGATGGTGTGGACGAGGTTTGGCAAGATGTGGGTACACGCAGGGAAGCTTTTTACGCCAACCTTTCGCCGGGTACCTATACATTTCAAGTCGAAGCTGAAAATGAAGACGGTGTGTGGAGCACTTATCCAGCGTCGGTGGGGGTGACCATACCGCGCATGTTCTATCAGACAAACCTGTTTATCATTGCTTGTGTGGCAGCTGTCTTGATCATCACAGCCTTGTTATTCGGAATGAGGCTTCGTCAGGTCGCCGACAACGTACGCAGTCGGCTGAATGAGCGCTACGCCGAACGGGAACGGATCGCTCGAGAGCTGCACGATACGCTGTTGCAATCGGTGCAAGGACTGATATTGAGCGTTCAAGCGGCCGCCCAGCGAGTCCCCATGGGCGAACCGGCAAGAGCAATGATTGATAAAGCCCTTGATAGGGCCGACGACGTACTGGTTGAAGGGCGCGACCGTCTGCTTGACCTAAGGACAACCGCCGAACAGGCCCGTAATCTACCCCGCGCTTTTGCACTAATCGGCGAAGAGTTGGGTAAGGACGCTAATGTATCTTTTCAGATCCTGGTTGAGGGACTGGAACATCCGGTCGATCCGATGGTTCGAGAGGAAATTTATCGTATTGGTCGGGAGGCAATTCTTAATTCCTACCGGCATTCGGATGCCGACGCGATTGAGATCGAGATCAGTCACGATAGCGATGAGCTCAGAGTGCGGTTTCGGGATAACGGTCGCGGGATAGGCGAGGGCGTCACCCTTAGTGGGGGCCGGCCTGGGCATTGGGGACTGGTGGGAATGCGCGAGCGCGCTGTTCAAATGGGCGGCAGTCTCGTCGTTTGGGGCGGGCCCGATCTGGGTACAGAAATTGAGCTGAAAATTCCTGCTGCGGTTGCGTATGGAGATACCCGCCCATCGTTTCGTCATATTCTGCGGCGTCTGGTCAAGGGTGGAAGATAACCTATGCAATCCGAAGATAACCTTATCCGAATTCTCACCGTCGACGATCACCCCATGCTGCGCGATGGCATCGCAGCGGTTATCGAAACGCAGCCCGATATGGTTCTGGTAGCTGAGGCAAGCGATGGCTATGAAGCCGTTGAAAAGTTTCGGCAGTACCGGCCCGATGTGACTCTTATGGATATCCAGATGCCGGGTATGACGGGAGTTGAGGCGATCAACCAGATATGCCGGGAGTTTCCTGCCGCGGTTATTCTTGTCTTGACGACTTATAAAGGAGACGTCCAGGCAGTCAATGCCCTGAAAGCGGGCGCGAGGGGGTTTCTACTCAAGAGTGTATTGCGTAAGGAGATGGTCGATACCATCCGCAAACTCCATGCAGGCAAGCGATGCATCGTTCCTGAAATAGCGGCCCAGATCGCCGATCACGCCATCGACGACGAACTAACCATGCGTGAGACGCAGGTGCTCAAGCAGGTCGCAGCGGGCAACTCCAACAAGAACGTGGCAAACATGTTGGGCATCAGCGAAGAAACGGTCAAGGCGCATATGAAGGGCATTCTGTCCAAGCTCGGTGCCAAAGACCGGACCCATGCGGTCATGATTGCGGTCAATCGCGGAATTATCCAGGGCTGAATCCGATCATAGTTGCTTACGTCGTTTATGAGGCCAACGCAGCAACAACCCAGGGCTCCCACGTTCAATAAGATACGCCAGAACCCAGCGAGGCATCTATCGCGAGTGCGACTGCCCGCATTCCCTCAACGTTAGGATGAAATGGCGCTGTCCAACGAGCGCTTGGAAAGCGGCCGTTAACCCAGGCTTGGGCTGAGCATGCGCTATGGTCGGTCGTCTGATCGTTGGGATCGACGTATGCTGCACTGCTCGCGATCGCTGCAGCACGTGTGGCTTCCTTGAGGCGCTTGGCGATTCCACGCATCTGCACGATGTCTTTGTCGCTTAGACCGAGTGACTCGCAGCTCCCTTCGGCGGGTAAGACATCTAGATAACCGACAAAAACGATGTGCGCTCTCTGAGAACGCGCTCGAATTTCCTTAGCGATGTCTCGAAGATGAGCCCCGAGTTCGCCAAAATGTTTGTCGACTAGGCGTGTCGGTGTAATGACACACGCCCTCAAAACAAAACTGACAATCGAATGGTCGCTTGAACAGCTTTTAGCAACGAGATTGGAGAGATACTGCACATCGTTGCCGCCGATCGTTATCGTCACCAGAGTCGTCGAAGGACCAATCGCATCCACTTGAGGGCTTTGAAAATACTGCCCGCCTTTCAAAATATCGTTAGTAGTAGCGCCGGCACAAGACACGTCGACCAGCGTAAGGCCTCGCTTGCGAGCAAGCATGTGCGCGTAATTGTGATCGGACCGCGCGCACAGCAAAGGGCTACCTGCGCTTTGATGAGGAATGCCGGGTCCGGAGGAAAATGAGCTGCCGAGCGCTACATACTGGGCGCCGTGCTGGACGCGAGCTTTGCCTTGCATGTAGACAATGAGTACGGCTGCGATAGCAGCGGCCAAGCACGGAACAACAAGTGCCAATCCCACACGTCGGCCCAATGTTCTCAACGATCTTGCTCGATGGACTGACGCCACTTTTAGCTCTTTTTTGGAATGATTCCGCTAACCGACGATATCGTAGCGACGTCGTATCGAATATTGCCATCTACTCGCTTGCAACACGCGAGGTCTCGACCAACGAAGGCCTATGTCCAATGGTAAATCAGCCAGTAGCCGCAGCAAACATGATCAGCAGGCGCGACTCGTCGGCGACGATCTGAGCGGCTTCTTGCAGGCCTGGATCCTTGAGCATCTTGGAGGAGGAGGGCGTCTTCTCCGGTGACAACGCTCGCTCAGACGGGTCGAGTCCGTCATCGGCAATTGCCGCATCATCGGAGTCAGCTGGAACCCCAGCTGCTTTATCTATATTTCGACGACGGTCTTGGAAGGCCTTGGTAACCGCAATATCGGCATCACGGTCAGCCTTTCTCACAGCAAGGTTGAGCGAAACCGATGTGCGCGATGACGCTCTTTGGAAAGCGTTGATCTCATCCAGCATGAGCTGCCAGGCGGGCGAGTCTGCCACGCGTTTCTCGTGTGTCTCTTCTAGCACGCTGACGAAGCGCGCTTGTGCTGCGCCGGCCTTGCGCGGAAGTGCGGAAATGCTAGAGGCAGGCAGGGCGTTCTTATAAATCGATTCGCCGAACAATTTTTCCTGGCCGGTGGAAGGGAAGGAAATATCCGGCCGTACACCGACCAGTTGGGTGCTCACGCCATTGACGCGGTAAAACTGGGCGATGGTCATTTTAAGTTCGCCCAGCTTGTTGCTCCCATCGCGTCCAACTACTGAGTCAAGGTCTACAAGATTTTGAACCGTGCCCTTGCCGAACGTGGTCTCGCCGATGATGAGGCCGCGCTTTTTGTCCTGGATGGCGGCCGCAAAGATTTCAGAAGCGGAAGCCGATCCATGATTGACCAATACGCCGAGTGGTCCTGTCCAGACCGCCTGGTCGTTAGGCGCGCCGTCGACTTCAACGTTCCCCCGGGCGTCTCGAACCTGCACAACAGGACCTGATCCGGAAAAAAGGCCGGCTAGCGCCGTCGCTTCGGTCAGAGACCCGCCGCCGTTGTTACGAAGATCGATGAGAACACCATCGACATGTTTCTCGTTGAATTCGGTGAGCATGCGTTTGACGTCGCGACTGACGCTGCTGTAACCGGGGTCACCGTCACGCCTTCCTTCGAAGTCCTCATAGAACGACGGTACGCTGATGACGCCGATCCTCTGTCGATGCCCCTGATCGGCAGTTTCGATGACGGATGAACGTGCTGCCTCATCCGCGATCGACACCTTTCGCCGTTGAAGGACGACCGTACGCGTGACGGAATCGCCTTTGCGCTCATCAGACAAAAGCTCGATGCGAACAGACGTCCCTACCGCGCCGCGAATCAGCCCCACCACATCATCGGCGCGCCAACCCACCACGTCGACCAAACCCGCCTTGTCGCCTTGACCCACCGCAACGATACGATCGCCCACGTGGACTTTGCCCGATGTTCCCGCAGGGCCTCCTGGTACGAGCTCGCTGATCTGCACGTATTCGTTGTGTTCGCGCAGGTACGCGCCTATACCGACGAGAGACAGCGACATCTGCGTATTGAATTCGAGCGCAGTTTTGGGGACGAAATAATCCGTGTGGGGATCCATGGATTCGCTGAAGGCTGTCATATAAATCTGAAAAGCGTCTTCAGGCGTTGTCTTTTTGAGCCTCTCCGTGACACGTTGGTAACGATGCGTCAGCGTCTGGCGGATTGCTTCATCATTCTGTCCGGCGAGCTTCAATCGCAGCCAATCGTCTTCTGCATGCTTGCGCCACAGGTCGTGCAGCTCATCGGTCAAGCTGGGCCACGGCGCGTCTTTGCGCTCGATCTGGACGGATTCTTTCGAGGTAAAGTCGAAGCCATGGGGGAGCAGGGTCTGAGCGTATTGATATTGCTCGAGCGCACGGTTGAGGTAGCGATTCACAATGAAGAACGCTGGCGAGAGCTCGCCGTTTAACGTCGACGGAGCCAGCGCGTTTGCTTCGGGGGCGAAGCTGTCGATGTCAGCGCGCGTGAATGACGAACGCTCCGGATCGAGATTCTCGAGCAGATGATCAAAAACGACTTTCGAAAACGACTGATCGAGCGGTTGGGGCCGATAATGAAAACGTGTGAAGAGCAAGCTAACGACTTTCGCGGCTTCTGGCTCGACCGGGCTTGGAGACAGATGAATGGGGGCCTGTGCCTGGCCGGTGCCGTCGGCCAAAGCGGGCCGAAAGCACAGCGCTGTCAGTGATAACAGAACGCAAAGCGAAATCGAACGGTAGGGACGGTTCATGAGCTCAACTTGGAAAGTGTTCGATAAGGCTGCTTTCGCTAGGCAAAGCGCAAGCAGCAAAAGTTCATGCACGAGAACGGGGAATGAGAGGGGGTTAAGCAGTCTGATCAACCGTCTTTGTATTACTGCTAGCGTCTGGTTTCATGCCCCAGTTGGGGTATTGCTTTGCGAGGCCATGACATTGGCATGCCGATACCTGGCCCGGCAACGACGCTCGCGCCGGGTCCATCGGAAGTGTGTCGCCAGAACTGATTTGTGCCATACAAAAGCAGGGTAGCGTCAGCTCACAGAGCCTTAGTTCGGGACGCATGTCTGACTTTGCGCCGTTGCTTCATGCAGGCCAGGGCGGCGTATCGCCAAAACTGGCTACCAGATGATCGATAAACCGGCGCAGCTTCAACGTCACATGACGGGCGGACGGATACACCGCGTGGATGGCCAGCGAGACGGTTTGAAACTTGGGTAGCAGGGTGACAAGGTCGCCGCGCGCCAAATGCTCGCCGAATACAAAACTCGGGCCGTAAGTGATGCCCGCACCTTCGAGTGCGGCGGCGAGCAACATTTGGGTATTGTCACTGGAGAGCCGGATTGGTCCATCGAAAGTATGCGTCTCTCCCTTCGCATCGGTTGCCGTCCAGTCGCCTTGCGATACCGCGTTACTGAACACCAGGCGTGGCGCTTGGCGTATGTCATCCAGCGTATGTTTCAACCGATGACGAGTGAGAAATTCCGGCGCGGCGCAGAAAACCATGCGGCAAGGCGCCAGGCGTCTTGCAACCAGATCGGAGTCCAATAGTTTGCCGATGCGGATGGCCACATCGATACCACCGGCCAGCAGGTCCACATACTGATCGTCGAGTCTTACATCGATCGTGACTTCCGGATGCTGATCCAGATAGCGGGCAACGACGCCGCCTAGATGCATCGCGCCAAAGGTCACCGGCGCCGCCACTCGCAGCGGTCCGCGAACGACAATCTGGGCGTCGCTGGCTTCACGGTTCGCCTCGTCGACTTCCTCGAGAATTCGCTGGCAGCGCAGGTAATAAGCGCGCCCTGCATCAGTCAATGTGAGCTTTCGCGTCGAGCGCTGCATAAGCCGCACACCGAGTTCGGCCTCAAGCGCACTCACGTGCTTGCTCGCCATTGAGGGCGACAAGCCAAACTTGCGCGCTGCTGCCGCCAGGCTGCCCTCGGCGGCAGCAGCGACAAAAACACCAAAGCTTATAAAACGGTCCATGGCCCGGCCTGATTATCTCGATTTTTTATCGAGTGATGATAGTAAATCACTCATTGTCGACTGTGCGAGCGAGATCTATTTTGGTTGTCGAGCCGCAGTCATTCGCCGATTGCGGCATCCACAAACGAGGACAGATCATGAAAATTGCAGCCAACGGTATTCAAATCTTTGTTGAAGAGCAGGGTGAGGGCGACCTTCCGCTGGTCTTTCTTCACTACTGGGGCGGTTCGCATAAAACCTGGCGCCACGTCGTAGATAAGCTTTCCGGCAGCTACCGGACGATTACGACCGATCACCGCGGATGGGGAGTTTCTGACGCTCCGGTGAGCGGATACGGCTTCGCCGATCTGGCGGCTGATGCGGAGAGCGTCATCAATGCGCTCAACCTCAAGAAGTACGTGTTGGTCGGCCACTCGATGGGCGGCAAGGTGGCGCAGCTCATCGCATCGCGCCGACCCGCTGGCCTGGCGGGCCTGGTCCTTGTCGCACCCTCGCCACCGCCTGCGGTCGTGCTGCCGCAGGAGATGGCGGAGGCAATGGCCGGTGCCTATCTCACGGCTGAGTCGGTAGGTGCAACGATCGATCACGTGCTGACGGGACGGGTACTTTCTGTGGAGGATCGCGCGCAGGTGATTGAAGACAGTCTGCGCGGCGCGCCGCAGGCCAAGGTGGCGTGGCCTCGTGCCACCATCCTTGAGGACATTTCTGCCCAGGTGCATGCCATCAATGTTCCGACGCTGGTTATCGCCGGCGAACTCGATAAGGTCGACAGCGTAGAGATGCTCAAATCGCATCTGCTGCCGCATATTGCTCATGCTCAAATGGAGGTGCTGGCCGGCACGGGCCACTTGTCACCGCTGGAATCGCCCGCCGAAGTCGCCAACCTTATCACTGAGTTTGTCCGCGACCGCGTGGTTCACTGAAAACTTTTAGCTTTTTGTTTTGCTGGAGCGACGAAGAGGCCATGGATGGCCTTTGGCGTACTCGCTGCGTTTCGCAGACGCCGCGATA
Source organism: Rhodanobacter sp. K2T2 (assembly GCF_013408815.1). Taxonomy (NCBI): domain Bacteria; kingdom Pseudomonadati; phylum Pseudomonadota; class Gammaproteobacteria; order Lysobacterales; family Rhodanobacteraceae; genus Rhodanobacter; species Rhodanobacter sp. K2T2. The sequence goes on along the minus strand of NZ_JACCCA010000001.1, from coordinate 514,237 downwards.
TCTGCGCCAAGCCAACGATGATGAGCGCGAGAATCACTTAGCCTCAGAGAGCCGAGAATGGGCGGCACGATCCTGGACGTGCACACTGCTTAAACCTAGCTGTTAGAACGCCGATCCGCCAAACGGCATTCTTCTGCCGGAGCAGCCGTTAACTCATGCCACCACTGTTTCCTCGCAAAGACAACTGCGCCTGAAAAGTGATCACGCAAGGTCGGCGAATTTTCCCGCTCCGTTGGCGCAAGAGCGATCGCGCACACAGCGGTTGCTAGGTCATTGTCCGAATTCAAGCCGGCCGTCCCAAATAAGCAAGAACCGCACATCGCCTTCGACAAGACTTGTGCTTGTAGGAGTTCGACTATTGGCTCTGAAGCGGGCCAGGCGTAATAGGACGAAATTTCCGAGGACCAACAGGCACCTTTCATGGGCCACATGTGGGCAGCGATACAGCGCCGCTGACCGTATGTATTCACGCGCTGCAGGAGCTTCACGTATGAATCTGAGTAAATTTCTCGCCGCCACCATGGTGGGTGGCGCGGTCATCGCAGGCGGCGCAGCTCAAGCTGCCGATACCCGTCCTTCGGTGGTTCTGGTTCACGGCGCATTCGTTGATGGCTCGGGCTGGAAGAGTGTCTACGACATTCTCACCCACGACGGCTACAAGGTCAGCATCGTACAAATCCCCACCAGCTCGCTGTCGGACGACGTTGCGTACACCAAACGAGTTCTCGATAAGCAGACCGGACCGGTCGTGCTCGTCGGTCATTCTTACGGCGGTGCGGTGATTACTGAAGCCGGCACCGCTGATAATGTTAAGGCGCTTGTCTACATTACGGCCTTTGCTCCCAACGCTGGTGAGTCCGTCCAGACGCTGATCTCCCATCCCGTTCCGGGCGCGGCGCCGCCGCCGATCCTCCCGCCGGACAATGGCTGGTTGTTGCTGGATAATGCAAAATTCGCCGCGGCTTTTGCTGCTGATCTGCCGCCAAAGACCGCGCAATTCATGGCTGATTCTCAGGTGCCTTGGAATGTTGCGGCGATCGGTGGCGTCATCTCTACGCCTGCATGGAAATCCAAACCGGACTTTTATCTTGTCGTCGATGGTGATCACATGATCCCGGTTGAGGCGCAGCGCGCCATGGCCAAGCAGATGAATGCGACGGTGACGAACGTCAAGGGAAACCACGCCATCTATATGTCGAACCCCAAGGTTGTTGCCGGGATCATCGAACAGGCGGCAAAGCATGTAGAAGCAGGCGCGAAGTAAGTTTTCGGGTGGTGCAGAAGGCTCCGAAAGGAGCCTTCTTTTTTTGCGTTGGAAACCGTAGCGTTTTAGGCAGGCTCGATGTTCGATCGGTCTGTCGTTAGAGAATGGGGTGGCCACATTTGGCGATCATTGGCAAAAGGTCAACGAAATATTTCGATTCTAATCTCTCGGGTCTCATGCAACGAATGCGCTGCTTCTCGATAGTCTGCGTAAAGCAAATAGTAGCGAGTGACGTGTGATCTTTTGTACCGCCACCTCCTATTCGAGAATCCCGGTTTGATCCGCGTCAGATAAAATCAGGCAACCAAAGGCGAATATTGCAGCATAAAGGCGGCAGGGCTAAAGCCTTCTCCATGCAAGTAGGATTCTGACTGGGTCCGGCAACTGCACGCGCGCAGGACAGCAGTGACTATAGCCCGATAGTTTTATGGTATCGCGATTGCGGATTCGGTCAGCATTCTACGTCCATATTCATCCTGCTGGTGTATCCAAAAATGGCAATCAGACCAAAAATTAGTATGTCCGCTTGACTATCGCCCACTTGCTCGGCACCTCCTTACCGTAAGCCTGCTTGCACGGAACCACTAATTTCATTTCTGCGCCCCCTTGTGGGCGATTGTGAAGTGAGAGTTTGGCCTCTAGAGCCTTCGCTCGTTCTTTCATGCCGACAAGACCCCAGTGTCCTGGCAATATTCCTGCCGCCAATACGTAGGCCGGTAGTCCTTCGCCATCGTCACTTACCGTGAGTGTCAATGCGTGTGATGCATATTCAAGAGCGACTAATATATGGCAGGCCTTGGAGTGTATCGCTGCGTTACGTATAGCTTCTCGCGCGATCTCCACAATCTCTTCGAAAGCTTTCGTTTGAAGTTCCCGGAACTCGCCCTTCACCCGTATGTCGAACACGGAGGTCACCCTGAGTGCCCAGTACTCGCCCGCTTTCCGCAACTCACTCAAAAGGTTGGGCTTGTCAGAACTCGTAAGGCGAAGCGCGAGAATACGCTCACGGCCCTCACGCAGGGCAGTCGTTGCGGAGTTTGCCGCACGCTCCATTTCCAGATGGCGTCGATCCAGACCGTCCTGCGACCACGCCTGGATTTGCAGTATAAGGCCCTGCATGGATTGCATTAGCGTGTCGTGCAACTCGCGCGCTATCCGATCCCGCTCATCGTGAACGGCCTCCAGCCGCGAGTGGACACGTGCACGAAGTCGCTTAGAGCGCCACGCGAATAAACCCCATAGCGCGAGCAACAGGGATGCCATACAGAGTGTCTTGAACCATCCTGTCTGGTAGAACGCCGGCGCGATAGTAAAGCTTGCCACTGACGGACGAACGCTCCAGACGCCATCTTCGTTTTCCGCCTCGACTTCAAACTGGTAAGTGCCAGGGCGAAGGTCGGTATACGTCGTCGCGCGCCGGTCGCCCACGGTGATCCAGTCGGGGTCGGAACCTTCAAGCCGATAGCGGAAATTCACTTTATCCGGTCTTGTCAGCGACGCTGCCGTATACATGAAGCGCACCGCATGAACCAGCGCAGGGAATCGGGGCGCTGGCGAAATGCCGTGCAGTATGCCGTCCGAAGCGATCGAAACCACTACCGCGACCGGGGCTATCTCGTTGCGAATCATTTTCCCGGGGTCGACCCACGATACACCTTGGGCACGCGCAGCCCAGATGCGCCCTCCACTTTGAACAAGCGATGGACCCGAACGGAAGCCTATCGTACCGCCTAGCAATCCGTCGTTCTGGTCAAATAGCTCAACGCTTACCTTGTGCGTTGGGTCTTTTTCGGTGAACTTCAGTTCACTGTGTTTTATCAGAAACAGCCCTGACGAAGCATTGATCCATAAATCTCCCTGCGCTGTTTGAGCGATCCCGTCGGCGCTTGCGAAGGTTGTTGGATCTGCTGAGCGTAGAGGCACGAATTGTTGGCTAAGCAGATGTTCCACCCCTTTCGTGCCGGCAGCCCAGACATCTCCGTGCTGCACGCTAAGCGCCAGGATGGCGCCAATGGAAAGGCCATTTGCCGCCGTGTAATTCCTGACGCCTGATTTAGTGATAACGGCAATATGATTATCGGGATAGGTGAACCATATATCGCCATTCTCCCCAGAGAACATCCTTAAAGGGGGGGCTTGAGCCAGTCCAGGAAGCCCAGTACCCGGCAACCAGGCGTTACCCATGAATCGATAAATGCCTTGTATAGACAAAAAAATATAACCACCGCGTGGGTCTGGCAGCATACTCACTGCCGACCTGGGGTCGACATCATCAGGATAGGCGATGCAATCGATCTTTCCTTCTTTCAGCCGGTGGATACAGCCAGCCGATTTATAAGGTGTATTGAACGCGACTCGGGATAGAAACCAGGTGGTTTCGTCATTTCCGCTTGCTATAAACGATGTCGCCCCGTGAAGAGACGGCCATGGCGTTTCGACATCGCCGTTGACACTCATTACGCCGTCATTTTTTGACGAACCAATCCATACGCCACCGTGTAAATCCGGTGCAATAGTCGGGGCCAGGATTTTACCGTAGCTTTCAACCGTGCGTAGTTTGCTAGGTCGAAACTGTAAAAGTCCGCCAATCTCACCCGCCCAGATATTTCCCTCTCGATCCTCGAATAATGCGTTAATAGCCTCGCCGTACGGTGTGCCCTGACGTGCTAATGAATCGGATGACAATGATTTTTCGTTGGATGCTTGAGTTGTCCATCGGAAATGATCGAGGGCATCACTTGTCAACGACCAGATGGATCCTGATGAGTCTTCTATAACCTTGCCATTTACAAACCGTGGATGTATTTCGAAGTAGTTGGACAGTTCTTCAATAAGATCGTGAGCTTTACCTGACTTATTCGTGTCATCGATGTTGTAGATTGATGCTACCAATTTTTTTGGTTCTATAGGCACGAAGCCGGGTTTGCCCGGTTTCTTCATCCATGCGTGTGGCCCGCCATCTATCCAGAGCGAGCCATCGCGCAGCAATCCCATCGACAAGAAATAGCTATTCCCTTCATATCCCTGTTGTGGCCCTATTTGTTCCCACTTTGCGCCGGAGAGATAATAGACGCCTTTCGGTGTGGTTGCCCAAAGAGTCTTATCAGCGTCTCTTACAATCGAGTAAACGGTATTATCTGGCAAGCCATTCGACAAATCAGATATCTGACTCTCGTGTAATCGGCTTATCCCACCAAACGTGTATCCCACCCAGAGGCTGCCGTCGGGATCGACCCAGAGAGCGCTGATGTTTTGCTGAGGTAAGGTTGTGTTGAAAGGTCGATCAAATGTCACGCCATCGAACCTAACCAAACCGTCCGGACAACCCAGCCAGAGCAGTCCATCGGAGGTTTGTGCGATGACATTCACTTGGCCTGGCGCCCCCTCTCTAGGCCCGTACTCGGTAACCGTGAAATCTTTCAGGGGTCGGTTCAGGTGCTCTACGAGTGATCGTTGCAAATCCACCGGCGCGGCGATCGATAGCTGGAGCGATGGGTCTGCACGGACACAAAGAGGCGCAGCAGTGACGAAGCACGCCAGCAACCATGCCGTTGATGCGTGTCGTACAAGACCCAGAACCCTAGCAAACCCCATCCTTTTGCCCCCGACATACCAAAAGCTCCAACGGGAGCTGACGTGGTTGAATGATCGGATAAGGACATCAGTTATTTCAGGCGCAGAAAAAGCCCAACTCGCTGTAGAACGACCGATTTTACTGGCAACTGACTAAATACCCGATGACGAAAACGCGGGAAACTTGTCTACGTTTTTGCGCAGTGCTCCAGCTCCGAAGTTATGTCGTTAAACGCCGGCACTGTGACGTGAGATAGCGAGTTGGCGCATCCCCCACTCGGGGTACTCCAGATCGACTATCCACGTCATCCCTCGGATATTCGCGGCGCAGAAAAGCTCTCATTTGATGGCTGGAGAAGGCCCGATCCGATGGACGAATGGGAAACTGGGTCATGGCGTACCCGGACGGTGGCCACGAGGCGTTTTCGTTATGCGTAGTGCGTGGCGTCCGCCGTTGACGAAGACATATGGGTGTCCCGTCCGGCTCATTTTGGCGCATTTCGGCATGTAAGCGCAGCCAGATGCTGCAACGCAAGTATCTCGTCACTTGATGGTGACGCGCCATATTCACGGCAAATGTGCGATTCAATCCTTCAGCGCCATATGTCCTCTATGGTGGAGTGATGAGGAGATTTTGTACGTCGAAGGCGGTGCTAAATGTCTTTTAGCGTCGTCGGTAAAATAAGCATCCGAAGACTGGAGAAAGAAATCAGAAGATCGGTGGATAGTTATCGTGAGATGAACGTCGATATTTGGCACGAAGATTTCTGTGATATGGCAGTCCTAAAATGAGTATTTTAATCATCCTGCGCGATGTCGCCTGAGTAAAATGTTGACTGGGGCATCTTGTATTTCTTGCATCAAGGCAGCGTCAGCATTGCTGCGACGGCCAGAGAGCCTAGAAGGCCAGCCCGGTGACAATTCCCGGACATCGGTAAATTTCTTTCAGAGAGCCTCCGTTAAAAGGCACCCTGTATATTCGTCCGCTCAGGTCACCCACGTAGACTTTTCGTTCCGCCTTGTTGATGGCCAAGCCAATGCCTTCCTGAAGACCGATTGCCAGGACCACGTGATCCATCAAACCGTCAGGGGTAATAGCTGCTCGGTTCACGCTATTACCTCCTTCGAGGTTGCCTCTGTCTGTCCAGTAAAGATGATGACGTTCGTGATCGATTTCGAGGTCAATGGGCTCAGGAAGTCTGTCGATTAGCAGTTCGACATCTTGACGTGTTTCGGCGGTCGCATTGTGCGGCATGTCTAGCTGCATGCGAAAAATGCGTCCCAGCCCGGCATCTGGCGATCCCTTCTGCGTCCAATATACGTAGCCGTTGAGGCGATCCAACGCGATGCCGACACAGTGACGCAGATCGTCTGCGCTCTCATTGGGCCATCGCCCTGTGTGCAGGAGTACCGTTAGCTCGCTGCCGTCGGTCCGGCATCGCATGACCGCCATCCCTTCGCGATCACAGAAGTAAAGCAGCCCATTGTCGGCATCAAGCTGCAACTGCTTTGGCGTAACGATTTGTCCTTTTTTAACCAGGACCGCGTGATTTGAACCATCGAGGTCACAGCGTTCAATCGTGCCGTCTCGATCAAAGAATTTCTCGCCGGTATTTGGACGAGATCCCATATTCGTCCAGTAGATGGAATTGCCAGGTTGGTCTATTTGCACGCCATCCAGGACTCCGTCCAGGTTCGAAGCAATGATTCTGGCGGATTTCTCATCGGTATCTATAGCCAGAATTTGAGGCGGATAGCCTTGCAGGGCAAAAAGGCTATTTACGTTGGCGTTGGATGGCGCGTTGGTCATCGAATGTTTCCTTTTCCCTCGTTTTGGGATTGATGATTTTGATTGATTCGGCCGCGGTCTTATATGTCACGTGCCCGCTCGCTGACGCCGTGCTACGGTTTTAGCTCGACCGGGTTCAGTTCCGGGCGCAACTTGCTTGAGGATGCGAAAAACCATTCCTCGTTGGACCGTTATGTCTTCGAGCGGAGTTCCTTCGACGGGGATACTCTGCGACTGTCCTGTTCCGATAAACGTGGTCGCTCCAATCGCCTCATGCATTGTGACTAAGGGGCTACGGGATTCTTGTTCGTTTTGTCGATACGTGGCGAAAATGATCACGATCAATCTTCGCTGCGTCGGTATACCCAAACGAGGGATTGAAGGCGCAATCGTGGCGAGTGATAGTCGGATCCCGACCGCGCTTGGGAGCGATGAGCAACGAGATGGCCAGTGTTGATTAGCGTGACGGTTTCGCCAAAAACGTATTTGGTGTTGACAGTAGCTGCAGCCAAAAGCCAACTGTCGTTTCCGCTTTATTGAGCCGACCAAGGCGTACCGGATTGCCTACCGTTAACGCTAGACAAAAGTGCTCAGCGATTCTTCGACCGAGCGAAAAGGGTTGGTTGGCCATGAAAAAGTCAGCGCAGTGATAAGCAACGTCCTATCAGAACGGTTTGTGCGCCCATTTCAATAATGGCGCCAAGAAAATCGGTCAGAACTGACATTCGAAGGGAGGTGTCATGCGCACGCGAACCGGTAAAAATGGGTTGATACTCATCGTGGAGGATCACCAACTTGTCGCACGTGTCATCGGCGAAACGTTTGAACAGAGGAATTATTCGGTCGACTACGCTTCAGATGGAACGACTGGGCTTCATTTGGCCGTCTGCGGTCTCTACGAAGCAATAATACTTGACCTGACTTTGCCGGGAATCAACGGATTGGAGTTATGTCAAAAGCTGCGACAGGTTCATAAAAAATCCACTCCCATACTGATGCTGAGCGGCCGCGATACGCTTGACGACAAGATCGCCGGATTGGAGGCTGGGGCGGATGACTATCTGGTCAAGCCTTTTGATCTGGCTGAGTTGGAAGGCCGTGTTCGAGCTCTGATTCGGCGCTACCGTGGACAGGTGGTCACCGGCGTATTTACCGTGGCTGATATGACGCTCGATAGTTCAACCGGAGTCGTAACGCGTGCAGGTAAATTCCTCACTCTGTCGCCCATGGGTTTAAGGCTGCTTAAAATCTTGATGCGTAAGTCACCTAACTATGTGACACGGGAAGAGATCGAGCGTGAAATTTGGGGTGACACCCCGCCAGACACCGATACGCTTCGTTCCCACATTTACACGCTCCGCAGCGCCGTTGACAAACCGTTTTCTCAGCCACTGCTTCAAACGATTCCTTACAAGGGCTGTTTTGGATTGGTCCCTCCGGAGTACGTCCCTGCATTGCGCTCCTCACTGGGTCGTATGAGTACAAATAAACCGAAAGCGTCTTTGATGCTAAGAGCTGGTCAGAAGTAGAGTTTCTATCGAAGAAGCGCTGCATGAGTGTATCGAGGTTCAATGAAAAGCAGATCGTCTATGTCCTCAATGACGTCGAGCTTTGTCAGACGTGTACGCGAGTGCCTCAGGCACGATTTCAGCCAGCTGATACATGACTCATGGGAGAACAACCCGTTTCTGGCATATTTGCAACGTTGTTTGAGTGGTGATGGCATGTTGTGCGGCCAAAGAACTCATCATCTATCGGCGATGTCTCCCTCAAACGAGTAACGCTCCAATCTTTTTTTGGAGGCAGAATAGATGTGTTGGCAACCTGCGTTTCTGAAAGCAAATTTGAGGAAAACCAATGATCGCACCGGACTTTTGGCGATGGTTGTCACGGTCCATTTCGGAAACGGGTAGGGAACACATCGAAAGATCGGGCAGGTTTTGTCATGAGCGAGATAGACCACTGCATCTATGTCATTGATAGCGACCCGCGCATGCGTGGGCACTTGCTCAGGCTGTTGGCAGCTTATGCCATGAGCGCAGTTGCCTTCGACGAAGTCGACACGTTCTTTGCCGAGGCGCGACCGGATCTGCCCGGTTGTCTGATCCTTGGTTCTTGTTCACCTACGCCGAGTGAGCTCAACGCCCGCTGTCAAGAAGCTAATCTTAGGTGTCCGCCGATCGTCTACATCACGCGTGGCGCGGACGTTCTGTCGGCCGTGCGGGTAATGCGGGCAGGAGCTATCGATGTTCTCACTCGTCCGGTGTCGAAGGATGCGTTGCTGGCGGCAGTCCACGAAGGTTTATCGCGTGATCGTGAGGAACGGTTCCTTCAGCAAGAGTTGCGGGTGCTGCGACAACGCCAAATGCGACTGACGTCGCGCGAAGTTCAAGTATTTAAGCTCGTGGTAGAAGGAAAGCTCAACAAACAGTCGGCCTGGGAACTTGGCATCAGCCAGTCCACCCTTCAGGCGCACCGCGGTCGGCTGATGCACAAGATGAAGGCGCAATCGCTGGCTGACCTCGTCCGCATGGCTTCCATGCTTGGACTGACGCAATGGGGCGTAGAGGTAAGATCGATGATGGCCCGTTCGGCCCAGTAAGACTTACCGAAGGTCAGGCGGGCGGATTTGCTTGGATACAGTCTTCATCGCGCTTTCCTGGATTCTAGATGGGCGAACGCGTGCGGGAATGGCGCGTGTCGAAGATAGAATTCGATGAAGGTGATTCACGCTGGGACACCGAACGCGCCCGTGTTGGCGCAGCCCTTCAATAAATCGGTGCGCGCTGACGGTCGCAGTAAATGATGCGGTGGAGAAATTGCTTGACCTGTTCGCCCTGGCCGAGAGCGACCAGCTCAGCAGCGGTGAGTCCACCTAGAGAATCGATACGGTCGTCGGTAAACCACTGGCTACGAAGCTCGAGGCTTTCCTCGACGCGCGCCGCCAGTTGCAGGATGGTGACGCGTTCCCGCGAGTGCGATGGCTGAATATCTTCCTTGAGCTGCAAATCTTGGAATAGACGGTGGAGACCGTCTAGGCGACGGACAGAAGTGGTCATCGGTCGTCCCCAATGATTGACTGTGATCTTATTTTGCGTAGCGCGTTCCTGATGGGCTTGTGCAATTTGAATCCAGCGCGCCTATTCGATCGGAATCGGAGAGGTGAGCTCAGAAAGTCGTCGGCACGAACGCCTCATCGATCGATGCTCGCTCACCCTCATAACGAAATTGGTAACCGTTCGTTATGATTTTTTGCGCACCTGTACACGAAAGATCTCGGAAATTCGTAGAACCTCATTTGAGGGATGCAAACAATCCCCAGGAGGGGATGGCGGCAAAGGCCCCCAGATTTTATTGTTTTTTTACAGACGAATAGCTTCTGGAGGCTTTCTGTGCGCCTTATTGCAAATATGCCGCCAACTCGCCCGGCGAGAGTAAATGGATCCAACGCGGTGGCCTACCTGACGAAGACTGACGCAGGCTGCCTTATGAGCCTGGTCCTTTATGTCAGTGATCAGCGGATTGTCGGGGGGCGCCTTATGAAAAGTGATCTGGAGCCGACGTGTGAGGCGATGGTTAGCGCGCGACTTCAAACGCTTGCCGCTCGGCTTTCGCTTGAATCATCGCCTTCTTCGGCTATAGGCGATCACGTCCAAAAGGCTGCCCGCGTGCTCGAGTTTGCCTTGCGAAAAAAACGCCCTGCCGAAGAGTGCGTACTCTCGGCAAAGATCTTGCGCATAGCCAAAGAAATATTGTCTTCGGAGCTGAGTCGGCCCATCCATATGCCGGAGGTGGCCAATGCGTGCGGTATCTCTGAAGGTCATCTGCGTCGGGCATTCCGAACCTGTACTGGCGTATCGCCGCGGCAGTGGCGACAGGAAAGGCGGCTGCAGTTTTGCCGCAAAGAATTGGTTGAGACCAACAGGCCTCTGGCACATATTTCGCGAGAGGCAGGCTTTGTTGTGCAGAGCCATTTCAGTCGTGTTTTTATCCAGTCCACCGGTATGAGCCCGAGCGAATGGAGGCGTGTGTTCCAGAGCGCGTCAAAAGCCGGCAATGCAGCTTTTGTCAAATAAGGCCTACAAAAACCACGAGCTGAGGAGTTTTCGATGAGCACGACGGATCACCAGCCGGTCTATCTTCCTCGTCAAGACGAAGCCATCGATCCCGTTCTTGAGGAATTGGGTAGCATTCTGCTCGATTGTCTACGGCTGAATCGTTCCAGCGCCAAGGCCACTAACCACATTTTGGATGCGATCAACGCCCGTGTGCGGGAAACACATATATCCGAACGATTACCTTCTCGAACTGACCAGTCGCTTCAGCCTTGGCAAGAAATCATGGCCACCGGGCTGTTGCTCGCCCCATCTAGCGATCGAACTACGATTCAGACCATTGCTGTCGCCTGCGGTGTCACAACAACGCAATTTTCTCGAGCGTTCAAAGCTCAATTTGGTCAGTCGCCGCAACAATGGCGGCTTGATGCGCGCATCGAACGTGCCAAGAAACTCATGCATGAAACAACACTGTCCCTTACCACTATTGCGATCGAATGCGGGTTTGCAGAACAAAGCCACTTCAATCACACTTTTCTCAAGCGGGTCGGAATCAGCCCGAGCGCATGGCGAAAACAGCGCGCACAGATCGAAGCTTCAACGCATATTCTGGACGGTGAGATGGCGTGACATCCATCAATGATCCCATTCGCATCCTTATCGTCGATGATCATCCTCTTATGCGTGAGGGGGTCCGATCGGTGCTGTCGTCCTGTCCCGACATGATTGTTGTGGGTGAAGCAGGGGATGGTGAAACGGCGATCAGCCAATTCCGCGACCTGCGCCCCGATGTCACGCTGATGGATCTGCAATTACCGGTCAAGACTGGCGTCGAAGCTATCGAGGCCATTCGGCAAGAGTTTCCCGGCGCGGTAGTGGTGGTGCTCTCGACGTTCAAGACAGACGTCCAGGCGATCCGCGCGCTTCGTGCAGGAGCTCGCGGCTACCTCCTCAAAGACACGCTTTCTTCGGACCTGACCAAGACCGTGCGCGCAGTGCATGCTGGACGCCGGTATGTGTCGGAGGTGATCGCGGAAGCCATTGCGACTCACGTCAATGATGACGCCTTGACTGGGCGCGAAATTGCAGTGCTAAAGGTGGTGGCCGAGGGTAATTCCAACTCCGACGCTGCCCAGCTACTTTCCGTCAGCCTCGAAACCGTCAAACAGCATATGAAGAACATAGCTGCCAAGCTCGGGACGTACGATCGTGCACATGCTGTGGCCATCGCGATCAAGCGCGGAATCATTGATCCCTGATCGCGCTGATTGACTCAAAGTTGCCCGGTTTGGATCAACGCAGCTTTTCCAGTCAAGAAGAAAGACGGAGACGGAGCCATCTTGAGTCTGGCTCGGTTCGTCGATGAGCGACGGCCGCTTTACTTGAGGAGAACCCCGTGGACAAGCTCACGACTGCTTTCGGCGCACCGGTACCCGACGATGACAATACCATGACCGCGGGATCGCGCGGTCCGGTGCTTCTTCAAGATGTCTGGTTTCTCGAAAAGATGGCCCACTTCGATCGGGAAGTCATTCCTGAACGACGCATGCACGCCAAGGGGGCTGGAGCCTTCGGTACTTTTACCGTCACGCACGACATTACGCGTTATACCCGTGCGAAGCTGTTTTCCGAAGTGGGCAAGAAGACCGATGTGGTTGCACGTTTTTCCACAGTGGCTGGAGAGCGCGGTGCAGCGGATGCCGAGCGCGATATTCGCGGATTTGCGCTGAAGTTCTACACGGAAGAGGGTAACTGGGATCTGGTCGGTAACAACACGCCGGTGTTTTTTATTCGTGATCCCCTGAAGTTTCCCGACCTCAACCATGCGATCAAGCGCGACCCGCGCACCGGCCTGCGCAGCGCGGACAACAACTGGGACTACTGGACGCTGCTCCCCGAGGCGATCCATCAGATCACCGTGGTGATGAGCGACCGCGGCATACCGCGGTCGTTTAGGCATATGCATGGGTTTGGAAGTCACACTTTCAGCTTTATCAATGCCGCCAATGAACGCTTCTGGGTGAAATTTACCTTGAAGACTCAGCAGGGCATCGAGAATCTCACTGATGACGAAGCAGCCCAAGTCATCAGCGGCGATCGCGAAAGCAATCAGCGGGATCTTTACGAAGCCATCGAGAAAAAGGATTTTCCTCGCTGGACGATGTATGTCCAGATCATGCCCGAAGGTGACGCGGAGAGGGTTTCCTATAACCCGTTCGATCTGACAAAGGTGTGGCCACACGCGGATTACCCGCTGATCGAAGTGGGTTTTTTTGAGTTGAATCGGAATGCGGAGAACTACTTTCAAGATATTGAACAAGTTGCTTTTGCGCCGGCCGTTGTTGTGCCGGGCATTGGCTTCTCTCCGGACAAGATGCTGCAAGGCCGGCTGTTCTCGTACGGCGACGCGCAACGCTACAGGCTAGGTGTCAACTACGCTCAGATACCTGTCAACGCGGCGCGTTGCCCAGTCCACTCCTATCATCGCGACGGCGCCATGCGAGTTGATGGCAACGGCGGTGGGACTACGCATTATTCACCTAACAGCCGAGGCGCGCTGCAGCCGCAGCCGGCATTTGCGGAGCCTGCGTTCGCTGCAGGCCAGGTTGCTACCCGCTGGAACCATCGCGAAGATACCGACTACTACTCGCAGCCCAGGCGTCTGTTCGAGTTGCTGAGTCAGAGCGAACGGGAACGTCTCTTCGAGAACACTGCGCGTGCGATGCAGGGAGCAAGCGCACCCGTCAAGCAACGTCATGTGGACAACTGCACTCGTGTCCACGCTGATTACGGGACGGGTGTGGCGAATGCGTTGGCCAGGATTGTCTAGCTGCAGAACGAAAAAACGAAAGAAGCTCGCCTTGCCTGCGGCCTTCTTTCGTTTTGCAACATGCTTAAAGCATTGATGTTCAATATAGACAGTGCTTATAGGAGATAAGTGGTTCGTGCCAACAGACCACTCAGGACTAATAAGACTGTGCCAGAAACAACGTATTGAGCCGATCGACAAAACCATGCTCATCAGGGCCGGCATTGTTGCGGCAAGCTGCTGCTTCTTTCACCAGCACTTCAGCCGCGTCCGTGGCAAGCATTTGCATGGTCTGCGCGATAAACGAGTCTAGCGGCATTGCCAAAGGATGATCGGGAGATCCGGCGAGGCCGTTTCCCACCCAGGGCGGGATGATCTCCTGGACCGTGACTGAGCTTTCCTTGAGCAAAAAACGCTGCGAGAGGATATATGAATGCAGCGCCGCCTTTGTGGCCGAGTAGATGGCAAACAGCGCAATTGGCGCAAAGCCCAGGGTAGAGCTTGTATAGACGATGTGTGCTCTGGGCTGGCGCCGCAGGTGCGGCATTAGCGCCGATGTGAGACGGACGGGCCCGAGCAGATTAACCGCAACTTGCGTGGTGGTGTCAGCCTCATCCATGCGATGTCCGGGGTCATCACCAAGCATGGTCGCGGAGCTATTGATGAGTACATTGAGCTTGGGGTGATCTCGCAAAAGCGCGGCACTTGCTTCAGTCACCGATGATGGATCGGTGATATCGAGTTCGAGTGTCGCCATGCCTGGATGGGCATGCGCGACCGCATCGAGCTGATCGCGTCGGCGTCCCGCCACGACCACCTGATTGCCAAGCTCGTGAAATGCCTTGGCCAATCCCGCACCGATGCCCGAGCGGCCGCCGGTGATAAGGACCGTGTTCCCGGTCAATTCCATGACAAAAGCTTCCGGTGATATTAGGCGGGCCAGCCAGACTGGCGAATGACTTGGCAGAAATTGCCGCGGACGAAGTTGGGATCCTTATCGGCCAATACATCGGCCTTTACGTTGCCAAACGTTGTCTCAGGCTTGTGCTTGATGCCATCATAAAACGCCTGGATGATGTCTTCCTTGAACTTCAGCGTTCGTGGGTACGCCCGAACGACCTGGTCACGCTCTTCGGGGGCGAACTCGGCGTAAGTCAGGCCAAGCACGTCCATTTCGACGCCGGCGGTGACCAGAGCGATGACCGGATGCATGTGGCAGGGAACGCCCGGCGTAGTGTGGAGGGCGATGCCCGTCCACACCAGATCGATATCCGATTTGTCGATGCCATGACGGGTCAGGAAGTCACGCGCGGCGTTGGCGCCGTCAACTTCGAAACGTTCGGTGTCCGAACTATAAGACCTAAGCAGGCCCATATCGTGAAACATGGCGCCCGCGTAGAGAAGTTCAGGATCGAACTTCAGTCCCTGGCGGTTCCCCTGAAGTGCGCCGAAATAGTAGACGCGTGACGAATGATTGAACAAAAGCTCCGTACTCGCGTCGCGCACCAGCTCGGTGATCTCTCGGGCGAGCTGACTGTCGGGAACGTGGATGCCGTTGATAAGGGGGGCCATGGCGCACTCCATTGAGGGGACAGATGGCGCACGAGGCCGGCGTGACAAAACATCAACGCATTTCTGGAAGAGAAAATTTTCTCTGTCCAGTCCGTGAGGCACTCGGCGGCGATGTTTTCTAGGCTCCGCTCCCTCTTGCATCAAGACTTGTCTCTAATCGATCTTCTTATCTGGATTGATTGCAGGTTTTTGCGTTAACCCCAAAAGACCATCTTGCACTCGTTACCCGGATCTCCAGGCACAGCAGCGAGGCATTTTGGTTGCATGAGCCCAATCGCCACGAATTCATGTTGGTTTTGTATTCTTGCTGGGTAAAACGATCAATCGGCCGCGCGAGTCTCTCGTCAAATTATCCCCGAGGTGCGTTTGCTATCACGTCCAGCTAATGGACGCCAGACTGCAGCCGCTCGTCAAGCAAGCCGCGTTATCGCAATTTGTTTTCGCTTTTGGCTAGAACGCTGGAGCGCTGCGGCCACCGGCTGGCAAGTTATCCATGTCCGTATTACTCAACCGAAGAAGGCCAGACCGCTATGCTTGAATCCACCGAAATCGATCAGTTAGCTCCGATGGAAACGACCGGCATTGCGTGTCCAGAAATTAAAGCGCGCGTCGAAATTTCGACACTGTTGAATGCGTTGTTGGCCGACTTTTTTGCGTTGTACGTCAAGACAAAAAATTTTCATTGGCATGTCTCGGGGCCACATTTTCGCGAATACCATCTTTTACTGGATGAGCAGGCCGATCAGATTTTTGCAACGATTGATCCCATCGCCGAGCGCGTCCGCAAGCTGGGTAGTTCAACCATTCGATCGATTGGTCACGTAGGCCGCCTTCAGCGACTCCGGGACAACGACAGCCATGCCACGACGTCCGTAGGCATGCTCGTCGAGCTGCGCAATGACAACGCCAAGATGATCTCCTTCATGCAGGAAGCCCACACCGTGAGCGACCGTTATGGCGATGTCGCAACGACCAGCCTGTTGGAAAACTGGATCGACGAAGCCGAACGTCGCGTCTGGTTTCTGTTTGAATCATGCCAGGAAGCCTAGCGTGAAGCGACGCTCTCCATTTGCATTGAATCATCATGTCCGAGTGTAGTTTTCGCTAAACGGTGACCGTTGGGTTTCGCCGCCGCTCGGTGGGAATTGACGATTGCAGGGGAAAAAGGTGACGCTGGTGCCCGCGTCGATCGTAATGTTTCGACCGGCTGTGTTTTGGGACGCCAACATGAATTTTTTTGATAAAGGCATTGCGCTTGGGGTAGGCGTTTTGCTGCTTTATATTTTTGCGTGGCGCTTCTACAGGGCTGACGATTCTCGGCTTCGTCTTGGCGTTCGGATCGCTCTTTTCCTGGCTCTCAGCTACGTGCTTTGGGCAACGGGAATGATTCCATTCCATGTTGCGCCTTGGACAGATGATCCCTCCTTGCATCTTCTGGCTCAGGTGCTTGAGTTGCTGTGGTGGCTACAGGCGGCGCAGGTGACCACGGCGCTTGCAGGCGGTGCTTTTTTGCCGTCTAGGATGAATCGAGCGCGATTGTTTCAGGATGTGTTTCGTGCGCTGATATTTTTGGCCGCCTTTGTAGCAGCGATTGGCTATGTGCTCGATCTACCCGTCAAGGGGTTGCTGGCAACCTCAGGTGTGTTAGCTCTTATCATCGGCCTGGCGGTTCAAAGCACGTTGAGCGACGTCTTCTCCGGCGTGGTGCTCAACGCTACTCAGCCCTTTCGCATCGGTGACTCAGTCGCCATCGGCGATATTCAAGGTGAGGTGATCGAGAGCAACTGGAGGGCTACAACGCTACTCAATGGCCAAGGCAACTTTGTCGTCGTACCCAACAGTCTTGCCGCCAAAGCCAGTATCGTCAATCAGAGCCTGCCGCCGAGAATGCATGGTTTGGAGGTGGCGATACGCCTCTCGCCAAGGTTTAGGCCCGCCGCCGTGATTGCTTCTTTGAACGACGCGGTGATCAGTACCGCCGGCATACTGGCATCGCCTAAGGCTTCGGTCAGTGCCACTACGGTGCGGCGAAAGTACATTGAGTACACCATACTCGTGTATGTCGCATCGTCAGCCGAAAAAACACAGGCGCGCAACGAAATCATCGATCAAGCGTATCGCCATCTCAAGACGCATGGCATCGGCCTGCGCAGGGGCGCAAAAGGTGCCAGTGGCATGTCGTCCCAGGAGAGGCTGCTTCGCGATGTCGAGATGTTTCATGCCCTGACGGATGAACAATTTTCGCTGTTGGCAGAAGCCCTGGTCAGCCAGCATTTTTCGCCCGGCCAGCTTATTTATCAGGTCGATGTTTTTTGTCCTGACGAGCGGCGTGCGCTGTATATCGTGGCTTCCGGCGTGGCGGCGCTAGAGAGCCCGCATGATGGAAAAAACGTGGAGCTGCGTCGGTTGTCGCCCGGCGATTCCATCGGCCGCGCCGGTATTCTGACCGGTATCAGCAGGCCTATCATTCTGCGCGCTGTCAGCAAGGTTTCCATTGTCTTATTGCATAAGGACGCGTTAACGCCGATCCTCCAGCAAAATCCAGAGGTCGCGAAAAGCATGCTCGAATCGCTGATGACCTATGAGGCCAAGGCCGCTCAATTGCTGAGCGAGGTTCCTGTCAGCGAGCGGGGACCCGAAGACGTACTTCACCGATTGCTGTCGGGCATGCGGCGTCTACACGGTATTAAACACTAATCTGTAAGAGCTTTGTCGTCGGCTTGGCCTGTGAGACATTCCGGCAGGGGCGGTACAGCGCGTTTATCAGGAGGCGTTCGCCCAGAGCCGCGGCCTCGATGGCTTTAAGCAAGCTTCTTGTCAGAGATGCCGGTATCGCTAGCAAGACGGAGCTGACATCTTATCCGTGAGTCGGAGTCTTTGTTGTCGCGGCCCACAGCATTGATGTCTGGATTGGGGCTCTCGGCCAAAGAAAAGACCCAAGGTTCACCGGCGATCCGGCGAACTTTGGGTCTTTTTAACACCTCAGCTCAGTGCTTAATTCGACAACTTATAAGCAATCACATAGTCGCCAATCTTCGTGCCGAACGATCCATGCCCACCGGCCGCGGTAATCACATACTGCTGTCCATCGATGGCGTAGGTCATCGGCGTGGACTGGCCACCGGCCGGCAGGCGGTCCTGCCAGAGCTGCTCGCCCGTCGTGACGTCGTAGGCGCGGATGTAATAGTCCAGCGTCGAGGTGAGGAAGGTGACGCCACCGGCAGTGGTCATCGGGCCGCCGAGCGTGGGCACGCCGAGCTTGAACGGTAGCGGGATCGGCGAGCTGTCGCGGATCGTCCCGTTCTTGTGCATCCAGACGATCTTCTTGGTCGTCAGATCGATGCCGGCCATGTAACCCCACGGCGGGCGCATGCACGGAATGCCGACTGGCGAGAGCAGCGCGTGCAGGTCGACGCCGTACGGCGTGCCGTACATCGGCTGCACGCCGTTTTCGGTGCCCGACGGATGCGCGTCGTTCGGCGCGGACGGGTTGTTCGGCCCGCGCGGGATCAGCGTCGACACGAACGGGATCGCCATCGGATTGGCGATGGCGATGTTGCGTGTCGGGTCCACCGCGATGCCGCCCCACTCGAACATGCCCAGGTTGCCGGGGAACACCAGCGTGCCCTGCAAGGACGGCGGGGTGAACGTGCCCTCATAGCGCAGCCGATGAAAGGTGATGCGGCAGGCCAGCTGGTCGAAGATTGTGGCGCCCCACATGTCGGCGCCGGTGAGCTTGGCCTCGGGGCGGAAAGTCAGTTCGGAGAACGGCTGGGTCGGCGAGGTGCGATCGCCGGGGGCCGCGCCCTGCGGTACCGGACGCTCCGGTGCCGGCACGATCGGTACACCGGTGCGCCGATCGAGCACGAACAGGTTGCCGGTCTTGGCCGGCTGCAAGATCGCCGGCACCACGCCGTTGGCGGTGGGCAGATCGGCCAGCGTCGGCTGCGACGGCAGGTCCATGTCCCACAGGTCGTGGTGCACGGTCTGGTACGACCACACGCGCTTGCCTGTGTTGATGTCGAGCGCGACCAAGGCGCTGGAATAGCGCTCGGCCAGCGGCGTGCGGTTGCCGGCCCAGATGTCCGGCGTCTGCACGCCCATCGGCATATAGACCAGGCCGAGCTTGGGATCGTACGACGCTGTCATCCAGGAGTTGGGCGAATTGTTGGTATAGGTGTGCGTGGCCGAGGGCAGGGCGTTTTCGTCCTGCGCGCCCGAATCCCAGGCCCAGACCAACTTGCCGGTGTGAATGTCGAAACCGCGGATCACGCCGGACGGCTCGCGCGTGGAGTAGTTGTCGATCACGGCGCCGGCGACGACGAGAATCTTGTCGCTGACGATCGGCGGCGAGGTCGGCTCGTAGAAGCCTGGCGTGTGCTCGCCCATGCCGACCTGCAGGTTGAGCGTGCCGTGCTCGCCGAAGCTCTCGCACGGTTTGCCGCTGTCGGCATCGAGCGCGATCATGCGGCCGTCGTTGACCGGCAGAAAGATCGTGCGCGGGCAGTCGGTCGGCGCCGGTGTACCGTCGGCATTGAGCGCGCCGGCGATGGTCTCGTGATACGACACGCCGCGACAGGTGAGGTGCTGAAACGTCGGGTTGTCCTGCACCTTGGGATCGTACGACCAGCGCAGCTTGCCGGTCCTGGCGTCGAGCGCGAACAGGCGCTGATGCTGCGAGCACAGGTACAGCGTGTCGTTCACCTTGATCGGGGTGACTTCAAAGGTAGTTTCCACCGGATCGTTCTTGCCCGGCAGGTCGCCGGTGCGAAAGGTCCAGGCGACCTTCAGGTTTTTGACGTTGGCCGGGGTGATCTGCTTCAGCGGCGAATAGCGCTGGCCGAACTGAGTACGGCCGTAGTCGCGCCAGTCTTCGTCCGGCTGCTTGTCGTCGTTGGACGGCAACGATGCAGCGGCGGCCACAGCGGCCGGCAGGCTGCCGTCGATGTCGTGGTAATCGGAGCATAGACCGATGCCTAGCACCACGATGCTCAGCAGCGAGGCGCCCCACAGGGGCAGGGTCGAAGCTCGCGAAGGAGAGCGATTACCGTTATCCAGACCTCGCGTGACCCACGGCGTCAGCAGCCACAGTCCCAGCGGAAAGATCACATCCAGGCGCGCAGCCAGCGGCCACCAGTCGAAGCGGATGTCGCTGATCGACCACAGCACGGAGCCGGCGACGACGAGGGCATACAGCCACAGCGCCGAACGGCGCCGCGCGATGAGCAACGCGCCCGTAAGCACGATACCGAGGCCTGCGATGGCATAGAACAGCGAGCCACCGAGGGCGATGAGCCAGGCGCCACCGCCGGTCAGTGCCATTCCGATGAGGATAAAGACGATGCCGGTGACGGTGGGAGTTTTTCGCGTTCGTTGTAAGCCGTGCATGTCGATTCCTTGCCTGGGCATCATGTGATGTCACTGGGTGCGATACAGGCTGAACCTGTGAGAGTCGCGAGTGGGTGAGGGTGGGCCAAAGGGTAACGAGTGCCTGCGGTAGGATCGTTGGCGACATCCCTCCTGGTGACTATGGGAAAGTCGCCATCCACCGCGCGGCCGCGCCCGCACGCAAGCCGAGCCCTCGTAGTGACCACGGGTTGCGAGTGAAGGTCAGCCGTGGACAAATTTCGGGAAATGATAGCGTGGCATGCAGTTTAAATGCAGGGCTCGCTGCGCGCGATCAGGCGCTGGCGTTTGCCAGCCAGCTCAACCAGTACGACATCTATGCCTACATACAGTTGTTCGGCGGGCCGCGGATTTTCGAGCGCAAGCTGGACGAGCTTTTCACTACCAGTTCGGTAGTGCCCCGCGGATGCGCCGCCGGACATTGCCGGCATGGTCGGTCAGTACGCGCACGGCAACGAGCCCAGCCATTACCTGTATGCCTACATCGGCACGCATCACAAGACCCAGGCTCGCGTCAGGTCGTTGATGGCCGCGGATGGCCTTGCCGGCAACCAGGACTGTGGCCGGATGAGCGCATGGAGTCTGTATGCGGTCGATCGGCGGCACGCCGGAGTTTTACAGGCGGGGGCTTTGCCCAATTGTCGCCGGCATCGATCCCGCGGATCGTCCGCCTGCTTTCGGCCAGTCGGCGGTCGCAGGGCATTCCATGGAAGGCATGAACTTGGTTCCTGCGCGCAGCCATCCCATCAACGGCAATGCTGTGACGAACGCTATGGCTCTGCGGCAGAGTGCAGGTTCTTTCGGCCGAGCTGGACTCTGACCGGTCGGGAGGCACTGCTGTTGCGACAGCGCATCCCGACCCTGCATTTCCCTGGTTCTGCGCGGATCGATAGCTCTGCTGCGGTGGGGCTTGCCACGATCCAAACGAAAGCTTTATGCTCATCATCAGCAAATATGAATTCTGTATTTATATTTAAATGACGTGTGCGGGGGACACACGTGCCGCTCGGCCGGATGCTGGCGTCTGCATGACGCGTGGCGCTCGTCATGTGCGGCTGCCATAGCCATCGCATAAAAAACGAAAAAGTTTGCAGGGCGCCGCAAGGCATTCAAGGGCCGGCTTCGATTCGGGATCGAGGCCGGCAAACACCATAAAACACAATAGATTTTCACGGGGAGGTGTCAATCATGAAACGCTTTTGCTGCACCCGCAGGGTTCTTGCCAGTTCGTTGGCGTTGGTGCTGGCGACACCGCTGGCCTTTGCGCAGACGTCAGCTTCACCGTCCGGCGATCAGCCGGCCACGCAACAAGATGCTTCGGCGAAAAAGTCCAAGCCCACCACGCTGGACAAGGTGATTGTCACCGGATCGATGATTCCGCGTGTGGATATCGAGGGCAATGCGCCCGTGGTTACTTACACCGGCGCGCAGATCAAGCAGCAGGGCTTCACGACGCTGTGGGAGTTCCTGGATTCGTTGCCGCAGATGGGGCCTCAGGTGCAGGACGCGTCTTCATATGGCGCCACGGCAGTCAATGCGCGCCCGCTCAACTTGCGTGGCCTGGGCCCGCAGTTTAGCTTGCTGCTGATCGATGGCCATCGTGTGGTGGATTACCCGCAGCCGTTTTACGCACACAGCAACTTCCAGAACTACAGCAACATTCCCACCGGCATGGTTGAACGTGTCGAGATCCTCGCTTCCGGCGCTTCATCGATTTACGGTTCGGACGCGGTGGCGGGCGTAGTCAACGTGATCCTGAAGAAGAACTATCAGGGTAGCGACCTGCAGGTGACCGGTGGTGGCGCGCAGCGCGGTGGTCGTGCCTACGGCGACGTCAACTTCTTCGGCGGTCAGTCCGGCGACAACTGGAAAATCCTCTACAACGTGGAAAAGTCCAACCGTACGCCGTTGTGGGGCAGGGATCGTTCCTACCAGGATTCAGTGGCCGATGCCGGCTACGGTTCATGGAGCCCGGCTTCGCGCATGTTCGGCTATCAGTACGATGCGGCCAGCGCCGTTGCCCTTTCCGTGAAGGACGGCAACGGCCAGTACATCACGCCGCCCACGGGCACCTGTGGCAAGTTCACCAACTCGCAGCTGAGCCAGTCGCATTCGGTGTCCACCAATGGGACACAGATCACCGGCGTGACCAATAATGGCTATTACTGTTCGCAGCCCACATTGTGGCAGGACTGGGTTTTGACGCCGGGTAGCCGCAGCAACAATGGTTACCTATCAGGCGAATATGATTTCGCCAATGGTCTGCAGCTTTACGGCTCGGCGGCTCTGTACGACACGGTGGGTATTTCCAATACCCAGTTGTGGGGCGAGAGTACGGGCCAATTCTACGATCAGACCACGGGGCAGGTGATCAACGGTGCCGTCCGCCAGTTTACCGCGCAGGAGATCGGCACGTCGGGTAACACGCATGATCGTGAGGAGAACTGGAACATCACGACCGGCCTGCGCGGCACCGTGTTCGACGGCAATTTCAACTGGGACTTGAGCCTCAATACCCAAAAGTACACCGTGCGCGAGGATTACACGGCCTTCAACCAGACGGCCACGAACAATTTCTTCCTCGGCAAGCAACTGGGCACCACCGCTGCCGGTCTGCCCATTTATGCCTTTAACTGGCAGCAGTGGTGGAACCCCATCACGCCGCAGCAGTACAGCCAGTTCGCGGTCAATGGCGAGGACACTGCCTCGTCGTGGCTGGACCAGGTGCAGCTTCGCGTCAACGGCGACCTGTTCAAGCTGCCGTGGGTGGACCAGTCGGTGGGCTGGGCCGCGGTGCTGGAAGCCGCGCACAACGGGTATCTGCTTTCGCCTGATGCGCGGGCGGCGAATCCGGCGACTTTCGTGAACCCGTTCTTTTCAGACAATACCGGTGGGGGCACCCGCCAGCGCTATTCGCTGGGTACGGAGTTCCGCGTGCCGGTGCTGGATTCGCTGACCTGGACCATCTCCGGTCGATTGGACAAGTACAACGACGCCAGCCGTGCCGACGTGGCGCGCACCTGGGGTACGGGTCTCGAGTGGCGTCCGTATAATGGCTTGCTGCTCCGCGGCAGCTACGGCACCAACTTCAAGGCGCCGGATATGCAAGCTGTTTACGCGACCGGTTCGACGTCCCCTGTGGGCGACTATACCGATCCGTTGCGATGCATCAATGACATCAAGGCGGGCATAAACAACAGTACGTGGTGCAGCACCGTGCAGCGCCCGTCATCGCAGTACTACACCTTGTCCACGCAAGGCAGCCGTCTGCTGGAGCCGGAGACAGGGCATTCCTGGACGTATGGTTTCGTATGGCAGGTGCCGGGCGTGGAAGGCCTGTCTGCATCCGCCGACTACTGGCATATGGGCGTGGACAACGCCATCGAGTACCTCGACAAGGCTACCGTGCTGAACGACGAGGCGGGTTGCCTTACCGGCTTGCAGCCGAACGGTTCGTCCGGTTTGTCGCCGTACACCGCGCACGTGCAGGGTTCGGCGTACTGCTCGATGGTGACCCAGATGGTTCAGCGCAATGCGGCCGGCCAGATCATCTCGGAACAATCCGGTCCGATCAATGAGGCTTCGCTGTACGTGAGCGGCATAGACGCCTCGCTGGACTACAAGTGGCACAGCGACGATTATGGCGACTTCACCACCGGCATCAACTACACCGACAATCTCGCGTTCAAGCAGCGCGTGCTGGCCTCCGATCCGCTGTTGAACACGCGTTATCAGAATCCGGCGAGCCGGGTTTCGTGGATCGGCAATTGGCACAAGGGTGACTGGAACTTCTCGCTCTCTGGCGTGCGAGTGGGCAGCGTGCGTGCTCCCAACTACGGCGGTTGCGACACGTTGCCCAACGGTATCCAGCCGGGCGCGGTCACAGCCACGGCGGCTAACGGCACGGTCTACAGCACCGGTGTTTGCACGGTGCAGCAGGATGGCAACACCGTGCCTGTTGCGGACACCACGTACACGGGCCGCATCCCGCCGTGGATCACCTGGAATACCGCGATCAGCTGGCAAATCAACCCCGGGACCAAGGTCAGCTTCACGGTGTCCAACGTCTTCAACAAGGTTGCGTCGATCCCGTATTACGCCGGCGGCTTCGAGTACGTCCCGACGAACCAGTCCGCGGATGAATACACCGGTCGCGAAATGTTCCTGACGTTCGATTACAAGTTCAACTGATCCTTGCTGGTTGGATATCCTCCCGCGCCCCGGCTCTGCCGGGGCGTTTTTTATGTCGATTGATGACAGCCGCGGTCTTTCATACGGCGTCTGCCGACCGAACGCGCACGCGGCAGCGCGGCTATTTCTTCCGTGCTGCCGTCCGCCGTGCCAATCGATTCGTGGTCGCCGCTACGGTTGCGGTTCGAGCAGTCGATACTGTTTCTCGACGCCGACCCACGATGCCTCGTCGTCGGTGCGCGCCCACAATCCACTCTCGCCGCAAGGCAGCACACCGGATTGATTGATCGAATACGTCAGCCTGCTGTTCGGCGGCAACCGCAAGACTCTGGTGTTGGATGGCCGGACAGTAAAAAAGGCCAGCAGACAAACGAAGGATCCCGGCAGTCGCCGGGATCCTTCGTGCTTTATGAGCTTTGCGCGCTGGTGGGCGCCTGCGCTCGTTAGATGACGTACATATCCATGTAGGCGTTGACCGGAAGTGCCTCGAGTTTCTTCTGGTCGAGCGACACGTCGAGGATGGCCTGCTGCTGTTTGGCGGGAAAGCGTCGCGCCAGATTGATGCGGAATTTTTTCTCCAGCAGCGGAATGCCGTCGGCGCGGCGGCGGCGGTGCCCGATCGGATACTCCACCACGATTTCGTCCAGTCGGCTGCCGTCGTTGAATTCCACGGTCAGTGCGTTGGCGATGCTGCGCTTGTCCGGGTCGTGGTAGTCCTTCGTGAACTGCACGTCTTCCACGCAGTCGATCTTGTCGCGCAGCACGTCGATGCGAGGATCAGCCGCCACTCCGTCTTCGTAGTCGCTGGCGGTGAGGTTGCCGAAGATCAGCGGCACGGCCACCATGTACTGGATGCAGTGATCGCGATCGGCTGGATTGTTGAGTGGGCCTTTCTTGTCGATGATGCGGATGCACGCTTCGTGCGTGCGGATGGTGATCTTCTTGATGTCGTCGACGGTCTTGCCGGCTTTGGCAAGTTGCCCATGCAGGGTGACGGCGGCCTCCACCGCGGTCTGGCTGTGGAACTCGGCCGGAAAGCTGATCTTGAACAGCACGTTTTCCGACACGTAGCTGCCGTATGTGCGCTGGAAAGCGAAGGGCTTGCCCTTGAACAGCACATCGTAAAAGCCCCAGGTCGGCGCGGTCAGCACCGAGGGGTAGCCCATCTCACCGGT
The DNA here is from genome assembly GCF_013408815.1 of Rhodanobacter sp. K2T2. Lineage (NCBI taxonomy): Bacteria > Pseudomonadati > Pseudomonadota > Gammaproteobacteria > Lysobacterales > Rhodanobacteraceae > Rhodanobacter > Rhodanobacter sp. K2T2. Next base: position 488,403 of record NZ_JACCCA010000001.1, on the reverse strand, counting down.
CTTGGCGATCAGCGCCAGTCGCACGGCGCGGCTGGTGGCATCGCCGGCCGCCCAGCTCTTGCGGCTGCCAGCGTTCGGTGCGTGGCGATAGGTGCGCAGGCTCTGCCCATCGACCCAGGCCAGCGACACGGCCGCCAGTGTTTCCTCGCGCGTTAGACCAAGCAGGCTCGACACCACGGCGGTGGAGGCAACCTTGACCAGCACCACGTGATCGAGTCCCACGCGGTTGAACGAGTTTTCCAGCGCGATCACGCCCTGGATTTCGTGCGCCTTGATGATGCCGGTGAGCACGTCGCGCATGACCAGCGGCGGCTTGCCCGCGGCGATATTGTTGCGACTGATCCAGTCGGCCACAGCCAGAATGCCGCCGAGATTGTCCGAGGGGTGGCCCCATTCGGCAGCCAGCCAGGTGTCGTTGAAATCGAGCCAGCGGATCATCGCACCAATATTGAAGGCGGCCTGGATGGGATCGAGCTGGAACTGCGTACCCGGCACCTTGGCGCCGTTTGGCACCGTGGTGCCCGGTACAACCGGTCCGAGCAACTTGGTGCAGGCCGGATATTCAAGCGCTTCCAGGCCGCAACCGAGCGTGTCGATGAGAATATTGCGCGCAGTGTCATAGGCCAGCGTGGAGTTGACGCTGTAGTCGAGCGCGTAGTCGACGATGTCGACCAGGACTTGGTCCCAGTCGGGTCTGACGTTGCTGATGTGGCTGGTCATGGGTGTCCTTCGGATACGGAAACAGTGGATGCAGCTGGCACAGGCGTGGGAAGAGCTAGCCAAGGCGCCGCGCCACCGGATACGCAATTTTGCCATCGATGTGCGATTCAATACAGTGCGGCGCCGGATTCGACCTGGCGAGCTACGGACTCTGCGAGCACGATGATCGACTGCACACTGGGCATTCCAAAACGGGAGCCAAGCGCGATGTACGGATAGCTGCGCATCCACTCGCTTCTTGGCGGCTCACTCGCTAATCTTGCGGTTCCGAGCGAAAAACCGGGCGTTGAGCCCTTCATGGCGTTTTATCCGTTTGGAAAACAACCCAAGTTGTCCTACATTGCGCTAGCCGCAAAAGTGGCTCATTGAACCTATAAATCCCGGGGAATCACATGGCAAAAGCTAAGAAAGCTGCACCTGCAAAAGCCGCGACCAAGAGCGCGTCGCCGGCTGCTCACAAACCCATCAAGGAAGTCTTGAACAAGACTGGCCTGGTTGCCCATATTTCCGAAACGAGCGGCGTGGTGCCTAAAGACGTTCGCGCCGTGTTGGCGGCACTTGAAGGTGCGGTCGCGGGCTCGGTGCACAAGAAAGGCGCCGGTTCGTTCACCCTGCCGGGCCTGCTGAAGATCTCCGCCGTGCACGTGCCAGCCAAGGCCAAGCGCAAGGGCATCAACCCCTTCACCAAGGAAGAGCAGTGGTTCGCGGCCAAGCCGGCATCGATCAAGATCAAGGTGCGTCCGCTGAAGAAGCTGAAGGACGCCGCTGCCTGAGAAATCCGTCTGCGCCGCTGATCTGTCAATGCGATAGAGGCTGGCAGATGGGCAGGTCGCGAGGCTGGGTCGTCAGGCCCATAAAAAGAAGGGCCGCTTTCGCGGCCCTTCTTTTTTGCGACGAGTAGCGGCTTACTTGAACGCGTACGTACCGGTCAGGCTGACCACGTCGCCGTGATCCTTGAAATAGCCCACGGCCGTACCGGCACCCAGGGCGATCGGGTTGGTGAGGTTGATCGGCGTGTTGCTGACGAACTGGTGCTGATAGCCAAGATCGAACGACACACGTTGCGTGGCCTGATAGCCGACACCCAGGCCGACGATGCGGCGCGAACCGTCAGGGATGCGTGGGTCGCGGCTGATGATATTGGTCGGCGATTCGTCGTAGCCGACGCCGGCACGCAGCGTCCACTGATCGTTGAGTTTATAGTCGCCGCCGATGGAGTAGCTGAACGTGTCTTTGTATTTTTCCGGCAGGGATACGAGGGTCTGACCTTCCGAAATCAGATTCAGCTGCGCGAAGTTGGACCAGTCTGTCCAGTTCACCGATGCGGCGAGGCTGAACTGGTCGTTGAACTTGTGCAGCCAGTCGACGCCGGCGAAGGCTGGCGTATCCAGCGGTGCGCTGGCCGATGCGCCGGCCGGATTCAGCGTCGGCAAACCGGCGTTCGGAAACACGACGGGAGCAAGCGTGAGCAACTGCAGGCTGGCGGCGGGACCGTACAGTTTGTAATTGCCGCTGAGCGTCTGCTGCACGCGCGAGTGATAATTGACGTCGATGCTGTCCTGCTGGGTCGGCTTCCACTCGAAGCCGCCGAAGTAGCCGAAAGCGAAGCGCTTTTTCACATCGACGTTCAGCTGCACGTCGCCGCTCTGCGGGGCGCCGAGAATCGGGGCGCCGAACAGGGCTGCGGCCGAACCGTAAGGGTCGAGCTGGGTGTTGAGCTGCGCCTTGGTTCGCTGTCCTTCGATGCCCGCACCGATTGAAAACTCGTCATTGACCTTGAAACCGGCCGATAGGCTCACGGCAATGGACTGGAGACTGGTATAGGTGCCGAAGTAGCGGCCCTGCCAAGTCGGGTTGTACTTGCTGACCAGACCGTAGGGGACGGTAACACTGCCGCCAATGGTCAGTCGGTCATTGACCGGAAGCGCCCAGGCGATATCCGGGAACGGAATGAAACGGCCAAAGCCGTTCGGATTGTTGCCCGTGGTCGGATTGCCCTGCTGATCCTTGAACTGACCCTGGAATTCCGCGCTCGGACGAATGCCGGTGCCGGTGACCTGAATCATGGGCGCATCGAAGAACGCCATGGCGGCAGGGTTGTTGTAGGCGGCGGTGACGTCATCGGGGAACAGCGAGCCACCGGCGCCGGCGCGGCCCCAGCCGGCTGCGTTGGTGGTCGGCAGCTGGAAGGAGCCGGCCTGCGCGCAGAGCGGCAGCGACAGCGCGGAAACGACGGCGAGGGCGAGACTGGCCTTTGCGCCGAAGCGGATGAAGCTTTGCGAGGTTTGACGATTCACGGTGGTTCTCCTGTGACGACAATCTGAAGTGATGCTCCAGAACAAAAGTCGTGTGGTGGGACTGAAACGATTGGGGAGCAGGCGACGGGGTCAGCGGTAGCATCGTCGCTTACAAGCGTTTGAACTATTGTTTTTATTTAGAGGGCCAGCCTCCCTTCCTTGAGCCATTCCAGAACGCCCGGCGTCGGCTGCGTGTCGCTGCCGGGTTCCGCGATTGCCTTGCGAGCGGCTTCGGCGGTCGCGTCATCGAGTTGCAGCACCTGTTCGATGACCCGGATCTGGGCCGGGCTGCCGAACGGTGCGGTGAGTATGGGTGAGATGAGCGAGATCAAACGGGCGAGCAGTTCGCCATCATTGATCGTCTCGCCCATGCTGAGGTCGTCGATCAGCTTCTGCATGTCTTCGCCGGCAAGAATGCCCGACAGCGCCTTCAGGCCAAAATGCAGCCGTAGGCCGAGTTCACTGCGCGGCAGGTCGGGCAGGGTGCGCGAAAAGGCTTCGAAAAAACGCCCGAAAATTGGCCGATAATGCTCCTGTAAATAGGCGCGGATAAACGGTGAGCGATCGCTGTAGACGCGACCGAGCAGGCGCATGAACGATTTGCCGCCGACGCTCTCATGGCTGATCCGAAACGCCGGAATGAACAGCATGGCGAATACGGCGGTGGCATCCGTGTCCTGCGGCCACTGTTTTTCGCAACTGCTCAGTAGATTCAGCCGTTCGAGATTCAGGCGGTCGAGCCGCTGCGAAAGCAGCTCGTGCATCAAGGCTTCCTTGCTGCCGAAGTGGTAGTTCACCGCGGCGAGATTGGCGTGCGCCTTGGCCGTGACCTGGCGCAGCGACATCGCCTCGTACCCGCATTCGATAAACAGTGCCTCGGCCGCTTCGAGCAAGCGCCTGCGCGTATCGCTCGCACTGGAGCGCAGCGGCGCGCTCACGCGGCCGCTGTCCCTGAGTGCTGGCGTACACGTATCGGCATGGCATTCAAATCTCGGATTCAAACATGTGTGTGAACGTTAAATGGCGCATCCTTTGGCAGCAAGCTGCAGCGCACTAAAGTCTTTCAAAGCGGCTCGCAAGGCCTTGCCCGCGTTGCCGATTCCTGAAAATGCCGCTGTGCAAGCGATGCCGGGGCGAGATGGGCTCCAGCGCGTTCAGTCGGGCAGAAAAAAGGGATGAGCCCAAGCTCATCCCTTGTTGCGGTGCAGCGATAAGTCGGTTCAGTTACAGCCGGTTTTCGCTCAGCCAGCCTTCTTTTTGGCCAGCCGCAGCCACGTGTCGACCACGGTATCGGGATTCAGCGACACCGATTCGATGCCCTGATCCATCAGCCATTCGGCTAGATCCGGGTGATCGGACGGGCCCTGGCCGCAGATGCCGATGTACTTGCCCTTCGCTCGGGCCGTCTTGATCGCCATGGCGAGCAGCTTCTTGACCGCCGGATCGCGCTCGTCGAACAGGCCGGCGACGATGCTGGAGTCGCGATCGAGGCCGAGCGTGAGCTGGGTCAGGTCATTGGAGCCGATCGAGAAGCCGTCGAAGATGTCGAGGAACTCATCAGCCAACAGTGCGTTGGATGGGACCTCGCACATCATGATCACCTTGAGGCCGTGCTCGCCCTGGACGAGTCCGTTCTTCTTCAGAACCTCGATGACCTTCTTGCCTTCGTCCAGCGTGCGCACGAACGGAATCATCACCCAGACGTTGTCCAGGCCCATCACTTCGCGCACGTGCTTGACCGCCTTGCACTCGAGGCCAAAGGCATCGGCAAAGCTTGGGTCGACGTAACGACTGGCGCCGCGGAAGCCGATCATCGGGTTCTCTTCGTGCGGTTCGTAACGCGAGCCACCGAGAAGGTTGGCGTATTCGTTCGACTTGAAGTCCGACATGCGGACGATCACCGTTTTCGGATAAACCGAGGCGGCGATGGTGGAGATGCCTTCGGCCAGACGATCGACGTAGAAGCTCACGGGATCCGCATAACCGGCGATACGCTCGTCGATCTTGGCCTTAGTCGCGGCATCCTGTTTGGCATATTCGAGTAGCGCCTTGGGATGTACGCCGATATGGCTGGCGATGATCATCTCCAGCCGCGCCAGGCCGATGCCGGCGTTCGGCAGCATGCCGAAGTCGAACGCGCGATCGGGGTTGGCCACATTCATCATGATCTTCAGCGGCGCCTCGGGCATGTCGCCCAGATCGGCGGTGATCCGCTCGAACTTCAGAATGCCCTCGTAGATCGTGCCGGTATCGCCCTCGGCACAGGAGACAGTGACGTCGGCGCCGTCGGGAATCTTCTCCAGCGCGTTGCCGGTGCCTACCACGGCCGGCACGCCCAGTTCGCGCGCGATGATCGCGGCGTGGCAGGTGCGACCGCCGCGATTGGTGACGATCGCCGCAGCACGCTTCATCACCGGTTCCCAGTCGGGATCGGTCATGTCGGCGATCAGCACGTCGCCCGGCTGCACCTTGTTCATGTCGGCCAGGGTGCGGATGACGCGTGCCTTGCCGGCGCCGATCTTCTGGCCGATCGAACGACCTTCGGCCAGCACCTTGCCCTTTTCGCCGAGGTGGAAACGCTCCAGCTGGGTAGCATGCGCGCGCGACTTCACCGTTTCCGGGCGTGCCTGCACGATGTACAGCTTGCCGGTGTTGCCGTCCTTCGCCCACTCGATATCCATCGGGCGACCGTAGTGCTTTTCGATGATCAGCGACTGCCGCGCGAGCTCCTCGACGTCGCTGTCGGCGATGCAGAACTTGTTGCGCAGTTCGGCCGGCGTGTCTTCGGTGCGCACGCGTTCGCCGGCTGCGCTGGAATAGACCATGCGCAGCTGCTTGGAGCCGAGGTTGCGACGCAGCACCGCCGGCTTGCCCGCGTTCAACGTCGGCTTGAATACATAAAATTCGTCGGGATTGACCGCACCCTGCACGACCATTTCGCCCAGGCCATACGAGCCGGTGATGAACACCACATCACGGAAACCCGACTCGGTGTCCAGCGTAAACAGCACGCCCGACGCGCCCACGTCCGAGCGCACCATCAGCTGCACGCCGGCCGACAGAAACACGTCGTCGTGCTTGAAGCCCTGGTGTACGCGATAGGAAATCGCGCGGTCGTTGTAGAGCGAGGCGAAGACTTCCTTCACCTTGTGCAGCACGTCGTCGATGCCGACCACGTTGAGAAAGGTTTCCTGCTGACCGGCGAACGAGGCGTCCGGAAGATCTTCCGCGGTGGCGGAGGAGCGCACGGCGACGGCGATGTCGTCGCTGCCGGCATCCTTGCACAGCTTGAGGTAGGCATCGCGAATCGCCTGCTCCAGTTCGGCGGGCAGGGCGGTGTCGACGATCCAGCTGCGGATTTCCTTGCCGGCGGCCACCAGGGTATCTACATGGTCGACGTCCAGACCGTCCAGACGCTGCTGGATGCGTTTGGCCAGCCCACTCTTTTCCAGATACTGCTGAAAGGCATCCGCCGTCGTGGCGAAACCACCCGGGACCGAAACGCCGAGCTTGGCGAGGTTGCCGATCATTTCGCCGAGGGACGCGTTCTTGCCGCCGACCTTGCCGAGGTCGGTCATACGCAGTTGGTCAAGCCATAGCACCAGATCGTTCAAGGGTGTCTCCTCAAGAGCGCGATAAAAAGTGGGATTGGTGCAGGATGCAGTGCCAAAGCGGGCTGCAAAGGACTGGTATTGTCCGCTGCCGATGATGCGCAGCACAAGAAGACCATTCCGTTGCCCGGCCACTCCACCTGCATACCAGTCAGCAAACAGTCAATCGGCGACAGCCTTTGGTGCTTGCGCTAAGGTGCGAACAGGCTCATCGAAACGATCAGGCGCGGCCATGCAGCGAACGGTTTTCTTCATCTCCGACTCCACTGGTATCACGGCAGAGACCATCGGCAACAGTATCCTTGCGCAATTCGAGGGTGTGCAGTTCGACAAGCATCGGCTCGCCTTCATCGATGATGCGCGCAAGGCCGAGGCGGCGTCGGTGCGTATCAAGACCCACTATGCACAGACGGGCGAGCGGCCGATCGTGGTCAATACCATGGCCGATCGCGCGCTGTGCGATCTGGTCGCCGAGAGCGGTGCGCTGATGCTCGATGTCTTTGCGCCCTTCATCGGACCGCTGGAAGATGAGCTGGGCGCGAAGCGGTCCGGTGCCGTGAATCGCTCGCACGGCATGGTCGATTTCGAGAAGTACGAGGCGCGCATCAACGCGACCAACTACGCCCTGACCCACGATGACGGCAGGGATTTCGACTACAGCAAGGCGGATTTGATTTTGGTGGGCGTGTCGCGCTCGGGCAAAACGCCGACCTGTCTCTACATGGCCTTGCATTACGGTGTCAGCGCCGCCAACTATCCGCTCACTGATGACGATCTGGACAAACTCGAGCTGCCGCGTCGGCTCGTGCCGCACAAAGACAAACTGTTCGGCCTCACCATCGATCCACAGCGACTGGCGCAGATTCGCGAGCAGCGCCTCGCGGGTAGCCAGTACGCCACGCTCAAACAGTGTCGTTGGGAGCTGGAGCAGGCCGACAAGCTGATGCGCCACGCGGGCATCTCCAGCCTCAATACGACGCACGTGTCGATCGAGGAAATCGCCAGCAAGATCTTCTCCCGCTTCGGCATCGAGCGGACCATGTTCTGATCAGGCCGCATGGATCTGCAGCCGCCAAGGAGTTTCCGATACCGATGATTGCCTCACCCCGCCGACCCCATCTGCTGCCCGGGCGCTTCGAGTTCCTGATGGGGCTGTATGCGGAAAATTATCATCGGCTGGCGCGGCTGTTCGGGCCGCAGGATCTGAGCCCCGGGCACTACATCTCGAATGTGGACGACCACTTGGATGTGCATCTGCATCTTCAGGAGGTGCACCCGTATACGATGGAGCTTGAGCTCACCTACGACTTTGTCGACGCGCACACGGGTCAGCGTTCGCCGTCGGCGCAGCTGCGCATGTATACCGACGCACACGTGGCCGAAGCGCTGCATTGCCATCCGGGGCGGCATCTATGGCAAGTGCTCGGTCCATTTCCGGCGGCCACGACCGTTTTTCAGCATCGCCTGCGGATGAACAGTTTTCTGTCGCGCTGGCTGGAGTATCTGAGCGAGCAGGGGCATTCGATCGGGACGCTGGTTCGCCAGGAGTCGGACATCTGAGGGGACGTGACGTCGAGTTGCCCCGCAGGAGCCCAAATGGCGCGCAACAAAAAACCCGCGCTAGGCGGGCTTTCCATTGGTGGCGGAGCGGACGGGACTCGAACCCGCGACCTCCGGCGTGACAGGCCAGCATTCTAACCAACTGAACTACCGCTCCCCAGTTTCCAACAGCTACTTTCCAGCAACAGCATTTACAACATCTTCCAGCACTTGCGAGTCAACTTGGCGTCCCCACGGGGATTCGAACCCCGGTCGCCACCGTGAAAGGGTGATGTCCTAGGCCTCTAGACGATGGGGACAATTCAAGTTGGTGGAGCCAGGCGGGATCGAACCGCCGACCTCCTGCATGCCATGCAGGCGCTCTCCCAGCTGAGCTATGGCCCCGCTGCTGGAAGCCCGGAAGAATAGGTCCGAGTCACATATCCGTCAAGACTTTTTTACGTTCGGCGATGAAGAAACGAAATCGGCCCTGCGGCGCGTCGATCCATCGGAGTCGCTGACGATGCTCACGACCAAAGACCAAAACGCAGGACTTCGTTTAAGCTGCCAGTGACTTTGGATGTTGCGGACAAGGCATGCACGAAATCGGTTTTATTCGCGACCTTGCCATGGTGATGCTCGTGGCCGGCGCCACGACAATTCTTTTTCAGCGCCTGCGGCAACCCGTCCTGCTGGGATACATCCTGGCCGGCGTGCTGATCGGTCCGCATACACCCGGCATGCTGGTGGCCGATCCGCAGGCGATCGACGATATTTCCAATCTCGGTGTCGTGCTGCTGATGTTTACGCTGGGTCTGGAGTTCAGCGTGCGCAAGCTGCGCGAGGTCGGCGTCAGCGTGCTCGCGGTCGCGGTCGCGGAAGTCGGCCTGATGATGTGGATCGGCGTCGGCCTCGGTGGCCTGTTCGGCTGGAAGGGGATGGACGCGCTGTTTCTCGGCGCGGTCATCGCGCTGTCCTCGACCATGGTGGCGACGCGCACCTTGTCCGAGAGCGGCCAGCGGCACAAGCCGTTTGCCAGGCTGGTAGTGGGGCTGCTGGTGGCCGAGGACATGCTCACCATCGTGATGCTGACCCTGCTCACCGCCGTCGCGATCGGCGGCTCGGTCAAGGCGGAAACCGCATTCACGCTGATCGGCCATCTGGGGCTTTTCGTCGTGGTCGGTATGATTCTCGGTCTGCTGCTGCTGCCGCGGCTGGTGGACTATGTCGCAGGTTTCGGCCGCGACGAAACGTTGCTGGTCAGCGTGCTCGGCATCTGTTTCGGCGCTAGCCTGCTTGCGGTGTGGATGGGCTTCAGCGTGGCGCTGGGTGCCTTTCTGGCCGGCGCGGTGGTAGCGGAGTCGCAGAGCGTCAATCGGGTGATGCGGCTGATCGAGCCCTTGCGCGACATGTTCGCTGCGCTATTTTTCGTGGCGATCGGCCTGAAGATCGATCCGGTGATGCTGGTGCAGTACGCGCTGCCCGCGCTGCTGATTGCCGTAGTCGTCATCGTCGGCAAAACGCTGGCCTGCAGCCTCGGCATCTTTATCGTTGGCCATGATGCACGCACCTCACTGCGTTCGGGTTTGGGCATGGCGCAGATCGGCGAATTTTCCTTTGTGATTGCCACGTTGGGGCTGTCGCTGCACGTCATCAGTGACTTTATCTATCCGATCGCAGTTGCCGTATCGGTGGTCTGTATGGCGGCTTCGCCGTACCTGTCGCGTTCGGCCGATGCGCTGGCCAATGGCCTTCGCGCGGTCACTCCGCGATCGGTGCGGCTGCTGGCCACGAGTTACAGCGGTTGGCTGGAAAACCTGAAACCCGTCAATGAAAACGCCGCCATTGCGGCGATCTTTCAGCGATTGCTCTGGCATATCGCGGTGAATGTGCTGCTGGTCGTGGCGCTTTTCATCGGCGGTGCCTACATCAACGCGCACAACTGGGACTGGTTCTCGCTGTTCGGCATCGGACGCGATCTGCGGCATACGGTGATCTGGGCCTGCGCGCTTTTTCTGTCGCTGCCGATGCTGATAGCTGTGTATCGCAAGGCCGAAGCGTTGGGCATGCTGCTGGCCGAGCTCGGCATACGCGAGCGCTTTACCGGCTCCTATACCCAGGCGATTCGCAGCGTGCTGGCGCGAATCATTCCACTGGCAACCCTGTTCGCGCTGGCGCTGCTGGTCGGAGCGTTAGGTTCGGCGATTCTGCCGCCTCGCGGCGTGGCGCTCTCGCTGGTGCTGGTCGGGCTGGTGTTGGCGATCGTGCTGTGGCGAGGCATGGTGAAGATGCACGCGCGATTGCAGGCGGCGCTGAAAGAGACGTTGGAGAAGCCGGCGCCGCCGTGAAGTTAAGTCGTGGTGACGACTGCCCCATGCAGGCCGGGGGATGCACCGTGAACCTTTATGCCGACTGACGGTCACTGCATGGCGACGTTGCCAAGATTGGACTAGCCCCTCACAATGTGGGGCCTGCCTCCACTGGGGGGGCCCGGTTGGCAATGCCGGCAAAACCAAACACGAGGGAGTTACGAATGAAGCAATTTCTGCGTCCCACGCTGACAGCGGCCGCGATGGCCGTTGCGCTGGGCATGACTGCGAGCGTGTACGCCCAGGCTGCCAAACCCGGCGCCGCCGCCACGGGCACGGTCGACAAGGCAAAGGCCAGCTACGTTGTGGGTTGGGAGATCGCTTCCCAGGTTCCACCGATCATGCGCGATGAGCTGGATGCAGCGGCCGTCGGTCGTGCCGTGCAGTCTGCGCTGTCCGGTCAGAAGCCGACCATGAGCGATGCCGAGGCCAAGCAGGTGCACGATGCCTTCATGGCCAAGATCCAGGCCAAGTATCAGGCCGAGATGGTTCGTGTCGGTGCCAAGAACAAGGCCGAAGGCGATGCTTTCCTTGCTAAGAACAAGAGCGCGCCGGGTGTAAAGACCACGGCGTCGGGCCTGCAGTATCAGGTGATCAGCCAGGGTACGGGCGCTCGCCCGGGTCCGAATGACACCGTGCAGATCGAGTACACCGGCACGTTCGTCAACGGTCAGGTCTTCGATGCCTCGGCTAAGCACAACCCGCCGGGCCCGGCTTCGATTCCGCTCGCTGGCGTGATCCCCGGCTTCCGCGAAGGTCTGCAGCTGATGCAGGTTGGCGGTCATTACAAGCTTTTCATCCCGTCCACGCTGGCCTACGGCGCCGAGCCGCAGCCGCCGATGCCGCCGAACGCCACGCTGATCTTCGACGTGACCCTGGTCAAGACGGGCCCGACGCCGGCTGGTGCCGCACCGGGTGCCGCACCTCCGGCTCCAGGCGGTCAGTAAGTAACAGATCCGAGTTTGACCAAACTCGAAACGGCAAGGGCGCGAAGCGATTCGCGCCCTTTGCTTTTTGGCCGGCAATCATTCGATGCGTTAACCGCAGCTGGGTAGAATGTCGGGCTGAAACTTTAGAGAAGTCGCCCCACTCATGATGAAGATCACCATTTTCGGTACCGGCTATGTGGGACTCGTCACCGGCGCCTGCCTGGCCGAAATGGGCAATCAGGTTGTTTGCGTCGACATCGATAGGGCAAAGGTCGAACGCTTGAAGCACGGTGAAATTCCGATCTACGAGCCAGGCCTGGAAGCCATCGTCAGGCGCAACCACGCCAGCGGCCAGCTGGATTTCACTACCGAAGCGGCGTCGGCCATTGCCCATGGCGACATCATTTTTATCGCGGTGGGTACGCCGCCGGATGAGGATGGCAGCGCCGATCTGAGCTATGTGCTGGAGGTAGCTCGTTCGATCGGCAGCCATCTGAATCGCTACGCGGTTGTGGTCAACAAGTCGACGGTGCCGGTTGGCACCGCCGATCGCGTGCGTATCGCCGTCCGTGCCGAGCTAGCCACGCGCGACGCCAATGTCGAGTTCGACGTGGTATCCAACCCGGAATTCCTGAAAGAAGGCGCGGCGGTGGAGGACTGCCTGCGCCCTGACCGCATCATCGTGGGCGCGTCCAGCGAGCGCGCCGTGGCGGTGCTGCGCAAACTGTATGCGCCGTTCAATCGCAATCACGACCGCATGGTGGTGATGGATGAGCGTTCGGCCGAGCTGACCAAGTACGCCGCCAACGCGATGCTGGCAACCAAGATCAGTTTCATGAACGAGATCGCCAACATCGCCGAGCGCGTCGGTGCCGACGTGGAGCTGGTGCGTCAGGGCATCGGTTCGGATCCACGTATCGGCTACCACTTCATTTACCCCGGCGCGGGCTACGGCGGCTCGTGTTTTCCCAAGGACGTGCAGGCGCTCGAGCGCACCGCCCGCAGCTACGGTTACGACGCGCAGCTGCTGACGGCCGTGGAAGCGGTCAATCGGCAGCAGAAGGACAAATTGTTTGAGCTGATCGCGCGCCATTTCAATGGCGCGTTGAACGGACGCACCATTGCCTTGTGGGGGCTGGCGTTCAAGCCCAATACCGACGACATGCGTGAAGCCTCCAGCCGCTTTCTGATGGAGGCCCTGTGGACGGCGGGCGCTAAGGTTCGCGCGTTCGATCCGCAGGCTAGCGAGGAAACGCAGCGGCTGTATGGCGATCGTGCCGATCTGGTGCTTTGCCCAAACGCGTACGAGGCGCTGCAAGGTGCCGACGTACTGGCCGTGGTCACCGAATGGAAAGCGTTTCGCAGCCCGGATTTTCAGCGCATCGGCAGCCTGCTCGCCGAGCGGGCGATTTTCGATGGACGCAATCTCTACGACCCGGCCGCAGTGGAAGATGCCGGCTTAGCGTATTACGGCATCGGTCGCGGCCGCAGTCTGCAATCGAACGCGCAGGTATGAACTCATGAATGCATCTAACGATACGCTCGAACAGCGGCTGACCGACATGGAGGTCAAGCTCACCTTTATCGATGACACGGTGCAGGCGCTGGCATCGGCCGACGCCGATCAGTCCGTGCGCATCGCTTCGCTGGAACGCGCGCTGCGCGATTTGCGCGGCGAGCTTTCATCGATGCGCATCGGCAACGCGGACGACCCGCACAGCGAGCCGCCACCGCCGCATTATTGATTTCAGACAACGCCCAGACCCTCGACTTCGATCACGGATAGCCAGCATGGCCGATTCTCTCCGCGACCTGCTGCTGAAAAGCGGCATCGTCAAACAGCTGCACGACAGCAAGCCCAAGCCGCCGCCGCAAAGCGGCCGGCCTGCACACAAGGGTGCCAAGCCGGCGAACGCCGGGGGAAAGTCGCATTCGTCGCAGAATAAAAACACGTCGCGACCGCCGAGCAAGGATCAAAGCGACATCGATCTGGCCAAGGCTTACGCAATCCGCGCGCAAACCGAAGCCAGCGAGCGCAAGCGCATCGAGCAGGCGGCCGCCGAGCAGGCTCGGCTGAAGCGCGAGCGCAAGCTGAAGATTCAGCAGTTGCTCGAAGGCAAGACGCTCAACAAGCCCGATGCCGATCAGCCGCGCAATTTCGAGTACGGCGGCAAGATCCGTCGCGTGCACGTGGATGACGCTCAGCTGGTGGCGCTCAATGCCGGCGAGCTCGGCGTGGTGCAGCAGGCGGGTCGCTATTTTCTGGTTACGCGCGATATTGCCGAACAGGTGCGTGCGATCGATCCGCAGCAGCTGGCACTGCTGGTCGAACCGGGCAGCACGGGCGGCATTGCCGAAGACGGCGTGCCCGACGACCTGATGTGGTGAGCGGCGCCAATCGCTCTCAATAAACCGCCCGGCGCATGGCCGGGCTCTTTATTGGATGATCGATGCCAATCAGGCCGCTGCCGTAGCCAACGATGCGGCCTGCTGATCGAGCGTCTGTGGGGCGAGCGCGGGATGATCCCAGCCCTGCTTGGGAAGAAAGCGATCGCCGTAGCGTTTGGCCAGTTGTTCCAGCCGCTGCTTGAGCTTGTCGGCGCCTTCGGTGCGAACGTACTGGATCGGGCCGCCTCGGAACGGCGCAAAGCCGGTGCCGAAGATCACGCCGGCGTCGAGCAGGTCGGCGTCGTCGACCACGCCATCGGCGAGACAGGCGATCGCTTCGTTGACCATCGGCAGAATCATGCGCTCCTGCAGGTCGGGCGGCATGATGTACTCCTTGTCGACCTCGGGCTTCTGCGGCTTGCCTTCGCTCCAGGTATACAGGCCCTGGCCGTCCTTCTTGCCGCGCTTGCCGACTTCCATCTTGTCTTCCAGACCCGGCGGGACTTCCAGCTTAAGGAAGGGCGCCAGCTCCTTGCCGACCGATGCGCAGACGTCCAGACCGACGGTATCAGCCAGTTCGATCGGACCCATCGGCATGCCGAATTTCTTCGCTTCGCGATCCAGCACGGGGCCGGGCACACCTTCGCTGTAGAGCCGCATCGCTTCGAGCAGGTAGGGCATCAGAATGCGGTTGACCAGAAAACCCGGCGTGCCTTTTACGGCAACGGGCAGCTTGCCGATCGCCTTGCAGAACGCCAGTGCGCGTTTCTCGACGGTCGGATCCAGCTGGTCGTGCCGCACGACTTCGACCAGCGGCATTTGCGCCACCGGATTGAAAAAGTGCAGACCGAGGAAACGCTGCGGTGCAGCCAGCCCCGTGCGCAGTTCGTCGAGCGGAATACTGGAGGTGTTGGTCGCAAGTATCTGGCTGCCTTGGAACTGCGGCTCGATTTTGCCGTAGAGCTCGCGTTTGGCATCGGCGTTTTCAAAAATCGCTTCGATGGCCAGATCGGCGCTGGCCACGCCTGTGCCTTCGACATCGGCGCGCAGGCGACGCGTGGTCTGCTCTATTTTTTCCGGCGTCTTGAGCTTCTTCTCGTACAGTTGGCGCGCACGATCCAGCGCGGGCTGGATGAACTTCATCTCGCGATCCTGCAAGGTCACTTCGAATCCGCGGAAGGCTGCCCAGGCGGCGATGTCGCCACCCATCACGCCGGCACCGACCACATGCACGTGCTTGATCGCGGCATCCACGCCGGCGCCCTGGCTCTTGAGTCGCTCCTGCAAAAAGAAGATGCGGATCAGATTCTGCGCCGTCGATGTTTTCGACAGTTTGGCAACCGAACGCGCCTCAAGCTTCAGCCGCTGGGTGATGCCGGGGCCACCGCGCTTCCACACGTCGATCATGGCGAAGGGCGCGGGGTAATGCTCTTTGCGCACTTTGGCGGCGGTCTGCTTGATCATCACCGGTGCAAGAATCTGACGGGCGAGCCAGGTGTTGGTTGCCCACGCCTTCGCGCGCAGCGCAAACGGGCGTTGTTGCGGTCGACGCAGCAAGTGCTTGGCCTCGGCCAGCAACTCCTCGGGCCGGCACAGGCGATCGACGACGCCCATGCTGAAGGCGCGCTTGGCCGACAGCGCGCGGCCGGTCAGCATGATCGGCATCGCTTCGGTCGCGCCGATCAGTCGGGGCAGTCGTGCGGTGCCACCCCAGCCGGGGTGGATGCCGAGCATCACTTCGGGCAAACCGATCTTGGTCTTTTCATCGTCGGCCGCAATGCGCTGACGGCAGGCGAGAATCAGCTCCGTGCCGCCGCCCATGCATGCCCCGTGGATCGCCGCCACCGTGGGGCAGGGAAGTTTTGCCAGCGCCTCGTAGACGCGCTGGCCGTGCTCGATGTTTTCCAGCACGGTATCGTTCTTGGCATATTCCAGAAATGCCTTGATGTCCGCGCCGACGGCGAACCCTGCGGGCTTGGCCGAATGGATGATCACGCCGGCCGGCTTCTCGATCGCCAGACGCTCGACGATCTGCTCCAGTTCGTTGAGCACCGCGCGCGAAATCGCGTTAACGCTGCTGCCTTCGCGGTCCATGCTCAGGGTGACAATGCCGTCGTCGCTCTGGCTGGTCTTCCAATGGTTGAAACGCAGTCCTTCGAACATAAGCATGCAAACGTCAGTGGGAGAGGTAGGAACCATACCGTTCCGCCGCCTTGATTGCGAGATGTGACCGGTGCACTTGACCGTAAAGTAAAGGCAGTGTGAAATCGCTCTCGTCATTCCTGTGGGTTGTATCGCTGAACGGCACGCCAGAGCTGTTCTGCGCGGGTATGGGCGCAGCCTGCGCCCCGATCGGCTACTGAAAAAGAAGAAAACATCGATGTGCCGTGCTTCTACAGCGCAAGCGCGATACCCGGTCAAGTTTTCGGCCAGTCCACGATTGAACGCGGCATATGCCACCGCCGTTCGAAGGATGGGCAACTCATGTCGTCCGCTATGACCGCCTCGACGCCGCAGGCGGCTGCGGAAATTCTCGACCGCATTATCGATGCGTCCAGCGGACTCGTGCTGCTGGATGGCGCCGACCCGCTGAGCCTGATCGCGCAGTTCCGCGCGGTGTCGCGCAGTACCGGTCAGGCCATGTACCTGTGGCAGCCCGACACCGGTCTGGGAAGCCTGCGCGACGTGCATGTGCGTGTGCCCGACTGCCAACGCCTGGGCAATGCGCTGCGGTACATGCAGCAGAGCATCCATTTCGGCATCTACTTTCTGGTGGGCCTGGAGTTGCCGCTGTCGGCGATGGATGCCACTTTATTGCGCCAGCTGGCGCGCATGCCGAGGGAGCATCTGCGGCGGGTTGTGCTTATCGATGCGCCGGCGGCTCTGGCCGACCACCTGGGCGAATTGGCCGTACGCCTGAACAGTGCCGACAACTCTCCCAGACACTTGCGTCTGCGTGACGGCCGCTGGCTGGCATGAGGCCGCACGCATGAATTTGCATTCCGGCATTCTGGTGGTCGCGGCCGAGCGCAATCTGCGCCGCCAGTTGTTCGATGCGTTGGATCAGGCGGGCTATCCCTGCATCCACAGCGCCCGCGATGTGACGCACGCAGCGATCCTGCTGGAAGGTCGGCCGGCGCTGCAGCTGATTATCGCGGTACTAGATGGTGACGAGCAGCAGGCGCAGCTGACCTGCGAGCAGATGCAAACTTTGCCCGGTGGTTTGGATACGCCGTTGCTCGCCGTGCTGGGCGAGAGCGCATCCTTCGATCCCAGCGAGCTGCCGTCCTGCGTTTGCGACTGGCTTCACGTGACGCAAATCGCCAGTGAGCTGGCGACGCGCTGGCGGCGTCTGCAAACCCGGCTGCCTGCGGGCGCAAACAACCGATCGCCTAGCACCGACGGGCAGGGCGATTATCGTTACCTGTTCGACGAGAGCGATAGCGAGTGGCTGATCGTCGACCCGACGTCGCAATGCGTGCTTGAAGTCAGTTCCACCGTGGTGCGGCACAGCCGCCTGCACGCCAGCCAGTGGGAGGGCATGCCGCTGGCCGAGATGCTGCGTTTTGAAGGCGTCGGCATCGAGCAGGTATTGCTCGATGCCGACCGGCGCTGGTATCCGTGCCAGCGAAAGTCCGCGCAGGGCGACGATACCGGCCAGGCCAACGTACGTCGCATTCCTCACGCGGGGAGCGCGGCGCTGGCACTGATGTTTCGCAGCGACCGCGCCGACCTGCGCGCGGAAGCCGCGCTGGCGCTGCTGTCACGCATGTTTATTTCGACCAGCGGCGTGGACACGCAGATCGCGGCGGCCCGCCTGCTGTTCGATGAGCTGGGGCTGGATTACCTGACCGTGTGGTCGGTGCGCACCGGCGCCATCGACGCCCCGAATCAGCTGCTGCAGCTGTGGAGCGGCGATGACCTCGAATGGCCTGCGGCGCAGTGGCAGACGTCGCTGCAGTCGGTGCTGGCCGGCAAAGCGTTTCTCTACCGTAGCGATGCGCTTGCCCTGGCATCGCCGGACCCGCTGTTGCTGCAGCTAGGGTTGACCGGGTTTGCCGGCCTGCCGTTGTACGACGAGCGCCACACCGTGCTCGGTGCGATGCTGGCCGGCAGCCGCAAAGCCTTTGGCGAAATGGCAATCATCGAACCGGTGTTGCGCTGTGCGGCGGCACGTTTCGCACAGGTCATCGAGTTGAACCGCACGCGCGCACAGGCGCGCGCCGAGGGTCTCGTCGACGCGCTCACCGGCTTGCCCAACCGCCTGCTGTTCAACGACCGGCTCGACACGATCCTCAGCGAGGCGACGCGCAGCGGCGAATGCTTCGCCGTGCTCTTTGTCGATCTCGATCAGTTCAAGGCGATCAACGACAGCCACGGCCATGCGGCGGGCGATCAGGTGCTGCGCGTGGTCGCCCAGCGGCTGATCGCCAGCGTGCGTGCGTCCGATACGGTAGCGCGCTATGCCGGTGACGAGTTCATCATCGTGCTGCGGCATATCGTCAAGAACGACGACGTGCAGCGTGTGGCCGAAAAGATCGTGCAGGCGATGAGCACGCCGCTGAATCTGGATACGGGCGTTACGCTGAATGTCACAGTGTCGATGGGGCTGAGCTTTTTCCCCGACGATGCCGGTGACACCGAAATCCTGCTCCGGCACGCGGACGAGGCGATGTATGCGGCCAAGAAGCAGGGTCGAAATACCTTCAAGATCTACGAGATGAGCCCGGAATACGCGAAGCAGCATGGCACCGTGCTGCGTTCGCGTCTGCGTCACGCCGAGGGCAACGGCGAGCTGCGCGTGGTCTACCAGCCGCAGGTGGATACAGGCAGCGAAGACATCGTCGGCATGGAGGCGCTGGTGCGCTGGGAGCATCCGGAGCTCGGCATGATCAGTCCCGCGGTTTTCATTCCGCTGGCCGAGGAAACCGGCTTGATCGTCTCGATCGGCGAATGGGTCATGCGCACCGCCTGCCGGCAGGCGCAGGAATGGGAGCGACAGTACGGGCTGCGCCTGCGCCTGGGCGTGAATCTGTCCGCCGTGCAGCTGATGGAGCCGCATCTTCTGGATACCGTGGCGAGGGTGCTGACCGACACCGGGCTCGATCCAGATCTCCTGGAGCTGGAGATTACCGAAAGCATCAGCATCAAGGCGGCGCCAAACCTGATCGAGAATCTCAACGCGCTGCACCGGCTCGGCTGTCACATCGCGATCGACGATTTCGGTACCGGAGCGGCTTCGCTGGATTACCTGCGGCGGCTGCCGACCGATCGCATCAAGATCGACCAGAGTTTCGTCCGCAATATCGGCGTCGATCCGGACGACGAGGCGATCGTGCGCGCGACCATCGACATGGCGCATCGGCTCAATCGCGCCGTAGTGGCCGAGGGCGTCGAGACCGAGCAGCATTTCGAATTTCTGCGTGAGCATCGGTGCGATGAGCTGCAGGGCTATCTTTTCTGCCGGCCCCAGCCGCCGCTCCATTTCGGCAGCCTGCTGGCCGAACGTCAGCGACTGCTGGATGAGCGCACGACGGTGGCGGCTTGAGCCCGGCTCGGCTGTCCCCATAACCCTGCCAAGCGGATATGCGTGCAGGCCGGGTCTGGTCTGACAATCTTCCAACGGGCGTTGCGCTATGTTTGACGGAATAATCACGCACACGCTGAACTTGACCGGCAGGTTGCTGTCTGACCCGCGTGTCCAGTTTTAACCCAGTTCCCGCAGCGGATGACGGCATTGACGATGGATACAGCCCGAATGGGCGAAAACGAACTGGATCGCGCGCTGGTCGAGCGTGTTCAGAACGGGGACAAGCGAGCTTTCGACCTCTTGGTGCGCAAGTACCAGCATAAGGTCATCGCCCTGGTATCCCGCTACGTGCGCAGCCACGCCGAGTGCGAGGATATTGCGCAGGAGTCGTTTATTCGCGCGTGGCGGGCCCTCGGTTCGTTCCGCGGCGACAGCGCGTTTTATACGTGGCTGTACAAGATTGCGGTAAATACGGCCAAAAACCATCTGGTGGCGATGGGCCGCCGTCCGCCGACCGACGATGTGGACGCCGAGGATGCGGTTTTCATGGCAGGCGCCGAGCGCATGCATGACAGCGCCACGCCCGAACGCGAAATGATGCGCCAGGAAATTGAACAATCCGTATTTTCCACTGTCCAAGCCTTGCCCGAAGAACTGCGTACCGCCATCACGCTTCGCGAAGTGGACGGTCTGAGTTATGACGAAATCGCAGAGGCGATGGGTTGCCCGATCGGTACGGTGCGTTCGCGCATCTTCCGGGCACGTGAAGCGATCGATGAAAAGCTGCGGCCGCTATTGTCGGACCGCGAGGACAAGACATGAACAAGCCAGACATGACCCCGAACGCCAACGAAGACCTTTCCGCCGGCCTCGACGGCGAGCTGTCGAAAGAGGCCATGCGCTTTTTATTGCGCCGGCTCGATCACGACGTCTCGCTGCAGCAGACGTGGACGCGTTACAACCTGGCTCGCGATGGGCTGCGTCGGCAGTTGCCGGCGCTGGCGTCGTCGAGTTTCGCCTCTCGGGTGATGCTGGCGATCGATCAGGAGGCTGCGCCTGTCGGCACAAAGCGCAATCACTGGCTGCGCTGGTCCGCCGGCGGCGCCATCGCTGCCAGCGTGGCCGCGGCCGCGCTGATGATCGGCCAGCCTGTGGCGGATGTGGATCGCACCGCGGCGGCACCCAGCGGTCAGCGGGCGGCCGGCAGCAGTGCCGTTGCCGACATCACGCCAGCGCGCAAATCGTCGATTCCGGCCACGGTGCCGTCCTGGCTGAGCGGCAATTCGGCGGGCACGTTGAGCCAGCAGGCGTCCGCCACCAGCGAGATTTTTCCGGGCGGCAATCAGCCGGTGTACGGCAGCAAGCGTCTCTCGGCGTATCCGCTGATGCACCGCTACCGCACTTTGAACAATAACGACGGTAGCTACTTATTGCTGCTCGATCCACAGCAGCAGCCGGTTTCGCAGAATCCGCCGCGACAGGCTGCGGCCGCGGTGCACTGAATTTGCCGTTACGCCAGTGACGGGTGCCGCCGCCCATCGTGTTTGTCTCCGAACCGTCGGCCCACCCGGGCCGACGGTTTTTTTATGGGCGGATGCCGCTGCCTGGTTACCGGGCATCCCGCCTGCGGCGGCGAGGTTCGCAAGTCGAGCGATCGGGCGGCGCCCATGTTTTTCATCAAGCCAACCCTACTAGGAGGAGTCATGAAATTTCCCGTCTTGCGCACTCTGGCGTGCGGCGTGTCGCTGAGTCTTGCTGTCGCCACCGGCAGCGCATGGGCGCAGACCACCACGATGGCTACTGGCGGCCTGCCGGATTTCACCGGCATCGTCGAGAGAAACGCGCCTGCCGTGGTGCACGTTGAAGCCAAATACAACGGCAAGAGCCGAAAGCCGTCGCGCGCGTCGACCGATCCCGATCAGGACGGCAGCCCGGACGATCCGCAGGCGGAAATGTTTCGACGCTTTTTCGGCATGCCGATGATGCCCTCGCCGGAAGACCAGAAGCACACCTCGCTGGGTTCGGGTTTCATCATTTCGCGCGATGGCTACGTGTTGACCAACAACCACGTTGTCGACGGCGCCGACGAGGTGACCGTGCGCTTGCAGGATCGGCGCACGTTCACTGCCAAGGTCGTCGGTACCGATCCGAAATACGACATCGCCGTGCTGAAGATCAACGACGGCGACAACTTACCGGCAGTCAGCGTCGGCGATTCGCGCACGCTCAAGGCCGGCCAGTGGGTGCTGGCCATCGGCTCGCCGTTCGGTTTCGATTACACCGTGACGCAGGGCATCGTCAGTGCCGTCGGACGCAATCTGGGCAGTGCCGACCAACCGTACACCTCGTTTATCCAGACCGACGTGCCGATCAACCGCGGCAACTCCGGCGGTCCGCTGTTCAACCTGCAGGGCCAGGTGGTCGGCGTCAATTCGCAGATCTATTCCAGCACCGGAGGCTACCAGGGCGTGGCGTTCTCGATCCCGATCGACGTGGCGATGAGCGCGGTCGAGCAGATCAAGGCACATGGCTTCGTCACTCGCGGTCAGCTCGGCGTGCACGTGGGGCCACTCAGCGACGATGTGGTCAAGGCGCTGAAGCTGCCCAATGCGAATGGCGCCATCGTTTCCGACGTCGACGCCGGCAGTGCTGCCGGCAAGGCCGGGATACAGCAGGGCGACATCATCGTCGGATACAACGGCCAGCCCATCAGCCAAGCGCCCGATCTGCCGCCGCTGGTCGGCTTGACCAAGCCGGGCACCAAGGCAACGCTGGACATCATTCGTGACGGCAAGAAAATAACCATCCCGGTCGTCGTGGGCGCCGCTCCGCGTGATGACAAGACGTTGTCGAGCGCGTCCGACGGCGGCTCTGCGTCCGCGCCATCGGGTTCGACCGCGCTGGGCCTTTCGGTGCAGAACATCGATGCGGCAACCCGTCAGCAGCTGGGCCTGAAATCCGGCGAAGGTGTCCAGATCGGCGGCATCACCGGGCGCGCGGCGGCCAGCGCCGGCCTGCAGCAAGGCGACATCATTTTGATGGTGAACCAGCAGCGGGTCGGCAACGTCACCGCCTTCCAGGCCGCCACCAAGGGCCTGAAAGCAGGCGATACCGTGCTGCTGCTGGTGCGTCGCGGCGACCAGAGCCAATTCATCGGCTTGACGGTGCCGGACGGCAAATAAGCGCGGTGCTTGTGCTGCCGCCACGTTTCGGCCTGATGCCGGGTGTGGCGACAGCTCGTATCGCTCAAGCGGCACCTCTCGATCTCCGCCGTGGCCATGCGGCCGGGGCGGTGCGTTCCATGCGATAATGCCGGGTTAGCATCACCCGTCGGTGGTGCGCTGCCTGCGCGCCGCGTGTGGCGGCAGACCCACGTTCGACAGGCCGCCAGCGCTCCATGGAATTGATCCGCAACTTCTCCATCATTGCCCATATCGACCACGGCAAGTCGACGCTCGCCGATCGCATCATCCAGCTGTGCGGCGGTCTGGCCGATCGCGAGATGGAAGCGCAGGTGTTGGACAACAACCCGATCGAGCGCGAGCGCGGCATCACCATCAAGGCGCAGTCGGTGTCGCTGCCGTACACCGCGCGTGACGGCAAGACCTATCAGCTGAATTTCATCGACACGCCCGGGCATGTGGATTTCTCCTACGAGGTCAGCCGCTCGTTGGCCGCATGCGAAGGCGCGCTGCTGGTGGTCGATGCGGCGCAGGGTGTCGAGGCACAGTCGGTCGCCAACTGCTACACCGCGGTGGAGCAGGGGCTCGAAGTGATTCCCGTGCTCAACAAGATCGATCTGCCGACGGCCGATATCGAAAAGGTAAAGCTCGAGATCGAGGCCGTGATCGGCATCGATGCCACCGACGCGGTGGCGATCAGCGCCAAGACCGGCCTCAACGTGATCGAGGTGCTGGAGGCGATCATCGCCCGCATTCCGCCGCCTAAGCCGCGCGATACCGATCGGCTGCAGGCGCTGATCATCGACTCGTGGTTCGACAATTACCTGGGCGTCGTGTCGCTCGTGCGCGTGATGCAGGGCGAGATCCGTCCCGGCGACAAGCTGCTGGTGATGTCGACCGGCCGCACCCACGAAGTCGGCGACGTCGGCGTGTTCACGCCCAAGCGCAAGAAGCTCGACCATCTGGGCGCGGGCGAAGTCGGCTGGATCAACGCCTCGATCAAGGACGTGCACGGCGCGCCGGTCGGCGACACGCTGACCCATGCAGGCAAGCCGGCGGAGAAGGCGCTGCCGGGTTTTCAGCACATGCAGCCGCGCGTGTTCGCCGGCCTGTTTCCGGTGTCCTCCGACGATTACCCGGCGATGCGCGAGGCGCTGGACAAGCTGCGCCTGAACGACGCCGCGCTGTTTTTCGAGCCGGAGTCGTCCGAGGCGATGGGCTTCGGTTTTCGCTGCGGGTTTCTCGGCATGCTGCACATGGAAATCGTGCAGGAGCGGCTGGAGCGCGAATACGATCTCGATCTGATCACCACCGCGCCCACCGTGATCTACGAGATCCTGAAAACCGACGGCAGCATCATGATGCTGGACAACCCTTCCAAGCTGCCGTCGTCGCCGCAAGTGCAGGAAATCCGCGAGCCGATCATCGTGGCCAGCATCCTCACCCCTGAGGCCTACATCGGCAACATCGTCACGCTGTGCCAGGACAAGCGCGGCGTGCAGCGCTCGATCCAGTACTTGGCCACGCAGGTGCAGATCGTTTACGAAATGCCGCTGGCCGAAGTCGTGATGGATTTCTTCGACCGGTTGAAATCCGTGTCGCGCGGCTATGCCTCGATGGACTATCACTTCGAGCGCTTCGAGGCCGGCCCATTCGTGCGCACCGATGTGCTGATCAACGGTGACCGCGTCGACGCGCTGAGCCTGATCCTGCACCGCAGCCATGCCGACCGCAAAGGCCGCGAGCTGGTGGAACGCATGAAAGACCTTATCCCGCGCCAGCAATTCGACGTGGCGATCCAGGCTGCCGTGGGCGCGCAGATCATCGCTCGCTCCACCGTGAAAGCGCTGCGCAAGAACGTTCTGGCCAAGTGCTACGGCGGCGACGTGAGCCGCAAAAAGAAACTTCTGGAAAAGCAGAAGGAAGGCAAGAAGCGCATGAAGCAGGTCGGGCGGGTGGAAATTCCGCAGGAAGCGTTTCTTGCGGTGTTGCGGGTAGATAAATAAGCGCTGGGTCATCGATTTAGGCGATGATCTGACCGATATCGAATTGAAACCGGTCTGGATCGATAACGACGGAGCACTCCATGGATTTTGATTTTTCGGCGATTCTGCTTGGCCTCACTGTGCTGTTCGGCGTGGTGTGGGGCCTGGATCGCCTGTTTCTGTACAAAAAGCGCAAGGCACGTCTCGATGCCGCCGGCACCGAGTACACCGATCCGGTGGCGGTAGACTGGGCGCGCTCGCTGTTTCCGGTGGTGTTGGTGGTGCTGCTGCTGCGTTCGTTCGTGGCCGAGCCTTTTCGCATTCCCTCCGGCTCGATGATGCCGACACTCGATGTCGGCGACTTTATTCTGGTCAACAAGTTTGCCTACGGCCTGCGCATGCCGGCCTTCAACACCAAGTTCCTCAGCATTGGCGAACCCAAGCGCGGCGACGTGGTGGTATTCCGCTTTCCTGGATATCTCTGCAAAGATGAAAGCGGTCAGATGATTCGCGTCGGCGGCGGCGAAGACGGCGAGCCCGCCCTCGGCCCGGATGACACCTGCCCGACGCCGCATCTGCCGGTGCAGAGCCAGAACTGGATTAAGCGGATCATCGGCCTGCCGGGCGACACCGTTGAGGTGCACGATAGCCAGATCATCATCAACGGCAAGCCGGTGGTCGACGAGGAAATCGGTCCGTTCAAGGGCAACCCGCAGCGCGAAGAAGACGCCCAACTGCTGAATTTCGAGGCCACCGTGTGGAACGAACACCTCGGCACGCGCGATCATCTGATCGCGCGCATGCCGCTTCGCGGCCCTACGCGTTCGATCCCGAATTCCAAAGTGCCCTCGCTGGTGCCGCAAGGCTGCTATCTGGTGATGGGCGACGATCGCGAAAACAGCCTGGACAGCCGCTGGTGGGGCTGCATGCCGGAGCAGAACCTGGCCGGCAAGGCGTTTCTGATCTGGATGAGTTGGAAGGGCCTGCACACCGGTGGCGTGGATTTCTCGCGCATCGGCACGCTGATTCACTAGGCGAGATTGCGTCATCCGATTCTGCCGGACTGCTACTCCGGCAATCGAATTGAACACAAGCGCGCCGGCCGTGCGAGAATCCGCTGGCGCGAGCGGTGCGTCGGCAATGCCGGTGGCAGCCAGAGGTATCGAAGGGACGAGTGAATCCGCGCGGGTCATTTTTCAGGCAGGTTATCTTTTAGGCATGGCCGCGATGTTTTATCGCGCCGTATTCTTCGATATGCAATACGCAGACCATAAGCACGCCACCTGGCGGCATAGTGAGGGGACTATGAAATCGAAACAGTCGGGCGTCACTCTGATCGGGTTTTTGTTTCTCATCATCATCGTCGGCTTTTTTGCCTATATGGCGATGAAGTTGTTCCCGTCCTATTCTGAATCGATGGGTGTCAGCAAGGCGATGAACCAGATCGCCACCGCAGGCACCAACGGCAAGACGCTCGACGATATCCGTCGCGACCTGTTCTTCAAGCTGGGCTTCCAGTACGTCGACGACGCCACCATCAAGCCGAGCGATATCACGATCAAGCGCGATGCGGGCGGTGGCAACACGCTCAATGTCGATTACGACAAGCAAATCCCGTTCATGTACAACATCGATTTTCTGCTGCACTTCCACAAGAGTGTGCCGCTGCAGGGCAATGTAGGCCAGTAAATGGTGCAACTGTCCTATCGTTTTCGCGACCCGGCGCTGGCGCAGCTGGCGCTCACCCACCGCAGCGTCGGCAAGCCGAACAACGAGCGACTGGAGTTTCTTGGCGATGCGTTGCTGGGTGCCGTCATCGCCGAACTGCTGTTCGAGGTTCATCCCAAGGCCAGTGAAGGCGAGCTTTCACGGCTGCGCGCGCAGCTGGTCAACGGCCAGGCTCTCGCCGCGGTGGCGCGCGAACTGGCGCTGGGTGACGAGCTCAAGCTCGGGCCCGGGGAGCTAAAGAGCGGCGGTTTTCGTCGCGATTCGATTCTGGCCGATGCCTTTGAGGCACTGATCGCCGCGGTGTATCTCGATGGCGGCTTCGACGCCTGTCGCGAAGTGCTGCGCGGCCTGTTTGGCGAGCGGGTCATCGCGTTGCGTCGATCCTCCAAGGATGCCAAGACCCGATTGCAGGAGTATCTGCAGGCCGGCGGCTGGCCGCTGCCGCAATACGATCTGCTCGCCAGCCACGGCGAGGATCACGCCAAGACGTTCGATGTCCGTTGCGCCATCGATCAGCCGCTGCCGCTGAGCGCACAGACGCGCGGCGACAGCCGCCGCGCCGCCGAGCAGGACGCGGCCGACATCGTGCTGAGCGAGCTGCTGGAAAAGCAGCGCAAAAAATCCTGATTTCTCTCGCCATGGCCGCCCTTTGGCGGTTCGGCGGGCCTCTCCCAACCCGCCGGGGACTTCGTGCGCACCGGTCACCTTTCCATGCTGTTTGCGGCGAAGCACTACACTTGCCGTCCGACTTGTCGAGCAATTCACCTCATGAACCACGAACTGGACCACCCCCAAGACACCGGCCCCGAGCTGCCGCACGAGGATTTTCGCTGCGGTACGGTGGCGCTGGCCGGCCGTCCGAACGTGGGCAAATCCACGCTGCTGAACGCGCTGATCGGCTTTCGCCTGTCGATCGTCAGCCCGCGGCCGCAGACCACGCGCCACCGCATTCTCGGTATCGCCACCAGCGAAGCGGGGCAGATTCTGTACGTCGATACGCCCGGTCTGCATCGCGGTGCCAAGCGCGCCATGAACCGCAGCCTGAATCGCGCCGCGCGTTCGGCGATCAGCGACGTCGATCTGGTGGTGCAGGTGATCGAGGCCGGTCGTTTCACCGATGAGGACGAGGCGCTATATGCGGCATTGGTCGAGCAGTCGTCGCCACGCATTCTGGTGATCAACAAGGTCGACCTCAACAAGGACAAGACGGTGATGCTGCCGTTCGTCACCGAGTTGGTGACCAAGCATAGTTACGATGAAATCCACTACGTCAGCGCGCTGAAAAAGCAGGGTTTGAGCGAGCTCGAACAGGCGATCCTGAAGCGCCTGCCGGTGCAGCCGCCGCAGTATGCCGATGACGAGGTCACCGACCGCAGCGAGCGCTTTCTGGCCGCCGAAATGGTGCGCGAACAGCTGATGCTGCGGCTCGATCAGGAGCTGCCGTATGCCACCACGGTAGAAATCGAGCAGTTCAGCGACCGGCCCGACGGCATCGCCGAAATCCACGCCATCATCTGGGTCGAGCGCGACGGCCAGAAAGCCATCGTCATCGGCAACGGTGGCGCCCAGCTCAAGGCGATCGGCAGCGGCGCCCGCCGCAATATGGAGCGCATGTTCGAGCGCAAGGTCTTCCTCAAGCTGTGGGTCAAGGTGCGCGAAGGCTGGGTGGACGACGAGAACATGCTGAAGAAGTTCGGGTATACGGATTAGGAGCGAGGGACGAGAGGCGAGTAGCGAGGGCGCCCTCAGGAAGGCTCTTCGAAACATAACGCCGAAGAAGGCGATTCGGATTTACGCCCTCGCGACTCGTCCCTCTCCCCTAGACAGCCGCCATGCGCATCGAACAGCAACCCGCCTACGTGCTGCACGCGCGGCCTTACCGCGAGACGTCGCTGTTGCTGGAGTGTCTGACGCGCGAGCACGGCCGCATCGGTGTGATCGCGCGCGGCGTGCGCGGCGAAAAGGCCCGCCTGAAGCGGGCGCAGCTGGAGCCGTTCCAGCCGATCGCGATGGATCTGCTGCTGCGCGGCGAGCTGGCCACGTTGACCGCGGTCGAACCGGTCGGCGTGCCGCTGCGGATGGTCGGCGACGCGGCGCTGGCCAGCCTCTATCTCAACGAGCTGGTGGTGCGGCTGACCGAGCGGCAGGATCCGTTTCCCAGCCTGTTCGATGCCTATGCGACCACGCTGGCACGGCTGGCCGGCGGCGAGCCGCTGGCGTGGACGCTGCGTCGGTTCGAGCGCGATCTGCTGGAAGCGATCGGCTATGGCCTGCAGCTGGAGCTCGACGCTGAAAACGGCGAGCCGCTGGAAGCCGACGAGCACTACCGCTATCGGGCCGATCAGGGTGCCGTGCGCAGCGTAGCCAGCCATGCGCGGGCCATCCGAGGCAGCGATCTGCTCGCGCTTCAGCAGGATCGGATGCCGGACAATGCCGGCTTGCGTACGCTGCGCGACCTGATGCGCGAGATCATCCGCTTTCATCTCGGCGGCGGCGAGCTGCGCGCCTGGCGCGTGCTGGCCATGGCCAGCTCGCGCCGCTGATCAGCGATCCAGCGCCTGGATCGTCGCCAGCAGCGCGCGGCGGAAACGCACCAGCGAGACCGGCGCGGCATCGGCTCGGGCCAGCTGTCTTTGCAGCAAGGCCGTCTGCGTCGAGAGCGTGGCGGCGCCGCAAAATCCGCATGACGACCGCAGCCGATGCAGGCGCTCGCCGAAGTCGACGCGATCCAGGCTGACCTGGTCCAGCTCGCGCTCGAGCACCGCCAGCTCTTCGCGCAGCAGCAGGCGCAGCGCGCGCATCGTGGTGGTATCGCCGGTGGTCATCAGCGCGGCGCCGTCGTCGAGTATGGCGATGCCGCTGCGATCCGACAGCGTCAGCAGGCGCTGCAGATCGCTCAGCCCGCAGGGCTTGAGCAAAATCTCGCTGAAGCCGGCGCCGAGCAGCGCCTTGCGATCGGCCGGCGCCAGTTCGGCGGTCGTCGCCACGGCCGTGCTGTCGGCGGACAGTGCTTCGGCGTCTTCGCGCAGCAGAGTCAGTATTTCCAGCGCACCGGCGCCAGGCATCCGGCAGTCCAGTAGCAGCAGATCGAACGTTTCCAGCCGCGCTCGCTCCAGCGCCGACAGGCCATTGCCGCAGGCCTCGGCGCGCGCGCCCATCGAGCGCAATCCATCGCACAGGAAGCGGCAGCTGCCGGGATCGTCGTCGGCGACGAGTACGCGTAAATGAGTGGCTTGCAAGGGTTTGACGGAACCAGCGGCTGGGCTGTCGATGGACGCGGCCGCCTTCGAAGATGAGTCGGAAAACCATCGATGCATAACGAAATCCATATCGTTCATCTGAGTTTGGCAGAATGGCGCGACATGCGTTCGACATCAAGCCATCTTTTGCTGTGCTGCCTGCTCCTGCTGGGCAGCCTGTGGGTAGCGCCCGCGCGGGCGGATATCGTGCTGAGCGCCAGGGCCGTCAGCGTGCCGGGCGTTCGACTGCAGTCGGTGAACGTGCGCATCGGTGAGGACGGCAAGGGCGGCCTGCGCCTGCAGCTGCATGCCGCACAGGCGGATATTGCGGCCATGGGCTGGCATCGGCTCGGCCTGACGCTGGATGGCAGCCTGCAGCGCGACTCGCAGCTGCGCTGGATTGTCGACAGCGGCGTGCAGCTGGCGAATGCGCCAGGCGGTGCGTTGAGCAACGCGCATGCGGTCATGCAGCTCAGCGAAGCGGCCAATACCCTGCAGATCGACATCGCCCAGGGCAAGGCGCAGGTCAGCACCGCCATGCCGCTGGATCAGCTGAGCCACCTGCAGATCGACCTGAAAAACCTGCCCGCCGGCTGGTTGCAGGGCCTGCTCGGCACGGTGTGGTCGGGCCACGCGACCGGCGGCAAACTCGACGCCAAGCTGGCGCTGGACGTGCGCGATGTCGGATTGCAGTCGTCCGGTCAGTTCACTCTCAGCGACGCGGGCTTCGATACGCCGTCCGGCACGCTGGCGGCGCAGCGGCTCAGCGGTGGGGGCCAGTTCGATCTGGACACTACCGACGGGCCGGCACAGATCGATCTGGAAACCAGCCTGCGTGGCGGCGAGATCCTGCTCGGGCCGATCTACGCCAAGCTGCCGAACCATGCCGTGCCGCTGAGCTTGCAGGCTACCGCGCAGAACGGTGCCTTCGCCTTGAATCGCCTGCAGATCAACGACGCCGACGCGCTGCAGCTCGAGGGCGCGCTGGCATTCGATGCCAAAGGCATGCTGAAAACCCTGAGCTTGGATCGCTTCCACGCCAGTTTTCCGGCCGCGTATCAGCGCTACGGCGAGGCGTGGCTGGCCACGATGGGTCTGCGCAACCTCACCAGTGCGGGGCAGCTCAGCGGCACCGTGGATATGCGCGCCGATGGGCTGCATGCGTTCGCCTTCAACACAGATAATCTCGATCTGGCCGACGCAGACGGTAGTGTGGCGATCAGGAATCTGCGCGGCGGCATGGACTGGGCGGTGCAGGGCGATCGGCCGGCCACCACGCTGGGCTGGAGCGGCCTGCAATTTTATCGCCTGACCAACGGTGCCGCCCAGGCGCACTGGCAAAGTCGCGATGGCCTGCTGAGCCTGCAAAAACCACTCGACGTGCCGTTGCTGAACGGTCATCTACGCGTAGGGCAGCTGGACTGGCGCCCGGCTGCGGCGAAGGGGCAGCGGCTCACCACCTCCCTGGTTCTGCTCGGCATCGACATGAGCGCGTTCAGCCGTGCCATGGGCTGGCCCGCGTTTCCCGGCACCCTGGCCGGCGCGATTCCCTCGCTGCGCTGGATCGACGATCGCATCGAGTTGCAGGGCGGACTGTCGGCCAGCCTGTTTGGCGGCTTTGTCGACATCACTCGGCTGTCCGTGCAGCAGCCGTTCGGCCCGAGTCCCGCGCTGAGCGGTGACATGAGCCTGCGCCAGCTCGATCTGGGCGCGATGACCAGCGTATTCGACTTCGGCAGCATCACCGGCCGCATGGACGGCTCGATCGACAAGCTGCAACTGGTCGACTGGAAGCCTGTGGCGTTCGACGCACGCCTGCTGGCCGGCAGCGGCGGGCGGATCAGCCAGCGCGCGGTCAACAATCTCACCACGGTCGGCGGTGGCGGCATCGCGGCCGGCCTGCAGGGCGTGGTGCTCAAGCTGTTCAAGACCTTCGGCTACAAGCGCATCGGCCTCAACTGCACGCTGCAGGCATCGGTCTGCCGGATGAGCGGGCTGGACTCCGGCGGCGACAGCTACACTATTCTCGAAGGCAGCGGCCTGCCGCGTTTGCAGGTCGTCGGCCATCAGGCACAGGTCGACTGGCCGACCCTGGTGGAGCGTCTGCAGGGGGCCATCAACGGCGCCGCGCCGCAGGTGCGTTGAGGCGTTTCTTTCACCCCTTGTCGTTATTCAACGTTGGAAGGCTCATGCGCAAACTCGTCGTCGGACTCCTCGCCACTCTGGCCATCGCCCTGGTCGGCTGCGTCACCATCAACGTGTATTTCCCCGAGGCCGCCGCACAAAAGGCCGCCGATCAGTTCATCGGCAACGTGATCGACAGCGCCAGCCCGGCCAAGCCCGCGCCCAAGGATCCGCCGCCGGCAGCGGATAGCGGCCAGCACCCGTCGGCGATGCTGCTGGACGTGCTGATTCCCACCGCCGCCGCGGCCGATGTGCCGAACATCCGTGTGCAGACCGCCGCTACCGAAGCCATCAGCGCCCGCATGAGTGGACGCTTTCAAGGGCCGCTAGGAGCGCTGCTGGACAGCGGCGCGGTGGGCTTCACCCGCGATGGCATGGTCGCCATGCGTGACGCGTCCAAGGTGCCGCTGAGTGAGCGTGCCCAGGCGTCCGCCACGGTGGCCGACGAAAACCGCGATCGCGCCGCGCTGTATCGCGAAGTGGCCAGTGCCAACGGCCATCCCGAGTGGCAGGCGCAGATCCAGGCGACGTTTGCCAAGGGCTGGATCGATCGAGCCAAGGCCGGCTGGTATGTGCAGAACGCTTCAGGCGCCTGGCAGCAGAAATAGGCGCGTTGTCCTTGCCGCAAGGCGGCGTGGCAATCGATCTGTGATAATCGGCGGCTAATGTGTTTCGCATCCGTCGATGCGCCGATTTTCTGGCTTGCTGATTACCTATGTCCCGATCCAATTCCGTATCCACCACACCGTTCGAAGCGGTGATCACCGACCTCAGCCACGACGGTCGCGGCGTCACCCGCGTCGACGGCAAGGCGGTGTTCGTCAGCGGCGCGCTGCTGGACGAACACGTGCTGCTGCGCTTGCGCAAACGCCATCGGCATTTCGACGAGGCCGAGGTGGTCGAGCTGATCACCCGCTCGCCGCACCGGGTCGAGCCGCGCTGCCGGCATTTCGGCGAATGCAGCGGCTGTTCGTTGCAGCATTTGGACGCGGACTCGCAGATCGCCACCAAGCAGCGCGTGCTGACCGAAAACTTCGAGCGCATCGGCAAGGTGACGCCGCAGCAGTGGCTGCCGCCGCTGACCGATCAGTCGTGGGGCTATCGGCGCAAGGGCAGGCTTTCCGTTCGCAACGTGGTGAAGAAGGGCCGCGTGCTGGTCGGCTTCCGCGAAGAGAGTAACCACGCCTTTGTTGCCGACGTCCAGCAGTGCGAGGTGATGCATCCGGCGCTCGGTCCGAAGATCGGCCTGCTGGCCGATCTGATCAACGGCATGGATGCGGCCAGCGATATTCCGCAGATCGAGTTCGCTGCGGGCGACGACACTATGGGACTGGTTTTCCGGCACATGCAGCCATTGAGTGAGTCCGATCTGGCCAAGCTCACCGCGTTCGGTCAGCAGCACGATCTGGCTATCTTTTTGCAGCCCGGCGGCAACAGCAGTGTGCATCCGCTGTGGCCGGAGAACCCGCGTCTGGCCTTCCGCATTCCCAGCGCAGACACGGCCATCGACGACGTCGAGCTGGAATTTCAGCCGCTGGATTTCGTCCAGGTCAATGCCGGCATGAATGTGCGGATGATGGCGCGCACGATGGAGCTGCTCGATCCGCAGCCGACCGATCGCGTGCTCGACCTGTTCTGCGGCTTGGGCAATTTCACGTTGCCGATCGCCCGGCGCGTCGCTGAAGTCGTCGGCGTGGAAGGCGAGCACGGTCTGGTCGAACGCGCGGCGCAGAACGCCGCGCGCAACGGCATCGCCAACGCGCGCTTTCAGGTGGCCAACCTGTTCGAGGATCAGCGCAGCGCCGACTGGGCGCGCCAACCATGGGACAAGATGCTGCTCGATCCACCGCGCGCCGGCGCCGACAAGGTGCTGGAATACCTGCCGCACAAGCAGACGCGCCGCATCGTCTACGTGTCGTGCCATCCGGCGTCGCTGGCGCGCGATGCCGGCATCCTGGTCGATCGGCACGGGTTTACCCTGAAGTCCGCCGGCGTGATGGATATGTTTCCGCACACTTCGCACGTCGAATCCATTGCTGTATTTATGCGTTAGTCCTTTAACGCGAAGATCAAAAAGCGGCCATCCATGGCCGCACTTTTCAACTAAAAGCCATGGCCATCGAAATCGAACGAAAATTTCTTCTGCGCGACGACAGCTGGCGCGCCGGCGTTTCGCACAGCAAGACCATCGCGCAAGGTTATCTGGTCGGTGCGCAGGCGCTGCGCAATGGCGACGCACGCGCGTCCGTGCGCGCGCGCATCGCCGGCGACCAGGCCTGGTTGAACATCAAGGCGGCGGTGGCGGGTATCGAGCGGGCCGAGTTCGAGTACGCCATTGCGCTGGCCGACGCGCAGGCGCTGCTGGCCACGTTGTGCGACGGCGTGCTGGAAAAGATTCGTCACCACGTACACGTCGGCGAGGCACTGTTCGAGATCGATGAATTTCTGGGCGAGAACCAAGGTCTGATCGTGGCGGAGATCGAACTGTCGGCAGTGGACGCCGCGTTTCCGAAACCCGCCTGGCTGGGCGCAGAAGTGAGCGCGCTGACGCGTTACTACAACGTCAACCTGATCGCCCATCCGTTCACGCAGTGGTCGCCGGCAGAGCGCGCCGCGGAGGACGCGGCATGCTGATGATCGGTATCGCCGGCCTCGAACTGGCCGATCACGAAAAGCCCTGGCTCGCGGCGCCGGGCGTCGTCGGCGTGCTGCTGTTTTCGCGCAACTACGCCAGCCGCGAACAGCTGGTGGCGCTGTGCGATGCCATCCGCGAGGTCGGCGGCGACGAGCTGCTGATCGCGGTCGATCAGGAAGGCGGCCCGGTACAGCGCTTCCGCGACGGCTTCACCCGGCTGCCGGCGCTGGCACGCATCGGCGAGGTATACGATCGCGATCCGCTGGAAGCGGTGCGGCTGGCCGAGGAGCACGCCTGGGTCATGGCCAGCGAGCTGCGCGCCAGCGGCGTGGATTTCAGCTTTGCGCCGGTGGTCGATCTGGCGCGTGGCAACGCGGCCATCGGCCTGCGCGCGTTCCATGCCGATCCGGCGATCACCGCCGAGCTGGCGCAGGCCTATGTGCGCGGCATGCATCTGGGCGGTATGGCAGCGGTACTCAAGCATTTCCCCGGCCACGGCTCGGTCGCTGCCGATACGCACAAGGCGCAGGCGATCGACCCGCGCGATCTGGACACCATCCGCCGTGACGATCTGCTGCCGTTTGCCGAATGCATCGAGGCCAAGGTCGAGGCGGTGATGATGGCGCACGTCACCTATCCGGCGATCGACGGCGAGCCTGCCGGCTATTCGCGCGTATGGATCGAGCAGATCCTGCGCGGCGAGCTGGGTTTTGCCGGCGCGGTGATCAGCGACGACATCAGCATGGCCGCCGCCGGTGCCGCCGGCAGCGTGGAAGAGCGCGTGTGCGCCCACCTCGACGCGGGCTGCGATCTGGTACTGGCCTGTTTCCCCGACGTGGTGGCGCAGGCGATCGCCGCCGTGCAGGATCGCGCCTCCGACCGCGCGAGCCTGAGCGCCCTATCGCCCGAACTTGCCGCGCTTCGCGGCGCCATCGGCGCCAGCTGGGCCGGTCTTCTCAACAATCCACAGCGCGATCGTTTCGTCGCGCGCATCACGGCGTTGAACGCCGATCGGGAAAACGCATGAACACGCTCACACCTTCGCTCGCCGATGCGCTCGTTACTGCCGACCTGCTGCATGAGCGCCAAGAGATCGACAGCGTCATCGCCGAGATGGCGCACAAGATCGATGCGGCGCTCGACGGCGAGCGTCCGGTGTTTCTCACCGTGATGAACGGCGCGCTGATCTTCGCCGGTCAGCTGGCTCTGGCCATCCGCACCGATCTCGAATTCGACTACGTCCACGCCACGCGCTATCGCGGCGAAACCACCGGCAGCGAACTGCACTGGCTGCGCGAGCCTCAGGTGTCGCTGGTCGATCGGGTGGTGCTGCTGGTCGACGACATCCTCGACGAAGGCCACACGCTGAAAGCCGTGCGCGACGACTGCTACCAACGCGGCGCAAAAAGGGTGCTGATCGTCAGCCTGTGCACCAAGCGCCACGATCGCCTGGTCGAAGGCATCAGCGCCGACTTTCACGGCATCGAACTCCCCGACCGCTACGTGTTCGGCTTCGGCATGGACTTTCACGAGCAGGGCCGCAATCTGCCGGCCATTTATGCGTTGAAGGAGGGCTGAGCTATGAGCAACATCGACCTCGCCGTGATCGGTGGCAGCGGCCTGTACAAGTTTCCCGGGCTGGAAAATACCGTGCGGCATGCAGTGGATACGCCGTACGGCCCGGCCGCCGGTGACGTGGTGATCGGCGATTTTGCCGGCAAGCGGGTGGCCTTTCTGGCCCGTCACGGCGAAAGCCACAGCCTGCCGCCGCATCGAGTGAATTACCGTGCCAACCTGTGGGCGTTGCACAGTCTGGGCGCGCGCAAAGTCATCGGCGTCAACGCCGTCGGCGGCATTCGTGCCGATATGGGGCCACGTGTGATCGTGGTGCCCGATCAGGTCATCGATTACACCCACGGCCGCTATACCAGCTTCTGCGACGCCGACGGTGCCGAGGTAAAGCACATCGATTTCAGCGAGCCGTATACCGAGTCGCTGCGGCAGACGGTGCTGGCCGCCGCGGCCAAGGCCGGCATCGCGGTGATCGCCGGTGGTTGCTATGGCGCCACCCAGGGACCGCGACTGGAAACCCGCGCCGAGATCGCGCGCATGAAGCGCGACGGCTGCGATCTGGTCGGCATGACCGGCATGCCCGAGGCCTCGCTGGCGCGCGAGCTGGAGCTGCAATACGCCTGCCTCGCGCTGGTCGCCAACTTTGCCGCCGGCTGCGGCGACGAGTCGGAAATCAGCATCGAGGAAATCTTTGCGCACCTGGCGGCGGCCACGGCCGAGGTGCCGCGCATTCTCGCGGCACTGCTCGAGAGCTGAGGATGCCGTCGCGGTCTACGGTAATTTCCTAGGTCGCGGATATTGCGCTGAGACCGGACATGTTGATATTTTTCGGCAGGTCGGGGGCGGCGAACCAGGGGAACGAGGGTGGTTCTGCGCGCGCCTGGCGCACCCAATCCATGTTCAGAGGTTCACGCAATGCGTTTCGGTACGGTCAAGTGGTTCAACGATGCCAAGGGTTTCGGTTTCATCGCGCCCGAGGACGGTGGGGATGACGTTTTCGTCCATTTTTCGGCCATCAACACCAAGGGCTTTCGCAGCCTGCAGGAAGGCCAGCGCGTGCAGTTCGAAGTGACCCAGGGGCCGAAGGGGGCCCAGGCCTCGGCGGTCGAGGCAGCGGCCTGATCGACGGGCCTGCGTTGTGAGGCACAAAGGAACCCCGCACACTGTGCGGGGTTTTTTATTTTCCGCAATGGAGCACCGCATGACCGATCGCAGAAATTTCCTGAAGGCCTCGCTGCTGGGCGCGTCCGCCTCGGCGCTGGCATGGGCCGGCAAGCTGGCGGCGAAGCAGGCATCGACGAGCCAGGCTTTCTCCGGCGCGCGTGTCGTCTCGACCTGGGATTTCGGCGTGGCCGCCAACAAGGCGGCGTGGACGGTGCTGAGCCAGGGCGGCCACGCGCTCGATGCGGTGGAAACCGGCGTGCAGGTGCCCGAGTCCGATCTGAAAAACCATAGCGTCGGCAAGGCCGGTTATCCGGATCGCGATGGTCACGTCACGCTCGACGCCAGCATCATGGACGCCGACGGCAACTGCGGCGCGGTCGCCGCGCTCGAACATATCGAGCATCCCATTTGCGTGGCGCGCCTGGTGATGGACCGTACGCCGCACGTGCTTCTGGTCGGCGAGGGCGCGCTGCAGTTTGCGCTGGCGCAGGGCTTCAAAAAGCAGGAACTGCTGACGCCCGAATCGGACAAGGCCTGGCACGAGTGGCTGAAGACCGCGCGCTACCAGCCGTCGATCAACAGCGAAGTGCACGACTACGGCCATGGCGGCAGCCCCGGTATGCCCGGCGGCGCCGGCAATCATGACACCATCGGCATGCTCGCCATCGATGCGCAGGGCCGCCTCGCCGGCGCCTGCACCACCAGCGGCATGGCCTGGAAAATGCGCGGCCGGGTCGGCGACAGCCCGATCATCGGCGCCGGCCTGTACGTGGATGGCGAAGTCGGCGCGGCCACCTCCACCGGCGTCGGCGAAGAGGTGATCCGCAACGCGGGCAGCTTCCTCGTGGTCGAGTTGATGCGCCAGGGGCGCTCCCCGCAGGAGGCCTGCAAAGAGGCCGTGATGCGCATCATCCGCCGTCGGCCCACCCAGACGAAAGAGCTGCAGGTCGGCTTTCTCGCCATGAACAAACACGGCGACGTCGGCGCCTGGGCGATCCAGCACGGCTTCTCCTATGCCGTGTGCGATGCCAAAAAACAGGATGGCCTGATCCCCTCATCAAGCGTCTACAGCACGAGCTTTTCGTGATGTTGGAAATCGCCGCCAACTCCGTCGCCTCAGCGCTGGCCGCACAGGCAGGCGGTGCAGGGCGCGTCGAACTGTGCACCGCGCTGGAGCTGGGCGGCCTCACGCCCTCGTATGCGCAGATCGCGCTGGCGCGCGAAAAGCTCACCATTCCGCTGTACGTGCTCATTCGTCCCCGCGCCGGCGACTTTCTCTACAGCGACCTCGAATGCGAGACCATGCTGCGCGATATCGAAGCCTGCGCAAAGGCTGGTTGCGATGGTGTAGTCCTCGGCGCGCTCGATGCCGACGGCCACATCGACCTGCTGCGCTGCCGTTCGCTGATGGCCGCCACGGGCAATATGGGAGTGACCTTCCACCGCGCCTTTGATCTCACTCGCGATCCGCTTTCGGCACTCGAAGACGTGATCGCATTGGGTTGCGAGCGCGTGCTGACCTCAGGTGCGCAGTTGACGGCGATCGAGGGAGCCAAGTTGATTCGTCAGCTGGTCGAGCTGGCTGGGGGACGTATCGCCATGATGCCGGGGGCAGGGGTGAGTGTCGGAAACATCGGCGAGTTGATCGCGCTGACGGGAGCGAGCGAGTTTCATGCGTCGGCGAAGCGGCTGCTTGCGTCGCAGATGAAATGGCATCCATCGTTGCTGAAAGATATGCAGGGCGGCGAGTGGCAGAGCGATGTCGAACAAGTACGAAGCATCAGCACGGCATTGAACGAAGCGCGACATGCTAAAAATCAATTGGCCTTGGGCGGCTGACCCATGCCAGCTCATCGCGCCATCACCGTTCGAACATTCAAAGCAACAGAATTTCGGACTTATCGGAACCTGCGTTTGTCGGCGCTTGAAGAGTCGCCCAATGCTTTTTCAAGCACTCTCGCTTTAGAGCAATCGCACACCGATGATGAGTGGGATTCGCGGCTTCGTGTGGCGAGCAACTCGGGCTTCGACCTGCCATTGATCGGTTACGTCGGCGCGAAGACAGCCGGTTTGGCCTGGGGTAAAGTCGATCGCTCTGACAGCACCATCGTCAACGTTTACCAAATGTGGGTAGCGCCGGAGTGTCGAGGCCACGGTTTGGCGCGTCTTCTGTTGCGAACGATCGTTGATTGGGCGGTATCAATGCGGGCTCGCTCAGTGCAGCTTGAAGTGGTCTGTTGTGACTCATCGGCCATGCGCTTGTATGTCAGCGAGGGTTTCGTTCCGATGGAAAAAGTTGCGCCATTACGCTTTGCCCCCGTGCTGATGACCCAACGTATGCGGAGGCACATTCCTTAGGTCGGTGTCTGAATGCGGTCCGCTGAAATCGCCGCAGGAGCGCGGCAATACACGCCTTATCGATCCGAACAAAGGCGTCATCAGTATGGCTCAGGCGCGCGTGTGTTTTTAATGCAGAAGATTCGTATGGCGAGAAACGAATTGAAAGCCGGGATAAACAAGAATTTTTCAAGCGCTCCATTTATCCCACGCCAGCTACGCATACAAACATGGCAGCCGGACAGCCAAAACGCGCTTATGTGCCTGTGGCCGATTTCGCTGTTACGCTGGCAAAAGACCAGCTGCGCGATAACTATCAATCAGTGAGTCGTACAGCGCGATATCCGAACGGCTTCTTGCCATCAATTGGGCACCGGCGACGGCCGCAAAAATGGCGCGCGCGCGTGGTTCGCTCTTTTCAGGACTGACCACGCTTGCAGCGATAAGAACCTTGGCCAGCCACGCGACATTCACGTCGGCAAAGGTCTGCACTTCTTTCTTTACCGCTTCGGGCAGGTCGTCGTACTCGGCAGCCATGAAGCTGCACATGCACATGCGGTTGCCGCTCTCCAGCGGCTTGCGGAACGTGTCTGGATAATCGCGCAGGCTTTGGATCGGATCCGAGGAATCGGCCAGCAAAGCATCCAGACGATTCGCTGAGTCCTCCCAATAACGTTTCGCTACGGCAGCGCCGAGATCGGCCTTGCTGGGGAAGTGGTGATACATGCTGGCGGCCCGGATGCCGACATCTTCGGCGAGCTCGCGAAAATTCAATCCGCCGTAGCCGCGCGCCTGCGCGGCGCTTCGTGCTGCTGCCAGGATGTTTTCCCTGGAATTTGAGCTCACATCATTTTTCACGGCTGCAGCCCTCGAGCGAAAACAGAACACGGTTGTTGACGGCGGAGATTATATCCTGCAAAGTATACCTACCAAGTGATCGGTAGGTACATTCTTCCACACGTAAATCCGCGCCGCCGTCGTCTTCCGGCATCTTCAACGCCATGCGCACCAACATTGAGGAAACAGCACCATGACAAACAAACTCCGCCTCTTCACATCCCCTTCGGCCTTCCCCAACCCCCAGCGCCTTCGCCTTTTCCTGCATGAAAAGGGTATTGCCGATCAGTTTGATGAGCGCATTTACGATATGTCGCCGGTCGGCGAGCAGCGGCAATGGCCGCATCTGAAAATGAACCCGTGGGGCGAAACGCCCACCTTGCAGCTGGCTGACGGCAGTTTTATTTCCGAGACGGCTGCCGTCGTGCGGTATCTCGATCAGTCTTTCCCCGGGCGCAAGATCATGGGCGAGAGCGCGCTGGAGCAAGGCCTCGACAACATGTGGGATAACCGCATCTGGGTGCACATCCTCTATCGCATCGTGACCGCTTTCCACGTTCTGCATCAGGGTCTTGGACCCAAGCTTGAACTCACTACCAATCACGCCTGGGGCGAGCATTGCCGCAAGGAAGCCTTGGCGCATGCGGGTCTAGTCAATCAGCATTTGTCGGATGGACGCGAGTGGCTGCTCGGCGGCGATACACCGACCTTCTCGGACATCACGCTGGCCACCGCCATCGCTTTTTCCAAGTTCCCAGTCAACGCGACCCCGTTGGATGAGCGCTTCGAACATCTGGATGCGTTCTGGAAGCGCTGGCAGCGTCGGCCGAGCTTTCAGGCGGCCTATGCCGACCGCAGCAGCGGCGTGCCGGAGTTGGATAATCCCAAGTAAAAATAATCCGAACGGACGGCGAAGGATCTGCGTGCGCTTGTCTCGAGCTTAAGTCGCAACCGGCACCAACCCCGCCGGTGTAACGGCAACAATGCGTTCGCCGGGTGTAGGCGGTGTTTCATGCAACCCCGTCAACGTACCGAACGCGGGCAGCAGTCCGCTGTGCTCGCCAAAACGAAAGGCCGGCAGGCGATGCTTTCGCCAGCCGTCGTG
Organism: Rhodanobacter sp. K2T2; assembly: GCF_013408815.1. Lineage (NCBI taxonomy): Bacteria > Pseudomonadati > Pseudomonadota > Gammaproteobacteria > Lysobacterales > Rhodanobacteraceae > Rhodanobacter > Rhodanobacter sp. K2T2. The sequence continues at coordinate 447,052 of NZ_JACCCA010000001.1, read as the reverse complement.
CAGCATGATGCCGGGGTGGACGTGCCCTGCGAGAACGTAGCGGCCCTCGATGGTGGCGGGTTCGTGGCGCAGCAGGATGTTGTCGATGCGCAGCGATTCGGGGATGACTTCGAAGCTGAGGTCGCGCGCGTCGAAATGGCGGTCGTGGTTGCCGGCGATCAGGGTCATGGTGATGGCGGCGTGTCGCTGTCGCCACGCGTTGACCTGCTGGATCCAGGGAGCATCGAGCGGCGCGGCGCCGTGAACCAGGTCACCGAGTACGAAGACGCGCGTAGGCCGGTAATGGGCGATCAATACATCGAGTCGGGCGAGATCGTGAGCCGTCTGGCCTGTCGGGACCGCCACGCCGGAACGCCGCAGAACGGAGCCTTTGCCGAAGTGCACATCGGTGACCAGTAGCGCCTTGTGCCGCGGCCAGTACATGGCCCGGTCGGCGTGCAAGGTCCAGCTATCGCCGGCGAGGCGGATACGCGATTCGATCATCGGTCGGCGGCTTTTTCGAGGGTGGCCAGCATACGCTCGACGCGGCTTTTCCAATCGTCCGCGTGCACCCCGCCGCGCAGGCGCTCCACCCACAGCGGAAACGACAGCGGCGTGAGGCGCGGCGGTTCGACGTAGAGGATTTTGCCGCGCGCGATACGGATCAGGCAGTCGCGCAGGCGCGGATAGTCGAGCTGCTGGTCGAGCACTTCGCGCTCGGCCTGCCACAGCAGCGGATGCTCGGGATCGTGCTGGCGCAGCACGTCGAACAGCAGGCCGCTGGACACCTGCAGCTGGCGCAGCGTCTTGTCCTGGCCTGGGTAGCCGTTGAACACGAGGCCGGCTACGCGCGCCACTTCGCGAAACTGCCGCCGCGCCAGTTCGGTGAGGTTGATGCTGGTGCGGATATCGCGGCGCAGGCCCCACGGATGCAGCAGCTGGCGCATGGTCTCGGCATCCAGTGCGGGCAGCCTGCGTGCGGTGATGGCGAGGCCGTAGTCGTTGACTGCGTAGCCGTAGTCCGCCTTGGCGATCTGCGCCAGCCGATAGCCGAGCACGGCGGCCAGGCCTTCGTGCGCGAGCCGGCCGGCGAACGGATAGACGAATAGATGTTCGCCGTCGCGCGTATGCGTGCGTTCGATCAGCACCTCGTCGACATTGGGCAAACGCGACTGCGCGCGCTGGATCGCCAGCAGCGGATGCAGAGCGCGCATCTCGGCTTCGGGCGCATCGGTGTCGGCCAAGGTGCGGCGCAATTCGGTCGACAGCTCGTTGGACAAAGGCATGCGCCCACCCATCCAGCGCGGCACGCCACCCTGGCGATTCGGCGCCGGCCGCACGTAGGCATTCATGTCGCGCACGCGCACCAGCTCCAGATGTTTGCCGGCAAATAGGAAACGGTCGCCCGGTCGCAGCCGCGAAACAAAACTTTCTTCCACGGCACCGAGCCGCGCGCCTTTCATATACCGCACCTGCAGGCTGCCGTCGGCCGTGATGGTGCCGATGGAAAGGCGATGCAATCGCGCGACGCGCTTGCTTTCGACGTGGAAATGGCCGTCCAAATCGCACTGCAGCTTCTGGTATTCCGGATAGCCGACCAATGCCGTGCCGCCGTTTTGCAGATAGGCCAGCACGGCATCGAACTGCGCGCGCGGCAGCTGCGCATAGGCACGCGTGGAGCGCACTTCGGCATAGGCCTGGTCCGCTTTGAAACCGCCGCCGAGCGCGCGTGTCAGCAGATGCTGGGCCAGCACATCGAGACAGCCGCGCAGCGGATGCCGCGGCTCCAGATGGTGGGCGGCCAGCGCGCGCCGCGCGGCCGCGATCTCGGCCAGCTCCAGCAGGTGCGTGGGCACGCACAGAATTTTCGACGGCAGGCCCGGCGAATGGCCGCTGCGGCCGGCGCGCTGCAGCAGCCGCGCCACGCCCTTGGGGCTGCCGATCTGGATCACCCGGTCGACGCTGGAAAAATCCACGCCGAGGTCGAGGCTCGACGTGGCGACCACGCAGCGCAGCGTGCCCTGGCGCAAACCTTCTTCCACCGCGAAGCGCAGCTTGGGATCGATCGAGCCGTGGTGCACGGCCAGCGTTTCCGGCGCTTCGGGCCACACGGCGGCGAGCGCCTCGTGCCACAGCTCGGCCTGCGATCGCGTGTTGGCGAACACCAGCGCCGAGCGTACGTCGAGTACGGCGCGTAGCACTCGCGCCAATTGCTTCAGTCCGAGATGGCCGGCCCAGGGAAAGCGTTCGCCAGCATCGGGCAGGGCGGTCTGAATCTGGATTTTCTTGTTGCCGCTGCCGCCGATCAGCACGCCGTCGCCAGCGAGCGTCTGCATCGCTTCATCGAGATTACCCAGCGTCGCCGACAGTCCCCACACGCGCACTTCGGGCTTCAGAGTGCGTAACCGCGACAGACCCAGCTGCAGCAGCGTGCCGCGCTTGTTGCCGATGAGTTCGTGCCACTCGTCCACCACCACGCCGCGCAGATGGCGAAAGCGCTCGGCGACGTCGGGATAGCTCAGCAGCAGGGCCAGACTCTCCGGCGTGGTGACCAGCAGTTCGCAGTCGCCGCGGCGCAGTCGCGCGCGCTCGGCGCTGCTGCTGTCGCCGGTGCGGCGAAGCACGCGCCACGGCAGCTCCATTGCTTCGACCGCCGTGGTCAGATGCTGCGCCGTGTCCGTGGCCAGCGAACGCAGCGGCGTGATCCACAAAAGCTGCAGGCCGCGCGCGGGATTGAGCACCGCGTCGATCAGCGGGCCGCCCACCGCCGCCAGCGTTTTGCCGGTGCCGGTGGGCGCATGGATCAAACCGTTGTGGCCTTCCGCCCATGCTTTCCATGCCGCGCGCTGAAAAGCAGCGGGCTTGCGATCGAGCGTGGCGAACCACGCGCGCAGGCGGGCTTCAGCCCGACGCCAGGCGGCGGAGGTCGTCGAGCTTGTCGGCATCAGCGATGCTCTTGTCGGTGCGCCAGCGCAGGATGCGCGGAAAGCGCGTGGCCACGCCGGATTTGTGCCGTGCGGAAAGCTGCACCGCTTCGAACGCGAGCTCGAACACGTGCGTGGCTTCTACCGCGCGCACCGGACCAAAACGGTCAGTAGTGTGCGCGCGAATCCAGCGGTCGAGCTGGCCGATCTCCTTGTCGTCGAGGCCCGAATAGGCCTTGGCCACCGGCACCAGCGTATCGCCGTCCCAGACGCCGAAGGTGTAGTCGGTGAACAGGCCGGAGCGGCGTCCGTGGCCCGGCTGCGCGTACAGCAGCACGGCGTCGAGCGTGTACGGATCGACCTTCCACTTCCACCAGTCACCGCGCTTGCGGCCCACGCGATACGGCGAGTCGAGCCGCTTCAGCATGAGGCCTTCGGTCTGGCGCTGGCGCGACTGCTGGCGCTCGACGGTCAGCGCGGTCCATGAGTCGGCGACCACGGGAGGCGACAGCATCAGCGCCGGATCGACACCGTCGATCAGTGCGGCGAGCATGTCGCGGCGTTCGCGCAGCGGCTGTTCGCGCAGATCGCTGCCGTTGTGCTCGAGCAGGTCATACGCCATGAAACACACGGGTGCGCTGGTTAGAAGCTTGGCGCCAGGCTTCAGTTTGCCGATGCGCTTCTGCAGCGCGGTGAACGGGCGCGGCAATTTTTCCTGCGCATCCCAGGCGAGGATTTCGCCGTCGATGACGCCGTCGGATTTCAGCGCGGCGGCGGCCTCTTCGATTTCGGGGAAGCGGCCGTCGAGACGCTCCTCGCCGCGCGACCACAGGCCGACGTGGCCATCGCGGCGCATCAGCTGCGCGCGGATGCCGTCCCACTTCCATTCGGCCATCCATTCGTCCATGTCGCCGAGCATTTCCGCCTCGTGCTCCAGCGGCGAGGCGAGAAAAAAAGGGTAGGGGCGATCGGCCAGATGTTCGTCGTCGCCGGCGGCGTGCGTCAACGCGGTCAGCGCATCGGCGGCGGGTTTCCACTGGCCGCTCATGCGATGCGCGATAAGGTCAGTCGGCTGGCCCGACCACTGCGCGATCGCCTGCACTACGAGGCGATGCGATACGCCGACGCGCAGCGAGCCGGTGATCAGCTTGTTGAGCAGAAACACCTGCGCCGGCCTTAGCGCGCGCCACCAGGCCTGCAGCTGCGCGACGCGATCGGCGCTTTCCAGCTTCGCCAGCGCGGGCAGCTTTTGTTCCATCCATGTCTGCAAGGGCTCATCGGCCAGCGAGCCGTCGCCTTCGGGCAGCATCAGCGCAATGGTTTCGGCCAGGTCGCCGACCTGCTCGTAGCTCTCGTCGATCAGCCAGTCGGCGTAGCCGGTGCTGGCGGCCAGCGCCTGACGCAGTTCGGTCGAGGTGGCCAGCCGGCGCAGCTTGCCACCGCCGAGCACGTATGCCGCCCAGGCGGCGTCGCCCGCGGGGGCGTCGCGCAGATAGCTGGCGATGGCCCCGCGTTTGGCCAGGGTCGAGGCGGTGCGATCGAGTTCGGTATACAGCGTGGCGAAGCGGTGCATCAGCCGCCGCTCTCGTTGTCGGTGCCGCGCAATACGTGCAACGACTGCGCGTCGTGGCCGAGATCGCGCAGGTGACGAATCAGCGTATCGCCATCGCCGTGTGTGACGTAGATGCGGCTGGCCTGGCTGTCTTCGACGCTGCGGATCAGGCCGGGCCAGTCGGCGTGATCGGACACCACGAAACCGCGGTCGTAACCGCGGCGGCGACGGTTGCCGCGTATCTGCATCCAGCCCGAGGCGAAGCCGGTCGAGGCTTTGCTGAAGCGCTTCATCCACGGCGAGCCGGCGGCCGAGGGCGGCGCAAGGATCAGTTCACCGGCAAAGTTGCGGCCGCGCGCGGACTCGCTCACCGGCTCGGTCGGCACCATCCGCACGCCGGCCTCGCGATAGCTCTCGACCAGCCGCAGCATTGCGCCGTGCAGATGCACCATGCGCTCGGTGCGCGGTGCGAGCTCGGCAAGGATGCGCTGCGCCTTGCCCAGCGCGTAGCAGAACAGCACGGCCGGAATTTGTTTCTGCGCGCAGTCGTCCCACCACGCCAGCAGGTCGTCGATCACCTGCGTCATCGGCGGCCAGCGGTACACCGGCAGACCAAACGTGGACTCGGTGACGAACACATCGCAAGACACCGGCTCGAACGGCACGCAGGTGGGATCGGGATCGCGCTTGTAATCGCCCGACACCACGACCACGCGCCCGCCGTAGGCCATGCGGACCTGCGCCGAACCCAGCACGTGCCCGGCCGGATGCAGCGAGACCTCGACCTCGCCCATGCGAAAGGTTTCGCCGTAATCGTGCGCGTCGATCAGCGCATCCTGGCCCAGCCGCTCGCGCATCAGCCCGATACCCGCCGCCGCGACCTGATACCGCCCGCTGCCCGAGCGCGCGTGGTCGCCATGCGCATGCGTTACCACCGCCCGCGCCACCGGCAGCATCGGGTCGATAAAGAAATCGCCGGCCGGACAATAAAGGCCTTCGGGGCGCGGCTGGAGCAGGGGATCGGACATGCGTTGAAGTTAGGCGGTGAAGCGTCAATGCTGCGGCAATGCCCGTGACTCCGCGACGCGTCGCATTGTCACGCGTGCTTCAGGCTAGAACCTCCCGCAACGCCGCGTCTTGCGTGCGCGGAGGGTCGCTGAAAAGCACGGTCACACCCTCGGCAGTGTCGAAGAGAAAATGACATGAAGGCCCTGGCGCTCCATGTTCTGTGCTCGCACCACCCGGTCGCTAAAAGCAGGGGGAAGTTTTCCTGCGGGTTACGCGGCACCGCAACAGCGCAGCGCATTGAGCAACACGGTGAATGCCTGAGTCGGCTGGCGTCGGTTCGGGTAGTACAAGTGATAGCCGGTGAAGGGCGGCGTCCAGTCGGTGAGCAGTTGGACGAGTGCGCCGCTGTCGAGGTGCGGTTGCACCTGCGTCTGGGAAAGATAGGCGATGCCGAACCCGTCCAGCGCCGCCTCGAGCATCGGCAGGATGCTGTTGAAAATCAGCTGCCCTTCGACGCGCACGCGCAGCTCCTTGCCGTTCTTTTCGAACTCCCAGGCATAGAGGCCGCCGTAGGTCGGCAGGCGCAGATTGATGCACGCGTGATGGGTGAGATCCTGCGGCGTTTTCAGTTTGGCTCGGCCCTTCAGATACGCCGGCGCGGCGACCACCAGCATGCGCATGGCGGGGCCGATCGGCACCGCGATCATGTCCTTGGCGACCATGCCGCCCAGGCGGATGCCGGCATCGAAGCCCTCCGCGGCGATGTCGGTCAGGCCGTAATCGGTGACGACTTCGATCTTGATGTCCGGGTAGTCCGGCAGAAATCGGCGCAGCGCTGGCCAGAGCACCGAGGTCAGCGCGTTTTCATCGGCGTTGATGCGGATGGTGCCGGCGGGCTTGTCGCGCAGGTCGCCGAGCGCGTCGAGTTCTGCCTCGATTTCGTCGAGCCGGGGGCCGACCGAGCGCAGCAGGCGCTCGCCGGCCTCGGTCGGCGTCACGCTGCGCGTGGTGCGGGTGAGCAGGCGAATGCCCAGGCGTTCCTCGAGCCCGCGCATGGTGTGACTGAGCGCCGATGGCGACACGCCCAGCTTGGCGGCGGCACGGGTAAAGCTGCGTTCGCGCGCCACGCTGAGAAAGGCGACCAGATCGTTGGTGTTGACGCGTGCCATTGCTGAGATTTTCTCACAACTTCATACGCATATTGGCGTCTAGTCGCATATGTCCTCGGAGACTACCTTGAACGCCGGACCTCGACGCTGGCGACGAGGTTCACTCTTTCCACGCCAGCGACGAGGAGCATCACCATGGAACTGAAGCGCGCGGGGTCGCAGCCTTCCCAGAAAGGCCCGGACGACTATTTCACCGGCACGGTACGCATCGATCCCTTGAACCATCCGCCGGCGCCGGCGCGTGTTTCCTGTGCGGCGGTGACGTTCGAACCGGGTGCCCGCTCGGCATGGCATACCCACCCGCTGGGCCAGACGCTGATCGTCACGGCAGGCTGCGGCTGGACGCAGTGCGAGGGCGAAGCGATTGTCGAAATCCGTGCCGGCGACGTGATCTGGTGCCCGCCGGGCCACAAGCACTGGCATGGCGCCACCTCGACCACGGCGATGACGCATATCGCGGTGCAGGAAGCGCTGGACGGAAAGAACGTCATCTGGCTCGAGAAAGTCACCGACGAGGAATATTTGGCTGGCCCGGCGCAGGGCTAAGTTGCTCCCGCGCCCTGACACGGCCGTTCGTCAATCGCTGAAGCAACAGCAACGCGCGCCGAGCCGTGCCACGACAAATCAAATCACACACTTCGAATCCGAGGAACCAACCATGAATCCGATCTATGACTTCAAGGGCCTGGTCGCCCTCGTCACCGGCGCCAGCTCCGGCCTGGGACTGGCCACGGCGAACGCATTTGCCCAGGCAGGTGCAGCAGTCGTGCTCGCCGACCGCAACGAGGTGGCATTGAAGGCTGCCACCGACGCGCTGACGGCGGCCGGTCATCATGCCATCAGCGTCGTCTGCGACGTCACCGACGAAGCGCAGGCCGCTGCGATGGTCGAGCGCACCGTCGCCACGTTCGGCCGGCTGGACATGGCATACAACAACGCCGGCATTCTCGGCCCGATGGGCGACGTCACCGACGAAACCTCGGAGGCGTTCGACGAAGTGAATGCCGTCAATCTGCGTGGCATCTGGACCTGCATGAAGCACGAGCTGCTGCAGATGCGCCAACAGGGCAGCGGGGCGATCGTCAACTGCTCCTCGCTGGGCGGGCTCGTCGGACTGGCCGGTCGCTCGGCATACCACGCCAGCAAGCACGGCGTGATCGGCCTGACCAAGAGTGCCGCGCTGGACTACGCGACGCGCGGCATTCGCATCAATGCCGTGTGCCCCGGCTGCATCGAGACGCCAATGGGCGACGGTATCGACCCTGCGGCGATGAAGGAATTTCTGCGCGATCAGCCAATCGGCCGCATGGGCCGTCCGGAAGAAATCGCCGCTGCGGTGCTGTGGTTGTGCAGCCCGGGCGCGAGTTTTGTGCTCGGTGTTGCTTTGCCGGTCGACGGCGGTTTCGTCGCTCACTGATCGTCGATCGGTGATGCTTGATTAACTCATCCGCCGATCGAACGCGCTTGGCACCTACCGGAGAAATGTATGGCTGACGAACCGACCAACGCACGCCAATCCTTTGGCGATATCGCACCGCATCTGGCCGAGATTACCGACAAAGTCCTGTTCGGCGATGTCTGGGAGAATCAGGCGCTGTCGGCGCGCGATCGCAGCCTGGTGACGATCACCAGCCTGATCTCGCTCTATCGCACCAACGAGCTGCCGTTCCATTTGAAAAAGGCCTTGGACAACGGCATCACGAAAGACGAAATCATTGCCACGATTACCCATTTGGCCTTCTATTCCAGCTGGCCAACGGCGATGTCTGCGCTGCAGATCGCGCGGAAGGTATTCGAAGACAACAAAGGTTAGGAAGCACGGTTCGCCCAGGCGTCGTGGCACCGATGCGTCAGTGTTCCCAAGGCGCAGCCGGATGATGCGAATCAACGGAGCATAAAAAAGAGGCTCCGCACAACGGGGCCTCTTTCATTTTCAGCGGCAGAACGATCAGCCGCCGTTTTTCTTCAGCCACGCATCGATGGCCGGCAGGCGCTTTTCGCGAATCATCATGCGATAGCGGATGCCTGCGATGGCGGTGTCGGCTGCGCGCCTCGAGCTTACGGCGATATGGGCCTTGGAATAGGCCTCGATCTTGCCGATCATCGCCGGATCCACCGACGCCGCACCCAGCATCGGGTAATAGCGGCTGCTCGAGGTAGAGTCGACCAGCTTGTCGACCTGATCGCGGTGGGCCACGGCGAAGTCGAACGCCAGGTCCGGATGACGGCGTGAGACGTCGGAAAGCATGCCCGCGCTGGTCGTGGCGCCGGGCTCGGGCGTAAGAGCGAGATCCAGCGCCCGCTTGGCCAGCGTTTCATCCTCGCTGGTGGACAGCAGGCCATAGAGTTCGTCCTTGATCAGTGGCGTGGTCTCGGCCTTGGCCTGGGCATGCAGCTTGTCCCAGGTGGCGGAGTCGGCGTGGCTGGCCGCCACGTAGAGGATGGATTTGCGCAGTTCCGACGGCATGCTGTCCGGATGCGCATAGTAGTCGCGCGCCTTGACGATGAGATCCTGGTCGCCCAGCTGCGAGAGCGTAGCGATGAGCTCGGTGCGCAGGATCTTGGTCGGGCCGCTTTCACCGGTCTGTGGCGTCCAGCCGATGCGAGCAAACTCCGGTGCAAGGCGTGCAATGGCGAATTTGCGCAGCACGGCCTGGCGTGCGGTATCGCCCTTGTAGTAGTTGTCCAGACCGGACAGTACGCCGGCAACTTCTTCCCATATTTCCGGGCTGGCGTCGGCCTGCACGCGCTGGACCAGATTCAGCACGTCCGACGCTGGTTGCAGGCCGGCCATGCCGAGCGACCAGGTATCGCCCATCAGGCCGAGCTGGTCGATCTCGGGCAGCTTGGTGAAGGATTCACTCAGCGCCTTGAATGCCGTCGGCGTGTACAGCGTGCGGTAGTAACCGCTCTGGCCGGCATTCACCACGATCGGGCCGCAACCCGGCACATTGAGCGTTCCGTGACCGTCGACCAGGGTGCTTACCGGGGCACCGCCGAGCGACTGCGCGATTACCGGCACATGCCAGCGCAACGGCGTCTTGTCGGGGCGATCGCGGGTGAATTCGCCCTGCGTGAGGTTGACCGTAGTCGTGCCCGACTGGCAGCTGGCCGCTTCCACTTTGATCAGCGGAATGCCGGGCTGCAGGGTGAAGTCGTGCGCGATCGCGGTGATCGGCTTGTTGCCTTGCGCGTCCATCGCCTTCCACAAATCGTCGGACACCGTGTTGCCGTAAGCGTGCGCCTTGATATAGCGCTGAACGCCGGCACGCCAGGCGTCCTCGCCCACGTAGCCTTCGAGCATGCCGATGACGGCCTCACCCTTGGAATAGGTGATGGTGTCGAAAGCCTGGCTGGCCTGCTCGACGGTGGCGATGTTTTGCACGATGGGATGCGTGGTGGCGACCGCGTCGACGCTCATGGCGCCTTCGCGCACACCTACGGCGTAAAGGTGGGTGTGCCACTCCGGATGCAGCTTCTCGGTGGTACGGCTGGCCATCCACGAGGCAAAGCCCTCGTTGAGCCACAGGTTGTCCCACCAGCGCATGGTGACCAGATCGCCGAACCACTGGTGCGCCATTTCGTGGGCGGCGGTATTGAACACTTCCTGCTTGTCGCTCTGCGTGGCGATGGCTGGATTCAGCAGCAGGCTGTATTCGAAGGTAAAGATCGCGCCCCAGTTTTCCATCGCGCTGAAGAACTGGCTCTGCCCAGGTGCCGCGATATTGTCCAGCTTGGGCAGCGGGTAGGGCACGCCGAAATACTGGTTGTATTCGTGCAGCACGTCCTTCGCCGACTTCAGCGCAAAATCGGCCTGACCGACCGAGCCCTTCTGCGCGATCACGCCGATCTCGGTGCCATCGGACGTGGTGGTGGCACGATCGAACTGGCCGGTGCCGAAAAACAGCAGATAGGTCGACATCTTCGGCGACGGCTGGAACGTCACGCGGCTCAGGCCGTTGGCCAGCTTGGTGGTCGAGGCCGCCGGCATGTTGCTTACCGCCATCTGGTCCGATGGCACGGTGACGTCGAGGTTGAAGGTGGCCTTGTAGGCGGGCTCGTCCCACGAGGGAATGAAGCGGCGCGCGTCGGAGTTCTCGAACTGCGTGTAGAGCGCGCGCTGCTTGCCGGCCTTGCTGTCATAGTCCAGCGCAAAGAGGCCATTGGCCTGGGTGCCGATCTTGCCGGTGTAGGTCATCGCCAGCTTGTAGCTGCCGGCGGCCAGCGGCTTGGCGAAGGTGAAGGTCGCCGTCTGCGCGTCGGCATCGATGCTAACCTTCGGGGTCGCCACCGGCTTGCCGTTGACCGAGGTCAGGGCCACTTTCGAGAACACCATGTCCTCGGCATTGAGAGTGATGCTGGCGGTCGGCTGCTGCACGTCGACGGTGATGGTGACCTGACCATCGAAATTCATCGCCGCCGCGTGCGGCACGATGGAGACATCGTAATGGCTCGGCACCACGCCGCGCGGCAGTTGGGTCGGCGCCAGTGCCGATGCTTCGGCTGGCGACGTGGTCGGCGCTGCGATGCCGACGAGGCTGGCACCGCTCAGGGCCAGGGCGATACCCGATACCAGCAACCGGCGCATGTAGAGTCTCCGCATGACGATCTGCTCCCCAAAACCGTCGATGCTGGAGGGGATGCGTTCCGGCGGACACTGCCGAAAGTCATGCCTGCTACGCTAGGGGCCTCAGGCGACGAACTGAAGCTTCGCGAGTTCCGAATACAGCCCACCCTCAGCCAGCAGGTCGTCGTGCGTGCCTTGCGCCACAATACGACCGCCGTCCATCACCACGATCCGGTCGGCGCGTTTGACGGTGGCCAGGCGATGGGCGATGACTAGGGTCGTGCGGCCTTTTTCCAGCCGCTCTAGCGCTTGCTGGATGGCGGCTTCGGACTGCGCGTCGAGCGCGGAGGTGGCTTCGTCGAGCAGCAGCAGCGGCGCATCGCGCAGGATCGCGCGGGCAATCGCTATGCGCTGGCGCTGGCCGCCGGACAGGCGCACGCCACGCTCGCCCATTTCGGCCGCGTAGCCGTCGTTGAGTGCGCTGATGAAACCATCTGCTTCCGCGGAGCGCGCAGCCTCGCGTACTTCCTCGTCACTGGCCTCCTGTCGGCCGAAGCGGATATTGTCCGCCGCGCTGCCGCTGAAGATGATGGTTTCCTGCGGCACCAGGGCAATCGTTTTGCGTAGGTCGTCCAGCGCCAGCGCGCGCAGGTCGACGCCGTCGATGCATATCCGTCCGGCCTGCGGGTCGTAGAAACGCAGCAGCATCGACAGCACCGTGCTCTTGCCGGCACCGGATGGGCCGACCAGCGCGACCGTCTCTCCCGGGTTGATGACGAGGGTGAAGTCATGCAGTGCCGCAGCGTCCGGGCGGGTGGGATAGTTGAACGTCACGCCCTCGAAACGAATCTCACCGCGCACGGGCTGGGCGAGCCGCGTCGGGTTGGCCGGTGCGGTGATGCTGGCGCGCTCGGCCAGCAGTTCGCCGATGCGTTCCATCGCGCCGGCCGCACGCAGCACGTCGCCCCAGACTTCGGACAGTCCGGCGACCGAGCCGGCAGCGAAAATGGCGTACAGCACGAACTGGCCCAGCACGCCGGCATCCATCGTGCCCTGCAGCACATGACGTGCGCCGACCCACAGCACCAGCGTGATGGCGCCGAAGACCAGCACGATGACCGCCGTGGTCAGCAGCGAGCGCATGCCGATGCGGCGACGGGCGGTGGCCAGCGCGCGGTAGATGGCCGAACCGTAGCGGCTGCTTTCGATGTCCTCGCGGGCATAGGCCTTGACCGCCGTGGAGGCGTTCAAGGTTTCGTTGGCGATGGCCGCGGCGTCAGCCAGCCGGTCCTGGCTGGCGCGCGACAGCTTCTGCACGCGCTGGCCGAAGATCAAGATCGGCAGCATGACGCCGGGAATCACCAGCGCGGTGAGGCCAGCCAGCGAGGGCGCCGTCCAGACCATCGCCACGGCCGCGCCCAGCAGCATGACCGCACTGCGCAGCGCAATCGATACACCCGATCCGATCAAGGCCTGCACCACTTCGGTATCGGCGCTCAGGCGCGAGGTCAGTTCACCCACGCGGCTCTTTTCGAAAAAACCGACGTCGAGGCGAATCAGATGCGAATAGAGCTTGTCGCGCAGCGACGCCAGCGCCCGCTCGCTCAGCAGGGTGATGCAGAAGTAGCGTGCGGCAGTGGCAAAGGCCAGCACCAGCGCCACGCCGAACAGTGCGATAAAGGTGGCGTTGATAACGCCCAGACTGGAGTGACCAAAACCCTGGTCGATGATGTGCCGAAAAGCCATCGGCAGCACCAGCGACGCGCCCGATGAAAGCGCCAGAAAGAACAGCCACCCAATGGCCAGCGCGCGATGCGGTTTGATGAAAGGCCAGAGCTGGCGCAATGCGCCTACGCGGCGAACAGAGCGGGGTTTGTCAGTCGAGGAGTCGCTCATGAGTTCTCGCAAGATGGGTCGATAAATTTTTGGCTGTCCGAAGCGCGCAGATCAGGTCGGCAAGCCACCCTCACCGTTCACCCTCGGCGCGCCGACACGAAGTCGAAGGGCCGCGGGCTGGAACTTTCAGCGATTGCGCGCCCGCTGTCGAACGCAGACGTTGCCATTGAAGTGGGGCGCATGATCGCCGATTCAATCCAGCCATACGGCCATGCCGCGCCCGCGGCTGATGTCCATGATGCGCGCCTGCGCCTCGGCGACGCGACTTTCCGGTAACTGCAATTGCAGCTCTACGCCGTCGGCGTCGAAGGTTTCGCTGTGAATATCGGCCTGCCAGTCCTTCAGTCGCCCCTTCAGCAAACTCAGTTCGGCGAAATCGCAGTGCAGACCGAGGCGTGCCATCGATACGATCGGCAGCCGCTCGGCGCGTCGCAGGCATTCCGCCGCGGTGCCGCCATACGCGCGCACCAAGCCACCCGCGCCGAGCTTGATCCCGCCGTACCAGCGCGTGACCACGACCACGACGCGATCCATGCCCTGACCTTCGATCGCCTGCAGGATCGGTCGTCCGGCGGTGCCGCCGGGTTCGCCGTCGTCGTTGAAGCGATAGTCCTGGCCGGTGCGATAAGCCCAACAGTTGTGTGTGGCCGTGGCATCGGCCACCTCCTGCACAAACGCCAGCGCTGCCGCCGTCGATTCCACGGGCGCAGCCTGCGCCAGAAAACGGCTTTTCTTGATGTCGTCCTGATGCCGGCATGGGCCGGCCAACGTATGCGGCAATTCGCTCATGGTGGGGCAAGTTTCGCATGCGGCAAGAGGATCGGGCGGCCTATGGCCGCAGTCACTTTACCGTCGCGGTAGCATGGCGGTCTTTTCCACGCTTTTGTCGGACCCTCGATGATCAACAACGACGTCATACGCAGCATCCGCTACATGCTCGATCTCAGCGACGGCAAGGTGGTGGAGATCACCAAGCTGGCAGATGCGAATTTTCCGATCGAGAAAGAGAATGTGCAGGCCTTTCTGAAAAAGGACGGCGAGGAGGGCTACGTCGAGTGCAGCAATACCGTCCTGGCACATTTTCTCGACGGCCTGGTGGTGCAGCGCCGCGGCCGCGACGAGAGCCAGCCGCCGCGACCGATCGAAAAGCGCGTCACCAATAACGTGGTGTTGAAAAAGCTGCGCGTCGCGTTCGAGCTTAAGGACGTCGACATGCACCAGATTCTGGCCGACGCCGGTTTCCCGATTTCCAAGCCCGAACTCAGCGCGCTGTTCCGCCAGCCCGATCACAAGAATTTTCGCCTCTGCGGCGACCAGCTGCTGCGGAATTTTCTGAAGGGACTGATGCTGCGCCTACGCGGCGCTTGAAAGTACACGCCTTGCTTGGAGCAACGCGGCACGACGTTAGAGCCGGTTCAATATCTCCGCGTTGCCCGCGCCGAAGCCGTCTTTGGCACGGTGTACGTGGCCAGCGCGCTAGCGGTGGTGCCGGCCCTGGCGAGAAAACGTCGACGGCCGGCGTGCTGGTTCGCCAGCGCATCGGAAGACTCGGATTCGGTATCTCCGACTGACCTCTTATTTGGCGAGGGCGCCGATCTGCTGCAGGAAGGTCAGGTTGTCTTCCAGATGCCAGTTCTCAGCGATGCGGCCTTCGGCAATCCGGTATATGTCGGTAGCGATAAAGTCGATCGCCTGACCTTTGCCGTGCATGCCCTTGAACTGGCCGGTGAAGTGACCCGTGAAATGCAGGTGCGCGACGACGCGGTCACCCGCGACGATCATCTGCTCGACCGTGCAGTGCAAGTCGGGAACGGCCGCGTGGAACGCTTTTGACGCGGCGAGTGGACCGGCAACGCCCTGCGGACGTCCCGATGGCAGGGTGCGGTCGATGAAACCGGGAGCCAGCGCTGCGCGCGCCAGCGCTTCGTCACCGCTGGTCCAGAACGTGTCATAACGACGCGCGGCCAATAGCTGGGAGTCGAGCCGATCTTTCGGCAGACTCCTGTCGACCACTACCGTCTCCGGCTCGACCAGTGTGTCCGTGGCCGACAAGGCCGGCGCGGCCAAGACGACGCCCCACGACGCAAGCAGCAGAAAACGAGTGGATCGGCGGCGTTTGATCGGTGCTGGTGACATGAGATGGCTCCATTGCTAAAGAGGCAGCGCGACAGGGCGCCCGGTCGGTAGTTTTGCCGGCCGAAGCAGAGCATCACTCTTTGTTTGCAGCCGAAATACTGGCGTGGAAAGGATGAATCCTTTCCATTTTGTAGATAATCATCGCCATGATCGATAGCCTCCCGAACCTCGCCGCGTTTGCCCGCATCGTTTCTGCCGGGAGCCTGTCGGCCGCCGCACGTGAGCTTGATATCTCACTGGCGGTCGTCAGCAAACGGCTGGCGCAGCTGGAAAAGAGTCTGGGTGTGCGCCTGATCCAGCGCACCACGCGACGCCAGACGCTGACCGAGGAGGGCGTACTGTTTTACGCGCAGGTCGTGCGGATTCTGGCCGAGGTGGAAGAGGCCGAAGCCTTGATTTCACGCCGTCGGGGAACCGTCGGCGGATTGCTTCGCCTGAGCGCGCCGAGGGCGTTCGGCCGGCAGTGGATCGCGCCGATCGTCAGCGATTTTCAGCGGCTGCATCCGCGGCTGAGCGTGCAGCTCGAATTGACCGATACCGTTATCGATCTGCTGGAGAACGGTGCGGATATGGCCATCCGTTTCGGCAGCCTCGCCGATTCGTCACTGATCGCACGGCAGCTGGCGCCGAATTATCGCGTGCTGTGCGCGGCGCCTGCCTATCTGAAAAAGTACGGCGTCCCTAAGCATCCCGACGAGCTGGTCGGGCACCGCTGCATCATCATGCGTGACCAGCCCTGGACCGACTGGCGCTTCGAAAACGGTGACTCCATGACTGTGCGCGTCACCGGTCCGTTGCTCAGCAACGACGGTAGCGCAGCGCACACCTGGGCACTGGAAGGCGCAGGCATTGTGCTGAAGTCGATCTGGGACGTCGGTGACGATATCGCCGCCGGCCGCCTGCGCCGCGTGTTGCCGAAGTACCGCATATCTTCCGCACCGCTGCACGCCATCTATCCACACAGCCGCCATCTCGCACCGCGCGTGCGTGCGTTCATCGAATATCTCGGTGAGCGGTTGCGTGAGGCTTGGCGCTGGGATGAAGGTTGACGGATTTTTCGACTTTTGCCGTCGTGCAAGAGTCTCTTGATCCCTGAAGAGGTTGGCACGGCTATGTCGATGGCGATGGCGAGATTCCCTTCGGCAGGCTCGTATCGATCCATTTGTCGATGAAAACCTCAATCGCCACGCGCTGAGGCACATCGATACCGGCCTCCCGCACAAAGGCCGCCGCTGACTTGACGAGCGACTGCCTCGCCACGTTGCCGGCTTGTCGCGTGGCGGCCTGCTTCTGCCGAAGCCCGACGACGTGCGGCGAGGGCTGCCCGGGTTTGGAGAATTTCTGGTATCGGCGAAGTTCGTCGGCGACCAGCGCGGTGTCGAACGTTGTCTGGAGTAAAGCTTTGCGGGCTTTCAGCAGCGCGATCAGCTCGTGGGCCGCCCGGGTCAGCGTGCCGCTTCCATCGGCGTTCAAAACTAGCGCCGTCAGCTGCGAAGGCAGTTGCGCCTCGGCAGCGGGTGTCGGGGCATCGGCGAGACGCTCCAGATGGGCGAGAAATCCGCTTTGCGCAAAGGGCTGCAGTGTCGTCATGGGCGTATTTCATCAGGCTCGCATCGGAGGCATGGACGATACGCGTTAAACAGGCGCTAAGGGCATACGACATCGAGCGTCCGAACATGGCGCTGGGCGCCATCGCACCCACGCGGAGTAGCCTTGACCTCCTAGTTCCACTTTTGGCGAGCGCTAGAAGCGGGGTGATCACCATGCCTACTTCCCCACATCCCCTCCCTTCAAATCGATCATCGGGATCGAGCCGGCGCCGACGACCTGGGGCAGGATGCCGTTCCAGCGCTGCATACCGTAGAAGTGGACGTAGTCGGGGTTGGTTTTCAGCGCGTTGCCGACGGTGGCGATGGCCTTGGCCTGAGCGTCGGCCTGCAGCACGGTGGCCTGGGCTTCGCCGTTGGCGCTTTCGACCGCGGCCTGTGCTTCGGCGGAAGCGGTGACGGTTTTCTGCTGGCCTTCGAACTTTTTCTGCGCGACGGTGTTTTCCGCCTGCACCGCGAGGTTCTTGGCGCGCACGGCTTCCTCGATGGACTGGTCGAACACGGGCGAGTAGTGGATGCCGGTGAGCTGCACGTCGATGGTCTCCACGCCGAACAGTCGCAGCAGCGCTTCGCTGACGTCCTTGCGCATCTGCAGGGTGATCTGCGAGCGCTGGTCGGAAATGGTCAGCGTGTTGTAGCGTGCGAAGGCGGCCAGCGCGCGGTCGCGCACCACCGGCAGGATGGTGCCGTCGATATCGAAGGCGCCGGCGCGGCCGACGTGGTAAAGCAGGTTCATCACTGCGGCGCTGGGGATCTGATAAATGATGCTGACGTCGATGGTGACTTTCTGATTGTCGTTGGTATAGACGTCCAGCGCGTTGAGCGTGTAGACCGAGCGGCTGGTCTGAATGCGGTCGACGTTTTCGAAGAACGGCACCTTGAAGTGCATGCCGGTGGTCAGCGGCGCGGTCGTCATCGGTGTACCACCGAGCCAACGCGTGCCGGCCTCCTCGCTGGGCGAGATGACGAAGACGCTGTTCAACAGAAGAACAATGACGATAACGACGATCAGAATCGCACCGACCGAAAATTTTCCGGCGGCGCCTGTGCCGCTATTCAACAGCAGATTTTTCATGTGCTTTCCCTTTCCCCTGGCTATCGCTCGCGCAGATCGCGGCGAGGGTGGGGAGCGTACACCGGTGCCGATACGGGTAGCTAGCGAGGGCTGGCTGGTAGTCGCCAAGGGTTACTGACGGCATTACGGCGTCGCTTCAGCGTCGGCGCTGAGCGTTCCGCAAGAAAGCGCGTTCGTACGGGTTCGACTGCGGCAGCGAGATGCCTGCGCTGGCAAATTTTGTGAACGGCATGCGGGCCTTTCACCGCCGCGACACAGCGTCATCACCTAGGCGCGGCCATCTTATCGTCAAAGATGCTGTATTTTTTTGCGCCGCAGGAAATCGCGGACCGACGAGGAGGCTATCCATGACTTACAAACCGCGCGTACTGATGGTCGAAGATGAGGTGTTCATCGCGATGGTGCTGGACGACCTGCTTTCCGATGCGGGCTACGAAGTCCACGGCGTGACCAGCCTCGCCGAAGGGCTTCGGGTATCGAAGATCGACGGTTTCGACGCCGCCATTCTCGATGTAAACCTTGGTCGCGATCTGGTATTTCCCCTGGCGGAACAGTTGCGCGAGCAAGGCGTGCCGTTCGTATTTGCATCCGGGTACGGCAAGGAAGAGATACCGCAGGATTTTCACAACTACGAAACCCTGCTCAAGCCGTACGACTCGAAAACGATGTTGAAAGCTATCGCCACGTTGCTGTGCGACCGCGAGAAGGTCTGAGCCATTCCATAGACCGACATTGGCCCGATACCAGTGACCAACGGATACGAAAAAGGCGCCTGCTTGGCGCCTTTTTCGTATCCGTAACGCTAACGGCAGCTAGGCACCGAGAAACGCCAGCAGATCGTGGTTGAGCTGATCCTTGTGCGTGATGTACAGCCCGTGTGGAGCGCCGTCATAGGCTTTGAATGTGGCAGAAGGAAGCAGTTTGGCGGTGCGTTCACCGCTGGTCTCGAACGGTACGGTCTTGTCGCTCTTGCCGTGGACGATCAAGGTAGGAACGTCGATCTTTTTCAGGTCGTCGCGGAAATCGGTCTCGCTGAACGAGCGCACGCAGTCGAGCGTGGCTTTCAACGACGCGCGCAGCGCCAGCGACTGGTTCCAGTCCAGCACGGCCGAACTCACGGCGTGGTGCAGGGCACTGACGCCGAAAAAGCCCTTGGCGAAGCTTTCCAAAAAATCCGGACGATCCTTGGTGATGCCTTCGACCATGCCGTCGAATACGCTTTTGTCCACGCCATCCGGGTTGTTGTCGGTCTTCAGCATGAACGGCGTTACTGCGCTGATGAAGGCCACCTTGCTGACACGCTCGCCGCCATGCCGGCTCATATAGCGAGCGATTTCGCCGCCGCCCATCGAAAAGCCCACGAGCGTGACGCCGGTGAGGTCGAGCCCCACCAGCAAGCCTTTCAGATCGTCAGCCAGCGTGTCGTAGTCGTAGCCGTCCCACGGTTTGGACGACTCGCCGAAACCGCGGCGGTCGTAGCTGATGACGCGAAAACCCTTGCCGGCCAGAGCCAGGATCTGGTTTTCCCACATCTGCTGGCTGACCGGCCAGCCGTGGATCAACACCACCGGCGCGCCGCTGCCGACGTCTTCGTAGAAAAGCTCGACCGGCTTGCCGCTTCGGTCCTGATTGACTTGGATGGTGGTCATCGAATGCTGCCTATATCGGGGAGGGGACACTCTTGATATCAGCGCATCGATGAAAAACGTGGCAATGAAAACCGCGTGAGTCAACGCTCAAGAGCGACGCCGCTCTTGAGCGCTACATGGCGTGCCTATGACCGACTGCTGCCTATTGCACGGCTACGCGGGACGTCGGCGCGGATTCCAGCAGATCGTCGTCCTTGATCCGGCTGACCAGACGCAGCGGCTGGCCCCATGGCGTAAGAAAAGTCACGGCAAGCTTGCCCGCGTCCTGGCCGGTGGTCAGACGGATCGGCGATCCCACCAGATGGACGTGATTGGCGCGCAGCCAGCTGGCGACGGCAGGCGCATCGTCGGCGTCGAGCGTGAGCGTCGGTGAAGCCCCGATCGCACGCGGCGCGGGATGTGCGGATACCTGAGTGATTTCGACCGTGGTGTCGCGTCCGCAGGCCATCAGCGAAGCGGCGGCGGATGCCGTATCGCCACCGTCGCTGATGACGCTGCAGTTCATCACGTCGCGGAAAAACGTGACAGCCTGGGGCAGGTTGGGAGCCTGCACGGCGACATAGTCGCCCGAGTCATGAGTCGCATGGACCAGCGCGGGTAGCGTAGCAACGGTCAGCAATAGCGCGGCAAAGAGGTGCAGCAGTGGCTTGTTCACGACAGGCGTCCGGTGGAGTGACAGCAACGTGGTCACGGCAGGTCGGTCGTTCAATAGGCCGATCGTCACCAGTGTGTTTCCTGCAAGGAACGATCCGGCGCGGCGTCCCGTGCCGACAGACGACCGGCTGCGCTACTCTGCAGGCGCCCGCTCCGGACTACCTCATGTCGCTCTCCCTGCTTGGATTGCTTGTGCTTTTTTCGTTCGCCGCCGGTCGCGCGGGATGGCGCTGGTTGGCCCGTAGCATCGGCGTGATCGCCCTGGCGTTGTTTCTGGCCGTGGCCTGCGGGCCGGTGCCGGCATGGCTGCTGGATCATTTGCAACGGGAGTATTCCGCCACGCCTTTCGTGCACTGGTCACCGCGCAATGTGATCGTGCTGCTCGGCGCGGGCACGGCACGTATCGACGATGACGGCCCATTGCGTCCGACGTTGTTCGCCAACGGCCGCATCCTCGAAGCCGTCACGCTTTATCGCAGCTGCAAGCTTTCGGGCGGCCAGTGCCTGATTTTCGTCAGCGGCGGCGATGCGCAGCACCACGGCACCGCGGAGTCCACCGTCTACGCCGGTATATTGGCCAAGCTGGGTGTGGCGCCACAGGACATCCAGACCGAAACGCAGAGCACCAACACGTTCGACAACGCGCGCTACAGCCGCGGCTTGATGCTGGTCTTCGATCCGCAGACGCTGGTGCTGGTGACCTCGGGCGCGCATCTGCGTCGCAGCCTGCTGTATTTCCAGCATTTCGGCATGAGGCCCATCCCTGCCAGTGGCGATGTCGTATCGGCGACGCTGGGTTTCTGGCCGCAGGCGGCGAATCTCGAACTCTGCGACCTGGCTCTGCACGAATACATCGGCGTGGCGCAGTTTCATGTCTACGAGGCGCTGGGATGGAACACCATGCCGGTACGCGGGCCGATGAAACCCAGCGGCCGGGCATGACTTTAGCTGACGGCCAGTCGGCGCCGCAGGCTCAACGCTCGCGCATCACCATCAACCGCATTTCGGTCATGTCCTCGATCGCATAGCGCACGCCTTCGCGGCCCAGGCCGGAAAGCTTCACGCCGCCGTAGGGCATGTTGTCCACGCGAAAGCTGGGAATATCGTTGACCACCACGCCGCCCTGTTCCAGCTCGTTCCAGGCGCGCATGGCGTGCGCCAGGCTATCGGTGAAGATGCCGGCCTGCAGGCCGAAGTCGGAGTCGTTGACCATCGCGATGGCGTCATCGAATTGGCTGAAGCGGGTGAGCAGGGCGAACGGGCCGAACGCTTCCATCCGGTTGGCCTTGGCGTCGTGCGGCACGTTTTCCATCAGCGTGGCGTCGAGCATGTTGCCGTTGCGCTTGCCGCCGCACAGCAGCTTGCCGCCGGCCTTGCGGGCCTCCTCGATCCAGCCGTACAGGCGCTCGGCCGCTGCCACGTCGATCATCGGGCCGAGAAAGGTGTCCTTGCGTTTCGGATCGCCGGCCTTGAGCTTTTTCACGGCAGCGACCAGCTTCTTTTTCAGCGCGTCGTAGATGTCGTCGTGCGCGATGATGCGCTGCACGCCGATGCAGCTCTGGCCCGACTGATAAAACGCGCCGAACACCAGCCGCTCGACCACGTAGTCCAGTTTCGGCCCCTGGTCCGCGTCGACGATGCACGCTGCGTTGCCGCCGAGTTCCAGCGTCACTTTTTTGTGGCCGGCGCGCGCCTTGATGTCCCAGCCGATCTGGCCGCCGGTGAAGGACAGCAGCTTGAAGCGCTCGTCCTCGACCAGCGCATTGGCGTGCTTACCGTCGAGCGTGAGAATCGAGAACGCCCCTTTGGGCAGATCGGTTTCGGCCAGCACTTCCCCGATGATCAGCGCGCCGATCGGCGTTTTCTCCGAGGGCTTCAGGACGAACGGGCAGCCGGCCGCAATTGCCGGCGCCACCTTGTGCGCGACCAGATTCAGCGGAAAATTGAACGGACTGATCAGCGAGACCGGCCCCAGCGGTACGCGCCGCGTATAGCCGTGGTAACCGTCCAGTCGACTGGCCAGCTCGAGGTTCAAGGTTTCGCCATTGGTACGCACGGATTCCTCCGCGGCGATCTGGAACGTTTCGATCAGGCGAGTGACTTCGCCGGCGGCATCCTTGATCGGCTTGCCGGCCTCGATGCACAGCGCTTCGGCCAACTCGTCGCGGCGCTCGGCAAAGCGCTTCGCGCAATGCTGCAAGACCGCTTGACGCGCCCACGGCTTGAAATCGCGCATCGGTCTGGTGGCCTTCACCGCGGCCACGATCGCCTTTTCGGTCGCCTTGGCGTTCGGTACCGCCACGCGGGTGGCGACCTCACCCGTGTACTTGTCCAGCACCTCGAGATCGGTGTTCGGCTGCTGCGGCTGGTTGGCAAGGTAGTAGGGATAGGTTTTTTTGAGCATGGCGGGAGTCCTGCGACCGATAGTTCGCAAAGGATAGAAGAGCGGCATGTTCAGCGATCGTGAGATGCGATAAGCCCGCCAGTGGCCGTCATCGGTCGAAGGCGTTGTCGGCATAGGGCAGGCGTACAATGGCGGTCTGCAACTTCCTCATGTCGTGGGTGCAACGTCCATGTCTCTGCTGATACCGATCGTCTTTATCGCTTTTCTATTTATTTCCGGCCTGCGGGTTCTGCAGCAGTATCAGCGCGGCTTGGTGTTTCGGCTCGGCAAGTATCAGACCACCAAGGGGCCGGGTCTGACCTGGATCATTCCGGTAGTGGACCGCATGCAGATGATCGATATGCGCGTGGTCACGCAGGACATCGAGCCGCAGGAAACCATGACCAACGACAACGTGCCGGTGAAGGTGCGCGCGGTCGTCTGGTACAAGGTGATCAACCCCGAGCGCGCGATCATCGAGGTGGCCAACTTCGAGGACGCTGTGCGCCAGACGGCGCTCACCAGCCTGCGCAGCGTGATGGGTCAGCACTCGCTGGACGAGTTGCTGAAGGAGCAGGAAAAGCTTTCCAGCATGCTGGGCGACATCATCGACAAGGTCACCGAGCCGTGGGGCGTGATGGTCGATCGCGTGCAGATCAAGGACGTGGAAATTCCTCAGTCGATGCAGCGCGCGATGGCGCAGGAAGCGGAGGCTCATCGCGAAAAGCGCGCTCGCATCATCAAGGCCGAAGCCGAGCACGATGCTGCGCTTATGCTCACCGAAGCGGCCACCAAGATGGGCCAGACGCCGATGGCGATGGAGCTGCGCCGCATGCAGATGCTCACCGAGGTTGGCGCCGAACAGAACACTATGACCATCGTGATGATGCCGTCGGAGTTTGTCAGCGCGGCCAGTGCGCTGGTGCGGCTGGCGGACAAGGCCACGGACGCCCCGGGCTAGTCAAAGCTCGGGCTAGCCGAGACGCTTATGCGCAGGCAGTGTCAGGTCTGATCAGTCGTCGGTGACCTTGACGCGCAGCTCGCCATCGGCAAGCCGCGCGGTCAGTCGATCGCCCGGTTGGGTGGCGGCGACCGAGCGAAGCACATGCCCGGTGTCGTCGAACACGATCGCGTAGCCGCGCTCAAGCGTGGCCAGTGGACTGATCGCGTGCAGCGCGCGAGCGATATGGCGGATGGACGTCTGTTTGCGCTCCAGCGTGAGCGCCATGGCGCGACGCAAACGCTGATCCTGTTCGGCCAACCGGCGCGCCAGCAGCGGCAGCCTTGTGCGCGGATGCTGCGCTAGCAAGCGGTTGTGCAGTCGTTCGAGTCGCGTATGGCGCTGCTGGCTCTGTTCGCGCAGCACCGCGGTGAGCCGGCTCTGCAAATGGATCAGCCGCTCGCGATCGCGGGCCAGGCGCGCCTGCGGACGCTGTGCCTGCAGTCGAGCCAGCAAATGATCGACACGCTGCGAATGCGCCTGCAGTTTGCGCTGTTGCAGCGTCAGCAGGCGCTGCTGCAGCTGCTGCAGATGCCGGGCAACCGCCACGGCATCGGGCACCAGCAGCTCGGCCGCGGCCGAGGGCGTGGGTGCGCGCAGGTCGGCAACGAAGTCGGCGATGCTGAAGTCGATTTCATGGCCGACGGCCGACACGACGGGCACGGCGCTGGCATGGATGGCGCGCGCGACGGCTTCGTCGTTGAACGCCCAGAGGTCTTCCAGCGAACCGCCGCCACGGGTCAGCAGCAGCACGTCGTAGCGCTGGCTGGCGGAGGCTTTCTTCAGCATTTTCACGATGGCCGGGGGGGCGTCGCGGCCCTGCACAGGCACGGGCAACACCTCGACGTCAGCGAGCGGCCAGCGCCGGGCCAGCACGCTGAGCACATCGCGCACCGCCGCGCCGGTGGCCGAGGTGATCACGCCGATGCGCCGGGCGTAGCGCGGCAGCGGACGCTTGCGCGCAGGCGCGAACAGGCCTTCGGCATCGAGCCGCGCCTTGAGCTGCTCGAATTCGCGCTGCAGCGCGCCTTCGCCCGCTGGCTCCATCGACTCGGCAACCAGCTGAAACTCGCCGCGGGGCTCGTACAGGCCGACCTTTGCGCGCAGCAGCACCTGCATGCCGTCGACCGGACGAAAGCGCAGCGACGCACTTTTCGGTTTGAACATCGCGCAGCGCACCTGCGCGCCGCTGTCCTTCAGGGTGAAGTACAGATGCCCCGATGCCGGCCTGGCGACGTTCGACAGCTCGCCCTCGATCCATACGAACGGAAACACGTCGCCCAGTAAGTCACGCACCAGCCGGTTCAGCGTGCTGGGTGTGAGAATCGATTTGGCGCTTTTTTCTTCAGGTACAAACATGGGAGAGCGAGCCTACCATGCGTGCGCTTGAAGAAATGAACGATTGCGGGCGGTCGCGTTAAGTTGGCGAGAGGTGCGATATTGCCGTGCCGGTGTCGATGGGATCGTCCGGCACGGCCGATATGGGCAGGCCCGTTGCGCATTGGGCCGTCGAAAGAGCTCTTGCCCGTCTTGCTCTACTCAGGATTTGCCGAGCTCTGCCTTGAGCTTTTCCAATTCGGCATCCACGGCATTGTTGCTGCGCAGGGTCTGAAGCTCTTTTTCCACATTGCTTCGATGATCCAGCGGATCGTTGAGCACCCCCGACTGCAGCAGTCCGTCCATAGCTTCCGCCTTGGCCTGCATGCCGTTGACCTTGTCTTCGGCACGGCGCATCGCGTCGGTCACATTACCCAGGCGATTGTCGATGCCGGTGAGCGACTCGGTGACCTTGACCTGCGCCTGCGCGGCGGCGTAGCTGCTTTTCATCACGTCTTTCTGGGTGCGGAACTGCTCGATGCGATTTTCCAGCGTGCTTTGGTAGTCGATCAGCTTCTTCGCCTGCGCGGAGATGTTTTCATGCGCCTTGTTCAGTGTCACTTGTTTCTCCAGCGCCGCCTGCCGCTGCGCCAGGGCGGCCTTGGCAAGGTCTTCGCGAGATGACTGTAGCGCCAGTCGCGCATTGTCCTGCGCGGTGTCGGCTTCCTGCTGGATCTGGGCGATCTGTCGTTCGAGCAGCTTTTGCTCGGTCACCACGTCAGCCAGGTGATGCTTGGTTTCCTGCAGGCCAGTGATCATTTTTTCATAGGACAGATCGAGGGTCTCGTTGGGATCCTCCATCTTGTCCAGCAGCTTGTTGGTCTTGGCATGCAGCAAATCAGCCATGCGTTCGAAGATGCTCATCGGTGTTCTCCGGATGTGACGGGCGTTAATTGTTGACGGACAGAACCAGTTGCGGGTCCGGGATGGTCGATGCATCCAGCTCTTTCGAAATGGGCACGACGGCGGTACCAACGGCAAAAAATTCGATGATGTGCGGCTGCCAGTTGTGCGAGCCCTCGTGCAGGTCGACTCCCACCACGCCTTCAGCTTCCGCCTCAATGGCTTCGTGCTGCATGCGCTCCATGGCGATCTCCCTCGCGTCGTACAGCGCTTGCGAAAAATTGATCAGCTCCACGTTGTTGCCGGCGTTGCCGAGCGTCTTGAACATGCCCTGGTGGGCTACGTGATACACGCACGATCCCATCACCATTTCCAGCGGGCGATAGCCTGCCTGCAGCAAGGTCCAGAAATCCTGGCCGGAAAGATCCGAGGTGAACGGCTGGCCCTTGGGTCCCTTGAATCCGCCATGGCCCTTCGCGTGCACCACACCGGTGCCGATGGCCATGAACTCCAGCACATCACTGTCCCACTCTAGCCGCTTCACCGTGAGATCGACGCCGACAATGCCGTCGGCGCCCATGCTCTTGGCTTCCTCGCGCATGCGCGTCATGGCGAGTTCGCGCGCCTCATACATCGCTTGCGATAGCACATCCATTTCCTGATTCTTGCTCCAGCGTCCGTACTGTACGCCCAGGTGGTAGATGCAGGTGCCAACGCAAAGTCCGACTGGCTCGAAGCCCGCCTTGCGCACCAGCAGGAACTCATTGACCGAGAAATCGGAGGTGAAGATGCCGCCCGAATGCCCCTCGCTGCGCAACCCCTTGAGTCGCTCCAGCGCGTGCTGCGGAATGGTGTTGGTATCGGTCATATCGAGCCTTCTTCCTCATTGGTGGCGTATACGTTGTGTCCGTTCGGTGCTGCATTGAGCAGCGGCGATTCGCCGTCGCACATGTCGACCACAGGTCGGATCGCGTGATGGAAGGAATCCATGCTTTTACAGTCGACGACGGTGCCGACCACGATATGGCGCCCGAGATAGCTGCGGTTCCGTTCATCGCCTGCTTCGACCAGTTGCCCGAAATGCGTGTGCGCAAGAATGCCGTTGCCCATCGATCGGGCGCTATTGCGCAGATCCTGCATCGCTCGGCGTCGCACGCTTTCCCAAAAGTGCCCCAGTTGCGTCAGCGGCTGGTTATACCAACTCGCCTGGCCGGCTAGGCTGCGGTTCCACGAGTTCAACCACTCGTAGTGCGCGCCGATGGCGATGCCGGCAGGAACGATGTCGGCCTCCAGCAGACGCACGAATTCAAGCGCGTCGACGGTAGCCACGATGGGATTGGGACTGGGCGGCAGATCCTTGACACGCACCGCGGTGCCGATGACGGTGAAATCCATGCTCGCTTCGAACTCCATGCTGATCTTTCGCATGCGTACGTCGACGATGGCATTTGCTCCGGCCGCGGCGGCTTCCATCTGCATGCGCTTGATCGCCGTCTGCCATCCGGCGGCGTGTCCCTTGGTCCAGGAAAAACCGTAGTGATACCAACACGTGCCCGAAACCAACGCAATGGGTTGCATGCCATGGCTGCGAGCTGTCAGGAGCTCGACCGGCGTCATGGTGGCAAGCCATGGCGTTTTGCCAGTGGCGGCGGCGGTTAGGCGATCCTTGACGAATGGCGGCAACTGCTTTTTCTGCAGCGCTTCTTCCCATTGCACCAGGCGCTCCGCATCGCTGAGTCCAGCGTCGTGCTGTGTCCTTCCATCACTTCCGGAAAGCGCAGGATCGTGGCGGTTATCGCGCGGACTTTTGAACCGATCAAACCAGGACATCCAGATCTCCGGTGAGGCCTATTGTGAATTTTTCTGAGCTTTGCTGCCGAAATCAGGACATCAGAAAGTCATGCAGCACGTTTTGTGCGGAGCCGCTGTGAGTGGCGAGTGCTTCTACGTCCATGCCAAGTGACTCAAGCCAAGCCGGTACTTCCATCGGCTCGTTCTTTAACGTCACGCCGCGCACGACCTTGCTTCGTTCGGCCGAAAGACGGCCGGCCTGAAAGCTCAGTGCATAACGATGATTCACTGTTTCGATGGAAACGTTCACGACATGGCTCTGTTTCGAAAACAGGCCATCTTTTTTTCGTTGCACAACGGTCTGCGAGGGGAGGGCGCTTTCCATGCGCACGGCGAAGGCTTCTATGAAGGCGCGAAGGTCGCTTTCTGACCGGCGAAAACCTGCTGCGCTCAAATCAAAATCGTTGGGGCCGCTCAAAGCGATATCTTCCTTGGACCACGGTTGCGAAAACCGGCTCATAACTTCGGCCGTGCAAAGCCCGGAAACGTTCCAGTCTCGTTGGAGGGCTTGGCGAATGTGGGGAATCCTAAACCAGCCGGCGACCGTTTCGCACGCTAAAAATTTAAGCGAAAGAAATTGCGTCATTTATGGTTCGGGCGATCATTCAAGTTGCTGTATTTGCTATGACTTATCCGAAGATGTCCGAGTTTGAGTGCGCCGAGGCGGAATTTATCGCGATAAAGCTCGTTGGCGAATGAGCTATCTGCTTACGCTTGCTTTGGACCGATTGGAGTCAATCGATCTGCGGTCGGCGACGCGCACGAATACGCCAGCCGCGAACCCCCAGATTGAGAGCGAACCAGGCGGCCAATACAGCGAATGGCCACGCTATACAGGCTGGCCACAAGATGGCAATCACCATCAACATCGCCAGCCCCAATGTCCCCAGGAGCATCGGCCCGATCGAGGCATCGCCGAGCACGCGGCGATTGGTCAGCACGGCGCCGACGCTGTTGGCGATGCGCAGTGCGCCAACCGCGGCGCGGCTGGAGCTGCCGCCGCCGTGGCGTACGCGCGGCGGCCGCGTTTCGCTGCTGCGTACTTTTTCGGTGGTGTGGCGACGGTGCTGGCGGGGCACCAGCACGATCTCGGTGGCGTTATCCAGATCGCGCTCGTATTGCGCGGCGAGCTGGCCGGCGAAGGTTTCGTCCTCTACCGCCACGTCGATTTCGTGATTGCTCAGCCAGCTGGCGATATTGAGATTGGACGACCCCACGCGCGCCCACTGGCCGTCGGCGACGGCGGTTTTGGCGTGCAGCATCGAGCCGTTCCATTCGAAGACGCGGATGCCGGCCTTCAGCAGCGGCCGGTAGCCGGCGCGCGACATGCCGGCTACGATCGGGATATCGCTGCTGCCAGGCACAAGCAGGCGCACGTCGACGCCGTCGCGCGCAGCCGAAACCAGCGCCTGCACATAGGGCGACACGCCGACAAAGTACGCATCGGTGAGCCACAGCGTTTTGGTCGCCATGGCGGCGATCAGCTGATCGAGCCGATACATGCTGGCGCTGGCTGGTTGCGTGGCGATGATGCGCACGTCCGTGGAGCCGACCGGATCGATCGGATCAGCCACGGCGGAAAACGCCGGTAGTGCAGGGCTGACCACGCCGCTCCAGCTCTGTTGAAACGCGGCCTCGATTTCCGCCACGGCGGGGCCGCGTATGGCCACGCCGGTATCGCGCCACGGCGGCACGTTGCGCGAAGCGTCGCCCAGCCACTTCGCGCTGATGCACACGCCGGAGAGAAAGCCCTGCACGCCGTCCACCACCAGCAGCTTGCGGTGATCGCGGCTGAGCCAGCCGAACGATTCGCCCAGCTGCGGCGGGTTGAACAAGTGCACATGCCCGCCGGCCGCGCGCAGCGGATTCCAGAACGAGGAGCGCGACTGGCCCAGGCAGCCGGCCCAGTCGGTGATCACGGCGACCATCACGCCGGCTTTCGCTCGCTCGGTCAGCGCGTCGCGAAATTCGCGGCCGACCGCGTCGTCGCGGATGATGTAGTTCTCCAGCAGCACGCGCCGGGTGGCGCCGCGGATCGCCTCGAGCCAGGCCTCGTAGTGCGCGGCGGCGTCGATCAGCAGTTCGACCGCGTTGCCGGTGATCAGTGGCGCGCCGGCCGCGCGGCTGAGCGCCTGCTGCGCCAGCAGGCGGTGCGTTGGTGAGGCGATGAGTGGCTTGACGGTCATGCCGCGAGTCTAGGCCATGCTTCGTCAATGTCGTGCGTCCGAAGCCGGCGGCGTTTGGTCAGGCCGCGTTTGCTGGCGTGGCTTAATCATCGACGCGTCTGGCATGATTTGGCCCATGCCGATTGAGCACTGTTATACCGACACCGAGGCGTGCGCCAAGCACGTTAGCGATCGTGTCGGCGTCGATCTTCGCGTGGCGGCGCCGCTTGGTCTGGGCAAACCGCATGGTTTGCTCAACGCGTTATACAAGCACACCGCCAACGACAGGTCGCGTTCGATGCGGCTGTTTACCGCGCTGTCGCTGACGCGGCCGCAGCCCAAGCCGGGGCTGGAGGCGCGTTTTCTGAAGCCGTTTCTCGAGCGGCATTTCGGCGCCGATCAGGTCGACCCGCAGTACGCGCTGGATCAGGCGCGCGACGCGGTGCCGTCGAATATCGAGGTGCACGAGTTCTACATGCAGTCCGGCGCGCTGCTGCACTCGGGTTCGGCGCAGCGGCAGTACATCAGTCAGAACTATACACACGTGGCGCGCGACCTCGCGTTGCAGGACATCAACGTGATCGTGCAGCTGGTGGCGCGGCGCGAGGGGCCGGACGGCGTGCACTACAGCCTGTCGTGCAATCCCGATCTCACGCTCGACCTTCTGCAACAGATCGAGGCCGCCGGCAAGCCGCGACCGTTGTGTGTGGCCGTGGTGCATCCCGACTTGCCGTACATGAGCGGCATGGCGCAGGTGGCGGACGATTTTTTCGACGTCGAGCTGCGGCCGGCATGCTCGCCCAGGCTGTTCGCGCTGCCGCGCCTGCCGGTCGATACGGCCGAATACGCGCTCGGCCTGCACGCCAGCGCGATGGTGAAGGACGGCGGCTGCCTGCAGATCGGTATCGGCGCACTGTCCGATGCGCTGGTCAAAGGCCTGCTGCTGCGCCAGCAGGAAAACGAGCAGTGGCAGCGCGCGCTGGCAGCATTGGATACCACCGGCAGTACGCGGGCGATGGCGGAACGCATCGGTGGCCTGGCGCCGTTCGCGCAAGGCCTTTATGGCGCCAGCGAAATGGTGCTCGACGGTTTCATGCATCTGCAGCGTGCCGGTGTGCTCAAGCGCCGCAGCTGGGACAATCTCGCACTGGAGCGCGCGTCGGCCCAGGGGCGGCTCAACCCGGCAACGCCGGGCGGTCACTATCTGCGCGGGGCGTTTTTTCTGGGCACGCGCGAGCTGTACGAATGGCTCGCCGAAACCGAACGCGTCGATCCCGATGCGATCGACATGTGCCCGGTGTCCAACGTCAATCATCTGTACGGCGATCATCAGGCGCTGGCGAGCTTGCAGCGGCGCGGCGCGCGTTTCTTCAACACCTGCATGATGGCGACACTGCTCGGCGCCGCGGTTTCGGAGACGCTCGACAACGGCAGCGTGGTCAGCGGCGTCGGGGGGCAGTACAACTTTGTGGCCATGGCGCACGAACTGCCGGACGGCCGTTCGGCGCTGCTGCTGCGTGCCACGCGTCAAAGCGGCGCGGGCGTGGAAAGCAATATCCGCTGGAACTACGCGCAGGCGACGATTCCGCGGCATCTGCGCGATCTGTACATCACCGAATACGGCGTCGCCGACCTGCGCGGCAAGACCGACAGCGAATGCATCGCGGCGATGCTGTCGATCAGCGACGCGCGCTTTCTGGACGCGCTGTGCGCGCAGGCCAAAGCGCAGCGCAAGCTGCCGCTCGACTTTGCGATACCCGACGCGTGGCGGCGCAATACGCCGGAGCATCTGCACGAAGCGCTGGCGCCGTTTCAACGCAACGGCCTGCTGCCGCCGTTCCCGTTCGGCAGCGACTTCACCGATATCGAACTGCGCCTGCTCGACGGCCTGAACTGGCTGAAATCATCGCAGGCGAGCTGGCGCGGTCGTTTACAGCTGCTGCGCGCGGCGTTGAATCCGGGCGAGGCCGTGCCCGAGGAGCCGGCTGCGCTGGCGCGGATGCAGCTGGAACATCCGCAGACCTTGGCCGAACGCGTGGAGCGACGGCTGCTACTGGCGGCAATGCGGCGGAAATCGTCGCCTGGCTGATGGACCCCGAATCAAGCCCGCGGCATTTCCACCGAAAACCGGCTGCCGCGGCCGGGCGCCGACGCCACGCGCACTTGATGACCGAGCGATTCGGCGGTGCTGCGCACGATCCACAGGCCCAGGCCGAGGCCTTCGCTGTGCGGATCGACCTGGTGAAACGCGCCGAACATGTCGCCGGTTTGCCGCTCGTCCATGCCCAGGCCGGTGTCGATGATCTCCACCACCGCGCGATCGCCGCGACGGCGGCAGCCGACCAGCACCGAGCCTTTCTCGGTGTACTTCACCGCGTTGGCCAGCAGGTTGCCGAGCAGGGTGGACAGCAAGGCCGGGTGGCTGCACACGCGCAGCCGCGTCGGCACGTAGCGCAGGCGCAGGCCCTTGGCTGACGCCGCCTCTCGCCAGAGTTCCAGCAGCGGTGCCAGCACGTCGGCCAGCGCTACGTCGGTCTGATCCGGGGCGACCAGTGCGCCTTCGGTACCGGCCATCGCCGCCAGCTGGGAGAATTCGCGATCGATGCGCGCCAGCGCTTCGGTCGCCACATTCAGCGGCGCGCCCTGCTCGGGCGTCAGCGTGCGCTGCACCTTGCGGATGGCGTACGAAGCGGTGCGCACCGGCGTTTTCAGATCGTGGCCTGCGATCGCCATCAGCTGGCGCCGGTAGTGGTTCGACTCCTGCGATTGGGCCAGCAGCTGGCGCAGTTCGATCTGTGCCATGGTTTGTCGCGCCAGCGCCTGCAGTGCGTCGGCCTGTGCCGCCGTGAGTTTGCGCGGTTGGCTGTCCAGCACACAGACCGTGCCCAGCGGGACACCGTCGGCGGTGTGTAGCGGTGCGCCTGCATAGAAACGCAGGTTGGGCTCGCCGGTGACCAGCGGGTTGTGGACGAAGCGGGCGTCGGCCAGGGTGTCCGGCACCACGAACAGGCCGTCTTGTTGAATGGCGTGCGCGCAGATCGAGCTGCCGATGGGTGTTTCGCTGACGCCCAGGCCCACCTCGCTCTTGAACCACTGACGGTTCTGCTCGACCAAGCTGATCAGCGCCATGGGCGTGCCGCAGATCAGCGCCGCCAGCCGGGTAATGTCGTCGAAGGCCGCCTCGCGCGCCGTATCCAGAATCTGATAACGGCGCAAAGTGGCCAGCCGATGGAGTTCGGCGGACCGGGCGGGCGGCGCTGGCTGCACCGTCGAGTCCGACATGGCGGACGGTTCAAGTGGGGTCATGGGCAACGGTGGCAGATAGGGAAAGGTATCGGCTCACGAGCCGCATCATTTTGCGCAGCTTAAGCGACTGTCTTGCTGCTGTCTTGGTGCATACGGAGCATCGGGTATTCTTAAGGCTTATCGCGCGATGTTGCGCCTGTGCTTGCCGGTTACCTTTATGAGCCCCGAATCCCCCTACCAGCCGCGCCCGGCCGAATCCGCGCCCCGCCGCCCCAGCGTCAGCGTCCAGATCGGCAAGATCATCGTTGGCGGCGGCGCGCCGATCGTCGTGCAGTCGATGACCAATACCGACACCGAGGACCCGATCAGCACGGCCAAGCAGATCGCCGAGCTGGCCCGCGCCGGCTCCGAGCTGGTGCGCATCACGGTCAATACGCCTGCCGCCGCCGCCGCGGTGCCGCGCATTGCCGACCGTCTGGCGATGATGGGCGTGGACGTGCCGATCATCGGCGACTTCCACTACAACGGTCACCAGCTGCTGGAGAGCGAACCGGCCTGCGCCGAGGTGCTGGCCAAGTACCGCATCAACCCTGGCAACGTCGGTTTCGGCAAGAAGAAGGACAACCAGTTCGCCGCGATCATCGAAAAGGCGATCGAGTACAAAAAGCCCGTGCGCATCGGCGCCAACTGGGGCTCGCTCGACCAGAGCATGGTCGCCACCCTGATGGACGAAAACGCCAAACGCGCCGAACCGTGGGATGCCTCGCACGTGGCGCGCGAGGCGTTGATCCGTTCGGCGCTGGACTCCGCCGCGCGGGCCGAGGAACTCGGCCTGGCACGCGATCGCATCATCCTGTCGTGCAAGGTTTCCGGCGTGCAGGAGCTGATCGCGGTGTATCGCGATCTGGCCGCACGCTGCAATTACGCCCTGCATCTGGGTCTGACCGAGGCCGGCATGGGCTCCAAGGGCATTACCGCATCCAGCGCGGCGCTGGCCGTACTGCTGCAGGAAGGTATCGGCGACACCATCCGCATCTCGCTCACGCCCGAGCCGGGCGGTGCGCGCACCGGTGAAGTGATCGTGGCGCAGGAACTGCTGCAGACCATGGGCTTGCGCTCGTTCACGCCGCTCGTTACCGCATGCCCGGGCTGCGGCCGCACGACGAGCGAGTTTTTCCAGGAGCTGGCCAAGACCGTGCAGGAGCACGTGCGCGAGCAGATGCCGCTGTGGCGCATCAAATACGACGGCGTGGAAAACCTCACGCTGGCGGTGATGGGCTGCATCGTCAACGGCCCGGGCGAATCCAAGCACGCGAACATCGGCATCTCGCTGCCCGGCAACGGCGAATCGCCGGCCGCGCCGGTGTTTATCGACGGCGAAAAGGCGATGACCCTGCGCGGCGACAATATCGCCAGCGAGTTTGTCGGCATTCTGGACGATTACGTGGCACGTAAATACGCGGTGCGCGATACGCATTCGTCTTGATCCATCAGCGGGATGTTTTTTCTTTCGTCGAAACTTCATCTCTCAACAACCTCGTATCCTCGATTCGCTCGCTTTTGCCTTTGGTGAGACTCATTCGGTTTCTAATTTCAGTCTCAAGAGAATTAAGGCAAAAGCGAAACTTCTTAGCGCAAAAACGTGCTTGTTGACCGCGCGTATTCGTCTGGCTAATGATCCGCGCCGGGGACCTCACGGACTGATGGCATGGCGCAGGGAATCGCTCATGGTTTGAGCTTTCTGAAAAAAGCTCACGCAGGTGAATAGTCATATTCACGCTGATACGGGAAACGACAGTTTTGCTGAGGCGAGTGTCGCTGAGATAGACAGCGGGCTTGCGTGCCTTGCCCTGATTGCGCGATTCCACGGTATTGCGTTTAATCCCGCGCAGATAGCCCACGAGTTTCAGGAGCCTGGTCGTTCCTTTGGGCGTGATCTCATTCTTTTGGCCGCTAGAAAAATCGGCCTCAAAGCCAAAGCTGTGCGATCGTCACCGACGCGTATCGCCCATTTGGCTCTACCTGCCGTTGTTATCGATCACGCCGGCCATGCGTATGTGATCGCACGTGCCAACGATCAGAAAGTCTTGATCCAAGATCCGCGTCATGCGGCGCCACAGCTGCTTTCTCCGGCTGAAGTCGAAGAGCGCTGGTCCGGCGAAGTGCTGCTTTTTACTTCGCGCGCGTCGCTGGCGGGTGAGTTGTCACGCTTTGATTTCAGCTGGTTCATTCCGGCGGTGGTCAAGTATCGCAAGCTGCTTGGCGAGATCTTGGTGATCTCGTTTTTCCTGCAGATGCTTGGGCTTGTTACCCCTCTCTTTTTTCAAGTCGTGATGGATAAGGTGCTGGTCCATCATGGGCTAACCACGCTGGATGTCATTGCCGTCGGTTTGCTGATCTGCATGACTTTTGAATCGATACTTAGTGGTTTGCGCACCTACGTATTTGCGCACACTACAAGCCGTATCGATGTAGAACTTGGTGCGCGCTTGTTTCGCCATCTTTTAGCACTGCCGCTGGCCTACTTTCAGGCGCGCCGTGTCGGTGATTCCGTAGCGCGAGTCCGCGAGCTGGAAAATATCCGAAGCTTTTTGACTGGCAATGCCATTACGCTAGTGATGGACGTGCTGTTTTCGTTTGTATTTATCGCGGTGATGTGTTGCTACAGCGGTTGGCTCACGTTGGCAGTGGTTGCTTCGTTACCGCTTTACGCGTTCTTGTCCGTGGTTTTAACCCCCGCTCTACGTGCGAAGCTTCGTGACAAGTTCAATCGTGGCGCCGAGAACCAGGCCTTTCTGGTCGAGACCATCAGCGGCATCGATACCGTCAAGGCGATGGCGGTAGAACCGCAAACCACGCGGCGTTGGGACAACCAGCTGGCAGGCTATGTGGAATCCGGCTTTCGCACCACGGCGCTCGGTACGGTTGCGCGGGAAGGCGTCAATTACGTCGGCAAATTGGTCACCGTAGTCACTATCTGGGTGGGGGCGCGTTTAGTCATCGATGGCAGCATGACGGTGGGCCAGCTGATCGCCTTCAATATGCTCGCCAGTCGCGTGGCGCAACCGATCATGCGCATAGCCCAGTTATGGACGGATTTCCAGCAAACCGGTATCTCCATGCAGCGGCTGGGTGACATTTTGAACGCGCCCACTGAGTCGGCCAACAGCAATCGAAGCGCGTTGCCAAGGCTAAAAGGCAGCGTCGAACTCGATAACGTCAGCTTCCGGTATCGCCCGGGTATGCCCGAAGTGCTGAGCGGCGTGAGTCTCGTCGTACAGCCAGGTGAGGTGATCGGCATTGTCGGCCGCTCCGGTTCTGGCAAAAGCACGCTGACGAAACTTATCCAACGCCTGTACGTTCCCGAACGCGGCCGCGTACTGGTGGATGGCGTGGACCTGGCGATGGTCGACGTGTCATCGCTACGTCGGCAGATCGGCGTGGTGTTGCAGGACAACATTCTCTTCAACCGGACGCTTCGCGAAAATATCGCGCTGGTAGACTCCGGTGCGCCGCTGGAAGCCGTCATCGCGGCCGCCAAACTTGCCGGCGCGCACGATTTTATTCTCGATCTTCCCGAAGCCTACGACACCATGGTGGGCGAGCATGGCTCGACGCTATCAGGCGGGCAGCGGCAGCGGGTAGCCATCGCGCGTGCGCTGATGAACAACCCGCGCATCCTGATTTTCGATGAAGCCACCAGTGCGTTGGATTATGAATCCGAACGTATTATCCAGGCCAATATGCGTTCCATCTGTCAGGGGCGAACGGTAATCATCATCGCGCACCGCCTCTCTGCGGTGCGCGATGCGAACCGCATCATCGTGATGGATCGCGGCTGCATTGTGGAGCAGGGGTCGCATACCGAGTTACTCGTTCATCAGTTGGGCCATTACGCCCGATTGCATCAACTTCAGCACGGGTGAAGCCATGAGCCTGCGTCAGCAAGCTTTAAGCGATTTGCGGGAACGTTACACGCAGGTATTCAAGGCCTCGTGGCGCCTACGCACCGAACTCGATACGGTGCCGCGTATGCGGCATGAAAACGAGTTTCAGCCGGCCGCACTGGCCTTGCGCGATACGCCGATGCATCCGGCGCCGCGCGTTGCAATGTTTGTCATTGCGGCACTATTGACCGTGGCTCTTGCCTGGGCCTGCTTCGGCAGCCTCGATATCGTGGCCACCGCCAAAGGCAAAATCGTACCTACGGGCGAAGTGAAGACGATCCAGTCGCAGGATACCGCGGTAGTGACGGCCATCCATGTCGTCGACGGACAACAGGTCAAGCGTGGTCAGCCCCTGCTTGACCTGGATGCCACCGATGCGCAGACCAACGCCGTCCATGCGCAATCCGACCTCAGCGCGACCCGTATCGAAGCGTTACGCGGTCGCGCGATGCTCGATGCAATCGACAAGGGTCACGAGCCGGTGTTGGGCCAAGATAACGACTTGGATCGAGCTACGGCGGAGGCAGAGCGCCATGTATTGGAAGGCGAGTATGCCGATTACCTCAGTACCGTGCAGGAAATGGGCGCCGATATCGCACAGAACGCAGCCACCTTGCATGAAATCGATGCGCAGATTCGAAAGCTCGCCGACACCTTGCCCATCGAACAAAAAAAGGAAAAGGACTTTGCCGGCCTGATCGTCAACGGCGACGTCGGCCTGCACGACTATTACAACGAACAGCAGGCTGTCATCCAGATACAGCAAGATCTCTCGGCCGAACGCGCCAAACTGGCGGAAGCCGAGGCAACGCTCGATGCATCCCAGCGCAAACGCGAGGCTTATATAGCGCAGACGCGTCGTACCTGGCTGGAAAAAATCCACGATGACGATGCTAAGGCGGCCGGTCTTGTCCAAGACCTGACCAAGGCGCAGCAGCGTGGCCGGCTTATGCGCCTACTAGCGCCGGTGGATGGCACCGTGCAGCAACTCGCCGTCCATACCGTGGGCGGCGTCGTGACTCCTGCGCAGGTGATCATGACGCTGGTGCCCGATCAAGGTCCGCTGATGGTGGAAGTCACCATAGACAACCAGGACATCGGTTTCATCAAGAATGGCCAGATCGCTGAGGTAAAAGTGGAAACCTTCCCGTTCACCCGCTACGGCACGCTGCACGGCACCGTCGTGCAGGTATCCAACGACGCCAAGCAGGACGACACCGACAAGAAGAACTGGGTATTCACCGCCCAACTGGCGCTATCGCAGAGCACCATGCAGATCGAGGACCGGGAGATTCGTCTGACGCCAGGCATGACTGTGACCGCGGAAATCAAAACGGGGCGCAGGCGGATTATTGGTTATCTGCTTAGTCCGTTGATGCAGCATGCGCGGGAGAGTTTGCATGAGCGTTGAGTGAGGTCTAGCAGAGACAGTTATTCAACCTCAGAGAGCGGAGACCGAAATGATTTTGGAAAGAAGAAGATCGACGCGAAGGAATCGCCGGAAAGCGTTCGTCTCCATGTTTCTGGCAAGCTCCATCTGCCTCGTATGTGATTCTGCTGGATATGCGCAAGTGCAGAACGCCCCCCGCTTAGTACCTTCTTCTGCAAGCACGCCGAATTCAAATTCTAGCGTGAATTTTCAGCCACTCACGGACGATTTTTTAAATACCTTAATTAACTTGCCAAAAAATCATCAAGGTAAAATCGCTTATGACGACATTAAGGCAGTAATTTTGCGCGAAACAAATTGCGTAAACGACAAATACTCTGAGTCAAACGGAGTAACGAGTGGCACCAAGAATATTAAATTCATCTGGGTCAAATCGCATTGTCTCGACGGGATGAAAGTGGAATATGTTGGAGAAACCAGGCCGCGAGAAGGTAGCAATTTTAAGTACAAACTCGCGTTAAATTGGTATCCATCCTCGAAGGCAGAGTGCATATCCGCAGGGCATGTCATGGCGTTGGTCAAAGAGGATGGCTGGAACTTCCCGCCTGTAAATCCACGCCCGGGAAGGGAATCTCAGGAGACGGATGAGGGACTCTCAAACTACCAATCTTTTCAGTCCAGTGCCGCGGGCGGCGCAGCGCTGGTTTTTCTGTGGACTCTTCCTGTGGGGAGTCACTCGATAACGGCAGTGCCAATAGAACAGAGCTGTCTTGCGAGTCTTGTGTTTTCTGAGCATCAATAACGAAATTGGCAAAAGACCACTTCTAAGGTCGTCGTGAAAATGTTTCAAAAAATTCAACGAAAGGGATAGTAGTTATGTCAATGAATCTTCAAGCCCACGGCACGATGTCTGATAATGGCTTTAATAATGCGGAGGCTGCTGCGACGACGCCCGCACCATCCGGTAATACAATGTTCTACCCTAACGTTTATATATTCGGTGCAGTGAATGGAAAAAAAATAAATCGTATAAAAAGAAATTTTTTTCTTAACCTGGTTTGTGTTTTTGCTTTTTCTTTTGCTTCTTCAAATTCGATTGCAGGGAATTTTAGTAGATCTTCAACAAATAAAGACGCTAAAGACCCCACTTTTTTTTCTCCAACAACAGTGAATGGCATGCGTTTTAGCGGTATGGCAGATATTTGGAATAATATTTTGCCCTACGTAATTAATGATGGAGGATTCATAGATACCGAGAATTTCGAGAAAATTTTCGGAGTCAAGTACCAGGTATTAACAAATATGCCAGATGGCAATACCTTAGCGACTTTTGATAACAAAAATTATAATGGGTTATCCGTGCGGTTAGAAAATAGTAAAAATGAAGGTTACAAAAAAGCCAGATATCGTTGGATGGAAGCTCAGATACCGCCAAGTGTCGGTCCATCTGAGATTTCGTTGCTTAATTTTTCTTGTATAGGTGGATCGCAATTAAGTTTGGCGCATGTTCATGCCGACTTGCTTACTCATGGTTTTACCTATCAAGGAAACATAAATTTTTCATCTCTCTCGCCGCGAGTTGAGATTTTTTCAAAATTTGATGGCCTTGAAAGACTTTTTATTTATTATGAAAAATCCATAAATTCGGCAGCTGAGGTTAGCTCAATTAATATTGTTGGTTTTAGATTGACTGTAAAATCGCATTAGCTCGCTATATTTATTTAATTTTAAATTAAAAGGATTTGTAATGACGAACCCTACAATCAATGAATCCGCTTTTTCGGCATCAACTAACAATAGTTCTGCGTTTACTAACCTATTAAGTACGTTTAATTATTCGCCGGTGCTGGTTAACTATATTAATTCTTTTACTAGTTATGCTGGGAATACTATTGTTATTGGTGCTGCCGGAAGCGGTAGCAGTACGGCTGGTACGACAAACGGTAATTTGACTATAACCTTAGATCCTAGTTATTTCTCTGGACCAAATCAGCTTACTCCTGAACAAATTGGCATCGTATTTGCTCACGAATTGGGACACGCAGAAGATAGCAATGGACTTTATTCTGACTATTCACCGACTAGTCCCGCTTCAGCCGCCAATGATGATGCTCAGGCGGAAGGTGTTGCGTCAGTTGCATCTTATAATGTAGCTAATGACTTCAATAATTATAATGTTCTTAATAACGTAAACAGCCCAACGCTATATGCAAATAATATCCAGGCTTTTTCATCAGCAATTTCAAGCGCTTCGGCAAATGGATTGAGTGCTGAAATTTCTGCTGCGGGCGCTGTAATATCGAGCGAAAACCCTTCAACTGCAACAAATATCACCTATTTCCAGTTTTGGGAAGACGGGTACGCGATTAGTGCCTGCGACAGCTCATCTACGATTAATAATGCAAACTTGAATAATGCCACAATAAACTGGAGTGCCGTTACACCGTCTAATTTAAATGTTCAGACAAACTCAGACGGCTCATGGAGTGTTTCTTCGTCTAATATTTTCGATAAAAGCGGAGATAGTCTAACTATAAATGGATCGGAAAATGCGTCCGGTAATTTAACCTGTATTATTGATAAGACATCTTCAATGAATAGTCTTTCTTCTTATTTGACAGGAGAAGATATTACAGACGCCATAAGTAATGCCACTGTCCAAGCTGCGCCAGATTCTCAATCGATTATTGCAGGCTCAAACAACAGCATCAATAGTGGCTTTGGTGCCGTCACAACGCTGCAAGGCAACAACAACAATATAGCTTTGACAGGCGGCACTGTAGACACAGCCGATAATGATACAAGCGAGGTGTTCAATGGTTCGAATTTCACGCTGAATGCTTCGGGTTTGCTTTCTGGCACCGCCACCGGCATGAACGACATCTTCAACTTGGCTGCGAGCAGCGGGTCGACGTTAGGCATCTCGGGCACGGCCGATGTCGCCAACTCGGTCGGCAATACGATTCAGCTGGACGGGGCGGGCAGTGCAGCCACCGTGGCCGGTGCAGACACAGTAGACCTGAACGCCGCCAATCAGAAGCTGACCTTGAGCACGACGGGTGATACGGTGGATACGATCGCCAGTGATACGGGCGAAGCGATCACCGGCTCGGGTCTAACGCTGGATGGGACGGGCCTTTTTTCTGGTGTGGTCACCGGAACGAACGACACGTTCAATCTGGCTGCGAGCAGCGGGTCGACCTTGGGCATCTCTGGCACGGGCGACGTCGCCAACTCGGTTGGCAATACGATTCAGCTGGACGGGGCGAGCAGTGCAGCCACGGTGGCCGGTGCGGATACGGTGGACCTTGAGGCAGCCAATCAGGCACTGACGCTGAGCAAGACAGGCGACACCGTGGATACGATTGCCAGCGATACGGGCGAAGCGATCACGGGTTCGGGTCTAACGCTGGATGGGACGGGCCTGTTTTCTGGCGTGGTCACCGGTTCGAACGACGTGTTCAACCTGGCTGCGAGCAGCGGATCGACCTTGGGTATCTCGGGCACGGCCGATGTCGCCAACTCGGTCGGCAATACGATTCAGCTGGACGGGGCGAGCAGTACCGCCACGGTGGCCGGTGCGGATACGGTGGACCTGCAAGCTGCAAACCAGACGCTAACTCTGAACAGCACGTCGGGCGATACCGTCGACGCTGTCAAAAACGACACCGACGAAACCATCGACGGCAGTGGATTTACGCTTAACGGTGCCAGTGGTCTCACCGGCTATATTGGTGGATCGAACGACACGCTTAATCTGGTCAGCAACAGCGGTACGTCACTGGGGCTGATCGGGGGTGGCGACACGGTGAACTCAATCGGTAACGCGATCAACTTGGGCGCGGCTGGCTCGTCTGCAGATGTCGTGGGATCGGGCAACACGCTGGGTCTGGAATCGACAGGGCAATCGTTAACAGCCAGTTCTGGCAACACCATCGACACATCGGCCAATTCGACAGGTGACCTGCTTTCGTGCACCAGCGATACGATTGATGGCGGGAGCGGCTTTAGCGCGCTGATCTCCGGTACCAACAACACAATTAATTTGACGTCTAACAGTGGCTCGGGTGTGGAGTTGTACGGTAGTGGGGATACTACCAATGCCGTCGACGATGCGGTGTATCTGAATGCCGCGAACCTCTCCGACACCGTCGTGGGTACTGGCGATAAAGTGGGTCTCAATGCATCGGGCGATATCTTGTCGATGAGTTCGGCGGGCGATACGGTGGATGCGGCAGCCAATTCCACTGGAGACCTCATCACCGGTACCAGTGAGACGATTGATGGCGGCAGCGGGTTCACGGGCCTCATCTC
Source organism: Rhodanobacter sp. K2T2 (assembly GCF_013408815.1). NCBI lineage: Bacteria > Pseudomonadati > Pseudomonadota > Gammaproteobacteria > Lysobacterales > Rhodanobacteraceae > Rhodanobacter > Rhodanobacter sp. K2T2. The sequence goes on along the minus strand of NZ_JACCCA010000001.1, from coordinate 404,320 downwards.
CGGTACGAACAACACGATCAACCTGACCGCCAACAGTGGGTCGGGCGTGTCGCTGTACAGCAGCGGTGACACTACCAATGCCGTCGGCGATGCGGTGTTCTTGAATGCGGCGAGTATTGACGAGACGGTAACAGGGGCGGGCGACAAGGTATATCTGAACACGGCTGGCGATCAGCTGACTCTGAGTACGTCAGGCGACACGGTGGATACCGCAGCCAATGCTACCGGTGAGATCGTAGCCGGCTCAGGTGAGACGATTGACGGCGCCAGCGACTACACCGGCTTCATCGTGGGATCCAATGATACGGCGAATCTGACTTCTAACAGTAGCTCGTCGATTGCGTTTTTCGGTCAGAACGACGTCGCTAACTCGGTGGGTAACAATCTGTACCTCGCACAAGCCGGTGATAGTGGCACGGTGATAGGTAGTGACAACACGATCAGCCTTAACGCGAGTACCCAGGTGCTGACAGTGGATACCGCGGGGGATACGGTGAGCACCGCAGTCAACGACACTGGCGAGACGATCACTGCGACGGGAGATACGATTGATGGCAACACGGGCTTTAACGGCAACGTGCTTGGCAGCAACGACACCGTGTCGCTAGACGCCAACAGCGGTAGCTACGTGGGGGTTTATGGCAGCAATCAGACGGTGGATTCCACGGGCAACTCGATAAATCTGGCGGCGAGTGCCAGTGCCACGATCAACGGCGTCGACACGATCGGACTGTGCGGCGTCAACGATTCGTTGACGCTGGATTCTCAGGGTGACACGGTCAACACGTTGGCCAGCGATACCGGCGAGACCATCACTGCCACAGATGCCACTGTCAATGGAAGCACGGGTAGCTTCAGCCTTAACGGCAACAGCAACACCTTCAACGATGGATCCGATGCGAGCCTCAATATCTCTGGCACGGGCGACAATGTTTCGATGGGCTCGGGTGGCTACGTAGGTCTGGTTTCCGGCACCAGCGACACGATCAGCTTGAACAGTGGAACAATCGTTACGCTCAACAACGTGGGCGGCACGTTTGATGGCTCAGGCAACACGATCAGCGCTGGCAGCGGCACGTTTGCAATCGATGGAAATAGCAACAAGTTTGGCGATGGTGCGGATACCAGCATCAATATCTCCGGTACCGGCGATACCGTGTCAGTGGGTAACGGCAGCTACGTCGGTCTGGTTTCAGGCACCAGTGACACGATCGATCTAACAGACGGCACAATCGATACGTTGAATAACGTGGGAGGCACGGTGGATGGTTCCGGCGACACCATCAATGCAGGTACCGGAAACTTCGTGCTCGACGGCAATAGCGATGTGTTTCATGGTGCCGCGGATGACCCGCTATCGATATCGGGCCAGAACGACACGATCTATCAAAGTAACGCCACGATCGACATCACGGGCAATGACACGACGACGATCGACGGTTCCAACGATAAGATCGTGGGTGGATCGGGCGACAAGTTCACGATTACGGGCACGGATGACGACGTGTCGGCTACGGATAGCTCGGTGGCATTCGATGGAACCAACACGGGCGACGACGTGGTGGGAGCGAGCGATACCGGTTCGAACTGGGCCGCGCCCGATCCGGACGATGGCAGCGGTGATGGTGGATACGGTGGTTATAGCGGTGGTGGGGATGGTGGCGGTGACGGCGGCTACGGCTATGGTTTTGTAAAATGGAAGGGCCGTAGTCCCGATGCGGCGAAGGTGGCCAAATACGCCGGTGCCTCACAGGGCAGCGTCTATGAGCAGGCGTCCTGGGCGGATAAAACGGTGACGTGGAGCTTTGCGCAGGGCAACCAGGCCGCGCAAAGCAGCGATCCGTTCAGTAGTTACATCAACGCCCCTAAAGAAGAGGCCGCGGTGGAAGAGGCTTTCCAGGCGTGGGCGAAAGCGTCGGGCCTGAACTTTGTCGAAGTGCCGGACTCGGCGGCATCGGATATTCGGGTGGGCTTTGGCGACCTCAATACGTCCACGAGTAACGTGATCGGCTTGACCAATTACACCAGTACAAACGGTCAGCTGAATGCCGGTGCGGTAGTGCGACTGGAGGATCCCTCGCAGACAGCTCTGGTCGCCGGGTCGAATGGGCAGCTGGTGTATGGCTCAACGGACGCCAGCCTGGAACAGGTGGCGCTGCACGAGATCGGCCATGCGCTGGGTCTGGCCGACAACGGCAATGCCGACTCGGTGATGGACTATCTATTGAGTTCCTCGAATCAGTCGTTGAGCGCAACGGATGTGGCCGGTATCCAGTCGCTCTACGGCAGCGGGTCGTCGTCCAGCCCCCCATCCTCTTCGATGCTAGGTGTGAATAACCAGCTGCATCAGCTGGTCCAGGCGATGGCGTCATTCGATGCGGGTGACGGCGCTTGGGAGAGTAGTGACCCGTTGGTACCAGCGATGCACCACACAGCATCGCTGGCGGCAACGAGTGCGATGTCCTCGCACCTGGCGCGGGTGGCGTAATTCCCTTGCCGCTATCACCGGTTCATTTGATCTCGGGGTTGCCGCGGTCGGGGTCGACGCTACTGTCGGCCCTACTGCGGCAGAACCCGCGTTTTAACGCGGCGATCACCAGCCCGGTGTGCTCGTTGTTTTCAGCCGTATTGCCAAGGATGAGCGGCAGCGCCGAGTTTGCGTCATTCTTTTCTGACGAGCGGCGCTATCGCGTCCTTCAAGCGCTTTTTTGGTCCTACCATCATCCCGAGCCTGCGCGCCAGGCTCAGGTCGTGTTCGATACCAATCGATCGTGGACGGCGAGGCTGGCCTTGGTCGATAAGCTGTTCCCTAGCGCTCGAGTGATCTGCTGCGTGCGAGATGTGCCTTGGGTGATCGACAGTGTTGAAAAAATGGTGCGGCGTAACCCCGCGCACGTGTCCAATCTGTTCAACAACAAGTCCGTGCGCAATGTGTACGGACGCGTCGACAACTTGATGGATTCGGACAATGGTCTGATCGGTCTTGCGTGGAGCTCATTGCGAGAGGCCTGGTTTGGGGAGCATGCAAACAAGCTCATAGTGCTGCGTTACGAGTCATTGGCACGGGAACCGGCACAGACGATGGAGCGTTTATATCGTGCCTTGGGCGAACAGCCATTTCCCCACGATTTCGAGAATGTGGCCTACGAGGAGGATGAGTTTGATCATCGATTCGGCATGCCTGGCTTGCATACAGTGAAGCGACGAGTGGATTTTGTTGAGCGCGCAACCGTGTTACCGCCCGATATTTTCTGCAAATACGTAGACTCGAACTTTTGGATGAATGAGAAATTGAATACCAAGGGTGCGCTTGTTCTTTAGGCGCACACGGGAATGGGCGGCATCCCGCTGACCTTCACTGACGATGGCCTTTTTTTACTGTTTGAATACAAGCCGCGACCCATTACGCCTCGCGAACGGATTGATCACGCCGCTTTCAGGGGCGGATAGTGCAAGGTGGGCCCCTTGTTTTTTCGAACACGATGGGAGCAACACCGCATGACCGATAAGCAACCCCTGTTGAAGCTCAACGACGGCATTTACGCGCCGCAGCTCGGCTTCGGCGTTTACCAAATTGATGATGCAAAAGCGACGGAGGCCGTTGGTACGGCCCTGAAAACGGGCTACCGCTCAATCGACACCGCCGCGTTCTACAAGAATGAGAAAGGCGTGGGCGAGGCGGTGCGCAACTCTGGCCTGTCGCGCAGCGATATTTTTGTCACCACCAAGCTGTGGAACGGCGACCAGGGCTTCGATATGGCGCTAAAAGCGTTCGATGCCAGCATGGACAAGCTCAAGCTCGATTACGTGGACCTGTATCTGATCCACTGGCCGTGCCCGGCCAAGGATCTATACGTCGATACGTTCAAGGCTTTTATCCGCCTGCGCGACGAGGACCGGATCAAGTCGATCGGCGTCTCCAACTTTCAGCCGAAGCATCTGGACAAGTTGATCGAGGAAACCGGCGTGGTGCCCGCCGTCAACCAGATCGAGCTGCACCCGGATTTCGCCCAGGTGGACGTAGCCGGTTTCAACAAATCCAAAGGCATCGTCACTGAATCCTGGAGCCCGCTTGGCCAGGGCGGCGATCTGCTGAAAAATAAAATCATCAAGGACGTGGCCGACGCCCACGGCAAGACGGCGGCGCAGGTCATCATTCGCTGGCATCTGCAGCTGGGCCATATGGTGATACCGAAGTCGGAAACGCCCTCGCGCATCGAGGAGAATTTCGACGTGTTCGACTTCGAGCTGAGCAGCGATCAGCTGAAGAAGATCAACGGTCTCGATGGCGGCAACCGGCTGGGTCCCGATCCCGACGAACTGAACTGAGCTGCGCTTACGTCAGGAACGATGGCTTGGCGTCGCGCCAAGCTCCCGACGGTACGTCGATCGCGGACAGCGCTTCGACTCGTGCGAGAAATGCCTCGCGCGGCATGTCGATGGCGCCCATGCTGACCAAATGCGGATTGGTCACCTGCGCATCGAGCAGCGGATAGCCGCGTTCCGCCAGCAGGGCGCATAGCGCGATCAGCGCGGCTTTCGAGCCGCCGCTGACCGCGCTGAACATCGACTCGCCGCAGAACAGCTTGCCGACGGCGACGCCGTAGATGCCGCCGACCAGATGCACGTCATCCCAGATTTCCACGCTGTGCGCGTCGCCACGATCATGCAGCGTTTGATAGGCCTGCATCATGTCGGGGCTTATCCAGGTACCGCGCTCGTTGGCGCGCGCGCCGGCGCAGCCGTGAATGACCCGATCGAAGGCGTGATCGACGGTCACCGTCCAACCACAGCTTGCCAGAGCGCGCCGCGTGCGTCGGCTGACGTGCACGGCATCGGTGCGAAACACGCAGCGCGGATCGGGCGACCACCACAGAATCGGTTCGCCCTCGTTGAACCAGGGAAAGATGCCGTGGCGATAGGCATCGAGCAAGCGTTCCGCGGATAGATCGCCGCCGAAGGCCAGCAGTCCGTTGGGTTCATGCAGCGCATGCCGCGGGTGGGGAAACGGTTCGTCGATGCCGGCATGCAGCCGTGGCAGAACGATCATGGTTGAGCCGGAGTCGCAGCGTACGGCGAATGCTCCATCAGCTCATCGTAGTAAGCCTCGCGCGAGCGTGCCTCGTGCACCAGCGCGTTGCGTACCGCGGTATCGAAGCTCTCGTTCATCAGGTAGTGGCGCGAGTGCGTGCGGGTGGGCAGAAAGCCGCGGGCCATTTTGTGCTCTCCCTGTGCGCCGGGCTCGAAGGTCTGCAGTCGATTGGCGATGCAGAACTCGATGCCGAGGTAATAGCACAGCTCGAAGTGCAGCCCCTGCACCTCGACCAGGCTGCCCCAGTAGCGGCCGTACAGCGTGCTGTTGCCGACCATGAACAGCGCCATCGCCACGATGCGGCCCTCCATGCGCGCGGTGGCGACCTGCACGCGGTCACCCAGAGTGCGACCGAGATGCCGGAAAAACGGCAGCGTCATCGCCGCGTGGTTGCCCTTCATGTCGAAGGTGGTTTCGTACAGCGCATGCAGCTCGCGCCAGTCGCCTTCGCCGATCGTGCTGCCGGCTTCCATCGCGATCTGCAGGCCGGATTCGCTGGCCTGACGGCGCTCCTGCCGGATGTTTTTCCGCTTCTTGCCGGTGAGGCCGGTGAGAAACGCCTCGAAATGCCGGTAGCCGCGGTTGTGCCAGTGAAACTGCCAGTCGAAGCGCTGCAGCCAGCGTTCGTCGAACGCGGGCAGGTCGGTCTCCAGCAGAAAATTGACGTGCACCGACGACAGCCCGAGCCGTTCGGTTTCGGCGACCAGCGCGGCGACCAGCAGCTTTTTGGTTTCCTCGCTGCGCGCGAGCAGCCGCGGTCCGGGCACGGGCGAGTAGGGCGCGGCGCACAACAGCTTGGGGTAGTAGTCGCCACCGGCGCGCTCGAAGGCGTTGGCCCAGGCGAAGTCGAATACGAATTCGCCGTGCGAGTTGCCTTTCAGATACGCGGGCGCGGCAGCGATCAATTGATCGCCCTCGACGATGACCAGATGATGCGCCTGCCAGCCGTAGTCTCGCCGCAGGCAGCCGTGCTGCTCCATCCCACGTAAAAAGGAGTAGCTCACGAACGGGTTGCCGTCGTCGATCAGCGCATCCCACTGCGCGGCGTCGACGCTAGCCAGATTGTCGAGCACGCGAAGTTCGCTCATCGATCTACTCTACGACAGCGTTGATCAATGAACCGTCCAGCGCGACTCCGGTACGCACGGGCGAACTCAGCCGATCAGGTTCTGCTGATCCAGCCAGCGCTCGGCGTCGAGTGCCGCCATGCAGCCGAAGCCGGCCGAGGTGATGGCCTGGCGATAGACGTGGTCGGCGACGTCGCCGGCGGCGAACACGCCGGGCACCGAGGTCGATGTAGCCATGCCGTTCAGGCCGCTGTGAATCTTGATGTAGCCGTCGTGCATCTCGAGCTGGCCGTCGAAGATGCCGGTGTTCGGCGTATGGCCGATCGCGACGAAGAAGCCGGTGGCCTCGATCTCGCGGGTGGCGCCAGTGTCGATGTCCTTCACGCGCACGCCGGTGACGCCGGAGTCATCGCCCAGCACTTCATCGATGCCCGAATTCCAGACCAGCTCGATCTTGCCGGCGGCGGCTTTCTCGAACAGCTTGTCCTGCATGATCTTCTCCGCGCGCAGCTTGTCGCGGCGATGGATCAGATAAACCTTTTTCGCGATATTGGACAGGTACAGCGCCTCTTCGACAGCGGTGTTGCCGCCGCCGATCACCACCACGTCCTGCTCGCGGAAAAAGAAGCCGTCGCAGGTGGCGCAGGCGGACACACCGCGGCCCTTGAACTTCTCTTCCGAGGCAATACCGAGATATTTGGCCGTAGCGCCGGTGGTCACGATCAGCGCGTCGGCGGTGTAGGTGCCCGAATCGCCCTTCAGCACGAACGGTCGCTGCTGCAGATCCACCGAGTGGATGTGGTCGAAGATCATTTCGGTGTGGAAACGCTCGGCGTGTTCGGCCATGCGCTTCATCAGATCCGGCCCCTGCAAACCCTCCACGTCGCCGGGCCAGTTGTCCACCTCGGTCGTGGTCATCAGCTGGCCGCCCTGCTGCAGGCCGGTGATCATGGTCGGCTTGAGGTTGGCGCGCGCGGCGTACACCGCAGCGGTATAGCCGGCGGGGCCGGAACCGAGGATCAGCAGACGGCTGTGTTTGGTGGCGGTGCTCATGGGTATAATCCTTCGGTTTGCTGGACGCTTTGATCGCAGCTTGATAGTCGTTCGCGTCATTCCGGTTGCCGTCCTTCGAACGGTCTGGAATGACTGCTTTCCGTCCGCAAGGATGGGGAACGCCGGCCCACGATTCAAGCACTGCGGCAACGGAACACGCTTAACCCAAAGATCCACACCGAATTCAACCCCATCCGGCGCCCATCCCCAGCGCCTGCCATGACAACCACAGGACTGCCTCCCATGCGTATCGGTATCCCCTCCGAAACCAAGACCCTCGAAGGTCGTGTCGCCCTGGTGCCCGCCGCCGCCGCCGATCTCGTGCGCCGCGGCCACGAGGTATTCATCCAGGCCGGTGCCGGCCTGAAAAGCGGCTTTTCCGACGAGGCCTACAGCAGCGCCGGCATCAAGATCGTGGCCGACGCCGCGGCGCTGTACGAAGCCGGCGAGCTGATCGTCAAGGTGAAGGAGCCGGTGGCCGGCGATCTCGCTCTGCTGAAGAAGCACCACCTGCTGTTCTGCTACCTGCATCTGGCGGCCGAGCCGGCGCTGACCAAGAGCCTGCTGGATATCGGCCTGACCGGCGTGGCGTTCGAGTCCGTGGAAGAAAACGGCGCGCTGCCGCTGCTGCTGCCGATGTCGGTGATCGCCGGCCGCATCGCCACCCAGATCGGTACCACGCTGCTGCATCGTCCGCAGGGCGGCAAGGGCAAACTGCTCGGCGGCATGGCCTCCACCCCGCGCGGCAAGGTCGTTGTGCTGGGCGCCGGTGCGGCCGGTGGCAACGCCGCCGCGCTCGCTGCTGCGGCCGGTGCCAACGTGGTGGTGTTCGACAAGCGCCAGGATCGCCTCGCCGAAATGATGGCGATGGGCCCGAACGTCACCGCGCTGTATGCCTACGAGTCGTCCGTGGCCGAAGAAGTGCGCGATGCCGACATCGTCGTCGGTGCCGTGCTGATCCCCAGCGCCAAGGCGCCGCGCGTGGTCACCGAAGCGATGGTCAAGACCATGGAGCCGGGCAGCGTGCTGGTGGATATTTCGATCGACCAGGGCGGCTGCTTCGAAACCTCCAAGCCCACGACCTGGAAAGAGCCGACCTATGACGTGCACGGCGTGACGCACTTCTGCGTCACCAATATGCCGGGCGCCGTGCCGCAGACCTCGTCGGTGGCCATCTCGGCGGCGATCCTGCCGTACGTTCAGCGTCTGGCGGCCGGCAACGAGTGGCGCGAGTTTGCGCCGCTGAGCGGTGGCATCAATATCGACGGCGGCAAGCTGGTGCATCCGGCATTGCAGGGTATGCTCTGAGCAAGTCCGCGAAAGGGAAGCCTTCCAAGGTGGCGCGCATTGCAACCGCAAAACAGCAACCCAAGGAAGGCCTCAGCGAGGAGCTGAAGCGCCGGCTGCGTGAAGCAGGCGCTCTGCTGCTGATGCCGCTGGCGCTGTATCTGCTGGTCTGCCTGCTCAGCTACGACGCTCGCGATCCGAGCTGGACCAACGCCAGCCAGATCAACATCGTGCAGAACTTCGGCGGCACCTTCGGCGCGCATATCGCCGACCTGCTGCGCTGGATCTTCGGCTACGTCGCCTACTGCTTTCCGCTGCTGCTGCTGTTGCTGGGCGTGCAGGTGCTGCGTCAGCGCGGCGAGCGGCGCGTGCACGCGTGGGAGCCGTCGCTGCGGCTGATCGGCTCGGTGTTTTTCTTCATCACCGGCCCCGCACTGCTGTATCTCAACTTTGGCGACGATCCCGTGCCGCCGCAGGGCGCCGGCGGCATCATCGGCCTTTGGGTGGGGCGTCCTCTTTCGCAAGCTTTGGACAAGGGTGCGCCGCTGCTGCTGCTGGCGCTGTTTCTGGTGGCCGTGACGCTGGCCACGGGGCTGTCGTGGTTCAAGCTGATGGATTGGACCGGTCAGGCCGTGCTGCGTCTGGCCGGCTGGTTCAAGGGCAAGATGCGCGAAGCGCCGCAGGCCATGGCGGCACGCCAGGCCCGCACCGAGCGCGACGTGGTGAAGAAGGCCGACGCGGTCAAGCAGGCCAATCGCGAGCCCGTGCGCATCGAGTCGCCGCCAGCGCCGGTAGCGAAGAGCGAGCGAGCCAAACTGGAAACGCAGATTCCGCTGTTTGCGGGAGCGGCCACGCCGGGCGAGCTGCCGCCGCTGTCGCTGCTGGACGAGGCGCCGCCGCAGGGGCCGGGCTATTCAGAAGAGACGCTCGAAGTGCTTTCGCGCCAGGTCGAGTTCAAGCTCAAGGACTTCAAGATCGAGGCGAAGGTCGTCGGCGCCTATCCGGGCCCGGTGATCACCCGCTTCGAGATGGAGCCGGCCGCCGGCGTGCGCGGTTCGCAGGTGTCGAGCCTGGACAAGGACATCGCCCGCGGCCTGTCCGTGGTCAGCGTGCGAGTGGTCGACGTGATTCCGGGCAAAAACGTCATTGGCCTGGAAATCCCCAATACCAACAAGCAGATCGTCTATCTGTCGGAGATTCTGCGCTCGGACAAGTACGACCAGCTGAAGTCGCCGCTGGCGCTGGCGCTGGGCAAGGACATCGGCGGCAAGCCCGTGGTGGTGGATCTGGCCAAGATGCCGCATCTGCTCGTGGCGGGCACCACCGGCTCGGGCAAATCGGTGGCGGTCAATGCGATGGTGCTGAGCCTGTTGTACAAGGCCAGCTCGAAAGACGTGCGCATGATCATGATCGACCCGAAGATGCTGGAGCTCTCGGTGTACGAGGGCATCCCGCATCTGCTGGCGCCGGTGGTCACCGACATGAAGGAGGCGGCCAACGCGCTGCGCTGGTGCGTTGCCGAAATGGAGCGCCGCTACAAGCTGATGGCGGCGGTGGGCGTGCGCAACCTCGGCGGTTTCAACAAAAAGGTAAAGGACGCCGAGAACGCCGGCCAGCCGCTGCTCGATCCGCTGTTCCGGCCCAACCCAGAAATGCCCAACCTCGCCGCCGAGCAGCTGGAGCCGCTGCCGTACATCGTCATCATCATCGACGAGTTCGCCGACATGATGATGATCGTCGGCAAGAAGGTCGAAGAGCTGATCGCGCGACTGGCGCAGAAGGCGCGTGCCGCCGGCGTGCATCTGATACTCGCCACGCAGCGTCCGTCGGTCGACGTGATTACCGGCCTGATCAAGGCGAATATCCCCACGCGCATCGCCTTCCAGGTTTCCAGCAAGATCGACTCGCGCACCATTCTCGACCAGTCCGGCGCCGAGGCGCTGCTGGGTCACGGCGACATGCTTTACCTGCCGCCGGGCACGGCCACGCCCGAGCGCGTGCACGGTGCTTTCGTGGACGACCACGAGGTGCATCAGGTCGTCGCGTGGCTGAAATCGCAGGGCGCGCCGCAGTACATCGAAGGCGTGTTGGAAGAAGTACAAGCCACCAGCGACGGCAAGTTCATCAACGACTCCGGCCTGCCGCAGGACGGCGAAGAAGGCGGCGGCGACGCCGAAACCGTGCTGTACGACAAGGCGGTCGCCATCGTCACGCAGACCCGCCGCGCGTCGATCTCCGGCGTGCAGCGCCATCTGCGCATCGGCTACAACCGTGCCGCCCGACTGGTCGAACAGATGGAGGCCGACGGCGTCGTCAGCGCACCCCAGCACAACGGCAACCGCGAAGTGCTGGCGCCGCCGCCGCCGAAGAACTGATCGTGTGGATTCGTGCATGGACGCTATCCAAAGCGTCCATGCGCGGCCATTTCGTTTAGATGAGGGCAGGCCGACTGGCTTGTAGCGTTCGCGCGATTTACGGCAAAGCGATCGTTCGGCCTTCGCTGGCACTGCGCTGCGTCAGCTCGATGATGCGCATGGCGTCGAGTGCTTGGCGCGGCGACACCGGCACGTCGCCTTCGTCGGCGATGGCGGCGGCCATGCCGCGGTAGAAGCAGGGGTAGTTGCCTGCAGCGACCTCGATGTTTTCTTTTTCATCTTTATCAGCGCGCGTGAGCACGGCTGTCGAGGTGTATGTGCTGCTGCCCCAGTTGCTGCCGCTCGGCGTCTTGCCTGCCTTGAGGGCGGCTTCCTGTCCGTCGAGGCCGGTGATGATCAGACTGCCCAGCGAACCGTGCACCGTGAAGCGCGGGCCGGGTGCCGCGGCCAGCATCGAGGCGTGCAGCACCACCCGGCGCCGGCCGTAGCGAAGCACGACATGAAAATAATCGTCGATCTGAGCCTGCTCGCGCTGGATCGCGATGTCCGCGGTGACTGCCTCCGGCATTCCGAACAGCTGCAGCGCCTGATCGATCAGATGCGCGCCCAGGTCGACGAAGACGCCGGAGCCGGGCTTGGCCTGTTCACGCCAGCCTTGCTTGATGGCGGGACGAAAGCGGTCGAAATGCGATTCGACATAATTGATCGAACCGAGCACGTCGCGATGGATCAGATCGGCAACGGTGAGGAAGTCGCCGTCCCAGCGCCGGTTCTGAAATACGCTCAGCCTCAGGCCGCGCTTTTCCGATTCCGCAACCAGCGTTTCCGCTTGCGCCACCGTCACCGCAAATGGCTTGTCGATCACCACATGCTTGCCGGCCCGCAACGCAGCCAGCGCGAGCGGGTAGTGGGTTTCGTTGGGTGTGGCGATAACGACGAGATCGACCTCGGCGCTTTCGATCAGCGCTTCGGGCGAGTCATCGATGTGCACCTCGGGAAAAGCACGGGCGATTGCGTCGCGCCGGCTGCTCGCGATACGCGCCAGCTGCAGGCGCGGCTCCACCGCGATCAGCGGCGCATGGAACGTGGCGCCGGCGGCGCCGTAGCCGATCAGGCCGGTACGGATAGGTTGCATGGGCATGTCTTGCGATGAGGGCAGGGTGTTTGGCGATCAGTGGTGCAGCGCGTTCCACTGCGTGATCGCGCGTTCGTCGCGTTCGAAGCCGAGCTTGCTGATCGATGCGGTGCCGAGCACCAGATGCGCACCCAGGCGGGCATCGTCGGCCATCCAGCAGCCGGCCAGCACGCGCAGGATATGCGCATGGGCAAACAGGGCGATACGCCCGTCCAGCGTCAGCAGGTGGCCGATCAGGGACTCGGCGCGCCGCTGGATCGCCGCCACGTCCTCGCCTTCGGGCATCGGCGAATCCCACACCGACCAGCCCGGCGTTTCCTGGCGGATGTCCTGCGTCTTGCGGCCTTCGTAGATGCCGTAATTCCACTCCAGCAGGCGCGGTTCCAGTTCCATCTGAGCACCGAGGCCCGCCAGGCGGCAGGTGTCCTGGGCGCGGGTCAGCGGGCTGCACAGCACCCGGTCGAACGGCTGCTGCGCCAGCACCGGCCGCAGCGCTTCGGCCTGGCGCCGGCCGTTCTCGGTCAGCGGAATATCGGTGCGGCCGGTGTGCTGTCCGGACAGGCTCCACTCGGTTTCGCCGTGGCGGATCAGCCAGATTTCAGGGTGTTTCGTGGTTTGGTCATTCATGGGGAAAGCTTGCGCAAGCGGTGGGAAAGTTACTGTGAACGGTCCGGCTGACAACGAGGTGACGCGTCATGAGTTCAATGCCTCGGCAGGTCGAGCGTGTATCGGCACCGGGTCTGCGGTCTTAGACTAGCTGCCATTAAGTCGCCGCTGCGCAAACTGCGCGTCGACGCATCCACCTATCGTTGCAGGAAATTCCATGAAGCGCCTGACCCTTCTTCTATCCACCGCCGCTCTCGCTTTGGGCGTGTGTGCGGCCCACGCGGAACCGGCTGGTGCGGCGCGCGCGCGGCTGGACGCGTTTGCGCAGAACCTGCATTCGCTGACCGGGCAGTTCAACCAGTCGCTGACCGATATCAACGGCAAGTCCACCAAGACCAGCGCCGGCACCCTCGCGCTGGAAGCGCCGCGCGAATTTCGCTGGGACACGCTGACGCCGTACAAGCAGACCATCGTCGCCGACGGCAGCCGGGTGTGGATCTACGATCCCGAGCTCGAGCAGGTCACCGTGCGCGTGCAGAGCAGCGAAGAGGCGCACAGCCCGCTGACCGTGCTCACCGACGTCAAGCAGATCGACAAGAACTTCAAGGTGAGCGAGCAGGGCGAACGCGACGGCCTGCAGTGGCTGCGGCTCACCTCCACCAGCAAGGACCCGCAGTTCGACTATGCCGACCTCGGCTTCGACGCCAACGGCCTGGCGCGCATGACGTTTCGCGATCAGCTCGGCGCCACCACCGATATCCGCTTCTCCGGCTGGCAGCGTAACGCGGCAGTGCCTGCGACCACCTTCAACTTCGTGCCGCCGAAGGGCACCGACGTGATCGGCGATGCGCCGGTAATCACCACCCAGCCGCTGAAAGACTGAGCCCGATCGTGCCTGTGCTGCGTCAGTTGCAGACCTGGGCGTGGATCGGCGGTGGCGTGCTCGCTTTCATCGCCGGGGTGATCAACGCCGCCGGCTACATGGGCTTTCGGCACCAGTCGATCAGCAATCTGACCGGTTCCACCAGCCTGCTCGGCATCGCCGTGGCCACCGGCGACGGCGGCGAGGCGCTGCATTGGGTGCTGTCGATCGCGGCGTTTGTCATTGGTGCCACGCTCAGCGGCCTGATCGTGCAGCAGAGCACGCTCAAGCTGGGCCGGCGCTACGGCGTGGCGCTGGTGTTCGAATCGATGCTGTTGTTTGCCGCGGTGCCGCTGCTGGTGGCGCAGCATCCGCTGGGCCTGTACTTCGCATCGATGGCGTGCGGGCTGCAGAACGGCATGGCCAGCACGTACAGCGGCATGGTGTTTCGTACCACTCACGTGTCCGGCATTTTCACCGATCTGGGCATCTACCTCGGCCAACGCCTGCGCGGGCTGGAGGTGGACACGCTGCGGATCCGCGTCTGCCTGCTGGTGGCGGGTTGTTTTTTGTTTGGCGGCATTGTCGGCGCACTGCTGTTTCGCGTCATGCAAGAGCGCACGCTGCTGATACCGGCCACACTCACCGGCCTGTGCGGGCTCGGTTACGGCATCTATCGGCAGTCCACCATGCGGCGCGAGGCCCACACCGGCGCCTGACGGGGCATGTCGTATCATCGGCCGATGCCTCGCTCCAACACCACGCCCACCGCCGGCCTGTTTCCTGAATCCGATGCGCTCAAGCCGCTGGCCGAGCGCATGCGTCCGCGCAGTCTCGACGAGATCGTCGGCCAGCAGCGCCTCGTCGCAGCGGACAAAGCGCTGCGCCGCGCGCTGGAAGCCGGCAAGGTCCACTCGATGGTGCTCTGGGGGCCGCCCGGCTGCGGCAAGACCACGCTGGCGCTGCTGGTGGCGCGCTATGCCGACGCGGATTTCCGCGCGATTTCCGCCGTGCTTTCCGGCCTGCCGGACGTGCGCAAGGCGCTGGCCGAAGCCGAGGTGAATTTCGCCCAGGGGCGGCAGACCGTGCTCTTTGTCGACGAGGTGCATCGCTTCAACAAGACCCAGCAGGACGCCTTTCTGCCGCACATCGAAAAAGGCGTGATCATCTTTATCGGTGCCACTACCGAAAACCCCTCGTTCGAGCTGAACTCCGCGCTGCTGTCGCGCTGCCGCGTGCACGTGCTGGAGCCGATTTCGAAAGACGACATTGTCGCTGCTCTCAAGCGCGCGCTGCGAGATACCGAGCGCGGCCTCGGCGATCAGCACCTGCAGGTGGCCGATAGCTCGCTCGATTCCATCGCACAGGCTGCCGACGGCGACGTGCGCCGCGCGCTGACCCTGCTGGAAATCGCGGCTGAGCTCGCCGAAAAAGGCAGAATCGACGACGCCACCCTGAGCCAGGTGCTGGCCGACCGCACGCGCCGCTTCGACAAGCAGGGCGAGCAGTTCTACGACCAGATCTCGGCGCTGCACAAATCCGTACGCTCGTCCGACCCCGACGCGGCGGTGTACTGGCTGTGCCGCATGCTCGACGGCGGCGTCGATCCGCTGTACCTGGCCCGTCGCATGACGCGCATGGCGGTCGAGGACGTGGGCCTGGCCGAGCCACGCGCCTGGCGCATGGCGCTGGACGCGTGGGACACCTACGAGCGCCTGGGCAGCCCCGAGGGCGAGCTGGGGCTGGCGCAGCTGGCGATCTGGCTGGCCATCGCACCCAAGAGCAACGCGGCCTATATGGCCTACAACAAGGCGCGGGCCGCGATCAAAGAGCAGGGCACGCTCGAAGTACCGATGCACCTGCGCAACGCGCCGACCAAGCTGATGAAAGGCCTGGGCTACGGCAAGGGCTACCAATACGACCACGACGCCGAAGGCGGCATCGCGCTCGATCAGCAGTGCCTGCCCGACGAGCTGGCCGGCAGCGTGTTCTACGAGCCAGTCGAGCGCGGGCTGGAGCTGCAGCTGCGCGAAAAGCTGCTGGCTCTGCGCGCCGCAAGGGCGCAGGCGCGCGGCAAGTAGCCACGCGGCTTGAGCGATCGTCATTGCGGGTATTGCCACCCGGCGGCGATAATTCACTGCTCAAGCCTCATTCTGGACTCGATCATGCTGGATCCCGCACTGCTGCGTTCGCGCCTCGCCGAAACCGCCGCACGCCTGAAGGAAACGCGCGGCTACGCGCTCGACGTATCCGAAATCGAGGCGCTGGAAAACACCCGCAAGCAGCTGTCCACCGAAACGCAGGATCTGCAGAACCTGCGCAACACGCGTTCCAAGGCGATCGGCCAGGCGAAGGGCAAGGGCGAAGACGTGGCGCCGCTGATGGCCGAGGTCGCCGGCATCGGCGACAAGCTCAAGGCCAACGAGCAGGCGCTGGCCGACGTGCAGGCCAAGCTGTCCGGCATCTCGCTGGTCATCCCCAATATTCCGCATGCGTCCGTACCGATCGGCAAGGACGAGAGCGACAACCTCGAAGTCTGCCGCTGGGGCACGCCGGCGACGTTCGATTTCGCGGTGAAGGATCACGTCGAACTCGGCGAAAAGCACGGCTGGCTCGATGGCGATGCCGGCGCCAAACTGTCCGGCGCGCGCTTCACCGTACTGCGCGGCCAGCTGGCGCGCCTGCACCGCGCGCTCGGCCAGTTCATGCTCGACCTGCACACCGGCGAGCACGGCTATCTCGAATGCAACGTGCCGGTGATCGTCAATGCCGAAAGCATGCTGGCCACCACCCAGCTGCCGAAGTTCAAGGACGACCTGTTCGCCACCGAGATCGGTGAGACCACGCGTTACCTGATCCCCACGGCCGAAGTGTCGCTGACCAACCTGGTGCGCGACACCATCCAGGATGCCGACGCGCTGCCGCTGCGTTTCACCGCGCACTCGCTGTGCTTTCGCGCGGAGGCCGGCAGCTATGGCCGCGACACGCGCGGCATGATCCGCCAGCACCAGTTCGAGAAAGTCGAGATGGTGCAGGTGGCGCGCGCCGCCGACTCCTACGACCAGCTCGAGGAAATGGTCGGGCATGCCGAAACCGTGCTGCAGAAGCTCGGCCTGCCGTATCGCAAGCTGCTGCTGTGCACCGGCGACATGGGTTTTCAGTCGACCAAAACCTACGACCTCGAAGTGTGGCTGCCGAGCCAGCAGACCTACCGCGAAATCTCCAGCTGCTCCAACTGCGAGGATTTCCAGGCGCGCCGGCTGCAGGCACGCGTGCGCAACGCCGACACCGGCAAGCCCGAGCTCGTGCACACCTTGAACGGCTCCGGCCTCGCCATCGGCCGCACCCTCATCGCCGTGATGGAAAACTTCCAGCAGGCCGATGGCTCGATCGTCGTGCCCGAGGTGCTGCGCCCGTACATGGCCGGGCTGGATCGCATTGCATGAACGCACCGGTGCAAAGTGGCCCGACGCCGAGCAGCCAGCCGCAGGGACGCTGGAGCAAGGTGGAAAAGGTCACCAGCATCTGCCTGCTCGTCGTGCTCGCGTCGTTCATCGGCACGCGCCTCGCCTTCGCCACGGTATGGCAACTGCCCACGCTCGACCTGACCCTCTCCGTCGCCGCCCTGATACTGGTGCTGGCTGGCTTTTGGTTCGGTCGCCACAGCCGCCGCTGGCGCCTGTGGACCGTGGCGCTGGCCAGCGCCACACAGATCGTGCCCATGGTCTGCCGCGAACCGGTGCTGCTGTTTCCGCTGCTCGCCGCCGCCATTCCCATCGCCATCGTCGTCGGCTGCCTGATCGCCCTCTCGAAAAAAGACACCCCGGTTCGTCCCGCACCAGGTTCCTGATAAACTGCGGCACTTAGCCAGCGCTAAAGATATAAACCGATGGAGTGCGCAAGGCGACCATCGAGCAAAAGTTCATGGAGAGATGGCCGAGTGGTTTAAGGCAGCAGTCTTGAAAACTGCCGTAGGTGTGAGCCTACCGTGGGTTCGAATCCCACTCTCTCCGCCAGCAAATACACTAAAGCCACTGTTTTCAGTGGCTTTTTTGTTTCTGGTAAAAATACAGCCCCACTTTTAGCCCCACATTGATGGGCGGCTGATTGCCCCTTCTTCATAGAGCTGGTGCTCTTTGCGAGGAAACTTGGCATCAATCCGTCGAGATACTTCAATCTTCTTGACTTTTCGACCCTGGACTAGGACTTGGCATGAGCACGAGCACGAGCAAAGAAGAGCCCAAACGGCTTACACCTACGAAGGCGACGATTCGTCAGCTCTTTGCATTGTCCGGAAATCTGTGCGCCTTCCCTGATTGCGTCCATCTTCTCATTGATGCGGATGGTGAGTTCATCGCCCAGGTGGCGCATATCGAAGGGGCAGAGGAGGGTGGGGAGCGCTTCAATCCGAAGATGACGAACGAACAGCGGCGCCATCCAGAAAATTTGGTCCTGCTTTGCTACAAGCACCACAAAAAGACCAATGACGTAGAGGCCTGGACCGTCGAGAGGATGCGGAAGATGAAGGCGGACCACGAGCAGCGCTTTCAAAATCCGGAAAAGGCCATTCTGGAAGGGCTCAAGGACTGGACTCAGTCCGACGAGCTCATACCGCCTAAGAACTTGGACGCGATGCACAAGCAGTCAGACTCCCCCTACCTTAATTCAGACAACCAGGATGAGAAGAAGGTGTATCTGAGTGAGGTGCAGAAATACCTTGAGACCTATAAAAACGTGCCTCACGACACCCGCATCTTTCTGGGTGCTGTAGTGGAGCGAATGCTGACTGTCGAGGACAATGGGCTGATGAAAATCGGAATCCATAAGACGACAATTCCAGCAGAGGACCTGAGGACTGCTCTCAACATGTCGCGTGCGAAGCTTAGGCGAAGCTATGAAGCACTGGAGCGTTACGGTCTTGGAGGTTTAGATGAGGGCTTCGATGGAGAGCACTTCATCTCAATCCGCCACGTGTACGTCGCACCCTTCTGGATTGAGGTTGCGCAGTACTGCAAGGCGGTAGGGCAGCACTTCCGGACCTACTATATGGACCTGAACTTCAGCGGTCTGGATGCCTGACCGTTAAGGGGCAGGCTGGAAAACCTGGCATACGTATACCATCTGGTGGTTTCCTGAAGCAGCGAGCTCGAAATCCCTCATTCGATAGCATTTCGTAGAACGGTGAATCAGGCATCAGAAGCTGATACTTCTTCGCTGTCTCTGCAAAAAGCTCAGGTGGGCAGGCCTGAAGAAGCGACTTATCGACGATGACTCCCTGATATTTGGGCATGTTCGTCCTTAGGTGTTGGTCATCTGTTGGCTGCTCTCTATGCCAGTTTGAAGTGAAGCGAAAGCAAGCGCGTTGGCTTTCGCATATTCCTCTCGGTCATGGTCAATCTTTGCAAGCCGTGACCGCATGTACTCAACTGGATTCCAATCGCCATCTGTTGGTCTGGATGGGAGGTGTGCATGAGAGCGAAGGCTTGCAGACAACTTAGAAGCACGTATGCCTAGAAGGGCATATTGATACTGGCGTTCTTGAAAAAATTCCTCAAAGTCTGGCGGGTCGCTAACAAACTCGCCAACGTTATGAATTTTTGCCTTTGCGGATTCAATTTCAAGCGGAAAGCTCAACAAGTCGTTCATCAGCTTTGCTGGCAAAGCCTTCCATTCAACCTCAGCGGATAAGGGCTCAAAGGTAGGTGGGACGGTTTGGGTCCTCCTATTCCCATCGCTATCGGGCTGGCCGTGGAACAAGCCATCATCGCCAACGACTTCAGCGCATCCGGCTAAAAAGCGCTCTAGCATCGAGGCGATAAGAATTGCTAGATATTGCGTATCTTTCCGCTTGTCTCTTGCCTTGAACCACCATTCTTTGAAGATGGTTAGGAGTGCACCGACTACAACACCAATCAGGCCGAAGATTGCGGTTTCCATGGTTCCCCTTTGCATGATTTTTGAGCGTGCGACGCATTACCGAAGCTGGATATCGTCTACTTCGTAACGTACGTGTGACCCAATCCTTGGGTGCGTGTTCTTTGGTAGTCGATGACGGTACATCGCTCCTCTCTTGTGGAGAGGAATGGAGCTGTATTCGCGGCGTATTTTAATGAGATTCGGGCTGAGACGAATTGGCAGAAGCGCTTCGAAGCTGTGCACGATTTGTTCCATCGAGCCATCCGCGTTCTTTGCCATCTTTGTGGTTACGAAAGTGGTGCGACCCTGGGGGCGACGTGCCTTGCTATCACGGCAGAACGCCTCGAATTCTGGATTCACGTCGTCCATAAAATACAGATTCTCGTGCGCATTAAGCGCTTGAAAGGTGTTGAAGCAACGCACGTCCCGTATGTCCTTCAAGGTGGTTACGTGTCTTGCCCCTGGGTCACCAGTCACTCTGTAGGTGTCTGCGTCGTACAGCATCAAAAGATGCCTTGGGGATAGGGGAAGGAATGCTTGCAAGCCCCGGCAATCCCATCCAAGAACGCCTCTGTACGTGATGCCCTCGCAGTACAAGTTGTGGGAGACCACTGGGTCGTCGCCGGTAATGAACTGTTCGGAGGTTTCGTTGACAAGGAGGTGCATCTGGAGGTCGGCGGCCACAAACATCATTTGCGGTAGCGAGCTAAAGATGATTTTAAGTGGAGGCGTTTGGTCCTCCATCATCTCTTTGATGAAGGCCTCTGGAGCTTCTTCCGGGCCCTTGTTTACCTGCTCTCGCAGAAATTGATTCATGGTGTCTGCGGACTGGATGGAGCGGGTTGTTCGTGCTTTTTGGAACACCAAGAATATGAGAAGGTCCAGCCATTCTTTCGTGCCACGGGGAGGAAGTGCCTTTCCATCTATCACAGAGCGGATGACGATGGAGGCTGCCGCTTCCATTACTCCTAGCCTCTTCTCAAGGCCTGGCTCAAAGGCGTGCAATTTCCGCTTATAACACTGACCATCAACACCGGCCTCTGTAATGAACCGGTCGCCAGCAAAGTTGTAGAGATTGATTTGCTTTCTGTTGGTCGAGAAATTTTTGAGGTAGAACCTCGGGACATAGTGATGCTTCTTAGGTTCACTCATGTTCTACCTGCCAGGCCGCGCGAAAGTCATTTTTCAAGCCGTGAGCTATGGTCAGAAGGGTACGTCATCATTCCATGTTGGCCGCGTTGGAGGCGATATTTCGGTGGCTTTTTCTTGAGGTTTTGGAAGTGTTTTGGATTCCACGCGCTTCAGATGCTGGCGGCTGACAAAGGTGTTAACGGCTGCTGCGAGATTGATGGCTAGCTCGCCATACTCTACGGGAATTTCCAGAGTGTCCGAGCCGTGCCCGTGGCCCGCAAGCTCATTTCGAAGAGTTGCTGTGGGCATTAGTGCCTTCTGCAAAGATTGAGCTTTCGACTTTGGCAAGCCCTCCAGGAGATTCGCGTTGGCATAAGCTTGGGTCAGGTCAATCCCCGTCTTGGGAGAGTTTCCCAAAGCAGCCTTGAAGGCGCTTTCTACACTCGCGCCTGCATAGAAGATGGCGTCGCGGATGTTGCCTTCCGTGAGTTCGTTTCGTGCGCGCTGAAACTCATCTTTTGCTCCGCTAAACGACGCTAACGCTAGGATTGGTGGCGTATCGGCCAAGACGATGTCCTCCATGAAGTCATCATCAACGATAAGACCTTGGCCGTCGCTCATCCGCCATCGGCATGTGTAGTCACGGAAGACATCATTGATAGCTGTTTGTGCTTCATCGCGTCGCTCAGCATCAAGCCACGCCAAGAAACATTCGAGCACATCGAGTGCAGACTCGACCTTTCCTGTTTGGATTATCTCTTCGATGACTTCTCCGACATAGCGAGCCGATTCTGGCTTGGGCGTGCCCAATAGCCTGGCATAAAGGTGCTCGACTTCTTGGATGTCTGACGATTGCTCGTTCCACCCGGGATTGTCGGGCGGGCTGTAGTAGAAGGGCTCGTCAATCTCTCTAAGCGTAATCCAAAGACGGCGCCGCGCTTGTGCCGATAGGTCTGGAAGCGAACCCTTCTCTACGAGTCGCCGATGTCTAAGCGAGAATGGTTTAAGTCTTATGTGGACCTGTTTTTGCATCGAGCTTCACCTCACAACTTTCTTGGATGTTGCGATTTTGGGATGGCTATAGTGGTGAAGCGTATTGTCACGACTTCATGGCCCACCTCTGCAAGTAGGGCGGCGGGTTACAGCCTGCTGTATGAACTGCCGGGGGTGTGGCCCTGGGGATGATATGGGTGGCGACACCGACGCAGCAGGGTTGGCTGTACCTGGCCGCCGTGCTGGATATGTACAGCCGGCGCATTATCGGCTGGGCCATGAGCGAACGTCCTGACCAGGCACTCGCCAGCGATGCCTTGACGATGGCGCTCGCACGCCGACATCCACCCAAAGAGACCATCCACCACAGCGATCAGGGCTCGCAGTACACCAGCAAGGCCTATCAGCAGCAGCTTCAAGCGGCTGGCCTGATCGCCAGTATGAGCCGCAAGGGTATGCCTTACGACAACGCCGTGATGGAAAGCTTCTTCGCCTCGCTCAAACAGGAGCTGACGCACCACGAGCGGTTCGTCGATCGCGATACGGCCAGGAGCCAAGTCTTCGACTACATCGAGAGCTTCTACAACCGCCAGCGGCTACACAGCAGCTTGGACTATCGCTCGCCCGAAGTGTTTGAGAGCATGGCGCGGGTGACTAATTAATCCGTCCGAGAAATCGGGGGTAGTCCACTTCGTCCCGGTTTCACAGGTTTCCGAGGCTTCGGCCTCACGTAGGAAGCCAATAATCTGTTCATCGGAAAAGCGCTTTTTCACCTCCAATCTCCGTCAGTGGGGGGATTGGACTCCAAACCGCTGTGCTACTCAAAACTGAGGGGACGTCGTCGCTTCAGTAATAAGGAGCCGGTAGTCTGCTGAACTTTGCCCAAGAAAAAGCCCCGCAAGATTGCTCATGCAGGGTTTAGAGTTTTAGGACTGAAGGTAGAACTTACGCTTTTGCCGTCTTCTTGGCTGCGGACTTCTTGACTGCTTTCTTGGTGGCCTTCTTTGCCGTTTTGGCAGGAGCTTTGGGGGTGGTTCCACCAATCAAAAGACTCTCAGCAGTTACGCCGCGTCTCTTGATGGCTTGAGTAAACCATAAAGGCTGACGGCCGCGCCCGGACCAGGTCTTCGTCGGATCAACAAGGTCACGGTACTTTGGGGCAACCGAACTTTTCGTGCCCGGCGCTTTCTTGCCTCCACGGGTTGGGTAGACCTCAGCCAAGGTCAAGCCACTGATGTTCAACAAGGCATCAATCTTTTTGCGTACATCTTCAACGAGGTTCGAGTGGGCCGATTTCATCTTGGATTCCGCTTCAGCAATGATGGCTTGCAGTTCTTTGGGGGAAAGGTTTTCGAGGTTAACGGCCATGGTTATTCCAGTTAGGTAAAGAATGAAGGTGCGTTTGAGGCGGGTAGCTTCTGAAACTTCCATGTGTAAGTACATAGGATAGTGCTAATCACTGCATGTGCGTTGAAATATGACCCATTACTGGAATATTTTGAGCTCGTCTTCAGATGCCTCAGAAAAGAAATCGCCATCGGTAACGATGGTGAAAGTGGGATGCCCGTTCTTTAAGACGATCTGATCAACGCCGAGTCCAACCCAGAACTGCGCAAGGCCAATGTCTCCGGTCAACACAGCGGTAGGCTTGTCCGGGAACAGCGCGATAGCGTAGGTGAGCAATTTTAGAAGTCGTACGTCTGAAAGGGCGTTGTAGGCTTTCACCGATGCGTTTCGATGCTCATGAGGCTTCAGGATACGAAATGCAGGGTTTTTGTCTTGGGGCAGAACCAAGGTCAGCCACGCTAGTAGAAAAGCAAACGATTTGACTGACACCTCGTTTTTCTCGGCTATCGACCGCAGCTCCGCGATCACTGGTTTACGTTTACCGGCAGAGAGAATCGGCCGAAGCAATGGGAAGGCCTCCATCAAAAAGTGCTGTTCTCGTTCGAGGGATGAACGCTCGTCGGCCAATAGATTCATCATGCCTTTGGTAGCACTGACGAGATCCGGTAACACCTTTGCGTTTGGCATCGCGCGTCTAATTTCACTGTGCGCTTTTTCCAACAAGCGGCCGACCTCGTTTTCGTCGGGTTGGTGGCCCTGCGCGCCTTCCATGGCGTACGCCATAGGGTTAACGGTGACAGCGATATCGAGGAGGAGATCCAGGAGGTCTTCGGGTTTCCCTGAATCCAATGCTCGGCGTCTTGCGCCCAATCGACCAACGACGTTGCGATCAGGCAACAGCATGTAGTGCGCCCCTGATAGTTGAGAGGGGAGCCAGCCGCCTTGGACGAGCGCAAAAAAGTCGTTCGAGTAATCCGACTGGGCTTCGAATTTAATTTCATATCCGCGACAGTCGTATTCAGTTCCATTGGCGTTGCGTGCGATCACGTCGGTGAACTGTGTCGTCAATTGCGCAGGCGTGCGACCTTTTGCAGACTTCAGTTGGTCATACAACAGAGGCACCGGTGTCCATGACTCGAGAACAAGCGGACCGTGATGGTCTGAGAGGATGTGTATTAGATAGAGGATCATGCGTCCATCAATAACGCGTGCTGATCCCCCGAGCAACTTGACACTTCGGTTCTGATAGAGATTGGTTTGACAAGTATTTTCGGTGGTTCCAAGATCACTCCACACATCACACCACGGTATGTGGGCGGTCAGGCAAGGCGATGGCTTGGGGAGATCACCTCCCACTCTCTCCGCCAGGTACGTCAAAGCCATGATTTTTCAGGGCTTTTATGTGCTTGAGAACGGCGCTTTTTCAAGTCGGTTGGTCAACACGACATGCGTCTAGCTCATCATCTCCTTCGTCATCCCACCGGCTTGTGGCACTTCCGACTGACGGTTCCGCGCGATCTGCATGCGGCATTGGGTTTGCAGGTCATTAAGAAATCCTTGGGCACCTTCGTGGAGTTTGCCCGGCGTTTTGAAGAACGTGTCGAGGCCAAAGAGTCCAGGCGGCGGCAACCTCGCCGGCCGAGAGCGAGTTAGTCCGTCGCACCACGATTTGCGCATCGTGACGTCAGGAGTAACATCCTGTCGTCTTGATTCGCCATCGCTGGATATCGCCACGTCCTTCCAAAATCGTTTAGCTCGCGCGCCTCGTTATGTCAGCGCTGGACGTTATCAGCGTAGACAACGTCAAAAATAGACTTCGCAAGGCGGCATTGCTCAAAAGATGATGACAAAGGCCCGACTCGGCAATGGTGCCGAGCGCTTCATGCTTTGCGTGTAGGGCTTTCTGAATGTACATCGGTTGGTTTTTGCCGGTTCGAGTAAGCGTTACACTCGGACCACCGACGCACGGAGCCGCGTGATGGTGTTGAACGTCACTACGAGCGCAGCCGCAGCGCTGCGCGTGGAAACACCCGATGTCAGAGCACCCGATGCTCGACGTCAGGCCACAGCTTACCTACCTGAATTTGCCGGCCCAACGATCGCGGACGCCATTGGTGTGCCTGCGACTGAGAACCATCCATGACGAAACAGCTTTTCCTTGGCCTGCTTTTATCGGCAACCCTTGTCACCACTGCTTGCGGCTCATCGACCATGACGACACCTGACATCAAATTCAATCCGCACCCGACCAAGCGCTACGAGCTGACCGTCACGATCAAAGATGCCCCCGGACCGTTTGATTCGATGCAGACCTATGTTCTCTACGATGTCACCGATCCGTTTTGCGTGCCGACACTCCCGGGAAGTGGGGCGACAAACGAACCCAGGAAAAGCGTTCCGCTAACACTGACGAAAGTTGGTGAAAACACCTACACGGGGACGTTTTACAGCGACCTAATCAAGGATGAGGACTATTCCGGCAAGGGTGTGTGCCATTGGAAGCTCAGTGCGGTTTCCATGTATTTGCGGCACGAGAAGCTGACATTACCGCCCTCAATCACTTGGGAAAATATCCTCGCCGGTAAGCCACAGACCACTTATTTTTCGGGACTTTCTTATGCCGATGCGAGCGCCGAGCGCGTGGACGCGGGCATTGAAGAAGGTGGCAAGCTGCGACCTTCTGATCATCCCTTCACCGTCACATTTGAAACGAAGGCGCATGTGCAATGACGCTTCGAACGGCGGACTACGCCGCGATCAGCAATGACGTCTACAAAGATCCCGTGGTCGATCAGAGAGCGCCGGATGGTCAGGTGCTGACTTATCGACGCGTCGAACTCAATGGAGTTTGGTATCAGCCCATCGCACACGCCGACAATCCGAAAACGGGGTTTCAAGCCACTGCTTATGAGCGATTGGATGGCACGCATGCAACAGTGATTGCTTATCGCGGGACAGAGATGGACCGCGAGTTCAAACAGGACCTGCTGACCACCGATGTGTCCATGGCCATCAAAGGGGTCAATACTCAGGGCCCTGACGCCGATGCGTTCACTAAAAAAGTGATCGCCCAAGCCACCCAAAAAGCAGAGCAATACGGCTATCCGCCGTCGATCTCGGTCACCGGCCATTCTTTGGGTGGCACCGAAGCGGAAATGAACGCGTTCAAATATGGTTTGAAGGGCGAAACCTTCAACGCCTACGGCGCGGCGGGTCTGAGCGGCCTGGGCATCCCCGAAGGCGGTACTCAGGTCATTGACCACGTCCGCGCGACAGACGTGGTGAGCGCGGCCAGCCCGCACTTCGGCCAGGTTCGGATCTATGCTGTGCCACAGGACATCCAGGCTCTGCAGGGCGCCGGCTATCACGACAGCCGACTGCTCAACGCCATCACGCCTGACGAGCCCATTCTGGGGAAGATCCAGGGTGAGGCACACAAAATGGGGAACTTCTTGCCCAACAACAGCGTGACCGGGCAATCGCTCCTTACGCCGCAAAACGAGGCACTGGCAGCCGAGCACAGCGTGATGATCGGGCACTACCGTGGCCAGATCGAGCGCGCCCGAGAAATGGCGCACATCGAGTATGAAATTCAAAAACCGGTGATCGATGCGACGGGGGCAGTCGTGCATCAAGTCGAAAACAACGTCAAGAAAACGGGTGAATTTCTTGGCGCGGTCAAAGACAAAGCCGTGGAGGACTACCACGGCACGGTCAACGCAGCCTCGCGCCGCATCGAAGGCGCGGCGCATTCCATCAACGCGCACCCCGTGCTGCTTAATCATCCGGCGCACCCGGACTACATGTTGTTTCAACAATCGCTGGGTGCCGTGCATCGCCTGGATGCCGAACATGGCCGCACGCCCGACCAGTACAGCACCAACCTCGCTGCTGGTGTCGCGGTTGGTGCCAAGGCGCACGGGTTGAGCGGGGTGGACCACGTCGTGCTGAGCATCGACGGCGCAAACGCGTTCGCCGTTCAAGGCGACCCGGCGTCGCCATCGAGGGAAATAGCGCGCCCCATCGCCACAGCGCAAGCGGTCCACACGCCGGTTGAGCAACACACCCAAGCGATGCAGCAAGTCAATCAGCAGCAACAGCAGGTCCAGCAGCAAGTGCAGCAGGCGATGCAGGTTCAACAGCCGCAGCAGCAAGGGCCAGCGATGGGGCGCTAGGACGCTGAAGCGCGGAAAAGTTGCGAGCGGCTGAAAGTGACTCCCAAGCGGACGTTGCATGACAGTTAAGCCGCAGCACCTTAAAGGGGACAGCACCTTAAAAGGGACGGAGGAAGTTAAAACGCGCAGTCAACCGCGTCCGACCGCCATCGCATCCAGTGCCAGCCTGCGGCACTCAAAACCGACACAAGCTTACGCCAGGCAGCGCTCCCCACGCCTCGCGTTCCTCGGATTCCCACGCTATGTAACACAGAGGGCGTGAATCGCTGTGGGATCTTGCGATGCATTCGCTCCGTCCACTTTTACGAGCCGTAATAAATGCGTCGGTTGAGATCATGGCTCGATTTCAACTATGAACGGCTCTGCATCAGGCATGATGATCTACGTTTTCGTTTAACTTCCTCCGTCCCGGTTTCCCATTTCGAGCGGAATGATCTGGACAGCAAGTTCCGGCGATTTACCAAGTCAACCAGACGGAGGCGGTTATCAAGATGGTTATCAAAGTGATCCAGACCCGATACAAGGGCTATCATTTTCGCAGTCGCTTGGAAGCGCGGTGGGCCGTTTTCTTCGACGTTGCAAAAATCAGGTGGGAATACGAGCCCGAGGGATACGTGGTGGACGGAACTCCGTATTTACCGGATTTCTATTTGCCTGATCTCGACTGCTACTTTGAAGTTAAGGGCCGGCCGGAATACGATCTCAATTTCTTTCGTCGGTTTGCTGATGAAATGGGTTGCCGGGTCGTTATTGCAGAAGGCCCAACGCCCGACCCGGACGAATGGTCCTGCCTGGACACCATCGGCCTGCAAGTTCTTCGTCCGCGCCACGCTGAGGCGTCAGACGATTACACGGACGATGTGGCGTGGGGCTACAAGGACATGTTCTTGCGTTGCGACAGCTGTGGGCGGATCAGTCTGATGAACGAGGTCTATTCCACCATGAAGGACAATTGCTCATGCAACGACAAGGGTTCACGGTTGATGCCGCTGGACGATGCACTGAAAGCCGCGCGGTCCGCTCGATTCGAGCACGGCGCTTCAGGTCGCTGAGCCTCCATGCTGAATTCTGACGCGCTCGGGAAAAAAGGGGAAAGCCGGTTCCGAGAGATGTGTTCGGACGTCGACTTGCCTTTCAACGCCTCGTTGGATTGGGATAAGGCCGGCTGGGACTTCATCATTGACTTTCCGATGCCGGTCAACGAGAGACGGAGTCTTGACCATCGCGGGAGCCCCCAGGCATGTCGGGTGCAGCAGAAGACGGTGATGGACTCCACACCGTCGGTGACGCTTTCGCTGAAAATGGCCGAGCGTCTAGCAAAAGACCTCATGCCCTCGTTCATCTCGATGTTCAAGGTCTCCGAAGCGCTGGAATTCACCGGTGGCTATCTCATGCACATCGCGGGCGACCGCTTATCAGCCATCTTGAAACGGCTGCGCGAGTTGGGGCCCGATGCGTCCGACGAGGACATGAAGGGGAAGAAGATTTCCTTCTCGCCGACGGAACAGGAGCGCATCGCAATGACAGGGGTGGCGCTCGTGGAGCGTCTTCGCACACACATTGGCGATGACATCCATGGCTACACGGCGAAGAAAAAGAAGGAACTGGACGAGCTGGGGTATGGGGAGGATGCATATGCCAGTCGTTTTGAGGTCAATGCAGAGGACCTGCAAGCGTTTTCAAACATGTTTCTGGGGCTGGTCAGCCAAGTCGAAGTCAGGAACATCGTGGTGACGGAGAATCGATTCGGAATTCCCATCGTCGATACGACCAGCGAGATGGCGGTGATGTCCGTGGAGCATGCTTCAACGCGCCAATGCACAGCCGTATTCGCAGATGAGGAGATCGGAGAACGCGGGGTGTTCCGTGGCACGGCGCGCATCACGCCGCCCGGGCTGGCCAGAAAGATGCGCCTGCAATTCCAGTGGTTTTCGGTGTTCATGGACATCGACTCGGCCGAGAACAACCTGTCTTTCACATTCACGCCCGGCGAGGCCGACGGGATCGTCGATCAATGGTTAGAATATTGGCGAGCAATGAAGCTGGTTAAGGCGAGACGGGGAACGGTGCGCTTGGGCATCGACGGTAACCCCAACATCGGTGAATTGCCGATGCTTCCTCGCGAACGCGGTTCGCCCTATGAAGACTTTGACGATCTATTTGACGCCTTTGAGACGCTCAGCCTGATTGCCAGGCGCGGCGGTCTGGCACACGAGGCGAGCTTTCGTTTCCAAGAGGTGGCCGAAGCAGAGCATGACCTGGCGCGCGTGCGGGCACTGCTCGATGGCGGCATCAAGAGCATCAAGAACCAAGCTCTTGGCGATTTGAACGCGTTGCCCCAGTTGCCGGAAAAGATGTTGTATGCGAACGGGGTCAAGGTGGGCGAGCACGTCATCGCCTATTGCGTGGTCGGAAAGCCCGTCTGCACGCCGAAGGGCAATGCCGTTGTGATAGAACTCATCGAGCTGTCGTCGCCGTGGTTCGGCGTGGTCGATTCGGCCGCGAGCTATCAAGCATTCATTGATTCCAACATGGCGAAGGCCAACGTCACTGCCGTGATGGCGGCGAAACCGTCGGAATAGGCGTGTCGACAGGCTACCGCCACGGGGACACCAAAACCGAGTGGGGGCTGTGGTAGTTATATGTGCCCATGAATGTGCCCATGAGCGGGTCGCATTCGAAGGAAGAGTCATGGAATCAGGCTCGACATCAACAACAGAGATGCCTCACGGAGAGCAGACTTTCGGTGTCCGCACGTGCCGAGATATGTTTCGGAAGATGTATTTCGAAGTGGCCGAATTCACCGCCACGCGATCGTCGGACCGAGACATGGCTGTGCGTGGATTCCGCGCTCTCAACGCGGCATGGACCATCTGGCATCTGCACGACTGGGTCTTCGAGGAGCATATGGATGCGGGCGATGAGTTCTTGGCCCTCATCGCTTCCGCATTTCCCGGCGTGGACTTTTCGCAGAAGGCGAACCAGCGGCAGCGCTTGACCTTATTCGCAGATGAGCTTTCCAAAAAGTTTGATGCTCTCGACATTTGTCGAACGTTGGCGACAGCTGGAAAACACGCGAAGGCGACGTCACGGCCGAGGCCGGATCTGCGCGCGATAGAGGTGCAGCCCATCGAATGGATGCCCCCAGGAACTCAGGGACCAATATGCTTCGACGTCAGGGTCCTCGTGGGCAACCAGCCATGGGATGCGCGAGACCTCTTCGTTCAAGCCATTGCCGACTGGCGACAGTTCTTCGCTCTGATTGGCCAGGATGTTCCCGATATTCGCTTTGAGATTTAGCACAAGAAGTCGCGGTCGGCCAGGTTGACACGCGCACTCGTGACCTGAGTGTTCTGCGGGAGTGTGTGCCTTGAAGGCTGCGTGTTGGGCAGGTTGCTGGAGGATGGGCCAAGGCGATAGCCTTCCCGGACCGTGGTCAACCAGTGAGGTCAGCGCCTCTCAGAAACACGGTGTTGCAAGGGCCTGTGTGACGTGTGTGGAGCTGAATCTCTGGGGATACGATTGGATGAGAACCCACGGCTTCGACAAAATTGTCTGGAACAACAAGGACAGCCGCAGGCTGGCCTCGTAGCGCACAGCGCGAAGGGTTGAGGCTCAGGATGAGCCGAGCAATCCCATCCGTCACGTTGGCAAGACAATTAAGTGGCTCTACCCCGCTTTGCCGGCCCCCCTTAGCTGTAGCTGTAGACTGGAGCAGACCTACCCATCGGAGACATGTATTGCCTCCGTTGCGGCACGAATGATGCTTCTTATGGTTGGCGGGAGAGGGGGATAGAGATGGAATTTGGAGAGACTGGGGCGGCTGCGATCCAAGAAGGCGCCATTTTTCAAAGTAACTTGCCGTTAGGCGAGAAGTTGGATCGAGCCCGTCGGGAACTGCTGGACTTGTCAGCACGCAACCGGCTCTTGAATATGCCGCGAGGAGCGAATAAAGGTCGTTCCATCGAGATAGTCGACGAGAAAACCAGCGAAGTGTTCCGATTGCTGGTCCGCGAAGGCAAGGCGTTTACCTTCGTCGCAGGCCGAGCCGCGGAAGGCGATGGGATTGAGCCTGCGACCTCTGAGAGCGCAGATGCATCAGAAAACGTCAAGGATGCGGACGAAATCACCGAGCTGGCCCAGCCAGAAGACGTGTCGCTCGATGAGCGCGGCATTTTTCGACGCCACGCGGACACTCGGCTTCAAACGCGGTTAACCGGCAAGGGACTTCAGAAGCGCCTGCTAGAGCTTTATCTGGATGCGAAAACTCTAGAGGAGGAGCAGGGCGTCAATGTCCTGTTCTTGAGCCTGGGCGCATTGAAGTGGGTTGATCCGAACAATGCCGCCAATATCCGATACGCGCCGCTACTGCTTGTGCCGGTAACACTGGATCGCGGCAACGCAGGTGAGCGCTTCAACCTGCGCGCAAGGCATGAAGACTTTGCCTCCAACCTATCGCTTGAGGCATATCTGGACCGCGTCCACCAGCTTCGCCTCCCAGCCTTCGAGGCGAGCGACACATTCGATCCGCTGCCCTATATGGAACAGGTCAAGGCAAGCGTTGTATCCAAACCGGATTGGGATGTGCTGGTCGACGACCTGTCTGTGGGCTTCTTTTCGTTTGCAAAGTTCCTCATGTATCGAGATCTTGATCCTGCCATCTGGCCTCAGAACGCGAAGATCAGTGATCAGCGATTGGTTCGAGGGCTGCTTTCCGACGGGTTCACTGGCGGAGAAGGTATGGCGGACGAAGACGCCAATATTGATCCGTTCATTCCTCCCCCGGACATGCTCCATATCTTGGACTGCGATAGCTCGCAGGCATTGGCGATCTTCGAAGTGCGGCGCGGCCGCGACTTAGTCATCCAAGGACCACCGGGAACCGGCAAAAGTCAGACCATCGCTAACATCATTGCCTCGGCCATTAAGGATGGAAAGAGCGTCCTTTTCGTGGCTGAAAAAATGGCCGCATTGGAGGTTGTTAAACGACGTCTCGACGAGAAGGGCGTCGGTGATGCGTGCCTTGAGCTCCACAGCAACAAAACCAACAAACGTGCAGTCCTGGAAGAGTTGCGCCGAACTTGGGAATTGGGCGCACCACGCGGTGAAGATCCTGGCACTTTGTTTGCGCGATTGACGGAGGCGCGTGATGCGCTCAACGCACA
This sequence comes from Rhodanobacter sp. K2T2, assembly GCF_013408815.1. Classification (NCBI taxonomy): domain Bacteria; kingdom Pseudomonadati; phylum Pseudomonadota; class Gammaproteobacteria; order Lysobacterales; family Rhodanobacteraceae; genus Rhodanobacter; species Rhodanobacter sp. K2T2. Next base: position 372,116 of record NZ_JACCCA010000001.1, on the reverse strand, counting down.
TGTCAGCCGGTTACACCAACAAGAGAACGCATCCGGCCTGTCTGCCCATCAGGTGATGGGGCATCTGACGCGGCTGCGAGCGGAAGGTGAGAAAGCCAACGATCTGGTGTTGGTATCACCTGAGCAATGGGGCCGTGATGGCTTCGCAATGCGTGGAGATTTACTGGCAGATCTTGCGTCGCGTGTCGAAGAAATCGGCAAGCCTGCTGATCACGCATGGGTCGGTGTGGAGCTCGACGCGATCACCCCTTCAGATGTCGAGCGCTTGGTCGCACGGATTCAATCTCTAAGGTCACACTTAGCCAACGCATCCACGCATATTGAGCAGAGCGCGATGCTCGTGGAGTTGGATCCGCCAAAACGTTTTGCCGATATCGCCCCACTGGCCGAACTGTGCCAGCGCATCGCTGAAGCGCCGTCCCTTTCCATGGAGGCTATGTCGAACGACGCGTGGCTCAACGGTGACGGCATCAGTGAGCTGCTTGGCGAGGGCCGAGCTTACGAACAAGCGCATCAAGCGCTCGACGGCAAGGTGGACAGCGCTGCCTGGGATATGGATTTAGCGGAGATGCGCCAGGCGCTGTCCGAGCTCCCTAATAGTTTCGGTCAGGCGCAATTCCAATGCTTGGAAGAGGCTGCGATCGCGCTGCCGCGTCTACTGTCTGAGGCCGATGCGCTTTCCCGTGCGCTTGGGCGGGAAACCGGTTCGACGTTGGTGGATCTGGAGTTGCTCACGCGTATCGGGGAGCGTGTCGCATCGGCGCCGCCAGCAAGCCCAGAGACGTTTGCGTCCGATTTGTGGGATGGTGGCGTCGAGCGTGCAGGCGACTTAGCAGCCGAGGTTTCAGCGCTTGAAACCGCACGCAAAACCATTGGCACTCAACTTTCGGACATGGCTTGGGATATCGACCTCACTTCGACGCGCACGTCACTGGCCGCAGGGGGAACGAGCATCTTTCGTTTCTTAAGCGGGGATTGGCGCCGCGCCAATCGACTGGTTCAGTCGGTAGTGGCCGTTCCCAATCAACCATTGCCAATTACCTTGGCACTCTTGGACACACTGGCCCGAGGTCAGTTGGCAAAGCGCAGCATTCAAGCGGAAGATGCGTTCGGTCGTAGTGCCTTCGGAACGGACTGGCGTGGCGAACGTTCAACGTCGGCATCCATGATTTCGCTGGTCGAATGGATGCGCTCGCTTAAGGGATTGGGTGCGGAGCCGCGCATCATCGCGTCCAGAAGCCCAGAAAAAAGTGACATCGCGTTGCGCTCAAAGCATCTGGCGCAACTACGGTCGTCGGCAGGATCCCCGCTTCAAGAAGCGTGGACCTGTGTTGCTAACCTTCCGGCTAGCAACGTGGGGGAAGTGCCAGGTGTTGAAAAAGCAGACCTGCCATCACTGCTTCAATTGGCGGTGCGATACACGCAAGCGCGTGCGTCAGTTCGGAACGTTGCGACAGATCTGCCGGAGAATGTTGGGCAGATGGTAGGTCTTCTAAATCAGCTTGCTGCGGGGCAGGTGGCGCGGGCAGCTATCCGAACCAAGTCGGTCTTGGGGCAAGACGCTTTTGGTGAAGCTTGGAAGGGTGAAGTTTCCGACTGGGCGGGTTTGACCGCGGCTGCTCAATGGATGGATGGCAATCCAGACATTCGCGCGTTGGCCGGCCGGGTCGGCGAGCGAGGCAGCCTGCTTCCGCGTGTGAAGTTCTTGACGGCGGCTAAGGCAACTGCGCTCACGAGCTTTAATGCCATTGCCGCTGATTTAAAGCTGGAACTCATGGCTTCCATCGGCGTCTCCGAGGCAGAGGAAGCCGCCATCGCGACCGTCACCTGGCGTCTCGACCGATGGGACAACGAGCATGAGCAGCTCTTTCGTTGGGTGGCCTATCGAGATCGTGCCGCAGAAGCGACCAAGTTGGGTTGCGGTGATTTGGTTTCCCGATTGGGCGATGGTCGATTGGCACCAGCCAAAATGATCAAGAGCTTCGAAATGGCTTATTTCGAAGCCACCTATACGCGCATGGTTCGTGCCTGGCCCGACCTTGGCCGATTTGATGGTGCCACGCACGGTCGACTGGTTCGGGAATTTGCCGCGTTGGATCGCGAACGCATCAGCGCGGCGAGAGTGGAAGTGGTCAAAGCGCACTACCGCGCTGTGCCGCCCAGGGATGGAGGTGCGGTAGGTCCCCTTGGCGTATTGCGGGGAGAAATTCAGAAGAAGAAAGGTCACATGCCAGTGCGCAAGCTCATTGAGCGCGCGGGGCCGGCATTGCGAGCCTTGAAGCCAGTTTTCATGATGAGTCCGCTTTCGGTGGCTCAGTTCCTGCCGCCCGGCGCCATGACGTTTGACCTCTTGGTCATGGACGAGGCCAGTCAAATCCAGCCGGTCGACGCGCTGGGCGCTGTCGCGCGCGCCAATCAAGTGGTTGTCGTGGGTGATCCAAAGCAGTTACCGCCAACCGCCTTCTTTGCGAAGATGACAGCGACCACCGACGACGATGACGACGACGATGTCGGCGCGCCGGTTGCCGATATCGAAAGCATCCTCGGGTTGTTTACGGCGAGAGGTCTGCCGATGCGCATGCTTCGGTGGCACTACCGCAGTCGCCATCAGTCTTTGATCGCCGTCAGCAATCAGCAGTTCTACGAGAACAAACTGTTCATTGTGCCTAGCCCGTATACGGCCGACAGTGGTGGTGGCCTTCAGTTCCACTATGTGCCGGATGGTCTGTTCGACACTGGGAACAAGCGGAACAACTTGATTGAAGCCAAGGTCGTCGCCCAGGCGATTATCGCTCACGCACGGAACTTCCCGAAGCTTTCACTGGGTGTGGCTGCGTTTTCCGCTGCCCAGCGTCGCGCCATTATTGATGAGCTAGAAATTCTTCGCCGTGGATTGCCCGCTGACGTGGAGGATTTCTTCAGAGCCCATCGCGCGGAACCTTTCTTCGTCAAGAACTTGGAGAACGTCCAAGGTGACGAACGCGATGTCATCTTCATCTCGGTCGGATATGGTCGTTCGATCACGGGCGGGCACGTACCCATGCGGTTTGGCCCTCTAGGGTCGGAGGGCGGTGAGCGACGTTTGAACGTATTGATCAGTCGTGCGAAACGGCGCTGCGATGTGTTCGCCTCGATGACAGACGAAGATATCGACCCAAGCTTTGCTGCGGGGAAAAAGGGAGTCTCGGCGTTTCGCCTTTTTCTCCAATATGCCCGCACAGGCAAGCTATTTACCGCTGAACATACCGGCAAAGATTTTGACAGCGTGTTTGAAGAGCAGGTCGCGCACGCGTTGCGCGCGCGTGGCTATGAGGTTCAAGCTCAAGTCGGTATCGCTGGGTTCTTCATTGATCTGGCCATCATCGACAACGACCGACCCGGACGGTATCTACTGGGCATCGAGTGCGATGGTGCCGCTTACTACAGCGCAAAGTCCGCCCGAGATCGTGATCGCCTGCGTCAGGCCGTGTTGGAAGATCATGGCTGGACCATTCATCGGATCTGGAGCACCGACTGGTTTCAACGACCGTCCGAACAATTGGAGCTGGTCATCCGGCGTATCGAGGCGGCGAAAGCGGAGTTCGATGAGCACAAAGATGACGTCGTGCTCACCGAGCAATTGGATGAGGAGGCTCCTTATGTCGAGCGTGAGGAGAGCCCCGAAGTCAGTGGGGCGGACACCGCATTTTCTCCCTATGAAGAGGTCATCCTCAAAAGGCCGACGCACCGAACAGAGGATCTCCACGAAACACCGCCCGGTATCTTGACGGACCTGGTAGTTCAGGCCGTCACCGTGGAAGGCCCAATTCATATGGAACAGGTCACCACTCGCATTCGAGATGCTTGGGGCTTGAAGCGAACCGGTGGGCGCATCGAGGAAGCTGTGCGCAACTCGGTGGACATTGCTGTGCGGCTGGGGCGCATTACCCGCCGGGGACAGTTCCTGTCGTTGCCAGATTTCGTGCCGGTGCCTCGCGATCGTTCAGAAGTGACTGTCATCGCATTGCGAAAAGCGGAGATGCTGCCGCCCAGCGAAATCGAAGCCGCTATCTTCCTCGTGGTGCGTCAAAATTTCGGGGCGACCCGTGAGCAAGTCATCCAAGCTGTGGCGCGTGGCCTGGGGATCCGCAACACAAGCGCTCAGGTCCGCTCCACTATTGATGATGTAGTTAGTTCGGTTTTGAGCGCTCGGAAGCTGGTCGAAGTAGGTGGCATGTTGACCACTGCGACAACGTGATCCGTCCTCGGTCGTTATCCGATCCACAAAAGCAGACGCTGGTCAAAGTGACCGTGCAACCAAGTTTTGGAATGATCACCACTGAACAACGAAGTGGCCAGAGTTTCACTCGTTTGGACTCTCTGCGCATAGCGATTGACACCACCCACCGCGATAGCAGACTTCTACCCCAAGGAGCCTAGGAACTCCTCTACAAGCGGTACCCACCTCCGTCAAACCGGTGGGTTTTTTGTGCCTGCATCCGTGGGTACAACCGACGTGATGCCTGCGTCGGGAGGGCGGCTAATACAACACCCGCAAGGGGAATACGCCCGCCGGCTTGTAGCGGTTTCTAGCCTCCCGACTTCCCGTCCGTCGTCATGCCGTGGACGGGCACTTCGATGGGTGGAATCAGGAGGCGGCCATGTCAACGTTCGATGCGGATGATCGGGACACGATGGGTTATTTTCTGCCGGAGAACAGCCAGCGCCGGCTGCAGAAGCTGCGCGACTACGCGGAGTTTCTCTCGCATATCGCGCAGCCGCGCATGCCAGATGCCGAGCAGGAAGGGCTCCCCAAGATCAATGCGGAGCAGGTCGCGATCTGCCTGGAATTTCTGGTGGAGCAGATGGGTCTGGTGCTGAGCGATCTCTCCTTTCCGGCCTATCGCGCCGAAAGCGACGCGGCGCCTGCCGCCGATGAAACGCCTTATGCCGCCGAGTCGATGCCATACGACACGGGCGAGCACCACCGCTTCGGTATCACCCTCGACCAGGTCGACACGCTCAACCGGCTGATCGACATGATCACCGCCCACGGCGACGTCATCACCACCAGCCACGCCACCGAACTGGCCGATCACACGCTGTCCCTATTGGGCCACGCCATCTTCACCGACGCCCGCGCGTTGCGCGACATCATCGACCAGATCGAAGCCCAGCGCCTCAACCCCTCACGCCATCCGCCCACCGGTGTCGGCGAAGCGCAGGCCGTCTACTGTATTGGGCGAGAAAGCTCTTGGGAAACTCCGATTTTGTCCCGACGTTGGCCGGGCGAATCGCATGGCATGAGAACCGGCGAATGTTTCAACTCGGACCTTACGAATACTCGTCCAAGGAAGCACTGAAAGCCAGGCTGAAGTCGTACCTCGATAGCGCATCCGATGGACCGATCACGAACTTGGTGGCGATCGAAAAGTTGCAGTATTTGCTGCTGTTTCATCCGCGCGCCAGCGAGAAAATCGGGGCAGGCGTGGCATCGTTCGTGATCGCGAGAAACGAGCGGGGTTTGGGCAAGGGATTCAAACTAATCCGCGTCGATGGTACCGAGGAACGGTTCTCCTATAAGGTGTGTCTGGATGGTCAGACACCGACGAACCGCTCACGGGCCACTGAGGCATTACGGTTCGCCGTGCGTCCCCAACTCATGGCGTTCCGGCGGTCGCTCACGCTTCCTGTCGCCTGTGCCTTGACGGGCGAGGTCATTGCCAAACATGCAGATCTGCACATCGATCACGCCATACCATTCTGGCGATTGGTACAGACGTTTTGCTTAGGCGAAGGTGTCAACCTCGCGGCATTGAAAACGGTGGGGAGCGGCGAGCATTTAACGCTGCAGGACGAAGCGATAGTGCTTCGATTTCAACGGTTCCATCAGGAGCATGCTCACCTTCAGCCGACAGGGAAGCGTGCGAACCTCGAAAAGGGAGGCGGCTATGAAGGTCGTTTCTCTTTGAGCTTACGTCCGCCACCGGCTTGACGCACATAGTCCTTGCCAGCCTCGCGTTGACGCACGGGAATCAACGGTTCAACGCGCTTTACCATTAATCCTGTGAGCAGATTCAGCCTGGCATGCTGCAACCAACAACGATCAACATGCAGGAAGAATGATTGCAGCACTGGCGTGCCTGGTGCTACGGTATTCTTTCGTCAACCGCACGGAATGCCGGTTTATGAGCTTTCCTCTTGGTGATTGCAGTCACTCCACGCCGGATGCCGTCAGTGTTATCACCGGCCAACGCAAGGTCGCGCCGTGGCCAGTGAACGCGGTATCCGTGTTGCCAGCAGCAATCAATGTCTGCCCCGAACGTATTAGCATTCTTCCCTTCCTCTGTTGAGCAAGAAGCGCTGTGATGTCGAAGCTTCCGCCCCCGCCCGTCCCGGAAAAACTGCGGGAGATGTTGAAGGACTATCCCGAATTAATCCAAGAGCTTCAGGATGCCCTGAACAGTTTTACTAAGAACCCGAAGCCATTGCAGCCGTTTGACGAGGCCATTTGGCTTCTTAAAGACATGCTTGGGGCTTTTTACTCCGAAGCCGGTGTCAAACTCAGATCCGCTGAAAACAGCGGCAATGAGCAGGCGATTCAGAAGGCAAAAGAAAAAGAATTTGCCATTGGATATGCCCGAGGCAACATGGGGGCGATGAACGATCTTTGGGCCTACTTTGAAGCCCATGGAGGCGTTTGAATGAATGCCTCTGCCGATCAGCTCGACTCGGAAACCCATGCACGTATCTTCGAGGAAAAAATCGCTCCCCAAAGCTTGCTGCAAAAGACATCCTACGAACATCCCAAAGCCATCATCCTGGGAGGGCAGCCGGGTTCTGGTAAAGGTGGATTGGCACGCGCTGCCGACAACGAGCTTGCGAATACTGCCGTCACGATCGACCCCGATGCGCTCCGCGAATATCACCCCAACCTCAAAGAGTTCCAATCTACCAACCCCTACACTTGGTCTGGCCGTACCCATGCCGACGCCAGCCAATGGGCCGACGAACTGCGCAATGCGGCCGTCGCCGGTAAGAAAAACATCATCTTCGATACCACGCTGAGCAATGGACAGTGGACATCGGAGCTGATCAAGGATCTTCAAGCGAAGGGTTATGACGTCGAAGTGCGCGCCGTGGCGGCACACAAGCTGGAAAGCGAGCACGGTGTCGATAGCCGGTTTTCCAGAGCGCTCGATCAGAGTGGCTCTGGTCGTTATGTGCCGGCCGGCGCACGCGATGCCATCTACGACAAGGTGCCGGCCAGCCTGGACACGATCCGCGCGCAGACAGATGCACCGATCCGCCTCTTCACCCGTGAAGGCAAAGAGCTCTACGACAGCCGCACCGATGCCCGGTTGCCGGGACAGGTGATGAATGAGGCCCGCGAGGCACGGCTGAGCGATCCCCAGATCACCCGTGACCTCAATCAGCGATGGAAAGAACAAGCCCAATGGCACGAGAAGCTGCCCGATACACTCGCTCATAACCCCAAGGTGGCCCCGGGCACGGCGCAGCGGCTGTTGACCGAACGCAGTGCGTTGAACGTCGTCGAAGGCGTGGAGCGTAATGCCGCCCAAGCGGCAAGCCTCGACTATGCGGTGCGCATCCACCCCAATGTGGTCAAGGGTGTGGGCATCGTCGGTGGTGCGGCGATGGCCTACGACGCCTACCAGACCGCGCAGCAATATCAGGCCCTGAGCGCCAAGGGCAACCAGTTCGGCGCTGATGCCTTGCTGCACCAGTACGAGGGGCGCACGGCCGGTGGGCTCATCGGTGGCTTTGCAGCCGGTGCAGCCTATGGTGCCGTGGCCGGTTCGGAGTCGGGGCCCGGTGCGCTGGTCACGGGTGCGGTCGGAGGCGTGGTCGGCGCGTTCGCAGGCGACAAGATCGCCACCGCCTACAACGAGCATCAGGTCAATCACCAGACTGGCACGAATGGGGTGACCTACGCCTACGACAAAGGCCAGTGGACTCAGACCGAGCACCATCTTGGTTTAAGCAGCTATGACCTGCCGACGATCAAAAGCACCACGATCCACGCCCCTGCGGATCAGATCTCCACCCTGGATTACCAGCGCACCACGGCGGTGACGGCGTTGGCGCTGGCCAACCCCGTCACGCAGGACACCAAAAACATCACGCTCGACGGCACTGAATGGCACGCTTCTCGTGGGGGTTGGACGAAAGAGGTGCAACAGACGACGCCGGGGCTGCCTCAGGCCGACGATTTTGGGCGGCCCATCACCATCAGCGAACCGGCCGACGCCAAAACCGCCAAACAGTTGGATCAGCTTGCCGCCAACCGCCAATACAACAACGCGCATTACGCCGAGAGTGTGTCGCAAGCCTATGTGATTGATTACTACGGCAAGGGCTGGAACAAAAATGGGCCCTTGCCCGAAGTTGTCACCCAGGAACTCAAACGGCCCAGCGAAACCCAGATCACAGATCCTGCGACTGGCCATACCTGGACCGCCGATGGCAAAGGTCATTTCAGCCGCGAAGAAACCACCGTGGGTTTCGACATGCCGGTGACGATGACGGTCAAAGCCGACGGTGCGGAACTGGCGCGCGTGGGCAAACTGCAGCAGGAAGCGATGCAATCCAACGCGGCCTATGGCAGTCAACTGATCGCGGATAAATACGCGCAGTTGCAGCAAACCTCCATGCATCAACAAGCGCCAGTCCAGCCTGCACCGGCGGCGACACCCGATCATGCTGCAGTCAACCCGGCGGCCTCGCACACGCCGCCGCATGTTGCCGAGGCACCCTCGGCGTTCTTCCACGAGATGTCCGCCAAGATTGATCGCTTCGACAAGGCCATGCAGGCAGGGGACCGGACGGCGGTGATGAAGGAAGTGGCGCATGTCTACGAGACCCCTGAATGGCAGGCGAGTTATGGGCGTGCCAGGGAGACGGCGGCGAAGGAACAGCAGCAGCGGGAACACGAGCGTGCCCAGAACCCCCGCGATCCACGCGATGCGGGGCACCCGGACCACGCCATGAATCAGAGTATTCGCAAGCAAGTGGAGACACTGCACGAACGGGCTGGAACCTATATCGGTAACCAGGAACTCGATCGCCTTACCGCGAGCGTGGCCAACGATGCGCGCAAGCAGGGTATGACCCGAGTCGATCAGGTGCAGTTCGGCGGCGATAAGAACCAGGTCATAGCTACTCAGGGCGGCCCCCACGACATGCTGTCCAAACACAGCGTTACCAACGTTCAGCAGGCCATGCAGACGCCGCCGGAACACGCCTATCAGCAGATGGGGCAGGAGACGCAACGCCAGGCCCAAGTGCAGCAGAACGTTCAACAACAAATCGCCCAGTCCCAGCAGCAGGGACAGTCCCTCGGGCGCTGACATTGCTTATAGGTTGCACGCATGAACGACGACGAATTCAAGCGATTGACGGAGCAGTTGCTGGCGGTAGTCGCTCGCATGGACCAGCGCGATGACCGGCTGGAACAACGCTTGCCTACGATCATGGAAGAGCAGACCACCCGTTGGTTACGAACAGTCAGCGGTCAGGTCGAGAGCGCGGCGCGGGCGGGTCTGGAACCCTCCTTGGCCGAAGGCCGGCAAAAAGTCCAAGGCATCGCCACGGAAGCCGACCAAACCGTGCGGACCTTGCAGACCAACCGTCGCGACTTCGCTTCGATCCTGCGTTGGGTTTGGATTGGGGCGTGTGTTTCGTTGCTGCTTTCCGTGGTTGCCCTGGTCGGGACGTATGAAATGCTTTATGGCCACTACGCCACCCGTTACGACGAATTGAAATCGCAGGTGACCTACCTGGATGCGCTCAATCACTCTGATGTCATGCCGTGCGGTGAGGACCGGTTGTGCGCCCGCATTGACGATAAGGCTCCGCGCTTGGGCGACAAGAAGCAGTATCGGTTGATCGAGCTGCGGCAGTAGCGCGCGCTGTCGGCTGCCGGACGGCCTGTTGAATGATTCGGTCACGTTGTTGGAGATCTGTGGTCAGTAAGTGTGAACACATACAGGCTGAGGTCACCGTCATTGCGTTCGCGGTCTTCGTTCAAGGCCAACGTTTGAGCGTGTGTAATGGCCAAGCACTTCCTGTGCTGGTCAGGCCGCTAAAGCATATGCCTCGGCGGGGGTCTTCATGTCCAGCGCCTGATGGGGGCGACGGTGGTTCAAGAACTGGAGCCATCCGCCAATCATGCGCGTCGCGTGCGGCTGTGTTTTGAAGCGATGCCGATACGCGCACTGCGCCTTCAACGTGCGAATGACATGCTTCACCATGCCGTTGTGCTGCGGGCAGTGCGGTGTGATGTATGCCTATAGCTGCGTACCTGTCGCGTGTAGTGTTGGCCGGTAAAGGCCAAGCCATTGTGCCCCGAGGGCAGGTTTCGCGCTCGGAGCGCAGCAGAAAGGAACGCCACGGGTCGCTGGCGATAGGCGCGCCGGCTCCGCACTCCAAGTCGAGCAACGAGCTGTTCGGTGGAATGAGCCCATAAACGATCCAACCACTCGCGCTCGTAGAGGTTTCCCTCCCGCAGTCGCGCACTCGCCCACGCAGCTGCGCGTCGCTGCACGTATTCATGAAGGAATCTTACGGCTTCCAATAAGGCGCCTCGATCACTGCAATGCTTGGGCCGTAGCCGATAAGCTTCGGCGTCCTTGCCGAGAACGCGATCCACTTGCCGTCGGATGACCAGACTGGATGTTGAGTATTCCTATCGAATGGCGTCAATTGCTCGACATGCTGGCCATCGATGGTCGACACGAATGCGGCATAGAACGGTGGCCGCGGACTGCCTTGATTGCTTTCAAAGACAATCCTTGAGCCATCTGGCGACCACTCGGGTGCGCGTCCTTGCATCGTGTGTTGAATGAGCGGGTGAGCCTTGCCGGTGTCGACGGAAACGATCCAAATTTGGTTCAACGTCTGATCGTAGATTTGGGTCTTTTTGGGCTGGGCGGCAACGGCAATCCATTTTCCATCCGGTGAGACTGAAGCCATGCCCGTCATCAGGGCGGGAGTGGTATTTATTCGACTTATGGTGCCGTTACGAATGTCCACCGTGCGCAAGGTGTTGTCGTCGGCGACCATCTCCAAGATTCTCTCGTTGTCTGGAAACCAACTTGGATAGAAGGTGCTTTCACTTTGGGAAGATATCGCGCGTCGGATATGGGTTCCGTCTTTGTCCATCAGCCAAGTCGCGCCCTTGCTGCTCGATTCAGTGCCCGTAAAAGCGATCATGTCACCTCGTGGCGACCAACGCGTGCGCGTCTGTTCAACTGGAATGTCGCCAGGCCCCAGGGGCTTCGGCGTGCCTCCCTGGAGGGGCACGCTATTTGTCTTCGATATTCCGCCCGTGAGTGGTTGCCGATCGAAAATCAGGAATTTTCCGTCTGGCGAAAACTGCGGACCGTAATCCGTTCCGATCGGATCATCGGTGACATTTCTGATGGTCTTATCGGCCGCCTGTGAATCTGACGGATACAACGATGCCAGTAGAAGTGCCGCGGAGATAAATACCCAGAGGGAAACTTTCATCGGTTCATTCCGCCGCACCGAATGGAATTAGTTCGCCGCAAAAATTCTTTTGAGCATGATGGACGTATCGAAGCCGGCCGCACTGCAAACGCGTTGCGCACCTTTGAGCTGCTGTTGATCAACGTGAGCGTTGGTCATCTGCTGGCACTCATTCGAAGTGCGGTGGAGAAGCCAAACGAAGTGCAGTGAGTAAACGCTGTACGCGATGAGCAAACCCAAGCCAATTCTTGCCGTATTTCCCACGTCGCTACCTCGTGAAACGTTTTGGGATCGTGGGAACGCTACTAAATTTTAGGCACAAAAACGCCAACCAGAAGGAGCGGCGCAGAGGGGGGGAGCACCACCGGTCTTGATTAGAACGTCCGCATCTAAACATGGCGGCCACAGACCACGTTGTATTTACCGCTCGTCCGTCGAAACCGAATCAAGGAACCTCATGAGCTGCCGCATCCCTGGAGAAGCGGCAGAGTGATCTTCGGCCCGGGGTGTCTCACGTGTCCACTGTTCCTGGCTCAGCTGTTGGATGACGCTGCGTGGCGCGTCTCGAAACCCCATGAACCAGTGGCGAAAGAGCCGCTGGGGGATTCGTCGCTGTTCCAGCTCAACCAAGTCGCTGTGAAGCGCCGAGCGACGAATGCGGCCATAGACGTGCTCAATGTCTGCCGGAAGACCTTCAATGTACTGGATAAACTGGTTGCCGCCGAACAGCAGCACGCCAGTCACCCCTCTCTGCGAATTGAAACTGCGAGAGTCCATCAATAGTCGGTCGAGATCGAGCGGCACCGTGGGGTGGGTCGATCGGCTCATGTATACAACGCCAACCAAATCCATACGATCGCTCAACTCGTGGGTAACTTGCAGTTGCCTATAGTGACCCGTGCTCATAAAGCTGGCAATGCCGGCAAACCGCGATGTTTCAACGAGTGACCCGTGACCGTTACATCGAGCGGCTCATTCTTGAGCTCGGCTCGTTGCTTCGCCGCATCAATGACTTTTTGTGTGAACGCTATCGACTCTCCCACCTGGCCGTTGGTGCCCTTGAAAGTCATGGCCGCATCCGCCAACTCGTCTTGCTTTGGCTCGCGATCAAACTTCGTCCCGCGATAGGCGATGATCACCTCTTTGGTGTCTTTGTTTTGACATGCCGTCGCCTGAAAGCCCGTCTCAAGGTCGTCAAAATGATCGAGCGGCCGTTAGGTCACGCCATCAAGTTTGACTTCTCTATACGTCAGGCCCTCCGGCCCACGGCTCTCGACCATGGGATCCTTGTAGGCGTCTTGGCTCAACAACGCATAGTCTGTTGAGCGCGTGGTCATTGGAAATTCTCTCTGGCCGTAAACGTGACGGAGAACGTGTTGGCGGGGTCCTTAATGCGGAACGATCAGCTTCGTCATAGGTGCTTCTCAGACGCGAACGCGCTGAAGGCGCACACGGTTGATCGGCGTCAAAGTCGAAGGGGTAGCCGTTGCCAGACGCCGAGTACCTCGTTCCTGGAAGGCTTGCTTATCTGCGATTCGCCCATGGGATGGTATCGACGTGATGCATGTCACCATCACCGTGCTCCGTGCTCCGTGCTCGGTGTTTCGAGTGTGCCCCTATAGCGGCACGGTAAAAAACCAAGGGCTGCACATTCAGAAATATCCGCAAGCGAAGCGTGATGAAAGCTGCCGTCCATGGCTGAGGCCAGGTGACCACGGCCATGGTGCTTCTTACCAACAGGCGATGGAGATAGGCCGCGCGTCGGGTATCGGTAGAAGCGTGGCTCGTACACGCTTGTGCTCAAGGCGCGTAACGCGATGCCGGGCATGGTCCGTGCGACGCGTAGTCCTAGGCCTACAAGCGACAACTGCGCTCCCTGATACTCGACGCTCTTGCTGCGGCGCAAACTTAAACTGCTGCGCGCATTCGGCCGGGTATGACAGCGTTTGGTAGTAGCCGATGCGGCAACGTCAAATAGAGCTGACAACCGGCTAATTCTTTCCGATGCGGGATGCCTCATGCTTGAAATCCGACCAGCACGTAAAGGCTTCATCGTGTTCGATACCGATGAACAGGAACCCATCATGCGATTCGACAATCGGGCCGACGCCACCGACCTGGTGGCGGAGCTGGTGATGGCCGAATCACGGGAGCAGCTGCAGGCGTGGCAGTCGCCTCAGGCACGAAAAAAGTTTTATCTCGTGCGCTAGGCGATTGATTGGTCAGCTTTCCAGCCGCCCGTCGACTGGCCTAGCATCGTCGATCGCCAGGAATGAGGCATCGTAAAATTGGCTGGGCCAGATCGGTTTTCGAATGCATGCCCAGTGACTACCAGCTCAAGTGTGACGCCCTACTGTCGTTGTCTGGTTGAAAGTCGTCGACGGAGGATTCATCCCAAACTCCACGCGACGCTGCTGGGGATCGGCGCCATCAGTGGGCTTCTTTCTTTCTTGCATCATCTGCACTTTTTCCATCCTTGGCGATATCCACTTGTTCGCCTTCATACAGCGAATCCGGCGGGCTCAACACAATGCGTGATTGGGCATCGATGCCTTCGGTGATTTCCACCGTGCTGCCGAAGTCTCTTCCGATGGTGACGGGCTGCAGATGGATGTGGTTCTGCGCGTCGACCAGGGCCACGCGCAGGCCTTCGCTGCGGAAGAGCAGGGTATTGGCCGGGATGATCACGTTATGTGTGGCGCTTGCGACGCCGAGTTTGACGTTGGCGTAGACGCCAGCGACGAGCGACTGGTCGGCGTTGTCCAGGTCGATTTCGGTGCGTAGCGTTCGGCTGTTCGCATCCAGTGCGTCGGCGGTGCGCGCTACCGTGCCGGTGACCGGCTTGTCGCCAAAGCTGCTGACCGACACTTGCACGGGCATCCCTACGTGCACGCTGCCGGCGTAGATTTCCGGCACGTTGACGAAGACGCGCAGCTTCGACGTGTCGGCAATCACGAACAGGTTGCTACCGCTGGAGCCGGCGTCGACCAGTGCGCCGACGTCGAGGTTGCGCTGGGTGATGACCCCGTCGAACGGCGCGTTGATGTATTTGAACTGTTCCATGTTTTCCAGTCGGGCGACGTTCGAACGATCCGCCTCGACGGTGGCGAGGCTAGCGCGTGCCTGCGAGTCGTACTGATCGCCGGTCTGCTTGGCGACCAGTCCGGTCGCGACCAGCTGGTCGTAGCGCGTGGCGGTCACCTGCGCAAACTTGGCGTTTGCTTCATCGCTGCGCATCTGCGCCTGACCTTGGCTGAGCTGATTGTCGACGTCGGGCGTATCGAGGTCGGCCAGCCGCTGACCTTTCTTCACCTTGGTACCGATGTCGACGTACCACTTGGCGACGTAGCCGGTGGTGCGTGCGTAGATCTGCGCGTCCTGCCAGGACGATACCGTGCCGGGCAGGCTCACCGATTGATCGCCCGGTGCCGCCTTCGGTGTGAGTACAGCCACTGTCGGCGTGGCGTCGCGGTTGGTTTCGTCGGCGAGTTGGTGATGCGCGTGCAGCCGCTCGACGATGCCGTAGACGGCGAGCGCGACGAGTATCAGCGCCAGAATGATGAGCACCAGCCGTGCGCGGTGCGTCGAACCCGGCGGCTGGCGAAGTGGTGAGCTGGAATGATCGGGCATGGGTCGGTATCTCAGTCGGCAGCCGCATGCTGGCGCGCCTGATGGCGCCGATGCAGCAGGCTGAAGAACGTGGGGACAAAGAAGAGTGTGGCTGCGGTAGCCAGCAGCAGGCCGCCGATCACGGCGCGGCCTAGCGGAGCATTCTGTTCGCCGCCTTCGCCAAGGCCAAGCGCCATCGGCACCATGCCAATGATCATGGCGAAGGCCGTCATCAGCACGGGGCGGAAGCGACCGTAACCCGCTTCGATCGCGGCTTTTACCGGGTCATCGTGATGCGCCAGCCGCTCGCGCGCAAAGCTGATCACCAGGATCGAGTTGGCGGTCGCCACGCCCATGCACATGATCGCGCCCATCAGCGCGGGCACGGACAGCGGCGTGTGCGTGAGGAAGAGCATCCAGACCACGCCCGCCAGCGCGGCGGGCAAGGCCGCAATCACGATCAGCGGATCGATCCAGGTTTGAAAGTTCACCACGATCAGCAGATAAACCAGCCCGATCGCAAACAGCAGTCCACCGATCAAACCGCGATACGACTCGCCCATGGTTTCCACCTGGCCACGCACGGTGATGTCCGAGTCGCGCGGCAAGTGTTTTGATGCTTCGTCGACGATCTTCTGTACGGCGCTGCCCACGCTGCCCAGATCGGTCTGGTCCACCGACCCAAACAAATCCAGCGCCGGTCGGGTGCTGTAGTGCGATACCACGGCGGGACCGGCGCTGCGCGAGAAGGTGGCCACGTTCTCGAGTATCTGACCTGCCGTGCCGCCGGCTGGAGCGCTCGTACTGCTGGCGCCGTTCACCGTAGCGCCTGTGGCGCCGCTGGCGCTAGTAATCGACAGGGTTTTCAGATCCTGCAGGGTATCGAGCCGGTACTGCGGCGTCTGCGTGGCGATGGTGTAGCTGACGCCGGATTTGGGATCGACCCAATAGGTGGGACTGACCTGCGACGAACCGGCCAGCGCAGTGAGCAGATTGCTGGCGACGTCCTGCTGGGTCAGACCGACCAGGTTGGCGCGAGTGCGATCGACGTTGACGTTGATCTGCGGCAAATTCTGCGCCTGTTGGATATGCAGGTCGACCAGGCCTGGCACATGCGCCAGCTTGCCCAGCAGATCGTTGGCGATCTTGGACGCCGTCTCGGGGTTGTGTCCGGTAACCTGCACGTCGATGGGCGCGGGCGAACCGAAGTTGAGGATCTGTCCGATGATGTCTGCTGCGAGAAACGAGAACGTCACGCTGGGATATTTCTGACGCAGCTCCTGCCGCAGCGAGCGCACGTAGTTGGCCGTCGGATGATGATCGTCGTTCAAGGTGACGAAGATGTCGCCATCGGAGGTGCCGATAACGCCGGTGTTGCTGTACGAAAGGTTGATGCCGCTATAAGGCAGGCCCAGCGTATCGACCACGCTGCTGAGCTCTGCTTTGGGCACCGTCTGACGGATGACATTCTCGATGCCATCGGCCAGCCGCGCCGTCTCTTCGATGCGCAAGCCCGTCGGCGCATGGAAGTGCAGCTTGATCTGACCACCGTCCACGTAGGGAAAGAAGTCGCGGCCCAGCCAGGGCACCAGCAGCGCGACCGACAGCGCGCAGGACGCAAAGAACAGAACGGCAAACAGTCCGCGATGCGACTCGGCCGTTTCCAGCGCGCGACGATAGCCCCCGCGCGTGCTTTCGAAGCGACGTTCGAAGCCCGCCTGGAAACGGCTGAGGCGACCGCTGGGCTGCGCGTGGTGGTCGTGTTTTTTCAGCCAGTAGAGCGACAGCGTCGGTACCAGGGTTCGCGACAGCACATACGAGGCCAGCATCGCAAAGACCACCGCTTCGGCCAGCGGCGCGAAAAGGTATTTGGCGACGCCGCCGAGAAAGAAGATCGGCACAAAGACGATACAGATCGACAGCGTCGAAACCAGCGCCGGCACGGCGATCTGATGCGCGCCTTCCAGGATCGCGTCGTAGACCTCCTTGCCTTCCTCCAGATGCGAGTTGATGTTTTCGATGGTCACGGTCGCATCGTCGACGAGGATGCCGACCGCCAGCGCCAGACCACCGAGCGTCATGATGTTGATGGTTTCGCCCAACGCAGAGAGCGTGATGATCGAGGCGAGAATCGACAGCGGAATCGAGATGGCGATGATCAGGGTGGAGCGCCAGGAGCCGAGAAACAGCAGAATCATCAGGCCCGTTAGCGCCGCGGCGATGACGCCTTCGCGGATCACGCCGGATATTGCCGCACGCACGAACAGCGACTGGTCGGCGATCGGCTTGATCTGCAGGTTTTCAGGAATGGCGGCGCGAATGCGCGGCAGCATGTTGCGCAGCGAGTCGACGATATCGAGGGTGGAGGCATTGCCGATTTTCAGGATGGACATCAGCACCGCACGCTGCCCGTCCACCCGCACGATATTGGTTTGCGGCGGCGAGCCGTCGTGCACGTGTGCCACGTCGCGGATATAGGTGGTGATGCCGTTGACGGTATGGATAGGCGCGTTGTTGAGATCGCTGATCTGCTGCGGACTTCCGTTGAGCCGCACGCTGTATTCGATATCGCCGACTTTTTCGGTGCCGGCCGGCAGGATCAGATTCTGCGCGCCAATGGCCGTCACCACATCACTGGGCGCCAGCCCGTGCGACAGCAATGCCTGCGGGTTTAGATCCACCTGGATCTGCCGCTGCTTGCCGCCATAAGGGTAGGGCGTGGCTGCGCCGCGTACCGACGTGACAAAGGTACGCACGATCTGGTTGGCGTCATCGAAGATGGTGGATTCGGAAAGCTCTTTCGACGACAGCGCAAACTGCAAAATGGGCACGGTGGAAGCGTTGTAGACGATGATCAGCGGCGGCGTGGTGCCCTGCGGCATGGATTTGACCGCCGACTGCGCCACGGCGGTGATCTGCGCAATGGCCATGTCCACGTTGACGTTCGGCTGAAAAAACACCTTCACCAGACCGACCCCGTTGAGCGACTGGGTCTCGGTGTGTTCGACGTCGTTCACGGTAGTCGTGAGCGAACGCTCGAAACCGGTGACGATGCGGTTGTTCATGTCGTCGGCGGGCAGGCCGGTGTACTGCCACACGACCGACACCACCGGGATATTGATGTTCGGGAAAATATCGGTCGGGGTACGCAGGATTGCCAGGGGCCCGAGAATCAGTAGCAGCAACGCCAGAACGATGAACGTGAGCGGGCGCTCGAGCGCAATTTTGACAATCCACATAGGCGTCTTGGTCCGTCGATCACTCGCGCGGCGTATAGCCTGTGCGCAGCGTATGGTTCACTGAAGACCGGAATAGTAGCGTGGGCCGTTTCTTTAATTTCTTAGTGCAACAAGCGCGCGCGGCCTATCCGCAGGAAACCTCGAAATACGACAGGTGTATCGGCAGTTATTACGACGCGTATTCAAATTTACCTTTTGTGTATCAGTCACTTGTCGTGTTTGGTCCGATACGCAGCGGCACACAACGCGTTTGATGAAACATTTTTTACCCAGTGGTCAGCGCGCTGCGCGATCGATGCGCTCCAGGATACGGCGCAGATGGGCAAGATCGGTTTTGGACAGATCGTGCACGCCCGGCGGGGCATCGTCGCGCACGGTGCGTCGGACCAAGTCGATCATCTGCTTGCCTGCGCTGGTGAGTGATACCAGCTTGGCGCGCTTGTTTTCCGGATGCGGGTAGCGTTCGACCAGGCCGCGCGCTTCCAGATCGTTGACCGCGACGGTGGTGGCGGGCGCATCGCTACCGGTCGCCTCGGCCAGCTGGGTCAGTGTCATCGGTGCATCGAACAGCCGCCGTAGCACGCGCGTGCGGCTGAAGGGCAGGCCGGTGACTTCGCTGACTTTTCGGCGCCATTCGCCGCGGGTTTCCCAGACCAAGCCGACCATCATCTGCCAGAGTTGGTCCGCTTCGTTGCTGCGTTGGGCCGGCGCGGTCATGCTGCCGCTCCGGTTGGCGCCTCTTCCAGCAGATGCGCGGCGTGGCGGGTGGTGTCTTTTGCCCAGGGCGTATTGGACAGCCACGCGAGAAAGAGCACAGTTACCCCGCCGCCGGTGATCATCCACCAGAACGGATGCGACGCTTCGGCAAAACCGTTATGCACGTGTCCGGCGAGGATGGTACCGGCCAACGCAACGCCGAGGGAGGCACCGATCTGCCGGCTGGTGGATGCGACCGCGGCGGCCAGTCCGGCTTGTGCCTTGGGCATGCCGGATACGGCGGTATTGGTGATCGGCGCATTCACCATGCCGAAGCCGATGCCGAAGATCACGTACGTCAGCAGCAGAAAGGGCAGCGGCGTGGTCGCCGTCAGCTGCGTCATCATCAGTGCGCTGATGACCGTGGCGGTACCCGAGGCCAGTAGCGAAGGCCGCGTGCCGTAGGTGCCCACCAGTCGCCCGGAAAGCGGCGAGCAGAGAATCGTCGCCAGTGCCAGCGGCAAGGTGCACAAGCCGGTATGGAAGGCCGACAGGCCACGTACTTCCTGCAGGTACAGCGCATTGAGAAAGAGGAAGCCGGAGAAGGCCGAGAAACTGCAAATCGCGATCAGGGTGGCGCTGCTGAAGGGCGCGCTGCGGAAGAACCGCACGTCGATCAGCGGCTCGTGGCGACGCGGTTCGTAAACCAGCAGTGCGATCAGCGAAAGCGCGGCGGCGGCGAACAGGCCGATGATCGTGGTCGAGCCCCAGCCGTCGTGCGGGCCCTCGATCACCGCGTACGTCACCGAGGCCAGAATGACGAGCACCAACAACTGTCCCACCGGATCGACGCGCCGCGCCCGCGGCGCCTTGGACTCGGGAATATAGCGAGCGGCCAGCAGCATCGCTGCGGCGCCGATAGGCAGGTTCACCCAGAAGATCGAGCGCCAGCCGACGCTTTCGGTGAGCGCGCCGCCGATCACCGGACCCAGCGCCATCGACACACCGGCGACGGCACCCCACACGCCGATGGCTCGTGCGCGCTGTTTCGGTTCGGTAAAGGTGTTGGCGATGATCGACATGGCGACCGGATTGAGCATCGTGGCGCCGAGCGCCTGCACGATGCGAAACGCGACCAAGCCGTGGATGTTCGGTGCCACGCTGCACAGCAGCGAGCCCAGCATGAACAGCGCCATGCCCAGCTGGAACACGCGGCGGCGCCCGAAGCGGTCGGCCATCGAGCCGGCCAGCATCAGCAGGCTGGCGACCACCATGGTGTAAGCGTCGATAACCCACTGCAGCCCCGATACCGACGCGGCGAGATCGTGCCGGATCGACGGCAGCGCCACGTTGACGATGGTGGCGTCCATGGCGACCATCAGCAGGCTCAGGCAGCAGATACCGAGAATGAGATTGGGGTGGCTGTTGGCCCGTCGGGCGTCGCCAATAGTTGTATTCATACAACTATTGTTGATTAACAACTATCGCCTGTCAACGTTCGAGCTTTACCGAGAAGGCGCGCCTATTGCGCCTGCCACGACGCGCGCGCATCGGATCGCCTGCAATGGTGGTTCGAGCTTGTCGCGACCGCCAAGGCAGATAACCGCCATCTGGCGCTCAACCGAGGACAGTTATCGGAAGACAGCGCGCGAAAGCTCAGTCTCATTCGCCAACGTGCGTTGCCAGCAGGGTGTCAATGCGTAGCCTTTTGTTCTTCGGCCGGAGAGCCGCCGTCCGACGCCTGCGCGAGAATCGCCTCGAGCAGGCCTGGAAAACGCGCATTGAGTTCGCTGGCGCGCAGCGTGTTCTGGTGCACGGTGCCGGCGGCGCGCGTGTGCACCAGACCGGCATCGCGCAGGATACGGAAATGGTGCGACATGCTCGACTTGGGCCGGCCGCCGTCGAGTTCGCCACAGGTGGCGGCTTCCACGCGCGCGAGGTGGCGAACGATCTCCAGCCGCGCGGGATCGCTGAGCGCATGAAAAATGCGCTCCAGCGTTAATTCATCGGCATTGGGATGTTTGTACGGGCGCATGCGGCAAATGGTACGTCTTTTGACGATCGCTCGATAGTTCGACTATTATCGAACATTGGTAACTGAATCGGAAACTCCCATGCCTTCACTGTTCGAACCGTTCAAATTGAAAGATGTCACCTTGCGCAATCGCATCGCCGTGCCGCCCATGTGCCAGTACTCGGCCGAGGACGGGTTGATCAACGATTGGCACCATGTGCATCTGGCCGGCCTGGCGCGCGGCGGCGCCGGCCTGTTGATCGTCGAGGCCACGGCGGTCTCGCCCGAGGGGCGTATCACTCCGGGATGCACCGGGATCTGGAACGACGCGCAGGCGCAGGCATTCGTGCCCGTCGTGCAGGCGATCAAGGCAGCCGGCGCCGTGCCCGGCATCCAGATTGCCCATGCCGGTCGCAAGGCCAGCGCCAACCGGCCCTGGGAAGGCGACGATCACATCGTGGCCGACGACGCGCGTGGCTGGGACACGATCGCCCCGTCGGCGATCGCCTTCGGCGCCAACCTGCCGAAGGTTCCCAAGGCGATGACGCTGGATGATATTGCGCGCGTGCGCGCCGATTTCGTGGCGGCGGCCAAGCGCGCGCGCGACGCCGGCTTTGAATGGTTGGAACTGCATTTCGCCCATGGTTATCTGGGCCAGAGCTTCTTCTCGACGCACTCCAATCAGCGCGACGATATCTACGGCGGCAGCCTGGAAAACCGCAGCCGCTTTCTGCTGGAAACCCTGGCCGCCGTGCGGGAAGTGTGG
The DNA here is from genome assembly GCF_013408815.1 of Rhodanobacter sp. K2T2. Lineage (NCBI taxonomy): Bacteria > Pseudomonadati > Pseudomonadota > Gammaproteobacteria > Lysobacterales > Rhodanobacteraceae > Rhodanobacter > Rhodanobacter sp. K2T2. The sequence goes on along the minus strand of NZ_JACCCA010000001.1, from coordinate 350,302 downwards.
CCCGAACATCTGCCGTTGACGGCGCGCTTCGGCGTGATCGAGTACGACGGGCGCGACGAAGAGACCCTGGCCGAGTCGATCGAGCTGACCAAGGGTCTGAAGCAGCGCGGATTGGACATGCTCAGCGTCAGCATCGGCTTCTCCACGCCGTCGGCCAAAATTCCGTGGGCGCCGGCCCTACTGGCGCCAATCGCCGAGCGAGTGCGTCGCGAAGCCGGCCTGCCGGTGTCGTCGGCGTGGGGCTTCGGCACGCCGGAGCTGGCGCAGGCCGCGGTGCAGAACAACCAGCTCGATCTGGTGATGATCGGCCGCGCGCATCTGGCCGATCCGCACTGGCCGTACAAGGCTGCGCTCGCGCTGGGCATCGAACGCCCGTCATGGACGTTGCCAGCGCCCTACGCGCACTGGCTGGAGCGCTACTCGGCCTGAACCTTCGGTTCGCCTCACTCCCGGCTACTGGCCGCTTCGACGAGTAGCCGGGAGCGTGGCATGCGCATGTCACAGCCGGTTCACGCGCTTGTCCTTTAACTCGTCGGACATCTTGCGGAGATCGGCCATGGCGCGTCCTATCTGGACTGGAACCTTGTCGTTTGGACTGTTGAATGTGCCGGTCTCGCTGATGACCGGCTCGCGTTCGGTCGACCTGCATTTTCGAATGCTCGACAGCCGCAGCAAAACCCCGATTCGCTACGAGCGGGTCAACGCGGAAACCGGCGACGAAGTGCCGTGGAAAGACATCGTCAAAGCCTTCGAATACAAGAAGGGCAGCTACGTGGTGCTGGAAAAGGACGATCTGAAATCCGCCGCCTCCGAAGGGCGCGAAGCGGTGGAAGTGGAGGCCTTCGTGGACGCCGCTTCCATCGGCCCGGAGTACTACGAAAAACCGTATATCCTCGTGCCGGGCAAGAAAGCCGAGAAGGGCTATGTGCTGCTGCGCGAGACGCTGAAGCGCACCGGTAAGATCGGCATCGCACGCGTGGTCATACGCACGCGTGAATACCTGTCGGCCGTCATGCCGAAAGACCACGCGCTGGTGCTGATGATTCTGCGTTTTCCGCAAGAGCTGGTCGATGTGTCGGAATACACGATTCCGGAAGGCAACGTATCGAAGTATCGAATCGCGCCGAAGGAGCTCGACATGGCAGAGAAGCTGATCGAGTCGATGTCGGGCGAATGGAAGCCGGGTGATTTTCGCGACGAATTTCGCGAGCGGCTGCAGAAGGTGATCGCCAAACGGATGAAGTCCAAAGGCCTGGTGACGCCGGCCAGTGACGATGCCGAGGCCGACGACGCGTCGGAGAATACGTCCACCAATGTAGTGGACTTCATGGCGCTGCTGGAAAAAAGCCTGGCCTCCAACAAGCGTACGCCGGCCAAAAAGCATGGCACGAGCGCCGCCAAACCCGCTGCAAAAAAGGCCACGAAGAAAGCTTCGCCTGCGAAGAAGGCTGCCAAAAAAATCACCAAGAAGGTCGTGCGAAAGGCCGGCTGACGACCAGCTATTTTTTTCGCGACTTCGCCAAATGTTTCAGGACTGCGGGCAGGTCCTGCTTGATCGTCGTCAGCGCCTTCCACGGATCGCTGCGCAATTTGGCCAGCCGTATCGGGATGGTCTTGATCGTAAACGCCGCGCCGCTTTCGATCTTGCCCAGTTCTTCCCAGCGCAGAGGCGTGGCTACCGGCGCACCGGTCCGGGCGCGCAGCGAGTAGGACGCCACGCTGGTGGCGCCGCGACCGTTGCGCAGGTAATCGACGTAGATTTTCCCACCGCGTTGGGTCTTGGTCGCGGTGGCGACGAACTCCAGCGGATGCGCCCCGGCCAGGCTGTTGGCGAATGCCTCGGCAAATGCCCGCACCGTCGCCCATGCGCAGCTCGGTTTCAGCGGCACCAGCACATGCAGTCCCTTGCCGCCGGTGGTGCGTACCAACGACTCGAGCCCCATCTGAGCAAGCAGCTTTCGCACCAGGCGCGCCGCGGCAACCACGCGATCCCAGGATACGTTCGGCCCGGGATCGAGATCGAACACGATGCGATCGGCACGATCCGCATCGGCTACGGTGGTTCCCCACGGGTGAAACTCCAGCGCGCCGAACTGCACCAGTTCGATGATCGACGTGGCGTTTTCCGGATAGATGTAAATCGCTTGGGCGCCGGACTCCTCTTTCAGCTTGGCCGTGCCCACGCGGTGCAGGCCCTGAATCAGGTGCTTCTGAAAAAAGCAGGCTTTGGCCGTGCCTTCGGGGCAGCGGATTACCGAGGTCGGTCGGTTAAGCACGCCGGGAAGAAACCAGTCCATCACCTTGGCGTAGTAGTCGGCGACGTCCTGCTTGGTGATCGCTTCGTCCGCATAAACGATGCGGTCGGGATGCGTGATGGTGATGGCGTCGGTCGAATTGCGGGCCGCCTTCTTCTTACCTTTTTTTCTCGCTGTGGCTGTCGCCGAAGCGTCGCGATCGGCGTCGCGGAGATCGGTCGGCGTCTTGTCTGGGCGCAATGTTTTCAGGCTGGGCTGGCGCAGCAGATCGTGATTGCCGATGCCGCGATAAAACACTTCGGCCACGACGCGAGGTTTGATCCACAGCGCGCCCCGCAGCTGCGGATCGATGGCGGCCAGCGGCATCGGCGGTTTTTTTGCGCCTCCGGTCGCCAGCGATCGCGTCAGATCGTCTAGCTGTGTGTCGGTAAAGCCCGTGCCGACGCGACCCACGTAGATCCAGCCGCGTGCTGCCTCGGGGTCGGGCTTCGCCAGCAAGAGCGAACCGAAACCGGTGCGGCTGCCCTTGGGCGCGGTGTAGCCCACGACGGCGAATTCATCGCTTTCCAGCCGCTTGATTTTCAGCCAGTCGTCGCCGCGGCCGGCGCGGTAGCCACCGTCCGCGCGCTTGGAGACGATTCCCTCAAGCTTTTGCTGATTGGCCATTTCCAGTGCCGCCTCGCCGTTGCCGACGCTGTGGCTGCTGAAGGCTAAGGGATGCGAAGCGTGGGCAAGGACACGCTTGAGCAGCGCCTTGCGATCGCTCAGCGTAGCGCGTGTCAGGTCCGTGCCTTCGAAGTAGGGCAGATCGAACAGCATGTACGCGAGCGGCTTCTGCGCATCGCCGGACAAGGTTTTCTGCAGCCCGTTGAAATCGCTGTGGCCTTTTTCATCGAGTGCGATCAGCTCGCCATCGAAGTGCGCGGAGGATAGCCCCAGCGCTTCGATCGCTTGGACGATTTCCGGCAGCCGGTCATTCCACGGCAGGCCGTTGCGCGACCACAGGTGCACTTTGCCATCGGCGATGGTGGTGAGAATCCGGTAGCCGTCCCATTTGACCTCGTGAATCCATTCGCTGCCCGTGGGCGGATGCTCACGCAGCTTGGTCAGCTGCGGCTTGAAGAAGTCGGCGTTCGGTGGCGACCTGATGGCGCCGGGGAGGGCGGCAGCGAACTTGGCCAGCGTTGATCGTGCCGCGGCTTTCGGCTTGGGCACGGCCTTTTTTTTTGCCACTGATTTTTTCGCAGCTGCTTTGGACATCGTCGTTTTCGCTGCCTTCAGCGTGCTTGCCTTCATGGTCGCGTCGAGTAGATCGTCGGCGTCGATATCCGCAGCGAAAGCGTCCTTGGCCTTGACGAGAAACCACGACGGCTGGCGCTCCTTGCGACCGCTGCGAATCAGGTGCCAGCGGCCCTTGAGTCGCTGGCCGAACAGCTCGAACTCGAGATGGCCTTTTTGCAGCTGGGCTTCGGGGTCGCCCTGGGTCGACCACACGCCCTTGTCGAACTGATCGACATGACCTTTGCCGTAACCTTCGGCGATGTCGCCCTGAAAATCGGCGTAGGCGATGGGGTGATCCTCGACTTCGACAGCGAGCCGTTTGACCGAGGGATCGAAGCTCGGGCCTTTCGGCACCGCCCAGCTTTTCAACGTATCGCCCACCTGCAGCCGGAAATCGAAGTGGCGGCTGCTGGCGTGATGAAGCTGCACCACAAAGATCGCGCGACTTGCGTTGTTCTTCGCTGCGTCGGCACGGGGCTCGGATGTCTTGGTGAAGTCGCGTTTGCGCTGGTAGTCGCGAAGACTCATGCAGGCTCCGTCGAGGATACGATGTGGAGTGTTGCAATCCATACGGCGGCGGCTCGACCGAAGACGCTTTCTCTTGGCCACCGCTTACCCGCAACGTGCGCCTGCTGCCGTCAAACGCGGGTGAGCGGGCGCCAGGATGCATGAAACGGTCGCGCGCCGACGCGCGCGATCAACTCTTCAGCGCAGATGATCCAGTCGCAGGCGCTGGCGATGGTCGGTCAGCCGCCACGCGGCGGCATAGGCCACCGCCACGGCGACCAGGCCGCTGGCGCCGGACAGCAGAAACATCAGCAGGATCTGGTACTTCACCGCCTCGATCGGATCGAGCCCTGCCAGGATCTGGCCGGTCATGATGCCGGGCAGGGTAATGATGCCGGCGGCCGACATCTGGTTGATGATCGGCAGCATGCCGCGGCGAATCGAGCCGCGAATCAGCGAAGCCATCGCCGCCCAGTACGAGTGGCCGAGCATCAGCCGCGCCTCGATGCCGGGCTGTGCGGCTTCCATGCCGCCGAGCACGCCGTCGAGCGCGATGCTTCCCGCGTTCAACACGCTGCCCAAAATGATGCCGACCAGCGGGATGGCGTAGTGCGGATCGAACCAGGGATCGGGCCGTATCGCGGTGATCAGTGCGAACACGCTGGCCAAGGTCGCGGCGCCCGCCACGCTGACCAGGCCGATCAAATAATTCTGTCCGTGGATGAGCGACCGATCGGGCCGCGCAGCGACTTCGCGCGCGGCGACCAGCACCATCAGCATCACTATGACGGCGGTCGCGATCGGACTGTCGAGTGCGAACACGAATTTCAGCACGTAGCCGATCATGACCAACTGCACGACCATGCGCGCCGCGGCGAGGGCGATCTGCCGATGCAGGCGCAGGCGCAGAGCGATCGACAGCCCGATATCGACGATCACCAGCGAGGCGGCGATGCTGAGATCGAGCGGCTGCAGCAAGATGGTTTTCATGCCGCCACCGTCTTTCCGCCGGCGATATGCAGTGTCTGCTGACCCATGCGCGCGGCCTGCGCGGCATCGTGCGTTACCAGTACCAGGATCAGCCCACGCGCAAGCTCCTCGGCAAGCAGCGACTCCACCGCGGCCACGCTGTCCTGATCCAGCGAAGCGGTCGGTTCGTCCAGCAGCAGCGCGGTCGGCCTTGTCACCAGCGCCCTAATCAGCGCGAGCCGCTGTCGTTCGCCGGACGAAAGGCGCAGCACCTGACGTTCGAAAATATCGCTTGGAAGCCGCAGTCGGTCGGCGAGCGGTCGAGCGTTGGTCATCGTCGCTTCGGCAAAGTGCTCTTGCACCGTGGGCGCCCACCAGCCGGCCTGCGCCGGCACCAGCATCACGCGCTGTCGCCATGACGACGCCGACATCGCGCGGCGATCGATGCCAGCCAGCGACAGCTCGCCTTCCGCCGGGTCCATGTCGGCCAGCATGCGCAGCAGCACGCTCTTCCCCGAGCCGGACGCACCGGTAACACAGAGGCATTGGGCAGCCTCGATCGACGCATTGAACGGCCCGGCCCAGGTGTTGCGCAGCATGTGCATGCGTAGAGTCATGGTTCGATCGGCCTGTTCGGTGGGCATGGCGCACGTGCGGCGGCCAGTGTCGATGAACCGCCGTGATCGTTTGTTGCAGAACAGGAATACACGCTCAGGCTTACGAAAAGCTTCGCCGGACGGCACGAGCTTTCGTGCCCCCTTGCCGTGCGGATATGAGGCGCGCTGCGTATCAGGAAAGATCGAAGTATTTCGAAGTTCAACGTGCTTCTACCTCACTCATGTGGGCGCACACAAAAACCTAAATAAATCCTGAAGCGGGGGTCTTGAAAACATGCCGTGGGGAAATTATTTTTCTGTGCGCCGGCCATCCAGGCGGCGCTGCCACCTCATGGTGAGGTGACGGATTCCATATTGCTCCCAGGAGGATATGTCATGCGTACCAACCTCGATTTTGCTCCCCTGTACCGTTCCAGCGTGGGTTTCGACCGCGTGTTTGCCCTGCTCGAAAACGCCTCGCGCGCGCAGGTCGTGGATAACTGGCCGCCGTTCGATACGGTCAAGCTCAGCGACGATGCCTATCAAATCACCATGGCCGTCGCCGGCTTTGCCGAAAACGAATTGGACATTTCGATGCAGCCCAACTTGCTGATCGTCAGCGGCGAGCGCAAGGCGAACGACGAGAACGTCGAGTACCTGCATCGTGGCATTGCCAATCGTGCGTTCACCCGGCGCTTCGAGCTGGCCGATCACGTGCATGTCACTCAAGCGCAGCTGGTCAACGGCCTGCTTACCATCGAGCTGAAGCGCGAAGTGCCGGAGGCGATGAAGCCCCGCAAGATCGCCATCGGTGCGAGCCACGAGGCAACCCAGCCGAAGCTGGTGGAAAATCGCGCCGCATAAGACCGCGACGCATCGAGTCGACCGGGCCTTGCCCCAGCCGCCGCTGCCATAGAGTGGAGGCAACGGATCGGCAACGATCTCGACTATGGAATGGGCGGCTCGCCTCGATGCGAGCCGCCTTTTTATGCGTTCGGTTCAAGCATGAGCGGAGGCTGCGATCGGTCGGGACAGTCGCGACCGAGCGCGATAGGTTGTTGTGGTCGATCGGCGCGATCAGCGCTCTGCGCCGATCGCCGATTTCACGGCCAGCGATAGATCCACGCGGTTATAAGGTTTGCGCAGTATCTGCAGGCCTTCGTCCATATCGTCGGTTTGAAAGCGCTGGGCGGTGTAGCCGGAAGTCAGCAGCACGGGTATGTGCTTGTAATTGGCCTTGATCTCGCGTGCGAGCTCGATGCCGCCCACTTCGCCCGGCATGATCACGTCAGTGAAGACCAGATCGATCGGTGCGCCCGAGTCGATCAGGGTCAACGCCTTGTTGCCGCGGTCGGCTTCGAAAACCATATAGCCGAGTTCGCGCAGCATGCTGCTGGCGATTTCGCGCACGTCGTCGTCGTCTTCCACCACCAGAATTGTGCCGTGGCCCTTTACCTCGCGGGTCGGTGCACGGTCGTCGGCGCAGACACTGGGTGCCTCGGCGTGGGGCAGGTGGATGGATACCGACGTGCCTTCGCCGACTACGCTTTCGATGGTGACGAAACCGCCGGACTGCTTGGCGAACCCGTAGACTTGGCTGAGGCCAAGACCTGTGCCCTTGCCGACTTCCTTGGTCGTGAAGAAGGGCTCGAAGACTTTCGACACCACCTCGGCGCTCATACCCGTACCGGTATCGGCCACAGTAACGACCACGTAGTCGCCGGCGACGGTATTGTTCAGTGCAGCGGTTTTCGATCGTATCGTGCGCATGCTGGTAGAGACGGTGAGTTTGCCGCCCTGGGGCATGGCGTCGCGTGCGTTGATCGCCAGATTAAGAATTGCCGTTTCCAGCTGGTGCGGGTCGGTGCGTGCGTGCAGAAGGGCGGGCGGATCCTTGATCGTGACTGCGATCGTCTCGCCGATGGCTCGATCGAGCAGGTTCTCAAACGAGCTCAGCAGGGCTCCTATGTCGACCGACTCGGTGCGCAAATCCTGCCGGCGCGCGAACGCCAGCAGCTGCTGGTTGAGCTTGGCGCCGCGCTCCACGCCGTGCCTTGCCGTGCTGAGATAGCGGATGGTTTTGGCGTCGCCGCCCACGCGGCTTTCCAGCAGATCGAGGCTGCCGGCGATCACCATCAGCAGATTGTTGAAGTCGTGCGCCACACCACCGGTGAGCTGACCGATGGCCTCCATCTTCTGCGCCTGGCGCAGCTGCTCGTCGATCAGGCGACGGTCGGTAACGTCGGACACCACGCCGGCGATGCGTACGGGTCGGCCCTCGTCATAAAACGTCAGGCCCTTGATCTGAACCCAGCGCAGCGACCCGTCGTTGCGCCGGCGAATGCGCTTTTCCAGGTCGATAAAGCCGCTGCCCATCGCCATGGCAAACGCATCGGCGACGGCGCGTCGGTCTTCGTCGACGAACAGCTGCGCTGCTGCCTGCGGCGTCCATTGGGCCACGCCGATATCGCCGATGATCTGATCGAAACGGGCCGACCGCGTGGTTTTTCCGGTGAGCAGATCCATGTCCCAGTTGCCCATGTCGGCTGCATCCAGCGCCAGCCGCAGCTTGTCCTCGGTGCGGCGGCGCTCGTCAATTTCGTTCGCGAGCTGCTGGTTGGCGGCGGCCAGTTCATCGGTGCGCTTGCGGCTGCGGGTGAGGTCGGTGATCACGCCGCAGAGCAAATCCGGCATGCCCGCTTCGATTGGCATGTCCGCGACTGACATGTTCACCGGCACACCGCCCTGTGCGTCCGTAGTAATGAGATTGAACTCGGCGGAGCGTCCTATGACCGAGCCACGCGCCAGCAGTTGATCGAACACCGGGCGATCTGCTGTCGCGACGAAATCCTGCAAATGCCGCCCAACGAGCGCCTCGCGGCGCACGCCGGTCAGCGTGGACAGGCGCTGGTTGCAATAGAGAATGGTGCCGTCCAGGCCCAGCGTGAAAGCGCATTCCTGCATTTGCTCGATCAGCAGACGATAGGGGCGGTCGGCGTTTTCCAGCGTGTATATCAGCTGGCCTTCGGGGCCACCGATGACTACCGCGTCTACCTCGCCGGTGCGGATCGCTTCGAGGGTTTCGTCGGCCTCGGTCAGCCGCGCCTCCAGGTCGGCGATGCGCAGCAGCGCTGCGACCAACTCTGCATTGCTCTCCGTGCCGCTCATTTCGATCGGTTATGCGCCGCGCCCACGGGCGCAAGGTTGAGGCCGGCCAGCACGCGCTCTTTATCCGACAGGTCGCCGATGATGCGCCGCAGCGGCTCAGGGAGAATTTTCACCAGCGTTGGCGTGGCGATGATCTGCAGATCGCGCGTGGCTTCGGGGTTTTCGTAGACGTCGATGATTTCCAGGTCATAACGTCCATGCAGATTTTCGTCACAGATCTTTTGCATGTTTTCGATAGCACGTGCCGATCGTGGTGTGGAGCCGGTGACAAACAGGCAAAGCTTGTAGCGTCCGGGGTCAGGGATGGGCACGGCGGCGTCCGAGGTCATGACGTGCTGGCCAGACGCGGTCGAATGTCCAGACCCACCAGCACCTTTTCCGTATTCGACAAATCGCCGATCACGCGTTTCAGCGGCGGCGGCAGCGTGCGCACGAGGGTAGGCAAGGCCACGATCTGGTCGCCGGCAGCAAGTTGTGGCGTCACAGTCAAATCGATGACCTCGATGGAGTAGCGACCGGAAAGATGGTCTTCGCAAATCGCTTTAAGGTTGGCGATCGCAGCCAGCGACTTTGGCGTCTGCCCGGCCACATAAAGCCGCAAGTTGTACGCGCCCGCCTCGGGGCTTTCTATTTCGATGGAATGTTGGTCTGCGTCACTGGCCATGCTGCTGCCCTCGCGCTGTCGCCATCGTTGAGCGATCGCTGCCGAGCGTTGCCTCTCTGGCTTCTTCCTGCTCGATGATCCTCCGCACTTCGTCTTCTTCGCGTGCAAGATCGGCGTGCAGTTCGGCAATGCGACGTTCTGCCGCCTCGCGCTTGCGTGTGAGTTCGCGATGCATTTTCTGGATATTTTGCTGACGCGCCTTGCTGGCCTCGCGCTCGCGCGCTTCCTGCGCCAGCCGCGCCGTGCCGGTAAGCACACCCTCCGGACCGGCGTAGACGTCGACGAAGTGGATGCCCTTGTCGGACAACTGGTATTCGCGCAGCTGCTTGGAATGGCTCATGCCGCGTGACTTGAGGATATACAGCACGCGATTGCGCTCGCCGTTGGCCTCCATGTCGGTCAGCGAAATCCAGGTGTCCATCAGCGAGGACACGCTGCGCTCGCTCTCGTTCATCTGATCGCCGACGGTCGACAGGCTGGTGAAGACCGCCGTGATACCGCGCGATTTGCAGATATCCGCAATGCGCACCAGCGTGGCGTGAATTTCCATCGACGGGCCACGGAAGGCGGATATCGGATCGACCACGATCGCCTGTGGATCGAAACGCTCGATGTCGCGATACATCCGCGCCAGATGCATCTCGAAACCGTAGATACTCGGTCGCGCCGCCTCGAAGCGCAGCAGGCCACTGTCTGCATGCTGCTGCAGATCGAAACCGACCGAGCGCATATTGCGTGCGATCTGCTCGGGCGATTCTTCAAAAGCAAAATACAGGCAGCGCGAGCCACGCCGGCACGCCGCATCGACGAACGCCGCGCCGTAGGTCGACTTGCCGGTGCCGGCCAGGCCGGAAATCAGCACGCTAGAGCCGCGAAAATAGCCGCCTGCGCCAAGCATCGCGTCCAGATCGTCGACGCCGGTCGAAACGGGCTCCAACGAAATCTTGTGCTTCAGGCCGGCCGAGGTGATCGGTAAAACGGTGATACCTTCGGCGTCGATCAGGAACGGATATTCGTTGGTGCCGTGCGCGGAACCGCGGTATTTGACGACACGCAGGCGGCGCGTGGTGATCTGGTCCTCGACGCGGTTGTCCAGCAGGATCACGCAGTCGGACACGTACTCCTCGATGCCGAACCGGGTCAGCTGACCCTCGCCACGCTCGGCGGTGATGATCGCTGTGACGCCCTTGTCCTTCAACCAACCGAACAGCCGGCGCAACTCGGCGCGCAGCAACGCAGTGTCCGAGAGACCCGAGAACAGCGCCTCGATGGTATCGAGCACGACGCGCTTGGCGCCGATGGAGTCGATCGCGAAGCCCAGCCGCACGAACAGCCCTTCCAGATCGTAGTCGCCGCTTTCCTCGATTTCGGAGTGCTCGATGTGGATATGGTCGACCACCAGCTTCTTGTCCGCGACCAGATCGGCCAAGTGATAACCCAGCGAGGCGACGTTTTCCTCCAGATCCCGCGCGCGCTCCTCGAAGCTCATGAACACGCCCGGCTCGTCGTAAGCGGTTGCGCCGTTGACCAGAAAGGTCATCGAGAACAGCGTTTTTCCGCAGCCCGCCGCGCCGCACAGCAGCGCAGGGCGACCTTTGGGCAGGCCACCCAGGGTGATATCGTCCAGGCCCCGAATGCCTGTCGGCGTCTTGGCGAGACCGGCCGCAGCGGCCGAAGCGTGATGATCTTGCTGATGCTGCACGTAACACTCCCGTGGAAGAGCGCGCGCAGGTATTTGGCGGCGCTGTGTGGCGGCGGGCAAAGGCCCATCCTCGACCCACGAGCGGATTATCGCAGGTGGGCCAGTAAAAAAAGCCCCGTCAGACTCGTGGAAGGCGGGTGAAACCCGCGTCGAGGGTGACATCACGCCGTACCGCATTCGGCGCAGCAGCCCTGCGCCTGACAGGGCGGAAGGCCTGCGGTCAGACTTCCAGCCGATCGTCTTTGCGGGCCACCAGAGCGTACAGCGCTGGCATCAGAAAGATGCTGATCAGCAGTCGAGTAAACAGCCCACTGACGATCACCAGCGCGAACGGCCGCTGCGTATCCGTGCCCACGCCGGTGGCCAGCGCCGCCGGCAGCAGGCCCAACGCCGCGACCAGGGCGGTCATCATGATCGGGCGCAGGCGCAGGATGGCGCCCTGGCGAATCGCCTCGGTCACGTCGATGCCGCCACGCCGCAGTTCGTTGACGTAGGAAATGTAGACCACCGCTGTTTGCACCGACACACCGAACAGCGCCAGGAAGCCGATGCCGGAGGACACCGAAAACGGCGTGCCGGTAAGCCATAGCGCCACGATGCCTCCGACCGGCGCCGACAGCAGCACGCCGGCCACCGTGATGAAAGGGAACTTGAAGTTGCTATACAGGGTGAACAGCAGCAGGAAGATCAAGCCCAGCGTCAGCGGCAGGATGATGTTGAGCTGCGCGCGCGACGCGGTGTATTCGGAGTATTCGCCGCCCCAGTCCAGGCGATAACCCTGCGGCAGCGTGATCTTCTGGTGGACCTGCCCGATGGCGTCCTCCACGGCACCGGCCAGATCGCGGCCCTCGACCGAAAACTGCACGCCGATATAACGCGAGTTGTCCTGTCGATAGATGAACGATGCGCCGTTGGTCACCTGGATGTCCGCGAATTCCCGCAGCGGAATATTCTGGCCACCAGGCGTGGCGACCAGGATGTTGCCGATTTCCTCAGGGTTGTCGCGATACTTCTGCTCCAGCCGCACCACGAGATCGAACTGCTTCTCCTGCTGCACCACCTGGGTCGCGACGTCGCCGCCGATCGCCGTGGTGATCAGGCCATTGATATCCGAAACGTTGAGGCCGTAGCGCGCGATGGCAGCACGATTGATCTTGATGCTCAGGCTGGGCTGCCCCAGCTCCTGCACCAGGGTCACGTCGCGGATGCCGCGCACTTTCTCCAGCACCTGCTTGATCGCTTTGCCCTTCTGCTGCAGGGTGTTGAGATCGGCGCCGAAGACTTTGACCGCGAGCGCGCTCTTCAATCCGGTCTCGGCTTCGTCCACCGCATCCTCGGCCGGCTGGGTGAAGTTGAAATTGATGCCGGGGAAGGCAGACAGCTTGCGGTTGATCGCGGCGATCAGTTCGGGCTTGGTGCGATAGCTGCCGCTCCACTGCGAATAGGGTTTCAGGCCGACATAGAACTCGACGTTGAAGAAGCCGGTCGAGTCCGTACCGTCATCCGGTCGGCCTAGCTCCGAGGCCACGGTCGTGACCTCGGGGAAGGTGCGCAGGATGTCGCGAATCTTTGGCGTGATGCGGGCTGATTCGTCGAACGAGATGGTGTACGGCATGGTCGCACGCACCCACAGCGCACCTTCGTCGAGCTGCGGCATGAACTCGGCGCCGATGCGGGGGATCAGCAGCAGCGAACCGAGCAGGACCACCGTCGCTGCCAGCGTCGTCACCCAGGGAAAGGCCAGGCACACGTCCAGCCCGCGGATATAGACCGATTTGATCGCCTCGAACACCACGTTGCGTCGCTCGCGCACGCCGCGGCGCATGAACCACGCGCACAGCACCGGCAGCAGGGTGAGCGTGACGATCAGCGAGCCGACCAGGGCGAAGATCATCGTATCGGCCATCGGCTTGAACAAGGTGCCCGACGGACCGGACAGCACGTAGATCGGCAGAAAGCTGACCACGATCACGGCCACGGCATAGAACAGCGGCCGATCCACTTCGGCCGCCGCATCGCGGATGATCGCGCGGATGCTCAGCGGCGAACCCTCGGTCTTGCGTTCGGCAATCTGGCGGAAGATGTTCTCCACCATCACGACCGCGCCGTCGACCAGGATGCCGAAGTCGATCGCGCCGATCGACAGCAGATTCGCCGACGCGCCTTGGACGTCCAGACAGATAAACGCAAACAGCAGCGCCAGCGGAATCGTGGTGGCGACGATCAGGCCGGCCCGAAAGTCGTACAGGAAAAAAATCAGCACCACGATCACCAGCAGCATGCCGCGCAGCAGATTGTCCTCGACGATCTTGGTGGTCAGCGTGATCAGGTCGGTGCGGTCGTAATAGGGCACGACCTTGACGTCTATGGGCAGCACGCCGTTATTGAGTTCGTTGGTCTTGGCCTCGACACGCTTGAGCACGTCCTGGGTTTTTTCGCCGGTGCGCAGAAGAATCACGCCCTCGACCGCGTCGTCCTGTTTCTCGTATCCGAATTCGCCCAGGCGCGGTGCGATGCCGATCACCACGCGGCCCACGTCCTTGAGCAAAATCGGGGTGCCGTCATGTACGGCCAGCACGACGTTACTGATGTCTTCCAGGGTGTCCATACGGCCGAGGCCGCGCACGTAATAGAACTGCCCGCCCTGCGAATAGAAGCCGCCGCCGGCGTTGCTGTTGTTGGCGGCCAGCGCCGCTTCGATCTGCACAGCCGACAGGCCGACCGAGGCGATCTTGGCCTGGTCCAGCAGCACCTGATACTGCATTGTGCCACCACCAAAGCCCGAGTCGTCGGCTACGCCGGGCACGGACCGGTACTGCGGTTCCACCGTCCACGCTTCCAGCGTTTTCAGCTCCATCGGCGATCGATCGGGGCTTTGCAGCACGTAGCGATAGATCAGGCCCGAGGGGGCGGACAGCGGCGATACCGACGGCGTCACGCCGCTGGGCAGGCTGGGATCACCGAGTCGGTTGAATACTTCCTGGCGGGCGAAATTATTGTCGGTGCCATCGTTGAAGGTGATGATTACATCGGACAGGCCATACAGCGAAATCGAACGCGCGTTGGCGACTTTCGGAATGCCGTTCATGGCCAGCTCGACCGGTACGGTGATGAGTCGCTCCACTTCCTCTGCGGCGTGACCGGGCCACTGCGTCACGATCTCGACGATCGGCGGCGAGAGGTCGGGATACGCATCCACCGGCAGGCGCTGCAGCGAGCGTGCGCCGGCGCCGGTCAGCAGCAGGGTCAACAGAATGATCAGCAGCGGCTGCGCCAGCGAGGAGCCGACCAGCCGGTTCATGATCGACGCCGTGCGCGAGGGCGTCTCGTCCGCAGGTAGTTGGTCGCTCATTGGTTTTGCATGAACTGGACGAAGATGCCGCCATCGACCACAACCTGGTCGCCCGCGTGCAGGCCGTCGGGAATATTGAACTGATCGCCGGTGCGCTCTCCCAGCGTGATGGCGCGCCGCGCGAAGCTGCCGTCCGGCTGCGCGATATAGACAAAGGGCAGGTTTTCGTCGTCGCGCAGAATTGCCGACACCGGCACCAACGTGCCCTGGCTTTCCCGCCGCGATTGAATGCGTGCAGTGACGTACATCTGCTTTTTGAGGAAATTACCGGGGTTGTCCACGACCACGCGGGCGATCACCGAGCGCGTATCCGGATTCACCAGGGCGGCGATGTTGTCCACGCGCCCGACAAAATTTTTGTTGTCGATGCCGGTCACCACTTCTGCCGGATCGCCGACGCTGATGGCGCCGAGGTCGGCACTGGAAACCTGCGCCATGACCCATACCCGCGACAGATCGGCAACCGTAAAGCATGCCGTCGTGCCGGCCTGCAAAAGCAGTCCGGGTGTGATCAGTTTTTCCGCTACGGTGCCGGCGATCGGGGAGCGGATAACGCCCTCGATGTGCGACAGCGTGTGGCCTTGCTGAATCCCCTTGATCGCCGCCGGATCGACGCCGAGGCCCAGCAGCGCCTGCAGGTCGGCATCGCGATCGGCTTCGGCGTTGACGGCGTCGGTTTGCGCCTGGTCGTTCTCGCGCTGTGCAACGCCCTCATGCTGGCCGAGATCCTTGTCGGCATCGGCCAGGCGTCGATCAGTTTTTGCCGTGGCGAGCGCCTTGGCGTAGGCGCTGACCGCGGCGGCAAAGTCCGGTGAATCGACCATGGCCAGCGGCTGGCCCTTGCTGACGTGGTCGCCCGGCGACACCAGCAGCCTCGTCACTGGACCGGAGAACGGTGCGATGACGCTAGTGGCCTGGTCGTTGTCGAAATCGACGGCGCCGGAGGCCTCGACCGTCTTGTGGAAAGTCGATTGTTTCACGGTGTAAAGCTTGATGTGCTGGCGCTGCTCGGTCGTCATTGTGACGTTGTGCGGCGTGGTGGACGCCGGCGCCGGATTGGCGTCATCGTCGGTTTTCGACGCGCAGCCGGTCATCAGCACGGCGAACACCATCAATGCTGTGAGCAGCGCAAAGGTCGGGCGCGCCGCGTGCTTTTTATTTGCCATGTCGCATGCGCTGCGAGGCGAATTACTTGTCATTTTTTGTCCGCATGGCATGGGTGCTGCTCGCAGAAGGTGGTTGGGCGCTAGTGTCAGCGTCGCTTGGCATCGATGGCGTGCCGGTGAGGTCGGCCCGGTTCCACCAGCCGCCGCCCAGCGCCTGAAACAGCCCGGCGGTGTCGGCAAAACGATTGGCCTGCGCCTGCACCAGATTGATGCGCGCCTGCTGGTAGCCCTGTTCGGCCGTCAGCAGCGAAAGGTAGTTCGCGTAACCGGCTTTCCACTGGCGCTGCGAGAGATCCAGCGTGACCTTGGCGGCATCGGCTGCGTGGGCCGATGCTTTCAGCGCGTCGGCATCCTGCTCCAGCGCGGTGAGGGTGTCGGCGACGTTCTGGAACGCGCTCAGCACGGTGCCGCGATACTGCTCGGCCGCTTCGACATACGCAGCTTTGGCGGCGCGTTCCTGATGCAGCAGCGTGCCGCCCTGAAAAATCGGCGCGGTGATGGTCGAGCCGATGTTCCAGAAACCGGTGCCCGACTGGAACACCTGATTGAGCGCGAGACCGGTGCTGCCGACGTTGGCGGTCAGCGCGATATTCGGCAGGCGGTTGGCGATGGCCACGCCGATCTGTGCGCTGGCGGCGTGCATATTCGCCTCGGCTTGCCGCACGTCGGGACGCTGCGACACCAGGGTCGAGGGCAGGCTTACGGGTAAATCCTGCGGGAGCTGCAGATTCGCCAGATCGAAGTTCTTATTCGGCAGCTGGTTCGGGAACTGGCCAACCAGCACGTCCAGCGCGTCTTTTTGTTGCGCCAGCTGTTTCATCAGCGGCGGCAGCGTGGCGACCACCTGCGCCAGCTGCGACTCCTGCGCGGCGACATCGAGCCGTCCGACGTAGCCCTTGCTCAGCTGGTACTGCAGGATCTTCAGCATGTGCGTGTTGATGTCGACCAGCTGGCGCGTCGCATCGACCTGCGCCTGCAGCGCCGCTTCCTGCACGACGGCCGCGACCACGTTGGTGCTCAGCGTGATCTGCGTGGCGATCGTCTGAAAGCGGACAGCCTGCTCCTGCGCTTTCAACGACTCCAGCGTGCGGCGGTTCAAGCCGAAGATGTCTGGTGCATACGAGATGCTCAGCTGCGGGGTGAACAGGTCGTAGCGATACGCGTTGTTGCTAGGCACGGGGGCGAGCGAGCCGGGCGGGTCTTTTTCGCGCGAGGCCGAGAAGCTGCCCGAGACGCTGGGATAGAACACGCCGCGTCCGGCCTTGGTCGTTTCATTGGCGACCAGCAGCGCAGCCTGCGCGGCCTTGAGATCGGCGTTGTGCTCGAGCGACTGTTCGATCAGCGCATTCAGCGGTGCGGAATGAAACAGCGTCCACCAGTCGCCGGGGATATCGGCGCCGCTGGTGAATTGCTGCGCTTGGCCGCCGCTGAGGTTCTCTGTTGTGGCTGTGGTTGTCAGCGGATGATCAGTGTAAGCGGCAATCGTGGGCGCAGCGGGTCGTTTGAAGTTGGGGCCCACTGCACAGCCGGCCACCAGCACGCTGCAAAGCATGGTGACGCCGGCCTTACTGATCGGGCCCGACGTCTTATCTGATTTTTTTGAGATGCCCATAAACTTGCCGCCGGAGGTACGCGCCAATCGCCCGAATATCGAACAGCGCAGGCGGGCTAGATTTGAAAGCTCGCGACAGCGTCGATTCGATACATAGTAACAATGATGGCAAGGCCGCGAGGATAGGGCTTTCGCAGCGTTTGGAGAAGCTCTCAAATGGCGTCAAATGTACGCTTGGCGTCGCAATAGAGGGCGGTTCTGCCGCAATTACTTGCATGTCGCTCGCCAGCTTTTCGGCGCGGCTCTCAACCACATGGGCCGCGCCGAAAAACGCGCGCTCTCGTCTCTGGGAAACGACGGCGAAAAGGTATTAAACGTCACCGCTCGCCATCACGAACTCTTGTCTTATCTCCTGACACATTCGCACTGCAAGCTAAGGCGACCTCACGAGATATCACAATGAATACCACGACGTTTGTAGTGTGCGGCTTCCATCAGGGGCGCAAATTGAAGCCGCAGCATTTCAGTACCGAAGCGCAGGCGCGGGAGCACGCGCTCTACATGGGCAACACGATCGATTGCGTGGTACTGACCACCAGCACGGAGCGTTCGTCGACTCAGCGCGACTATCAGCCGCGCTCACTGACGCGAGCCGCGTGGGCGCCGGAGTTGGCTGAAGCCTGAGTTTTCAACGGGGCTTGGGCCGATTTCTGTCGGTCATGTGGCGTAGAGCTGACGAAGGCACCGGCTTAATTCAGTGCGGTGAGCCCATGCCCGGCTTCCAGCCACGTTGCTTGGCGAGATCCGTCGACGCGGACGTACGGCAGGCATAAAGAGTTGACCATTCCACCTGATTCTTCGCGGTACCGGCGTGGCAGGCGATCAGCGTGTTGGCGCGCAGCCGGTCATTGTCGAAGTATTGCGCCGGGTCGTAATGCGCCGCGCGCAGGGTCGCCGGATCGGGCGACTGCTGGCATGCCATGACCGAAAGGATCATGGCGGTGAAAAGGATGATTTTTTCGACGGCGGTCAAGACAGTGGGTTCCCGGGCTGTGTGAGCGCCGCCATTGAGCCACTGCCGGCGCCGGATGGCAATGGGAAAATACGCCGTTCGTAGCGATAGTCGGCCGATGCGGGTGGGTCCGTCGTCGGCAACGTGAACCGTGGCATGCCATTCGGCCGGCCGCTGACGTGCCGCTACCGAGTTGTCAAGGCAGGTGGGTTAATCTAGCGGCGAACAGCTTACTGACACTTGAGCCTGATCGCGATGCAGACAGCCGAAACCACGAGTGCGGGGCCGATGCGGGACGTTGGTGAGCAATCCCGCATCGCACGCCTGCGATCACTGAATATCCTGGATACGCAGGCCGAGCCGCTTTTTGACGCCATCACCAGGGCGGCGGCGCTGGTCACCGGCATGCCGATCGCGCTGATTACCCTGGTCGACGAGAGGCGCCAGTGGTTCAAGTCCAACGTCGGACTTGCCGGCACCGCCGAAACGCCACGCGATATCGCGTTCTGCTCCTATACGATCCAGGGCGATGACGTGATGGAAGTTCCGAACGCGCTCGGCGATGCGCGCTTTGCCGATAATCCGCTGGTGACCGGCAGCCCGGACATGCGCTTCTACGCTGGCGCACCGATCACTCTGCAAGACGGCCTGCGCATGGGCGCGCTCTGCGTCATTGACCGCCAGGTCAACGCACTGACGGACGATCAGCGGCAGGCGCTGCGGGAGCTGGCGAGGGCCGCGTCGGAGGCGCTGGAACAGCGCGCCGTGCTGCTGGAAAAAAATGCGGCACTCGAGCACGAGGCAGAGATCGCCGACCGGTTGGAAAAAAAATTGCGCGCCAGCGAGGCTTTTCTGGACCGGACCGGGCGTGCGGCCGGCGTTGGCGGTTGGCAGGTGGACCTGACCACCGACGAAATCACCTGGTCCGACGAAACATGCCGCATCCACGATGTGCCGCCGGGCTATGCGCCTACGCTGAAAGAGGCGCTGGATTTTTATGCGCCGCAGGCGCGCGAGGTCGTGCAGGCGGCCGTGCAAAAAGGTCTGGAAGAGGGGCGGGCATGGGATCTCGAACTGCCGTTTATTACCGCCACAGGCCGCCATATCTGGGTCCGTGCCGTCGGCAACGTCGAGCTTGAGAACGGTGTGCCGCAACGGCTGGTGGGTGCGTTTCAGGACGTGACCTTGCGCAAGCGCGCGGTGAAGGCGCTGGAAGACAGCGATCGGCGCTTCCGCAAACTGTTCGAATACAGCCTGGGCCTGATCTGCACGCATGATGCCGACGGCATTCTGCTTTCGGTCAATCCGGCGGCGGCGCGCTCGCTGGATTACTCCATCGCCGAGCTGCTGGGTCGTTCGCTGGCGGACATCATGCCGCCGGGGCGTCGCGCCGGCTTTCAGAGTTATCTCGACCGAATCTTCGCCAGCGGCTCCGATTCGGGCGTGCTGGAGCTGATCGGCGGCGACGGCAGTTTACGCATCTGGGAATACCACAACGTCCTCGATGAGGATGATGACGAGCCTTACGTATTGGGTCACGCACAGGACGTCACCGAACGCCAGCAGCACCAGCGCAAGCTGGAGGAGTGGTCGATACGCGACCCGCTGACGGGCTGCTTCAACCGCCGATTCGTCACCGAGCTGGCCGCTTCCATCGGCGAGCTGGACCGCTGGGGCTGCATCACGTTCGATCTGAATCGCTTCAAGCAGATCAACGATCAGTTCGGCCATCAGCGTGGCGATGAGGTGCTGGTGGGCATGGCCAAATTCCTGTCGAACCATCTCCGGCCGGAGGACGCCGTGGTGCGGCTGGGCGGCGACGAGTTCGCGGTGCTGCTGCGGCACGCCGACGGTGAACTCACCCAGAGTGTTGCCAAGCGGATCGATGACGATCGGCAAACCGCGCCGATCGGTTTCACTATGGGAGCCGCTTATCGACATCCCGGCGAGCCGCTGGAGCACATGCTGGCCGAGGCCGACAAGCGTCTTTATGAAGTTCGCGCGGCGACGCGTTCGCCGGCTGGCGCGGAGCGCGGGCAGCAGCGCTAGCGATTCGGCGCGTCTGTCCGCGTCGTACGCTCATACATCCCGATCCGGCAAGCCGTCGCGAGAACCTTTGCCGAGTGGTAGGTTTGGTTTGCATGAATCGTGTCTGGCGCGCGCCTCGCGGTCGAGTAGAATCTAGGGCAGGGGAACTCGAATAACCCGCAAGACTCGAGGGAAGGCCATCATGGACACCGACAAGGTCGTCCTCATCGTTGACGATGATCACGCTGTGCTGGAGACGATGCGCATCCTGCTCGAAGGCCGGGGTGGTTTTCGTGTCAAGTGCGTTGTGGGATCCAGCGGCGCCTCCCATTTTTTGTCGACCCAGGACCGGGTAGACGTGCTTATCGCGGATGTGCTGCTGGCGGGCGAGATCAACGGCATCGACGTGTGCAATCTCGCCAGGCTTCAGCATCCTGATGTCGGTCTGGTGGTGATCTCGGCCGATCCCAATACCGATGAGCGCCAATTGCCCGAACGCATCGTCTATCTGCGCAAGCCGTTCGGCGGCAAGGAACTCGTCGAGGCGATCGAGCGGGTTCAGGCCTTTGCCACCTTGGGTCTGACCGAGATACGGCCCAAAGCCGACAGCGATTCGACAATAGAGCCGGATTCAACGACGTCCCTCTAGCCCAGAAAGACGCCCATGTCGGGCGTCTTTCTGGGTGCCGCGGCAAGCGTTTCGGCGCCGGATATCAGTTACCTTGTGTCGTAGGCGGTGGCGGCGTCGGGTCCGCTGGACTACGCCCCAGTCCGCGGCCTGGTCCGAACTGGCCCGGGCCGCCGGGTGGCGGTGGGGGCGGCGTTGCCGCCGACCAGCGCGCGATGGCCTGATCGCCGAGAATGCCGCGCAGATCCTTGCAGGTCTGCGCGTCCAGATCCCGGTGCTGCTGATCCATACGCTGGGCCTGTGCCTCCTGTCGTTCGAAAACCTTCTGAACCTTGGACGCCTGTGCGCTGCTGATGCCCAGCCCTTTGACCAGATCATCGTCGTTGGCAGGAGCCGGCGGACGAGGCGGTGGCGGCGGCAGGGCTGCATGGCCGGCGCAGCCGGGAGGGAGCGGCGGCAGGCTGCCGGCGATCGGCGCGGGCGGTGTGCCGGCGGCGGGGGATGGCGGTTGAATGGCTTGTGCCGCTGCCGTACCGGCCACCGCCATCGCGATCAGTGCGCAGAGAATTCGGGTTTGCATGGGGATGCTCCTTAGTATTGCCGGCCAACCCGGCAGACTCCACGATGCCCTCCCACTTCGCAGGAATTATGCAGGGATTGCGGACGCACGCTTTCGGGCAGCGGGTTATCCTGCGTCGCTCATGGATACCCCTATGCCTGCCTTGCCTCGTTCGCCGCCGCGCACTCGTCTACGCCTGCGCGTGGTGCACAAGCTGTTTCTGCTACTGGTGCTGG
Source organism: Rhodanobacter sp. K2T2 (assembly GCF_013408815.1). Taxonomy (NCBI): domain Bacteria; kingdom Pseudomonadati; phylum Pseudomonadota; class Gammaproteobacteria; order Lysobacterales; family Rhodanobacteraceae; genus Rhodanobacter; species Rhodanobacter sp. K2T2. Next base: position 328,627 of record NZ_JACCCA010000001.1, on the reverse strand, counting down.
CTGTTGCGCTGGCGCTCGGCGCGCTGGGCAGCATTACCATCCTCAATCTGCGCAGTGGCTTTGTCGCCTACGTCAACACGCTCGACCTGGCGCGGCTGGCCCCGCTGGCGCAGGAACTCGATCAGCGTGCCGATGCGGCGCGGGGCTTCGATGGCCTGCGCAACAGCACGACCTGGGACGCGCTGCTGCATCGACTGCTCGACCCGAAGCCGCCTCGCGGCGAGCCCGATCCGGGCGCAGACCGTCCCCCACCGCCGCCTATGCTAGAGCCCTCGCTGCGCGCGCCGGGTCGCGGCGACGATGCGCCACCACCGCCGGCGTTGTCGCCGCGAGTTTCGCTGCTGGACGCGCAGCACCGCTGGATCGTCGGCGCGCCGTTGCGTGCGGATGCTTTGGAGCGGCCGCTGCAGCAAAACGGCGTGCTGGTCGGCTGGCTGGCGCTACAGCCGCTTACGCATCCGGTGGAAAGCCGCGACACCGATTTTCTGTCGGCCCAGATCCGCGACATGTCGCTGCTGGCCGGCGTGCTCGTGCTGCTGGCACTGGGCGTGGCCTGGATCTTTGCGCGCCACTTGCTGGCACCGCTGCGCGATGTCGAGCAGTCGGCCGACCGGCTGGCCAATGGTACATACGGACAGCATCTGGAAACGTCGCGGCGCGACGAGCTGGGCGATCTGGTCCGGCACATCAACCGCTTGAGCAGCGCGTTACAGGCCAACGAGAGTGCGCGCCGGCGCTGGATTGCCGACATCTCGCACGAGTTGCGCACGCCGCTGTCGATCGTGCGCGGCGAGATCGAGGCCATGCAGGATGGCGTGCGCGTCGCCGACGCCGGTGGCTTGCGTTCGCTGCACGAGGAGGTGATGCGGCTCGATCGTCTGGTCGACGATCTGCATCAGCTGTCGATGGCCGACCTGGGCACGCTGAGCTATCGACCGCAGCTGATCGATATCGCCCAGCTGATAGACAGCGCTTGCACGAGTCTCGAGCCGATCGCGCGCGAAGCCCAGCTGACGATCGAGCGCGATCTTTCATCGGCGCTGGTGCGAGTCGATCCCGACCGCATGCGCCAGTTGATCGACAACGTGATGGGCAACAGCCTGCGCTACAGCGATGGCGGTGGGCGGGTGCACATCAGCATGGAAAAGCAGGCACAGTCGGTGGCTGTTTTTTTCGACGACACGCCGCCGGGCGTGGATGACGATTCGCTCGCACGCCTGTTCGAGCCGCTTTATCGCGGAGAGGCATCGCGCGACCGAAAGCGCGGCGGCAGCGGCCTGGGTCTGGCCATTGCCCAGCGGATTGCGGCGGCACACGACGGAACGCTGCATGCGCTGGCGTCGCCGCTCGGGGGCCTGCGCATCGTTTTGACTCTGCCCCTGGTACAACGCTGACATGGCGCACGCCCATCACATCCTGATTGCCGAAGACGAGCCCAAGATCGCCGCCTTGCTCAGCGAATATCTGCAGGGTGCCGGTTATCTCGCGTCGATCGTCGAGGAGGGCGATCGCGTTCTGTCGGCCATCGGCGACACGCGCCCGGACCTGCTGCTGCTCGACGTGATGCTGCCGGGCATGGACGGTCTGCAAATACTGCGCGAGCTGCGCAAGAGCAGCCAGTTGCCGGTGATCATGCTCACCGCACGGGTTGAGGAAATCGATCGCTTGCTGGGCCTGGAATTCGGCGCCGACGACTACGTCTGCAAGCCGTTCAGCCCGCGCGAGGTGGTGGCGCGCGTGCGTGCGCTGCTGCGCCGTAGCCGCGGGCCGGCATCTCCCAATCCGTTTGTGGTCGACGAGTCGACGCAGCGCATCCTTGTCGGAGGCAAGGCGTTGCCGCTGACCACCACCGAGTATCGGCTGCTGCAGACGCTGTTAGCCCATCCAGGGCGCGTATATTCCCGCGACCGGTTGCTCGATCTGATGCACGATGATTTGCGCGATGTCACCGATCGCGTGGTGGATAGCCATATTCGGAATCTGCGACGCAAGCTGGATGATCTCGTGCCGGGCGGCCCGTATGTCCATTCGGTCTACGGCGCCGGCTATCGTTTCGAGCTGCCTGAATCCGCGCCGAGTTGAGCGGTGGCTTTAAGAGCCCCGATCTAATCACCCCAGGTAACGAACATCACGATCGCTGCAGCGGCCATGGTCGCGGTGGCCAGCCAGCCGAATATCTTCAGCGGCAGCGGCATGGTGAAATCCCCCATGACCTTCGCCTGCGATCCCATCAGCATCATCACGACCATCAGCGGTACGGCCACCACGCCGTTGATCACCGCACTCCAGTACAGCGCCTTGATCGGATCGAGCGGCGTCAGGTTCAACGCGATGCCGACGATACTGGCCACGATAAGCACGCCGTAAAAAAATTTCGCTTCGTGCAGCTTGTGCTGCAGGCCGCTGAGCTGACCGAAGGCACCGGCCGCCGCATAAGCCGTCGCGCCGGCGAGCACCGGAACCGCGAGCAGTCCGGTGCCGATGATGCCGGCTGCGAACAGCGCGAAAGCCAAGTTGCCGGCCAGCGGCCGCAGCGCTTCGGCCGCGTCGGACGACGACTGGATATCGATCTTGCCGTGCGCATGCAGAACCACGGCGGCGGTGAGAATGATGAAGAAGGCGATGAGGTTGGAAAAAATCATCCCCACCGTCGTGTCGATCCCGACCCGGCGAAGCGTATCCGGTGCCTGCAAAGGGGCCAGCAGCAGCGGGCTGCGATCGGCATGCGCTTCAATCTCTTCGACCTCCTGCGCCGCCTGCCAGCAAAACAGGTAGGGGCTGATGGTGGTGCCCAGCAGGGCGACCAGGCCTACGGCGTATTTGGCATTCCACGTCACTGGAGGGATAACGATGCTTTTGAGCACGGGCAGCCAGTGCACGTGTATCACCATCACCGTTCCCACGTAGGCGAAGAGGCTGAGCGTCAGCAGCTTCAGGATCGGCGAGTAGCGCGAGAAAGGGATGAACACCTGCAGCACCAGCGACAACACGGCGAAGCCGCCGGCATAAAGCAGTGCCGGGCCGCCAATCAGCAGCTTCAGCGCCGCGCCCATCGCGCCGATGTCGGCCGCCAGGTTGATCACGTTGGCTACGAAAATCGATACCACCAGTGCATAGACCAGCTTGCGCGGATAGTAGGCGCGGATGCCGTCCATCAAACCGTGTCCGGTCACGCAGCCGATGCCGGCGCTGATCGCCTGAATCGCGATCATCAGCGGCATGGTGAACAAAATGCACCACAGCATGCCGTAGCCGAACGCGGCGCCGACCTGGGAGTAAGTGGCAATACCGCTGGGATCGTCGTCCGCCGCGCCGGTGATCAGACCTGCGCTTAAATTGCGCCACACCGGTATGCCCGGTTTGTCCTTGTTGGGTGGCGCGTGAGAGTCCATGAGGCGAATTTCCTGCGCGAAGGTGCGGTGTGTGCGGTGGGGAGCATCGCACATACGCCTAACCGCTCAGCAACTAATTCATGCCATTCAGACTCAACCTCCCGACCGATGACGTTTGCCGCTTACGTAACGAGCCGACCACAGGCATTTCATTTCCTAGAAGGCAAGGTGTTCGAGTATTTTTAAACAGGTGTAGCCGATGACAGAACACATCCAGTTGCGTAATCGACCCAGCCGAGCCTCGTGGTGCCGGCGGTTTCGATGCACCGACAGCGAGCTGCTTGAGGCGGTACGCGCGATCCATAGCACCGACTCGACAGCTGTCGGTATCTATCTTTTTACGCGACGTGCATTAGAGGCTTTCCGACTTCCCAAGGTGGCTTGAGTTACGTTTCTTTAGGTGGGCAATGTGCACTCGACTTGCGCAAGAAAAACGCCCCTAACTGGGGCGTTTTTTATGAGGCTGATTCAAGGAAGTCGCCGTACGGCTGTTTCAGCGGATGCGCGTGATGTTGCCGTTCTGATCGAGCTGCACGATATCGCCGGCGCGGATGCCGCTGGCGTCCTTCACCTGCACATTGTTGTAGCTGCCGTCGCCCATGCGCATGCGCACGAGATAGCTTTCGCTGCTGCCGCCCTTGCCAATGGCGTTACCGGCAAAGCCGCCACCGACCGCGCCGCCGACGGTGGCGATCTTGCGACCATTGCCTTTGCCGATCTGGTTGCCCAGTACGCCACCGGCTACCGCGCCGATAATGGCGCCGGCCACGCCGTGGTTGCTGCCCTGGGTGATGTTGCGCTCCACGCTCTGCACCGTGCCGCACTGGTCGCAGCGCAGATAGATGCCGTCCTGGCGTACCAGTACGCCGCTGGCATCCGGGCTGGCGCTTGCCGCGCCGATGCCGCCGAAGCTCAAAGCCATAGCGAGGGAGAGGGAAAACAGCGGCTTGATGTTCATGAGTAGTCCCGAAGTGGAGAAGACACGGTTGTGTTGCAGCACCATCAGTCTAATCAGCTCAGCTGAATCGCCCCCGTCAATCCGCCGAATTTTCCTTGAACCGTCTTTCGTCATGTCATGTCATGTCATGGAGCGGCGTTGGCATTTGTCTGCGGCAAGTCGTCGCCGCTGTTGCCGGTGCGCCTCAGCAGCCACGCCAGCACCGGCGGCGTCACCATCGCAGTGAGCAGCGACATCGCCACGATGATGGCGTACATGCGATTGTTGAAGATGCCCGCCGCCAGGCCAAGGCTGGCAATCACTACGCCGACCTCGCCACGCGGCACCATGCCGAACCCGATAATCGTGGCGCTGCGCCGGCCCAGCGACAGCGAGCCTAGCCAGCCGCCAATCAGCTTGGAGACGATGGCGATGACGGTGGCGATTGCCAGCATGATCAACGCGTCGGCGCTGGCCAGTTCATGCAGGTCGATCTTGCTGCCGGTCACGACAAAAAAGAACGGTGTGAGCAGGGCGAGCAACGGCATCATTTGTTTTTCCAGCGTATGCCGCTGCTGGGTTTCCGACGCGATCATGCCGGCCAGGAAGGCGCCGATGATCGCGGCCAGCCCGAACAGCGTGGAGAGATAGGCCAGGCCCAGGCACATCGCCAGCACGATCATCAGCGGCGAATGCGGATCGCGCGGCTTTTCCAGCCAGTCGGAATTCCAGCGCATGACGCGCGTGCCGCCCCAGCCGATTACCGCTATAAATCCGACGGCGCCCACCAGCACCGCCAGCAGATGGCTGGGGTCGAAACCGCCGCCGCCCTGCAGCGAGACGACCACTCCCAGAAGCAGCATCGCGAGGATGTCGTCGATCACGGCGGCGCCGAGAATCACCTTGCTCTCGATTCGCTGCAGCGCATGTAATTCCTGCAGTACGCGCGCGGTGATGCCGGCCGAGGTCGCCACAAAAGCGGCTGCCACGAACAGCGACTTGTCCCAGCCGAAGCCGCTGCCGTGTGCCCACAGGCTGCCCATGGCGAACGGTACGGCAACGCCCAGCACGCCGACGAGAAACGCCACCTTGCCGACCTTTTTCAAATCCTCCAGTCGCGTTTCCAGGCCGACGGAAAACAGCAGCAGCACCACGCCGATCTCGGCCAGCACGTCCAGCGGCGTGCCGATGGCGATCTGGTCCGGGGCGATAAGGCCGAGCAGGGAAGGGCCTATCACGCAGCCGGCGGCGATCTCGCCGACGACGCCGGGAAGCTTCAGCCGCTGCGCGATTTCACCACCCAGCTGGGCGGCGATAAACACCACAAACAGCGTAAACAGGATGTCGCTGGCGTGCTGCATTCGGTGCGCTCAAGCGGTCTTTGAAAGCGCCATGCTACATCGACAGTCGCGCGACGGTTGCCGCAGTGCGTGCCCCGATCGATCGGCGCGCAGATCAGCGCGCCGCGGCGGCGCTGGCCAGTGGTCTATCCTTCGGCAGCCGGCTGAAGATACGGCTGGCGATCGCGGTGATGCCACCGAGCAAGACCACCGTCCAGCGGAAGGCGACGATGTATTGCTCATGCGCATGGCCTTGCAGCAGCGCTTCCATCAGCAGCGTGGCCAGGGCGATGCCGAAACTCATTGCCAGGTACTGCGCGGTCGAGGCCATCGACGACGCCATCGAGGCATATTTGATATCGAGATCGTTGTAGATCAGTGTGTTCATCGCTGTGTACTGCATGCCGGTGCAGGCGCCGTAGACGAAGACCAGCAGCGCCGTGGCCCACATCGGCGTGGTCGGCCCGAGCAGCGCGAACATCGCCATCAGCACCGAGGCGATCAGCGTGTTGCCGAACAGCAGGCGGCGATAGCCCAGATAGATCAGGGTGCGGTTGATGGCCCACTTAGCACTGATCGAACCGAGCGCCTGTGGCACCATCATCAGGCCGGCCATCAGCGGCGACCAGCCGCAGCCGACTTGCAGAAACAGCACCAGCAGCAGAAACATGCCGGAGATGCCGAGCCGGGTAAACAGGCCGCCCGCGAGCGCCACCCAGACACTGCGCACGCGCAGCAGGGTGAGGTCGGCGACCGGAAATTCGGTGCGTCGGCTGTGCCACACGTAAACCGCACCCAGCAGCAGCGCGAGCAGCGTGCACAGGCCGATAGAACTCCACGGCACCGGCGTGCTGCCGGCCAGTTCCGAGGCGGTGAGCAGCAGGGCTGAGGCGGCGGCAAACATCAGAAAGCCGGTGAGGTCGAAGCGATTGGCGTGATCGAGTCGGTAGTCCGGCATGTCGCGCCGATTCATCCACACCCCGGCAATCGCTACCGGCACGTTGATCAGAAAGATCAGCCGCCATGAAGTGAACTCCACCAGCGCCCCACCGAGCAGCGGGCCGAGCACCGAGCCGAGCAGGCCGAAGGTCGCCACCGTACTCATGGCGCGGACGAACTCGCGCTTCTCGATGCTGCGCACCAGAACATAGCGGCCCACCGGCATCAGCGAGGCGCCGCCGATACCTTGCAGTACGCGCGCGGCGACCAGCTCGGGCAGCGTCTGCGCCAGACCGCACAGCAGCGAGCCGGTGCCGAACACGATGATGGCCAGACCGAACACCCTGCGCGTGCCCAACCGGTCGCAAAGCCAGGGACTGGCCGGAATCAGAATGGCGAGCGTCAGCACGTAGCTGGTCAGCGCGGTGCGCATGCCCAGCGGCGTGACGCTCAGCGCGTTCGCCATCGCCGGCACCGCGGTGTTGACCACGGTGGAATCCAGCGACTGCATGAAAAACGCGGCGGCCACCAGCCACAGCAGCCCACGATAGCGCTCGCGCGTGGATATCTCCTGCACCACCTGCGAAACCGAGGCGGGCTCGGCGACCGTGGCGACGGCAGCACGTGTCTCTGCAGTGGCGGCATCGAGGGACATAACCCTTGCATGATAGCTGCTATGGCAGCTTGTTCCTCGTGAAAGATCGTTTAGAAGTTAGGCAGGCATTGAAGACCATGATTTTCCACGGACCTTGGCTGTGTTCATCCGCGTGCGACTCGCTAAACTTCACGGCATGAGGAGCTATCCATAATGTCATCCAATAAAGCTGCGGCTAGGGTCAGCGAGCTTCGCTCGCAGATTGAGCATGCTAACTACATGTATCACGTGCTAGACGACCCACACATTTCAGACGCAGACTACGATCGTCTTCTTCGTGAGCTAGCTGAACTAGAACGCAAGAATCCTGAATTGAGCGATTTATATTCGCCAACAAATTTAGTCGGCGCTCGAGCCGCAGCAGGTTTCGCCAAGGTACCTCATGCATTGCCCATGCTTTCCTTATCAAATGCATTTGAGCAGGACGGTGTCGATGATCGCAGTCGTTTCCGTGATGTATCTGAGTTCGAGCGCCGCATTGAGCAAAAGCTACACAGATCTTCACCGATATTTTCCGTTGAGCCGAAACTGGATGGGCTGGCGATTAGCCTTCGTTATGAAAACGGCAACTTTGTCCAAGGTGCTACTCGAGGCAACGGCGTTACCGGCGAAGATGTTACTGCCAATCTGCGAACCATTCGTGCGATCCCGCTGAAGCTTCGCGGCAAAGGCTGGCCGACGGTGCTGGAAGTGCGCGGTGAGGTCATCATGCTGCGCAAAGATTTCGAGAATTTCAACGAACGCGCCCGCGCCAACGATGAAAAGCCGCTGGCCAATCCGCGCAACGGCGCGGCCGGCTCGCTGCGCCAGCTCGACCCGGCCATCACGGCGAAGCGGCGGCTGAGTTTTTTTGCGTATGCCATCGGCGTGGTGGAAGGCGGTGAACTGCCGCCGACGCATTCGCAGACGCTGCAGCAGCTGCGCGAATGGGGCTTTCCGGTATCGCCCGAGGTGGATATAGCCAAAGGTTTCGATGGACTAATCGCGTACTTTCATCGTATCGGTGCCAAGCGCGATGCACTGCCGTACGACATCGACGGCGTGGTCTACAAGCTCGACGACTACGCCGGCCAGCGCGAGATGGGCTTCGTCTCGCGCGCGCCGCGCTGGGCGATCGCGCACAAGTTCCCCGCGCAGGAACAGCTGACGACGGTGGAGGCGATCGAGATCCAGATCGGCCGCACCGGTGCGGCCACGCCGGTAGCGCGTCTGGCGCCGGTACAGGTGGCCGGCGTGATCGTCACCAACGCCACGCTGCACAACGCCGACCAGATCGCGCGGCTGGATGTGCGCGTGGGCGATACGGTCATCGTGCGCCGCGCGGGCGACGTGATTCCCGAAGTCGTGCGCGTGATGGACGAGCAGCGGCCGGCGCACACGGTACCGTGGTCGATGCCGACGCATTGTCCGGTCTGCGGCTCGCAGCTGCTGCGCGAGGAGGGCGCCGCCGCGTTTCGCTGCTCCGGCGGCTTGATCTGCGCCGCGCAGCGTAAAGAGGCGCTGATCCATTTCGCCTCGCGCCGGGCGATGGATATCGAGGGCCTGGGCGAACGCTTCGTCGATGCGCTGGTGGAGCTCGACATCGTCAAGACGCCGGCCGACCTTTACGGACTCACCGTCGAACGCTTTATTGCCATGAAGCAAGCTATCGACGAACGCGATGGCACTACGCCGGAGACGGTGAAGGCCGGTAAGGTCGCAACGAAATGGGCAGAAAATCTGGTCGAGGCGATTCAGGCGAGCAAGCAGTCGACGCTTCCGCGCTTTCTGTTTGCGCTGGGCATCATGCATATCGGCGAGAGCACAGCCAAGACGCTGGCCGCCTGGTTTGGCCGTCTGGATCTCGTGCGCGCGATGCCGGCGCCGATACTGCGCGTGTTGCCGGATATCGGCGACGAGGTGGCCAACTCGATTGCCGGCTTTTTCGCGCAGCCGGGCAATGAAACCGTCGTCGACGCGCTGCTCGCGACCGGCATAAGCTTCAGCGACGAGGCGGCGCCCTCGCCAAGGCTGCGCGAGCGGCTGGGGCTGGGCGTGCTGCTGGATGTCGCCGCTATTCCCAAGCTTGGCAGCAAGACCAAGAGCGGCGAATTGCTCGGCAAGCATTACGCGACTCTGGCTGACTTGAAGAAAGCGGGTTCGGCACATTGGGTGGTCGCCGGGTTGCCGTCCGCAGTGGCCACCAACTTGCAAAATTTTCTCGACGACGATGAAGCGTTGGCGCAACTGCGTGACGTCGATGCGGCGATGCAGTCGCTGCTCGATGCCATTCCCCAAAGCGCCAATGTGCAAAAAGCGCCGCTCGAAGGACAAACCGCGGTGCTGACCGGCACGCTGCCGACGCTGAGCCGCGAGGAGGCCAAAGAGCGGCTGGAGGCGCTCGGAGCGAAGGTGTCCGGATCGGTCTCGAAGAAGACGGATTTTGTCGTGGCCGGCGAAGCGGCCGGCTCCAAACTCGACAAGGCGCAGGAGCTCGGCGTGGCCGTGTGGGACGAAGCGCAGCTGCTGGCGCTGCTGGCCAAGCACGAGGCTACCGCGTGAGGTCCCGGAAGCTGACGCTAGCCGGGGCGCTGCAGCTGCGCGCGAGCATCTATGCGCTGATCCGCAGCTTTTTCGCCACGCGCAACGTGCTCGAAGTGGAAACGCCGATCCTCTCGGCGGCCGGCAACAGCGAGCCGAATATCCAGAGTTTCACCACGCGCTTCAGCGGACACGTCGACGCGGGCGAGGCGCAGCGCTGGCTGCGCACCTCGCCGGAATATCCGCTCAAGCGACTGCTCGCGGCAGGCATCGGCGACTGCTACGAGCTGGGCCGGGTCTTTCGCAACGGCGAGGCCGGCGGCCGGCACAATCCCGAGTTCACCATGCTGGAGTGGTACCGGGTCGGCTGGGACCATCGCCGTCTGATGGAAGAAACCATCACCCTGGTCGAGGCCGCGCTCGCCATGGTCGGTCGCCGGGCCGAGGTGCATATCGTCAGCTATCGCCAGCTGTTTCTCGACGAGCTGGGCATCGATCCACTGCATGCGCCGATCGACGAGCTGCGCGCGCCGCTGGCCGAATACTCGATCGATCCGGCCGGCCTCACGCGCGACGACTGGCTCGATCTGCTGATCACCCATCGGCTGCAGCCCGCGTTTTCGCGCGACTGCATCACGGTGATCCACGATTACCCGGCCACACAGTGCGCGCTGGCAAAAATCCGCGCCGGCGATCCGCCGCTGGCCGAGCGGTTCGAGCTGTATCTGGGCCAGCATGAGGTAGCCAACGGCTATCACGAACTCAACGACGCCGACGAGCAGCGCATCCGTTTCGAACGCGACCAGACCATACGCCGCGAACGCGGTTTGTCCGAGTCGCCGCTAGATCATCGGCTACTGGCCACACTGGATGAAATGCCCGACGCGGCCGGCGTCGCCATGGGCATCGAGCGCCTGCTGATGTGTCTGGCCGACACGAATGCCATTGCCGACGTGCTGGCGATTCCATTTCACGAGGCCTGAGCGGCGATGACGTCCAAGTCCAACGCTGTGTCACTACTGACCTCGATTCACCATGTCGCCATCATCTGTTCGAACTATCAGCGATCGCGCGCGTTCTATAGCGAGACGCTGGGGCTTTCGATCGTGCGCGAGGTGTATCGCGAGGCGCGGCAGTCTTGGAAGTGCGATCTCGCGCTGAGCGACGGCGTGCAGATCGAGCTGTTTTCTTTCCCCGAACCGCCGCCGCGGCCATCGCGGCCGGAGGCTCAAGGCCTGCGGCACCTGGCCTTCGTCGTCGACGATATCGATGCATCGATCGCCACGCTGTTGCAGCGTGGCGTGACCTGCGAGCCGGTTCGCCTCGATGAATACACGGGCCGGCGTTTTACCTTCTTCGCCGACCCGGACGATTTGCCGATTGAGCTCTACGAAGCGGGCTGAATCGCCGGGCTAGAAATTCGCGCCGATGGCGAAGCTGAGAAAGTCGTGATCCTTCAGCAGATCGTAGGGCGCATTGTCGACCCAGTTGGTATAGCTCAGCGTGGCGAAGTAGCGCTTGGCGTATTGCGCAGCCAGGCTGATGGTGTACGGCTTGCGGCCCTGCACCAGCTGGTTGTCGACCGAGAAACCGTGCACGTCCTGACCCCACGATAGCGAGGGCGACAGTGTCCAGCGGCCGGGCAGCGAATAGTTGAGCTGGCCTTTCAGCCGATAACCCCAGGCCTGGCGCGTGTAGTAACCCTGGCTCACGCAGCCCTGCGGGTTCTGCACCGGCGAGCAGCTGCCGTCGCTGTACTGTGGCGAGAATCCCCAGGCAAAGCCGCGGCCGTAGCGCGCTTGCGACAGCGGCGGCAGATTCACGTGACTCCAGACCGCTTCGCCGCCGATCGTGGCGGTGTCGGCGCCCCAGACGTCGTTGAACAATCGCGTCGCGTTGATCTGCCCCTGCGTCTTGTCGAAGCGGTCGTAGCCCTGCAAGGTGTCGCCGGGCAGCAGCAGCGCCATGCGGTTGCCGATCGGGCCACCGTCGCGGGTCAGTGCCGCGAACATGTCGGCGGTGTTGATCTGTACCGGTTGATCGGAGGTGTAGGAAACCTCTGCCGCGATTTTCCAACCGGCGAGATGCGTCGATGCCGAGAGGCCGGCGATATGGATCCCATTCGGAAACGCCCAGTAGTCGGTGATGCCGGACAGGCGCTGCGACAGCGCGGCATCGGCGGCCGGTACGCCGGCGGCTTCGAGCGTGGGAATCAGGCTTTTGTTCTCGATCGCCGGATTGATCGTGGTGGCGTCCAGATACGGCGCACGCGAGTTCAGGCGCATGTAGTAAAGGCCGAAATCGGTACCGATGCTTTCGGCCTTGTAGTGCAGCAATAGGCCGAACTGCCCGCTGTTGCTGCCATGCAGATCGTTGCCGCGCGGAAGAATGCCGCCCACCGCATTCTGGTAGCCGTCGCTCAGCCACTGACCGGCGCCTTTCGAGTACGCATTGAGCGGATAGTAGGCATTGCTTTCGATGCCGGCACAACCGCGGTCGATGCCAAGATCGCTGCCGGAGAAAAACGTACCGCAAGGGTCGTACTCGTTCGGCCGCCACTTCCACTGGTAAAACCCTTCCACACTCAGCGGGCCGTCGAACGTCAGCTTGCCCCACAGCATCTCCACCGGCAGCTGCGCCTCGGTGGACGGATCGGTACCGGGGCGGTGCAGGGTGGTGTAGTCGGTGGGATTGATCTGGTTGATGTTCTGGACGAACAGATCCTCGCCCCACTTGATGCTCTGCTTGCCTGCGCGCACGTCGAGGCTCGTGCTGTCGCCCATGTCGAAGTGATCGTAGACATAGGCGTTGAGAAACATGAAGCCGGAAAACTGGTTGCTGTGATCGAAGCCGCGATCGCTGAGCGGGCGGTTCGGCGTAAAGCCATTGGGCGTATTGCCCTGCGGCACGTCGCGGTTTTCCAGCGCGGCGTCGTACCAGGCGCGTGCGCTCACGTCGATGCCGAGATTGCCGTATTTCAGATCGACGCCGCTGACGATCTTGTAGAGGTTGGAGTAGACGTCGCCCTTGCCGTAATTGAGGTTGCCGTCGTCGGCGGTGTCCGCGCCGTCGCCCCCCTTGGGCCTGCCATTGGATTCGAAGCCCTTGCCGACCAGATGCCTGGACGGATTGCTGGTGCGCATGGCCGCCCCGGCCACCAGCCGGGTTTTCCATTCGCCGATGATGTCGCCATTGGCGAGCGTGAAATCTTCGGCGTGCAGCGGAACTACGCAGGCGAGCAAAACAACGGATGACAGGGCGGTACGGCGTATGAAATTCTTCCGTGAGTGGTGCATGACATGGGCTCGTTGCTCAAGTAAGTGCGGTTTATAGCACTTTGTTGTCATGGCATCTATTGGGTTTTCGGGTGGCTGCAAGAACTCGCCGATAGGAGCGTGAAACCGCTTTCAAGGCTGAAATATTGGTGTATGTTCGCCGTCCGACGCCCACGTAAACAACCAGTCGAGTCCTCGATGCCATTCCAAACCCAGTCCTCGCGATCGACAGCCCGCCCGCTCGATCGCAACGACGCACGAACGCTGACGCTTTCCGCATTGGGCGGCGCGCTGGAGTTCTACGACTTCGTGGTGTTCGTGTTTTTTGCGAAGGTGCTGGGCCAGCTTTTCTTCCCGGCCAGCGTCGAGCCCTGGCTGGCGCAGCTGCAGGTGTACGGCATCTTTGCCGCGGGGTATCTCGCGCGCCCGCTGGGCGGCATTGTGATGGCGCATTTCGGCGACAAGGCCGGGCGCAAAAAGATGTTCACGCTCAGCGTCTTCCTGATGGCGCTGCCGACGCTGGCGATCGGCCTGCTGCCGACCTATGCGCAGCTCGGTCTGCTGGCACCGCTGCTCTTGCTGCTGCTGCGCATCGTGCAGGGCATCGCCATCGGCGGCGAGATTCCGGGTGCCTGGGTGTTTGTCGCCGAGCACGCGCCGGTCGGCCGGGTCGGTTTTGCCTGCGCGGCGCTGACCTGCGGACTCACGGCCGGCATCCTGATCGGCTCGCTGCTGGCCGCGGCGATCAGCAAGCACTATGCGCCGGATCAGGTGCTGGCCTTTGCATGGCGTATCCCGTTCGTGCTCGGCGGTGTGTTCGGTTTCATTGCCGTATGGCTGCGCCGCTGGCTCAGCGAAACGCCGGTGTTTTCGGCATTGCGCGAGCGCAAGCAGCTGGCGCAGGAGCTGCCGCTGAAAACGGTGGTACGCAATCACCTGGCCGGCGTGTGGCTGTCGGTGCTGGTGACCTGGATGCTGACAGCCGGCATCGTCGTGGTGATTCTGATGACACCGACTCTGGTGCAGGTGAAGTTTCATCTGGCGCCGGCGCTGGCCTTCGAAGGCAGCAGCATCGCCGCGCTGTGCCTGTGCTTCGGTTGCCTCGGCGGCGGCCTGCTGGTCGACCGCATCGGCCGCGGCTGGGCGCTGCTGCTGGGGTCACTGGCGCTGCTGGTGGCCACGTATGCGCTGTATCTGGATCTGGCCGCAGGCGGCGCGCATTTTTTGTTGCTGTACGCGATCGCCGGCCTCAGCGTGGGCGTGGTCGGCGTGGTGCCGTCGGTGATGGTGGCCGCCTTTCCGCCGGCAATCCGCTTCACCGGCATTTCGTTTTCCTACAACATCGCCTACGCGATTTTCGGTGCGATCACGCCGCCGCTGATCGGCGTGCTGGCGGAGAAACTCGGCCCGCTGGCGCCGGCACATTACGTGGCGATCACGGCTGCGGTCGGCATCGCGGTGGCGGTTTATCTGTTGAGCACGCGCTGCGCGTTCTACGAACGCTGAAACACATCAGAACTCCAGCTCCTGCGCGGCGCAGAGATAGTCGACCAACGGCGATACTTTCTTGTACGTCGATACGAGCCACGGCAGCAGCTCGTCGGAGCAGGCCAGCGCTTCGTCGAAGTGTGCCGAGGCGACGAAGTCCTTGCGCTTGAGGTCGTCGATCAGTTCGTGGGTGGGATCGTAGCCGCGCGGCGGCCGGCTCAGCGACTCGCCGCCCAGCGTCAGATGTTCGCGAAATGCCTTGCTCTGTGTGGCACGCTTCCACGTCGCCGGGTTGTCCGCGATGAATTCGCGGATGTGTTTCAGCGCATCCGACTCCGGATGCCACATGCCGCCGCCCGCAAAGCAGTCGCCGGGCTGAATATGCATGTAGAACGAGGGCGCGGGAATCTCGTGGCGGCGCTCGTGGAAAAACCGCGCACCCTGCCACGATTTGTAAGGCAGTTTGTTGTTGGAAAAACGCGTATCGCGAAAGATGCGGAACAGCGAGCCGCCGTTCTTACGGGGATCGGCGCGGTAGTGCGTGCTGATCTTCGCCAGCGGCGCCTGCAGGTCGGTAATCAGCTGCAGATACGGTTCGCGCACGTGGCGCTCGTAGTCGTCCTTGTGCGCATGAAACCACTCGCGGCTGTTGTGATGGTCCAGCGCGGCGAGAAAGCGAAAGGTGGCGGGCGTGAAATAGGCTTTGGGCATGCGCGATCGTCAGGCGATAGTGAGATGAAAATAGTCCGACAGTTTGCCGTATGCGGTGTACTTATGGCGCGATAGCGCTCGTTGAACGGCCCGGGCAATAGGTCGCGCTAGACGCTTGCAGCAAGCTCCTCTCCCCACGCCTGCAGCTGGTCGAGCAGGCCGAGCTTGCCCTGCGCCTGCGGATCGGCGCGCAGTTCGGCGATACGGGCGAAGTATTCGTCCAGCGTCAGGCCGGTCAGCGGGGTATGCCGCGTCAATCGTGCTTTGCGGAACGCATCCCAGCGCTGACGCTCGTCATCGTCCAGAGTCTGCGGCCAGTTGCGCGCGCGATAGCGAAAAAGCAGTTCGGCATAGCGCGCGTCGCGAAAGGGAAAGTGGCGTTCGCCCAGTTGTTCGGGCGGCGTCGCGCGCACCTGGGCCAGCAGCTTCTTGTCGGCATCGGGCAGAAAGCCGCCGCCGTAAAGCGCCAGCTCGGGATCGTCCGGCGGCGGCAGCTCGGCCGCGCGCTGGAACACGCGGCGCAGCTTTTCGGTCAGTCCTTCGGCGGCATGCAGCATACTGCGGTGGGCGAGGCAGGCATCCATATTCAGCTGCAGGCGATTGGTATCGATGCCCTGCAGTACGGACAGCGGCGCCAGCGCGGGCGCGTGATTGGCGCGCACGGTGCGCAGTGGAATGCGCTCGATGCCCTCCGGCAAGTCGGCACGTGAAGTGAAGATGCGATCGGCGATCTCTTCTTCATCGAGCGCCAGCCACGTCGTCGGATCGGTGGCGAGATCGTAGACAATCACTTCGCCCGCGCGGCTGGGATGCGGCGCCAGCGGCGCAATCACCGTGAGGCAATGGCGGCTGGCCGGATAGCGCGAGGACACATGCACCACCGGTGTCATGCCGATCACGTCGAGCATCTCGAACACTTTCTGCTTGCGCCGCAGACCGTAGTACCAGTCCCACAGCCGCGGCTGGCGTACGCGGATCAGCCGAGCCAGGTCGATCAGCGCGTAGACGTCGGACAGCGCGTCGTGCGCGCGCTCCTGCGTGAGCTGGTTGGCCGTGGCCAGATGCTCGAGCTTGAAGCTGGGCGAGCCGTCCTCCCGCGTCGGCCACACGATGCCTTCCGGGCGCAGCGCCTGACACATGCGTACCAGATCGATCAGGTCCCAGCGCGAGTTGCCGTTTTCCCACTCGCGTCCGTACGGCTCGTAGAAATTGCGGTACAGCATTTGCCGTGTGAACTCGTCATCGAAGCGCAGCGAGTTGTAGCCCACGCCGCAGGTGCCCGGGGCCGACAGCTGCTCGTGTACGCGGGCGGCAAACTCGCTTTCCAGCAGGCCCTCGCGTTCGGCCAACTGCGGCGTGATGCCGGTAATCATGCAGGCGTCGGGATGCGGCGGCATTTCGCGCGACGGCCTTCCGTAAAACATCACGGGCTCGCCGATAATCTCCAATTCCAGCGTAGTGCGGATACCGGCGAACTGCAGCGGTCGGTCGCGCCGCGCGTCGGCGCCGGAGGTTTCGTAGTCGTGCCAGAAGAAAGTCTGCATGGCGTGAATCATCGCACGCGCCACGGCGGCCGAAGCTCAAGGGCGCGCGTGTACGTATGTGAATAGGCAGGTCGGCACACGCATTTGCTGGGCAGATCGAGCAAGACTGATAAACTGGCTTTCCCAAGGAGCATGCATGAGCCTCGTGAACGAAGAAAACCTGATCTGGATCGATCTGGAAATGACCGGACTCGACACCGACAACGACTCGATCCTCGAGATTGCCACGGTGGTGACGGACAAGGATCTCAACGTGCTGGCCGAAGGTCCGGTGTTTGCCATTCGCCACGAGATCGACCGCCTGGAGTCGATGGACAGCTGGAACAGCAACCAGCATCACAAGTCCGGTCTGTGGCGGCAGGTGCTGAACTCCGAAACCGATCATGCGATGGCCGAGCAGGCGACGGTAGAGTTTCTGCGTGCCTGGGTGCCACCGGGCAAGTCGCCGATGTGCGGCAACTCCATTTGCCAGGACCGACGCTTCATGCACCGGCAGATGCCGCGGCTGGAGCGCTATTTTCATTATCGGAATCTGGATGTGTCCACGCTGAAGGAACTGGCCCGGCGCTGGGCGCCGAATGTGGCCAAGAGTTTCGGCAAGGAATCGGCGCATACCGCGCTGTCCGATATCCGCGATTCGATCGACGAGCTGCGCCATTATCGTCGGTTCATGGGCGAGCTTGGCGGCTTGTCCGTCGCGTGAGCCACGCCAGCGCTTTGGCATCCATCGAACGTCGAGGAAACGAACATGTCGGTTGATGCATTTTCTGCTGATACATTTTCTTTGGACGCATTCGCCACGGTGCTCGATTGCGCGGGTCGTCCGCTGTGGCTGGATCGTCCGCGCGTAGCGGGTATCATCAACGTCA
Organism: Rhodanobacter sp. K2T2; assembly: GCF_013408815.1. NCBI lineage: Bacteria > Pseudomonadati > Pseudomonadota > Gammaproteobacteria > Lysobacterales > Rhodanobacteraceae > Rhodanobacter > Rhodanobacter sp. K2T2. The sequence continues at coordinate 310,957 of NZ_JACCCA010000001.1, read as the reverse complement.
CGCCGGATTCGTTTTCCGCCGACGGTCTGCACCATCAAGTCGATGCCGCCGTGGCGCAGGGTCTGCGCATGGCGGACGAAGGTGCCGACATGCTCGACGTCGGCGGTGAATCCACTCGACCAGGTGCCGCCGAGGTTTCTGTCGAGGAAGAACTTCGTCGCGTGCTGCCGGTGATAGAGCAGCTGATCGCGCGCACTGCCTTGCCGATTGCCATCGACACCTCCAAGCCTGAGGTGATGCATGCCGCCGTGGCCGCAGGTGCGGGCATGATCAACGACGTTTACGCGCTGCGCCGCGACGGCGCGCGCAGCGCCGCGGCCGAACTGGGCGTGCCGGTGTGCCTGATGCACATGCAGGGCGAGCCGGGCAACATGCAGGACGCCCCCCATTACGACGACGTTGTCGCCGAGGTGCATCGCTTCCTCACCGATCAGCTGTTTTCCTGCGAGTTGGCCGGTATCGACCGAAAAAAAATCCTGGTCGATCCGGGCTTCGGCTTCGGCAAGACGCTGGAGCACAATCTGGCTCTGCTCAGCGCGCTCGAACGTTTCGGCAATCTGGGAAGCGGTGTGTATGTCGGCCTGTCGCGCAAGGGCATGATCGGCACGCTCACCGGCAAGACCACGCCAGCCGAACGTGCGGCGGGTTCGGCCGCGGCCGCGCTGATTGCGGCGCAGCGCGGCGCGCGCCTAGTGCGCGTGCACGACGTGGCGGCGACCGTCGATGCGCTTGCGGTGTGGCGCGGAGTGCATGCGATCGATGCCGTGCCCAAGCGCCAAGAAAAGACCGCCACGCGCTGGCCCGACGATGACTGAGCGGCGAAACCGGCGCGGCGCTATGCTCCCGCGTCTTGGAATGCCGTTGAAAAGGGCGACACAATGAATCAGCGTAAGTATTTCGGCACGGATGGTATCCGCGGTCCGGTCGGTCACTGGCCGATCAGCGCGGACTTCATGCTGCGGCTCGGCCGCGCGATGGGCGCGGTACTCGTGCGCGAGGGAAGGGATCGACCACGGGTGCTGATCGGAAAAGACACGCGCGTGTCCGGCTACATGTTCGAATCCGCGCTGGAGGCCGGTCTGGTGGCCGCCGGTGCCGACGTGGGCTTGCTCGGCCCGATGCCCACGCCTGCCGTCGCGTTTCTTACCCGCTCGCTGCGTGCCAGCGCAGGCATCGTGATCAGCGCCTCGCACAACGCGCACCACGACAACGGCATCAAGTTTTTCTCGGCCAACGGCGAGAAGCTATCCGACGCGGTGGAGCTGGCGATCGAGCAGGAGGTCGATGCGGACTTCGTCACGGTCGACTCCGAACGTCTGGGCAAGGCCCGGCGCATCGATGATGCGGTGGCGCGCTACGCCGAATTCTGCAAGGCCACGGTGCCGGAGGATTTCAGCCTGCGTGGCTTCAAACTGGTCATCGATTGTGCGCACGGCGCCACCTACCAGGTGGCGCCGAAGGTTTTCAGCGAAATGGGCGCCGAGGTCATCGTCATCGGTGACAAGCCCGACGGTTTCAACATCAACCGACAGTTCGGCTCGACCCATCCGCAGGCGGTGCAGCAGGCGGTGCTGGCGCACGCTGCGGATATGGGCATGGCCTTCGATGGCGACGGCGACCGGCTGGTGCTGGTCGATCGCCACGGCGCACTGGCCGATGGCGACGACATTCTCTACGTGCTGGCCAACAGCCTGCATGCGCGCGGCCTGCTGAAAGGCCCCGTCGTGGGTACCTTGATGAGCAATTTCGGCTTGGAGCAGGCGTTGGCCCGGATCGACGTGCCGCTGGTCCGCGCCAACGTGGGCGATCGCTACGTGATGCAGCTGCTGCGCGAACGCGGCGGCATGCTCGGCGGTGAAACCTCCGGCCATATCCTGTGCCTCGATCGCGCGACCACTGGCGATGGCATTGTCGCTGCGCTGGCGGTGCTTGAAGCATTGGCGTTGTCTGGCGAGGATCTGGCATCGGCACGTCAAGGCCTGCATAAAATGCCGCAAGTGATGCTCAACGTGCGCACGCAGGGCGCACGCGAAGCCATGGCGGGAGCGGCGGTGCAGCAGGCGTTGGCGGAAGTGGAACAAACGCTCAGCGGCCGCGGCCGCGTGGTACTGCGCGCTTCCGGCACCGAGCCCCTGGTGCGCGTGACGGTGGAAGCGGAGGATGCCCTCGAAGTGCGGGCGTTGGCCGAACAGCTGGCCGACGTCGTAAAATCAGCGGCCCAAACCTATCTCGCCGACGTCTCATGAAACAGGTTCCCACGCTCGATATCCGCCGTTACGACACCGACCGCGATGCCTTCGTTGCCGAGCTCGGCGCAGCCTATCGCGAGTTCGGTTTTTGCTGCATCAGCGGACACGGGATCGAGCGCGAGCTGATCGACAACGCCTACGACGCGTTCAAGCGCTTCTTCGCGCTGCCTGCCGATACCAAGATGAAGTATCACGTGCCCGGCAGCGGCGGTGCGCGTGGCTATACGCCGTACAAAGTCGAAACGGCAAAGGACAGCACGCATGCCGACCTGAAAGAGTTCTGGCACGTCGGCCGCGAGATAGCGCGCGATTCGATATTCGCCGACGTCATGCCGCCGAACCTTTGGCCGGTCGAGGTGCCGGATTTCAAGCCGTACGGCTATGCGCTGTATCAGGCGCTGGATCAGCTCGGCGCGCGCGTACTCCACGCGCTGGCCCTGCATATCGGGCTGCCTGAGCGCTACTTCGACGAAAAGATCGATCAGGGCAATTCGATTCTTCGTCCGATCCACTATCCGCCGATTACCCAGGACAACATCCCGAACGAGCGCGCCGGCGCGCACGAGGACATCAACTTCATCACCCTGCTCGTCGGCGCCAGCGCCGAAGGGCTTGAGGTCTTGAGCGAGGGCAAGTGGCTGCCGGTCACTACCGAGGGCGATGCGATCGTGGTGAATATCGGCGACATGCTGCAGCGGCTGACCAATCACGTGTATCCATCGACCTCGCATCGCGTGATCAATCCGGCGAATGCCAACGCGCGCAAGCCGCGTTATTCGGTGCCGTTTTTTCTGCATCCCAACCCGGACGTCGTGCTTGACCCGGTGCCCGAGTGCATCACGCCGGACAATCCCAGCCGCTACAGCGAATCGATCACGTCGCACGCGTATCTGATGCAGCGACTGCGCGAGATCAAGCTGATCTAAGAGCCTGTTCAACGTCTACACGTAGCTCGCGTTGTCTCGCCGTGGCCGCCAGGTGGTGGTGCGGGCGCAGCGCTTGCCTGACTGGCAAGTCAAGCCTTGCGCTGCCGCCTGGCGGCCACGGCGAGACAACCCGCAGGGCGGGGTCTGTTTGCCCCCATTCCTGCGTCATCACTCGGTCGTGGACGGACGCCCACTACTCGCTCCTCAAAGCCGGTGCCATCCATGGCGCCTCCCCGTATACCCTGTTCCTCCTTGGCCTGCGTTCAAACAGCTCCCAGCGCGGGCCACGCGGAGACGTTGAACAGGCTCTGATACCCGTTCGCGGCATCGGTCTGACGACGTGAGGTCAGTCGTGTCCGTTGCGATAGCGCTTGGACTGCTTGGCCGACAGCGCCAGTGCGAGCCGGTCCGGCACCAGTTCGAACACGGCCTTGATGAAGCGATTGAGCTTGCCGGTCACGTGCACCGCATCGCCACGCTCCACGGCATCGATGCCTTGCCGCACCACTTCTTCCGCGCTGAGCCACATGAAACCGGGCAGCTTGTTCATCTTCTCGCGCGTGCCGGTGACGTCGTGGAATTCCGAAAGGGTGAAGCCTGGGCATAGCGCGCAGACGTTGACCCCGGCGGATTTGTTCTCCAGCGCCAGGGATTGCGAAAATTTGATCAGATAGGACTTGGTCGCGGCGTAAAGCGTGTGGCCGGAGGTACCTGGGAGAAAGCCGGCCAGCGAGGCCACGTTGATGATGCGGCCGTAGCCGCGATGGCGCATTCCCGGCAACAGGCGTCGCGCCAATTCGGTCGGCGCCGTGAGCAGCACCTGCAACGAATCGGCATGCGTGCTCCACGGGCTGTCTACCAACGCACCCGGCACACCGTAGCCGGCATTGTTGATCAACCAGTCGACCATTATGCCGCGCTCGTCCAGCGTAGCCATCAGTTTTTGCGGCGTCGCCGGGTCGGCAAGATCGCAGGGCAGCACGGTGACGGTAGAGCGGTATTTATCTCGAAGTTCAGCCGCGAGCGCTTCGAGGCGATCGCTGCGGCGCGCCGTAAGCACCAGATCGTGCCCGCGTGAGGCGAGCTCGCGTGCGAAGGCGGCGCCAATGCCGGCCGAGGCGCCGGTGATCAGACTGACGGGGCGTGAGGGTTTCATCGGTTATTCCTGCGAAAGTTGCCCATTCTTGACCGTATCCGTCGCCGGGCGCCACCGACGAGCGGGTTTGCCGATGTTTCATCCCGGGGTAAGCTTGCGGTTTGACCGAAGCGGAAGCGAACCCATGCGCACGAAACTCGTCGCCGGCAACTGGAAGATGCACGGCAGTCGCTCGATGGCGACCGCTCTGGTCGACGAGATCGTGGCGGCAAAACCCGCGTCGATCGACGTAGCGATTTTCCCGCCGTTCCCTTACATCGCCGCTTTGGCCGAACAACAGGGCGACGCCGGGCTGGCTCTGGGCGCGCAGGATGTCAGCGAACACGAGGGGCAGGGCGCGTATACGGGTGAGGTCTCGGCGGCCATGTTGCGCGACATCGGCGCGCAGTGGGTACTGGTCGGTCATTCCGAGCGTCGTCATTACCATGGCGAAAGCGACGAGCTGGTCGCGCGCAAGTTCGCCGCCGCCCGCGCTGGCGGGCTGACGCCGATTCTCTGCGTCGGCGAAACCCTGGAGCAGCATGAGGCAGGGCAAGCGCAGGCCGTGATCGGCCGCCAGCTGCAGGCCGTGCTCAAGCTCAACGGTATCGCCAGCTTCGATACTGCCGTGGTTGCCTACGAGCCGGTCTGGGCCATCGGCACGGGCCGCACCGCCTCGCCGGAGCTGGCCCAGCAGGTACATGCCTTCATTCGTAGCCAATTGGAAAAAGAAGATGTTATAATTTCGCGGCTAACACGACTGCTTTACGGCGGTAGCGTTAAAGCGGCCAACGCCGCTGAACTATTCGCGCAAGCGGACGTGGATGGCGGGTTGATCGGGGGCGCCTCACTGGCTGCAGCTGATTTTCTCGGTATCTGCCACGCGGCGCATCAAGCGCAACAGGCCTAAAAGAAACCATGTTCGTCATTTTCAGCGTGTTCTACATCCTGATCGCTGCTGCCATGATCGTTCTGATCCTGCTGCAGAACGGCGCGGGTGCCGATGCCGGCTCCGGCTCCGGCTTCGGCAGCGGTGCGTCGGCGACGGTATTCGGCGCACGCGGGTCGGCCACGTTTCTGACGCGGGCTACCGGCGTTCTGGCGACGCTGTTTTTCCTGCTGAGCCTCGGCATGGGTATCTACCTGCACGCCAACGGCCAGTCGCGCGCTGCCGCTGCCGACCTGGGCGTGATGTCGGGCGTCACCGGTGCTGCCAAGTCGTCATCGGCAGCCGCCGTGCCGGTCGCACCGGTCAATTCCGAGGTTCCCTCGGCCACTCCGGCGACCCAGCCTGCGGCTCCGGCGAAGGCGGACAATCAGGGTGAAGTACCGGCGGCACCTGCAAAAGATTCAACGAAAAAGCACTGAGTAATACGTAATACACCTGCCCAGGTGGCGGAACTGGTAGACGCACTACCTTGAGGTGGTAGCGACGCAAGTCGTAGGGGTTCGAGTCCCCTCTTGGGCACCAATAAACGTTTCAGGGATTCTCCTCAAGTCTCTGAAACACAGAAACCCCGCATTGCTGCGGGGTTTTTTGTTTCCGATGGTCCTGGGTCATCAGGACAGCCAGAATTTTTGCGTAGGCGTAACTGCTGGCTCCGTCATCGTCGGCGATGACCGGAGCCAGCTCTCCCTCAGATCGGTGACGCGGGTCGGTCAGTAAGAGATACTGGACCAGGCACGCTTCATGGCGAGAACCCAGCCGATCACGCTCCAACCCAAAAGCAGGTTGAGCGTAAAGATGGCTGAAGTATTGGGATCTCTGCGGCTTGCGGCGATAAGCGCCGGCGCAAAGTACCAGGACAGACCAATCGCAAAAGCGACCAGAAACATAGTGGTTTGCACGATTCCCCCCGGAATCCGCCAGAGAAGTGTTTTGGCGGCAGCGCGAATATACCGCATCTTTTTGCAGCAAGTTACAGCCAGGCCAGATCCAGGCTTTGTGTCGAGTCCTGCCGCCGCGTTCCACGGGCAACCCTGCGCGGGCAGGCGGTTTGTCCGCATCTCGGCGTCATCACTTCGTCATGGGCCGGCGCCCACTCCTCGCGCCTCAAAGCCGACGCCATCCATGCGTACCCTCGTTCTTCCTTGGCCTGCGCGCAAAGCGCTCCCGGCGCGGCGCCAGGCACGGGTAGATCTCGAACAGGCTCTACTAAGAGCTAACGGCAGCCTGCCGCGCTATCCACCGCCGTCAAAGTGCCACAGTCGTATCCTGCCAACTCAGTGCAGGCGGTTCCAGGAGCGAATCGAAGCCTGATGGCGAGCTTGATCCACTGCAGATTTCAGCTGGTTGAGGCCAAACGGTTTCTGTAGATAGGGAGCGTGCCCAGGGAGCGGATTGCATCCATGCGACGAGGCGACGACGTGCGCGACATCTTTTGCGTCCAGCGCGTTCAGCACAGGCTCGGTCGAATGGCCTCTGACGTCGGTCTCGATCACAGCGAGGTCGATGTTTTCACTGTTCACCGCGTCCAGCGCGGCTTTTATCGAACCCACTGTCTCAACTGACGTATAGCCGATCGCGGTGAGGCCATCAGCGATCGTCTCAGCGACGAGTGAATTGTCTTCCACGACTAACGCCGATGGCGATACATCTTCCTGCTGGCCGAAAGGCTTGTTTGCCATCATCACCGGATTTCCTATCTACTCAGCGTTGCAACAGCCAATCATCACCATACGCGCTCGATCATCCCGGGATGTTACGGTCCCACGCCGGCCGGGCCGTTGTCTGACGGGCGTGCTTCCTGGTGCGTTATGCCGAGATAGAAACCCGTAACCAAGATCGCGATCGTTGCCGCGATGAGAACCAGGAACGCCCAGCTGCGCTTGCGCTTCATGAGCTCAGTCTACGCGCCATCGCGACGATCATGTGGCGAGCCATATCGAGCAAGCCCAGAAAGCCCCACAGGAAACAGACAAAGGGTGCAATCGTGAGTGACTTTTGGTGTAACTTTCAGCTCGAAACTCCGCGGGCATTGCTTGAGCTAGCCTTTCGTGGCCTCTCTTGGCACCAGGTAAATGTTTCAGGCCAATCAATCGTGACAGAAAAAAGAATCGCCATTCGGCGATTTTGTGCTGAATTTGCTTCGGATAGCTTGGTGCTGAATAGTTTGAGCTTTGAGCAGGGTAAGTGGCAAACGGCGCCCGAACCTCGTCGTATTCTGACGCGACGCGTCCAAGGCACAGGCCGTTGCGCCTCATGGTTTAGCCGCTATTACCGCACGAAGTATGTGGGCCTCTGCCGACAGATCGTGGGCGGACAACGTGGCACATTAAGTGCTTGAGTGACGGAGGCCAACGGCTTTGCGCCGTTTCTTAAATGAGCTTGTCATGGACGGGTTGACGCAATGGTGATCATTTCCCTGAAGCAGGGGCGTAACGGCAATTGGAACGTCACCCGCGCGCATATCACGTTATTCAGTGACCTGCAGCTGGAAGCGGGTATCGCGCTGGCAAAAGAAGTCGCGTACGACGAACATGTGCGCAGCGGTCGCCCTCTGCGTGTCGAGATGCCTGGGCCGGCATCGACGCTGGTACTGGCTCGCTATCTGAACGCGTCGGAAGCGTCTTCCAAAGATGTCATGGCCGCTTGATTCTTCACCGGCACGGTTTGCGGGCGAGTCGTCCCGTGCGATAAAAAATAAAACATTGAGTGCCTCACGCTGGCCGCCGTACCCGCGTCGAGCTTTTTCAACACGGCTGAGCTCGCGCTTGCCAGGCATGGTTGGAAGGGACTTGGTCGAACTATTCAAGGAGCGATGACATGATAAATATTGTTCTGGTGGACGATCACGAGTTGGTTCGCACCGGCTTTCGCATGATTCTTCAGCAGCATGCGGATATCAGCATTGTTGGCGAGGCAAAAAATGCGGAAGAGGGGCTGCGGCTGATTCGAACGCTGGCACCGGATATTGCCTTGGTCGACGTTCATATGCCGGGCATGAGCGGCGTGGAGCTGACCGAACGCGTGTGTCGCGGCAAGATGTCTACCCATGTGGTAATCGTTACTGTCGTGGATGACGCGCGTTTCCCCAAGCGGCTTCTCGATGCTGGCGCGCTGGGTTATCTGACCAAGGGCTGCACGTCCGAGGAGCTTGTCGCCGCTGTGCGCCAAGTGGCTTCCGGTCGGCGCTATCTGGCACCTTCCGTCGCCCAGCAGCTCGCGCTGGCTACGCTGGACGGAAACACCTCGCCGTTCGATGTTTTGTCCAGCCGCGAACTGGAAGTGGCGATGATGCTGGTCCGTGGCAAGCCGCTGACGACGATCGGTGAACAGCTCAATCTCAGTCCAAAAACCGTATCTACCTACAAGCAGCGCCTGATGGAAAAGCTGCGCGTCGATCATGTGCTGAGTCTGGCTCATCTGATGACTGTGCATGGTTTGCTCGATACGTCCGGTCAGCAGGTCGGCGGCTGAAGCCTCTTTCTATCAGCCAAGAATCAGGCAAAAAAAACCGGGCGAACGCCCGGTTTTTTTATCCGAAGAAGCTTCCCATCACTCCTTCAAATCGTCCTTGCGCTCGTGCTCTTGCTCGGTCGTATCCTTGGCATGCGCTATTTCGGGCTTGCCGAAGCTTGCCTCAACGGCATGAGACGTCGCTTGCGCGAGCAGATCGCCCTGCTTGGGCAGCGGCGCCACGGGTACGTCGACCTTGATCTCGTTGGAAGTGTCGGTATGCACGTCGTCAGCCACGACGGATGTAGCGACGGGTTCGATCGCCTGCACCGGGGGAAGCGCTGATTCGGAGGCATTCACCAGGCTGACCGTCGAGGCCTGATCGGTGCTTTCACTGAGGTCGGCGAATGCTGCGATCGACTGCCGGTCGAGCACGGCGTCGGCAGGTGACGTTGAAAGCGTCTTCGGCTCTTCCGCCGCTGCACTAAAGGGCAGCGTATGCGAGGAGTCTGCCTGGGTAGACGCTGGCGGCGCCTTGACCGTCAGCTCGTCGGCATGATTCACCGGTTCGGAAGGCGCTGGAGCGCCGGCTTGGTCGGGAATCGGCGGAAGCGTCGGCAGGTTGAAACTGGTCGCCGCGGGCAGGGTCGTTGTGGCGACGTCGTCCGTCACGACATCGCTTTTCGGCGTCGCAGGCGCCAACGCATCAGCCGGAGCCGGCGAAATCAGCGCCGGCGTTTCATCGGCGGAAGCACGGGCATCATGGCTCCGATCTCGTTTCGGTCCTGCGGAGGGACGGACAGAATCGGAGTCGTCAGCAGCTACAGGCACAACGCGCGTAGGCCGGGTATCGCGCGCAGCGGCCGGCTTTGGCAGCTCAGCTTTTTCCGTCGGGTCATTGCGGTCTTCGTCGTCCAGCCCGGCTGCCTCTGCCGTGTCCAGCGCTGTTCCCGTCGATGCGGTTTCGTCATGCCGGCGCCGGCGACGACCACCGCGACGGCCGCGGCGGCGACGTGACTGACTGCCGTCGGCATCGAGCTCTTGCGCGCCAGATTCGGGCGCTACCGACTGAACCGGCGTCGCGGTCAGCTGGGCTTCTTTCGCGATGGTTTCCGGTGCCTCAGCCGGCGTCGTAGAAGCATCGTTCAACGGCTGCTCGGTCACGGCTGGGCGAGGCTGGCGCTCGGCCTTGGGCTGCTGCGGTGGATTGGGCTTGCGCTCGGCGCGCGGCTGATTGCCGTCGACGTTGGCAGGCTTCGGCTGCCGCTCCGCCTTGGCCGTTTGCGACGACTGCTGCGGCTGGCGCGACTGTTGGCCGTCATTGTTGCGCTGACGGTTGTTCTTCGGCTGCTGCTGGGATCCGGGCTTCGGTCCGTTTTGTGCCGACGAATCGCGGCGCGGCTGCTGCTGACGCGAACCGTTGCTCTGGCCACTGTTGCTGCGACCAGAACGCTCGTCGCGACGGCTGTCGCGCGAAGCGTCGCTGTATTCCGTGCGCGGTTTGGGGGCGGGAGCCGGAGCCGGCGTTTCAGCGCCACGGAACCAGCCCAGCACGCGCGACATCAGGCCGCCCGAAGAGGGAGCCGCCGCAGCGGCGGTGGGCGCCTGACGGACGGCAACGGGTGCTTTTGCGACGGCGGCTTCGGCGACTTCCTCGCGCACCGGCGCGGGGCTGGCGGGCATGATGCCGCTCACCGCGGGCTGTTCGCTGCTGCCGAGCGTCTGGCCCATCTTGGGCAGTCCGGTGGGCTCGACGGCGGTCAGGCGCTCATAGCTGGGCTTGCTGTGCTCGCCCATGTCCGCTTCGCGGATGCGCTGGATTTCGATGTGCGGCGTCTGCAGCTTCTCGTCGGCGATGATCATCACATGCACCTTGTGGCGCATTTCGATCTCGACCACGCTGGCGCGCTTTTCATTGAGCAGAAAGTTGACCACGCTGGACGGCGCCTGCACCAGCACCTGGCCGGTGTTCTCCTTCATGGCGTGCTCTTCGATCAGGCGCAGGGTCGACAGCGCCAGCGATTCCACGCCACGGATGTGGCCGTGGCCTTCGCAGCGTGGGCAGACGATCTGCGACGCCTCGCCCAGGCTGGGGCGCAGGCGCTGGCGCGACATCTCGAGCAGACCGAAGCGCGAGATACGACCGACCTGGACGCGGGCGCGATCGTGCTTCAGCGCGTCCTTGAGTTTATCTTCTACGTCGCGCTGATGCTTCGGGCTGTCCATGTCGATCAGATCGAGCACGATCAGGCCGCCGGCATCGCGAATACGCAGCTGGCGGGCGATTTCCACCACGGCCTCGCAGTTCGTATTGAACGCGGTTTCCTCGATATCGCTGCCCTTGGTGGCCTTCGAGGAGTTGACGTCGACCGCGGTGAGCGCCTCGGTCTGATCGATGACGATCGAGCCGCCGGACGGCAGGCGCACCTGACGATCGAAGGCATTCTCGATCTGCGTCTCGATCTGGTAACGGGTGAACAGCGGGGTGTCGTCTTTGTAAAGCTTGAGCTTGCGCAGGGCGTTCGGCATCACCTGCTGCATGAAGTCGCGGGCGTCGTTGTAGAGCGACTCTTCGTCGACGAGAATTTCGCCGATGTCCGTGCGCAGGTAATCGCGCAGGGCGCGAATGAACAGCTTGGACTCCTGATAAATCAGGAAGGGCGCCTTTTGCGACATGGCCGCCGCGGAAATCGATTTCCACAGCTGCAGCAGATAATCAAGGTCCCACTGCAGCTCTTCGGCATCGCGACCCAGACCGGCGGTGCGGACGATCAGGCCGACGTCATCGGGTACGGTGACGTGGTCGAGCGCTTCTTTCAGTGCCTGCCGGTCTTCGCCCTCGATCCGCCGCGAGACGCCGCCGGCTTTGGGGTTGTTCGGCATCAGCACCATGTAGCGGCCGGCCAGGCTGATGAAGGTGGTCAGCGCTGCGCCCTTGTTGCCGCGCTCCTCCTTTTCGACCTGGACGACGACTTCCTGGCCTTCCTTGATCAGCTCACGGATGCTCGCCTTATGCGGGTCGAGCCCGGTGGTGAAGTAGTCGCGGGAGATTTCCTTGATCGGCAGAAAGCCGTGACGTTCGGCGCCGTATTCGACAAAGCAGGCTTCAAGTGATGCTTCAACGCGGGTGATGCGGCCTTTATAAATATTGGATTTTTTCTGTTCCCGCGAAGGGATTTCGATATCAAGGTCGTACAGGTTCTGGCCATCGACAATGGCCACGCGCAACTCTTCACGCTGAGTCGCGTTGATCAACATACGTTTCATGGTGGTTTCCTCAGCTTTGCCGCGCGTCGCGCGCCTCGGTGGCGCCTGCGAATGGCGGCCTGCCGGGGATCGCGCCGCAGCGGTTAAGCGGCAAAATGACCAACGCCGATACCGGCGCCGGGATGATTCGGTCAACTACGCCTGCCGCCTCAATGCCCGATGGCACCGGACAACGGCAGCCCGAACCGTTACGATGAAAGGGAGTCGAGGCTGGATGCCAATCGGGCAACCGCCGCAATCCTCGCCGACGTGACGGGCCGTCATTCGACCCGATCCAGACATCGGTGGGCAAAATGTGGCGCCCGCCGAGTATCCTATTTCACCAGGTTTTTTTCAATGCAGACGGTAACTTCCCCCGACGCACCTCAAGGTGTACGTCAAGTAGCGATCGGCCCCGAGCGCGATGGTCAGCGGATCGACAACGCCCTGGTCACCCTGCTCAAGGGCGTGCCCAAGAGCATGATTTACCGGCTGCTCCGTACTGGCCAGGTGCGCGTGAACGGCAAGCGGGCCAAGCCCGATACCCGTCTCACCGATGGCGATATGCTGCGCATTCCGCCGGTTCGCGTGGCCGAGCGACCCGAGGGCAAGGGGCCTGCGACCGGCATGGTGGCGCAAGTGGCCGACGCCATCATTTTCGAGGATAAACACTTTCTGGTGATCGACAAGCCAGCCGGCATTGCCAGCCATGGCGGCAGCGGCGTGAGTCATGGCGCCATCGAGCTGCTTCGCGCCGCGCGGCCGCAGGAACACCTTGAGCTGGTGCATCGGCTCGATCGCGATACCAGCGGGGTGCTGGTTTTCGCCAAGACTCGGTCGGGGCTGACCGGACTGCAGGCGCTGATCCGGGGCGGCGAGGTCACCAAGCAGTACCTCTGTTTGATGCTCGGCCACCCGTCGAAGGCCAAGTTTGACGTCAACGCGCCGTTGCTCAAGTCAGTCATGCAGGGCGGCGAGCGGATGGTGCGGGTGGCCGACAACGGCAAGCCCTCGCTAACGTTTTTTCGTGAAATGGAGCAATACCCCGCCGCGCGTCTGATGCAGGCACAGCTGGGTACGGGGCGCACTCATCAGATCCGCGTCCACGCCGCCCATATCGGGCACCCGCTTGCGGGTGATCCCAAGTACGGCGATAAAGAGATGAACAAGCGGTTCAAGGACATGGGACTGAACCGGATGTTCCTGCATGCGGCGCACCTGAGCTTTGAGCTGGAAGATCGCTCATACAGCTTTTCCGCCCCGTTGCCGGATGACCTGAAGGACTTTCTCGACGTGCTTTCGGTCAAAGGTAAGCGGCTGATCTATACCCTGCCCAAGTCCCGCACCGACTTTTGACTAGCGCGCCAGCAACTGTTCGACCCGCGCCGCGCAGATAAAGTCGTTCATCGACAGACCACCGACATCGTGCGTCGACCACAGCACCTGGCAGTGGCCGTAACCAGCCTCGATATCGGGATGGTGATCTTCATGGTTGGCCATGAAGCCCACCGCATTGATAAAGCCCAGCGTGTGGTGGAAGTCGTCGAATTTGAAGTCTTTTATGATGGCCGCCTCATCATCGCTGAGCTTCCAACCCGGCAGCTGCTTGAGCAGCGTGGCCACTTTTGCGGCGTCCAGTGCGTGTTCCTTGCCCTTCAGAGGCCGGCAATGGTGTGTGGCTAGATCGTTGGTGGTCATGGGTATCTCCGGTGACTAAAAGAGCTGCCAAGCGTCGAGTGTGAATGCCGGAAAGTCAAAGGCGCGCATCGGCGCGCGAAACAGGACTAAAATGGTGCTGTTTCGCCTGCGTATGACGGCAGGCGTTGATCAGATTTTCGCGGAGTAGACATGATCGAGATTTCAGAGCGCGCCCAACAGCATTTTCTGCGGCTGCTTTCGCAGCAGGGCAGTGACGGCATGAGCATCCGGCTGCGGGTGACCCAGCCGGGTACGGCAGCGGCGAACTGCGAGCTGGAATTTTGTGAGCCGGCGGATCTACAGGGTGGTGAGTGGACCATCGAGTGCAAAGGCTTCGATTTTCATATCGATGGCGACAGCGCGCGTTGGCTGGAGGGCGCCACGATCGATTTCGAAACCAATGCCACCGGCGGCCAGCTCAATATTCGTGCGCCGAAGATCAAGGGCGAGGTGCCGTCGGCCGAGGCTGGCCTGATCGAGCGTGTGCGCTACGTGCTCGATGCCGAGATCAATCCCCAGCTGGCTTCGCACGGTGGTCGAGTCACGCTGCTCGAAATCGATGCAGAGGGCGCTGTGCTGCTGCAGTTCGGAGGAGGCTGCCATGGTTGCGGCATGGTTGACGTCACTCTCAAGCAGGGCGTCGAAAAGACCTTGCGCGCTCGCGTGCCTGAGATAACGGCGGTTCGAGATGCCACCGATCACTCGGGTGGAGAAAAACCTTATTACAGCAAGACCGAAGGGCGTTCCGCGCTCGGTTGAGTCATTCCTGCGGGCCCGCGGTCGCACGAACTCCAATATAAAAAGGCGCGCAATTGCGGGCCTTTTCGATGTCGTCGCCGATCGACCGGCGCAGTTATTTGTCGCCGCTGACGTGTCCTTCCAGGGTATCGAGCTTGGTGGGCAGGCCAGAGAAATAGGCCGCGATGTCTTCGATATCCTGGTCTGACAGAGTTGCGTCCATACCTTTCATGATGGCGTTGTTGCGCCGTCCGTCTTTGTATTCGTGCAACGCCTGTTGGATGTACTCATCGTACTGGCCGGCCAGGCGCGGATATTGGGGGTCGACCGCATTGCCGTCGGTGCCGTGGCAGGCGAAGCAGGTGCCCGCCTTCTTTTTGCCGTTCTCGGCATTGCCGTTGGCCAGCAGCTGCGTGGACGCAAACGCCAGGATGGCACCTAAGGAGAGCAGGGTGAGCGCACGGGTCATGCGAAGAGTCCTTAACGACTACTGAGCGAGGCTGGAAAGGTAGGCGGCGACGTTCTGGATGTCCGTATCGGACAGGCTTTGCGCCTGCGCCCCCATGGTCGGATGCGTGCGGTCACCGCTCTGATAGCCATGCAGGGCGTTGATGATGTACTGCTCGTTCTGCCCGGCAATCTTCGGCACCGGATACTGCGGGTATGCATTGCTGTAGCCGGGCACGCCGTGGCAGCCGGCGCAGGTGTAAACCAGCTTTTTGCCGGCTGCCTTGTCGCCCGCGGCATGCGCGCCCGCGGTGGCCAGAAGGGCAGTGGCCGCGGCCAAGCTGAGTAGTTGCAGTCGGGTCATCGAGATCAGTCTCACGATTGCGGCGAATTCGCGGTCATGTAAGCGACCGAGTATAGAGGTTGCGTCGCGGCCCGAACAACAGTCCGGAGGCTTTCGCCGCATGACCGATGCCGCTGCGCGCGCCCGCTGTACTCTGGAACGTGTCGTGCCTATAGAAACACGCCTACGGCCGCTGCGATTCCGCCTTTTTCGCAGCGACTTATCCATCTGCGGCCCACAATGACACGGATTCGATTGATGATCGTGCCGTCGTCCCCATATACTCGGCAGGTTAAATCGTTTTCCCCGGGGGTGTTCTGGCTTCGACGGGGGTAGTGAGATGACTTGGTGCATGCCGAGGGGGCAGCTTTCCTCGTAAATCCAGCAGCAAACTTCTAGTTGCCAACGACGACAACTACGCTCTCGCCGCTTAAGGCGTAAGCCCCGAACCCACTTGTGCTCGTGCTTGTCGGTGTAGGGTCATTATCACGAGATCGCCGAAGACTGCCGCCTGGCGGTACTAGGTCAAATCAATCAGGCTGGTTCCGCGGTGCGCTTTGCCCATCGTGCTTGTCGCGGAACGAGATCGAACGTTGAGCTAAGCATGTAGATCCGGGCGTTGAACGCTCTCGGACGCGGGTTCGACTCCCGCCACCTCCACCAATTTAGTGTGCGACGCAGTCCAACGAAGGCCGGTAACCCAAGCGAAAGCAAAGGTTCCGGCCTTTTTTGTGGCCGATAGTGTCCAACGATGGTTGTTGCAATCCGGGGGCAGCTGGGGGCAAGATCGGGGGCAATGGGCCATTTGGCTCCGAGGGTTGCCCCCATGACGCTGACGGACGTTGCCATACGCAGGGCTAAGGCCACCGACAAGACCCAGCGTCTTTTCGACGGTGGAGGCATGTATCTCGAGCTCTCGCCCGCTGGGGGCAAGTGGTGGCGTCTGAAGTACCGGTTTGGGGGCAAGGAGAAGCGGCTTTCCCTCGGCACGTACCCCGATACGGGTCTCGCTGATGCGCGTGAGAAGCGCGACGCTGCCCGCAAGCTCTTGGCCGGTGGCGTTGACCCGAGCGAACAGAGAAAGGCGACAAAGGCTGCCGGCAATGAGCGCGCCGCCAACAGCTTCGAGGTGATCGCGCGGGAGTGGCACGCCAAGCAGTCGGCGAAATGGGTCGATCTGCACGCCAGTCGAATCATGCTGCGGCTGGAAAACGATATCTTCCCCTGGCTCGGGAGCCGGCCGATCGCCGAAATTTCCGCGAAGGACTTTCTGTCCACGGTCAACCGCATCGTCGACCGCGGCGCAACCGAGTCCGCCCATCGCGTGCTGCAGAACTGCGGGCAGGTCATGCGCTATGCCATCGCAACCGGCCGCGCCGAACGCAATCCTGTCGCCGATCTCAAGGGCGCGTTGCCGGCAGTAAAACAGACTCACCACGCTGCCATCGTGGAGCCTGGCGCAATAGGGGCGCTGCTCAGGTCGATCGATGGTTACCAGGGTTCGTTCGTCACGAAGTGTGCACTGCGATTGGCGCCGTTGCTCTTTGTTCGACCGGGCGAACTGCGCCAAGCCGAGTGGGCGGAGTTCGACCTAGACGCTGGGCTATGGAATCTCCCGGCCGAGAAAATGAAGATGCGCGAGCCGCACATCGTGCCGCTCGCGCCGCAGGCAGTCGCGGTATTAGTTGAGCTGAAAAAGCTGACCGGAAAGGGCCGCTACGTCTTTCCCAGCGGACGTGGGCCGCAGCGACCCATGAGCAACAACGCGGTGTTGTCGGCACTGCGCCGCATGGGCTACGCCACCGAGGAAATGAGCGGCCACGGCTTCCGAGCGATGGCGCGTACTGTGCTCGATGAAGTGCTGCACTTTCGGCCTGACTATATTGAGCATCAGCTAGCGCATGCCGTGAAAGATCCGAACGGGCGCGCCTACAACCGCACGGCTCACCTAGCCGAACGCTGCAAGATGATGGTGGGGTGGGCGGACTATCTGGACGGCCTGCAAGCGGGCGGGACGGTGCTGCCCTTCAAGAACAAAGCTGGCTGAGTCGCAATCGTTGCGACGCAAGCATGAAGAATCGGGCATTGCCCGGTAAGCGGCGGAACCGGGTGTTACGAGCACCCGGCCCGCCTTCCACAAACGTTCGATAGGAGAACGATCATGGCAGCTGAAAGAGTACAAGACAGCCAACGTGAAGCGATAACAAAATGCTGCAGTGATATGCAGTGGAAAGAGCTGGAAAGCGTTATAGGTATTGGCGTTCAGCGCCGCCTTGCGACTGTTGACCGCTCGCTATTTGCCAGCAACCAGATCATGCAGATGTTGAATCAGGATAGGCTGGGTAAGAACGATGCTCGCGATGAGGATGGTGTTATCTATCAAGGCTTCAGCGCGGTTGAAGAGGAAGCATTGACCATGGCGATGATTGAGCTCGGTAGCTGCGCGCAAGAGGCTCTTGCTCAGGTTCGCGATAATGATTCGGGATGCTGGGGCAGACTCTTGAAGATTAGAGACGGAGCGCAGTCATGAGCGAGCTCGGAGAGATCGAAACAGCCAAGAAAGAGTTTTGCGAAGTCTCGCGCGTTGACAAGAACTTGCTGATGGTCAACGAAGGGCTGCCCGGGATCTACGCGCTGCAGCAAGCCATCTGCTTACTCGAAGCCATCAAAGACATCGCGCACGAAGGCGTCCAACAAGAAATGTCATGCAGCACTGCGTGGCTAGTGGGCTTTGCCACTGATACAGCGCAGGCGCTATTGCACAGCATTGAGCCAGGCGTTGAGCATGGCATTAGATCCGCACTAGCAGCAGACAAGCCGTTTACATCAAAGGTTGCGGGAGCGTCGCCATGAGCGCGCAGATCATTCCCTTCCCAAAGCGGAAAAAGTGTCACGCCACGGTCAAACGCGAACCGGTTTTCGACATCATCTCGATGGCACCGCCCAAGCGAAAAAGCGATTTTTATGATGAGATGTTTCAAAACCTTCTTATCGCGTCCCAAGTTATCAAAAAAGAGGATGCGCCTTAGTTCCAAACCCGTTAACCACTTCATGCTGCGCCTAGGCTGATCCCCGAAAACCTGACACCTTCTCAGGCTGGCGCGGCGCCCATTGAAGGGCGCCGAAGGTGCGCGCATGTCTGTCTCACTTCCGAATTTCACTGATGCGCAACTCTCACAATTGAAAGATCTGGGAGTGATTCCCGAGCAGGTAGAGAATCTACGTTTTGCTGTGGCTCTGACTAGAGCTGAGCTGAAAGATTCGGCGGCCAGAAATGATGTTGCTGAATTATTGAGGGAAGTTGGTGAGCTGGCTGAAAAGCTCGCGCTACGCTTACGTGCTTTAGTTTCCCAGCGCGATGTGGCTCACTCCGCCGCCCACTCGTATATCGAAGTTGCCTATTGGGCTAAGCGCGGAAACGACGATGGCCCAACGTCTTCTCACCATCTTTGCCCAAGCCTAGACGCGCTAGGGGAATCTGCGCGCGAGTCACTAGCCCTGCTGCCTTCAGGTGCAACAAGACACAGAACTGCCAGTCATAGGCCTATCGAGCATATTGATCGGGCTCTGCGAGACGGATGGAGGCGCGCTCACGGATCAGGCGTTTCAGCCTACGGAACTCCGACAAATGTTCCGCCTCCTTACCCTGGCAAGCTGAAACCTTCAGTTGGCACCTCGGAAAGTAGGGTATTTCGTCAAATTTGCGGCATCTGTTATGAAGCCGCTGGATATGGAATAGACCATGATCCGTTACGCGCCATCAAAACTTACATGAGGATTTGCGGGGTAGAGCGACAGGCGCGAATTGTCGAATTGCATAACGCAATAGAAAGTAGTCGAATCGCAACACCTAGGATAAGGAAGAACAGAACGTCTAAAAAAACTTGACGTTCTGTCCTATATCCCACTCAGGACGGCGCATAACGTCCGTAACCGTCCGGCCAATAACGGCTAACGAGGGACGGCGCGATGCAAGAACGTTCAACACTCCCCGATACTGGCTTTCTTCGACTTGCAGAAATAGTTGGAAAAGCAGCCACCAAGACCGCGCCGGCTATCCCGGCCATCATCCCAGTAAGCAAATCCACATGGTGGGCTGGTGTTCGCAGCGGGCGCTATCCACAACCGACCCGCGCACTTGGTGCTCGGATAACCGCTTGGAAGGTTGAAAGCATCCGAGCGCTAATCGAGCAGGCGTCCACATGAGCGCCCCCCAGATACGACGAAGCCCCGCGGGCAAGGCAGGGCTCCGAGATCGCAATCAGAACAATTCTGTTTCGGATCATATCACCGATACCAGCACTGCTGGACAGCGCCATCGGCTGCTGGCGACGCTGCGCCACCAGTCGATTACGACAATCGACGCACGGCGCGATCTCAATGTGATGCATCCGGCTATGAGGGTACGGGAGCTGCGTGAGCGTGGGCACAACATTGTTACCCGGTTAATCGACATCCATGATGACCAGGGCCGTCCTCATAGTCGCGTAGCCATGTATTCGCTGATTAGCGGAGCCGCGACATGATCAGGACGACTTCGCATATTCCTGCCAACTGGCGTGATCGTCTGCCTGACGCGGCGACGTATTACGGTCAGCATGTTGCAAAACTTGGCAAGCCTAACGGAACCGGATGGGCGCAAGGTGTCTGTCCCTTCCACGACGACCACAACAAGAGTCTAAGCGTCTGCATCACCGGTGATCGCGGCGGCTGGCGTTGCTTCGCAGGTTGCGGTGGTGGTGATCTGCTTGGCTTCCATTCCCGCCTTCGTGGTCTGGAGTTTAAAGCGGCGGTGCGCGAGCTTCTGAGCGGTGCCGCATGAATGCCTTGTTGAAGGTCGAGCACCCCAAAGAGGCGGCAGCTCGGCTAGCTGCGGGCGCAGTCCGTGATGGCTATAAGCCCCAGGCTTTGCACGTCTACGCCGACGCAGATGGAAGGCCGTCTTACTGGCGCATTCGATGTAAGCACCCCGAAACAGGCGAGAAATGGACAAGGCCAATGCGCTGGAATGGCGCAACGTACGTCGTCGGCGAACCGCCTGCGTCTGCTAATGGAAAGCTCCTATATCGTTTGCCTGAGCTACTAGCCAATGCTGCCGCGCCGGTACTCATCGTTGAGGGTGAATGGTGCGCCGATCATCTGCACAAACTGGGTCTGACGGTCACAACGTCAGGCAGCGCAGCAAGTGCAGCCGGTGCCGACTGGTCGCCACTGGAAGGTCGCCGCTGCATCATATGGCCAGACAACGACAAGGCAGGCAGCACCTATGCCGATGACGTCACAGCCCAGCTGCGTGCTATGGGCTGTTCGGTCGAGCGCATCGATGTGGAAACACTCGGACTGCCCGACAAAGGCGATGCGGTGGATTGGCTGGCGATCCACCCAGATGCCAGCGCAGTGGAAGTACTTGCATTGGCAGGCCCTGCAGTGGACGCGGCAGCCTCTAAGCCTGATCTGATTGGCGAAGCTTTGGCCAAAATGCCGAACGATGCCGGGGCGCTGTTCGAACCATCGGTACTTCTGGCCATCATGGAAGTTCGACAGACAGATGCGGCCAGTTACGCACGCATACGTGCCGAGGCAAAAGCCGCAAAGGTCAGCGTCGGTGAACTCGACCGACTGACGGCACCGGTACGCGAATCAACAACCGACAAAGTGTTTAGCGATGTTGACCCTTGGTTCGAACCTGTCGATGGTTCGGCGTTGCTTGCTGATATCTGCAAGACGTTGCACGAACACGTCATTGCGGACGGCCCAACGATAACCGCCGCGGCCTTGTGGTCTATGCATACCTGGTGCATGGACGCGCTTACGGTGTCGCCGCTGGCCCACATCACGGCACCCGAAAAGCGATGCGGTAAGACGGTCTTACTCACTGCGCTTTCCCGACTGGCCTATCGTCCATTGCCGGTCAGCAATATTTCGCCGGCTGCACTCTTTCGGAGCATGGAGCTGTGGCAGCCTACTTTGCTGATCGATGAGGCTGACACCTTCTTACGGGATAACGAAGAGGCACGCGGGCTGATCAACTCGGGCCTGTATCGAGAAACCGCCTTCGTTCTTCGCACGGCCGGCGACGAACACACACCGACCGCGTTTCGTACTTGGGGTGCAAAGGTGGTGTGTGGCATCGGCAAACTGGCCGACACCATTGAGGATCGGTCTATACCTTTACGCATGCGTCGCAAAGTACCCGGTGAGAGCGTCCACAATATCCGTCTGTCAGATCGCCAAATCTGGATGAGCCTGCAGTCACGTATGGCCCGATGGGCAGATGACAACCGCGACTGTATCAGCTGCGCCCGCCCACTCTTCGCTCATGGCCTCAATGACCGCGCCCAAGACTGCTGGGAGCCGCTCCTAGCGATTGCGGATATATGCGCAGGGGAATGGCCAGGCAAGGCTCGGGCGGCAGCCCTTGCGCTTCACGGCGTGGAAGAAGAGACGCCAAGCATCGGTGCGGAATTGCTACGTGACGTAACCGCCGTATTTGATCGTCGCATGACCACTCGGCTTGCTACCGCGATTGTGATTGAGGAACTGACCAAAGACGATGAACTGCCTTGGTCGACGTGGAATCGCGGCCGTCCAATATCGCCTCGGCAGCTATCAGCACGTCTGGGCGAGTTCGGTATCAAGTCGAAGAATTTAAAGATGTCCAACGGATCGGTTCCCAAGGGTTATGACTTGAACGACTTCCGAGATGCGATCCATCGTTATCTTTCCCCTGGCACCCCCGTTTTATCCGCTACTCCGCTACAACCGCATAGCAGCGCGGTTTGCGAGACATTTGCATCCGCTACCGCACCAGCACAGGTAGCGCCAACGAATGCCCCACGAACCGCATTGCAGAGCCAAAGTAGCGTGGTAGCGGATAAAAACACCCCTTCGGCAGAAAGGAACGTTGAGCGCTCAAACGCAACCCTTGAGGTCTTGGATATATGAGCGTCATCGCTCTGATTCGCGAGTGCAAAGCGGCCGGCATTCGTTTGCAAGCAAGAGGCGACCGTCTGCATGTTGAAGCACCTGCAGGCAGTCTTACACCTGAGTTACGGCAGGCCTTAAACGACCACAAGGCCGGCGTACTTGCATTGCACGCGATCCGCGCTCGACTGCGCACCATTGCGTCAAGCCTAGGAATACCGCGCACCTTGGTGGATGAACTGCCAATCGAAGAGTTAGACACGGCTGCAGAACAGGCCGCGCTATGTGATGGAAAACAAGACGATGAAGGTAATCCGCTGACGCATTCACTGCTTGTTTTTTACCTGCGCGAACTAGCTAGAAAAGTGCAATAAACGATCTCTCGGTGGTTTGATAGTTGAGCCATCTGAGAACACACTTAATTTGAATTTGGAGCCGACATGACCAACATATTTGACCAATTCGATGGGTTTCCGCCTGCTTCACCAAGCCAGGCGTGGGGAGCGAATGATGCGGTAATTACTCCGGCGCCAGCTTCTTCATCGCCTAAGGCGACAGGAGCCTCATCGTCTACGGCAATCGCGGCTCCAGCTTGGGGCGCGAATGACGTCGTTATTTCGCCAGCGCCAACAGCACAAAACACCACAGCGCCGGCTAATCCATTTGATCAGTTTGATGGTCATCCGCAGACGGTTTCCGTGCCTGTGACAACAGCACAAAGCAATCCATCATCGGCATCAAATTCACCTACGGAATCTCCTTCTATCGGTGATCAGTTGGCTCGATCCTTCACACTTGCCGGTCGAGGCTTAGCCCATGGCGCGATGGGCGTGGTCGGATTGTTCAACGACCCTATTGTGGCGACCGTCAACGCAGCGGAAAGCGGACTTGGTGTTGATCCAAAATATCGGCTTGGCAACACGTCGCAAGCCACTGACATGGCTCTTAACGCTGCCGGTGTCCCCAACGTTCAGCCACAGAATGGCGAGGAGAGGCTAGCTAGTGATCTTTCATCGGCGCTTGGTGGCGTCGCCAGCGGTATCGGCTTAGGCGGTGTTTTAGGCGCATCTGCCAATCCAGCAGTAGCAGCAATAGGCAACACACTAGCGGCCAATCCAGGTACACAAGCTGTCTCAGCTGCTTCAGGTGTTACAGCATCAGATACAGCCAAGGAAGCAGGCGCCAATCCACTGTGGCAATTGGGCGCGGGTATAGCCGGTGGCATGGCACCGAATGGACTGAGTGCAGGAACGGGGGCGGTTACAAGGTATTTGGCTGGTGATATTCCCGCTGTCCGGCAGGCACTAGCTCAGCGCGCCAATGATTTGGGTATCGACATCACGGCTCCCCAGCTTTCGCAGTCCGTGCCGATGAAAGTTGCTGATTCGGTAACCTCGCAGTTCCCATTTAGTGGCGCGCGTTCCTTTGCAGCAAAGCAGCAAGGCCAGTTCAACAACGCCATTGCAAAGACAATTGGTTTACCAGGTGCGAAAGCGATCACACCGGATGTATTCGACGCGGCTAAGAGTCAGGCATCTAACGGTTTCAATGCACTCTGGAACAGAAACAGTCTGAGCATGTCTCCGAACGATTGGAGCAACCTTTCATCGCTTGCAAATGAAGCTCATATTTATGGTGGGCCTGATGCAGGTACGATGCTTGGCGGTGCAATTGATCAACTCGCCAATGTGCAGAGCAAGCTAGGAAATATCCCTGGCGCGGCTTTTCAATCGATTGATTCCGCACTAGGTAGGGCTTCGGCCGCAGATGGACAGACTGGCCACTACGCCGGGCAATTTCAGGATGCGTTGCGCGACATTATGCAGCGAGGCATGAGCCCATCAGATGCCGCACAACTGCAAGACCTTCGCGGTACATGGCAAAACATCAAACAGCTGACACCGATTGTCGCTAGCGCCACGGACGGGAATATCCCTCCGGGTCGGCTTATGGGCGCTGTCACCAGCTCGGGAGCTGGCAAGAACGCCATGGCCACGGGAAGACGAGGTGATCTTGGCGACTTGGCGATGATTGGTCAGCACTTCCTGAAGCAGGCCATTCCTGATTCGGGTACAGCGCTGCGTAGTAATGCAACAGATGCAGTGAAGGGTTTGGCAGCCCTCGCTGCGGGTGTGCCTACCGTAGGCATTCCTACCGTAGCCGCAACGCTTGGAGGCGCTCGTATGGCGTCCCAGGCAATGCGAAGCCGGACATTTTATAACGCGCTCATGCCACAGCAGCAGACTCCAGCGGTAACCAACGCCTTGTCATCCTATCTCGGCACGATTCCTGTTCAGCAAAATGCGATTAGCAATCCAAGCCATTAATGTCTCTCTCGCGAATGTTTAGTTACAAAGCGCGCGCATGAATAACTTTGGATCGGATGACCAATGCGCGCGAGCGTGAATGACTTTCGCCAGTAGTACGCGCGATCCCGAATAACTCTGGAGGTTCTATGGCATCCAAACCTGTTAACAGCATTCTCCACGCGGGCGCGATCGAGTTAGCCGGCTTGCCTAAGTGGGCTGTCGACTATTTGGCAAAGCATCGGAAGCTGGCCGCGCATATGCGAGTCCCCTGTGGGGGACGCCGTCGCTGTGATGGCAAACCCTGCGAGGCACCCAGCGTTCCCGGCAAGCGCCGCTGCAAATGGCATGGTGGTTATTCAACGGGACCACGTACTGCCGAGGGGAAAGCCAAGGTTGCGGGGAATCTTCCAAGGCGTTCAAAGCAGGCGGTCTGCCACTGAGCGAGTTTCCCATCTCTTCGCCCGCGTGCGTGCGCGCGAATGACTTTAATGCACTAGGGGATAGTTTGAGATCTAGCGACGGTTAGGACGTTTCAAGATTCGCCCCTGGCGTACGCTTCTTCTCAAAATCCAGTTCAGCGTTAAGCATTGTGGACAGCAAAAGGATTGCCAGCACAATGAGTGAAACGATCAACGGGCCCCCATCGAGTTTGAAGCGTACCAAGACGATGAAATAGAACGTGCCGATGAGAAAGCAGCAAGCAACAGTCCGCGCCAGAAGGCTTGCTACGTACAGCCACGTCCACCGCCACGGCCATATCTTGTCTTTGGACAATGACTCGAAACCCAGATAGACCGCACCCACGAAGAGTGCCCCAGAAAGGATTGCATCGACTAGCTTTGCCATGGTGAGCTGCGCAAACGGGATATTTGAGATATCGCCCGGATAGACATACATTCCCCATAAAACTAGCAACACCGTGCCTAGTAGGTACATGGCTCCTCCCGCCTGTTCCTTTCACTCCATGGAGTATCGCTCACATCGGGCGCTGACACATCTTGTGCGCGCTACCCCAGTAGGGGCGACGTCATCAGCATCTAAGCGGCGCGTCAACGGCCGACCAGTCGGCCAGCAGGTCCGAAGCAAAGGGATTTGGCGCGTTTTGGCTGTCGGGGCATGGCCGCAGGGTAGGCGGATGCAGTCTCAAGGGATGCGTTCGCTTTCACCGTCCGCCAGAAGCCATATTGCTGGTAGGAAAATGCTTACGACCAAAGCAGACAAAAAAACCCGCCGAAGCGGGCTTTTCAACGCAAATCGGTGAGGGCTATGCGGACTTTCGCAGATCTCCTGCCAAAGATGGCAGCTTCTCAACCTCTTCTTCACGCTTCTGAGCCTCGATCAATCGCTCATTGAGGATGGTCTTAATCTCACCAACCGCCCAACGCTGCAGCAGATCACGAACCATCGGCTGATAACCGATTCCTCGGTACTTTGCGATTTCTTTCAGTACGTTGATCAAATCCTGCGGCAGCCTCATCGAGATCGGCTGCATGTTTGTCCCGGTTGCGCGCTCAATTGCAGCAGTTTCTTCTGCATCAGCACGTTCAGCGGTGCTCTCATTGAGTCCGAGCACACCTTCTTCCCAGTTCGCATCTGATCCAGGGATTTTGTTGCCCATATGTATTACTCCTCCAAAGGCCAGCATGACGGAAGGTTCGCAAGCCGGCGGTATAGTTCAAGATGTTTGTCGTTCTTTGGTTCGAAAGCGGTTTTTATCTGTAAGTCGCCATTCCGGCGCACAAAACACACTTTCAGCATGCGGTTATGGTTTGTCGGGGCCATAAACCAGTGTGTTGGAGGATCGGTCTGGTGCTCTTCCGAAGTGTCCACGAAATATGCAGCCTCGCCGTTCGCGAAACATTCCAGCACTTCCTTCTGCGATACCTGATGCTTGTCGCGCAGCTTCACGATGACATCTTGGTGAAAGTTGATCATCTTCGCTTCTGGTTTCCATTACCCGGCCGATGATTGTATATACGTTTTCGTATAGCGGCAACATGCACCACTGGCTATGTATATACAAGCACTTTCTATAGATATGTGTCGGAAGTCATGTTCTCAAGATAGTATGGACAGTCGCTTTAGCGTCGTTCAGTCTTTCCAACCATCAGACAATCAAGCGCTGGCATAGGTTGATTTGCTTCCGTTCGCCAATATAAATCCCGAGTTAAAAGGCAGTTGTGTAAGTTACAACCGTCAAGCTGTGGGGGCATATTTGGGGGCATGTTGGAATGGTAAAGCCGAGAAACCATTGCTTGATAAGGTTTTCGGGCGATCGTTCAATAGACGCCACCCCAATTTAGTGCGCGACGCTGTACAACGAAGGCCGGCAACCCTAGCGAAAGCAAAGGTTCCGGCCTTTTTTGTGCGCGTATTGTCGGCTTAAGAGCTTGCTGCAATCCGGGCTGGAAATCGCGAGAGCGTCTCTGCCCTCTGGTCTCTTTCAAGCGGCCCTAGGTGCAGCTCCTTCAACGATGTGCCGCCGCGAGCAGCGCATCGCAGGCAAGAGCCGGGCTGCCGGTGCGCTCGTAGGTATCCACCCAGCTGCGGTAGTTATGGATCACCGGTTGATCGTTGGGATGAAAGCCGGGCTTGAAGTAGGCCAGCAGTTTGGGAGTCAACGATCCGAAGACGCCTTTTCTGGGGCCATGAATCCACAGAAGATTCTTGATGTGCAGCCACAGCCGCTCCGGCCCGGAATAGCCATCGGCCTTGAGCATGCGATTGGTGATGGAATACGAGATACCCAGGATGTCTTTGGTGAACACCACCATCGCGGCAACGCGCTTCCAGTAGCCCACTTTGGCGATCTTGCGCATGACATCGAAGGCTACCGACTTGTGCTCCATTTCCTCGATGGCATGCCAGGCCAGCATGGCACGCATGCGTGGATTCATTCCTTCGGTAGTCGACACCTTGGCGAAAAACGCCTCGGCCAGCATCGCGGTGAAGTGCTCGGCTGCTGCCGTCAGCGCCAGATTGAACTTCGGCGAGTAGATGCGCATGCGCCGGGCGATCAAGGCCTTGATCTGATCCAGCAACGCCTCGACCGGCAGGCCCTGCGCTTCAAGCAACTGGTTGTAGCGCGTGTGGGCCATGCCGTGCTGACCCTCCTGGCGCGTAAAATCGCGGACGGCGACTTGCAGCTCGGGGTCCGTGATCTGATCGCGAAATGCCCGTACGCAGGTGATGAAGTAGCGCTCCCCGTCGGGGAAACTGAGCTGTACGGCATCTACGTAGCGCGATTTGTAGGCATCGCCGCGATACCAATATTTGGGAATGCTCGCATCCAGGCCGAAGTCTAGATTTTCGCGGGGAACGATGGTTTCGCTGTAGCTGATAGCGGCAGGCATGAGGTATTCCTCTGCTATTTCATTGTGGCTAGGCTAGGCGGTCGCCTACGGGTAGGCTATGCCGCGTGACGCCAAAATATGTCTTTTGGCGACAGCTGCGTTAAAGTCGTCGCCCAGAGACTCATGCGAGGCGTAGCGGCCGATGACGGCGGACAATGGCGATTCCGTTGAGAAAGGCGACGGCCACGGGGGGCGTTCCATTTCCTTTCGCGACGTTTCTCTTCTCGCGCGAGTCGCAGCGCTTTGCGGCTTCGATATCGAGTCGGTGCTGTCGGACGTCGGCATCCGGGTGTCGGACATGCAGGACGACGGCGACCCGGGCGATGTGCACCTGATAACCACCATGATGGATTTCGGCGTGCGACGCTCCACCCGGGCCTACTTTCCCTTTGCCCTCGGCGAACATTACGCCTTCGAGCACACGCCGGAAGTACAGACCTTTCTGGCCACCTGCAGCTCGTTGAGGGAGGCGCTGTGGCTGCTGGATTTTCTGCCGCATTTCGTCCACCCGAGCATGACGGCGAGGTATGACATCGCCGGCGATCGCTTCACGATCTATTTCGAGCTTCATGACGCTTCAGGCGCTCTTGTCAGCTCGCCGGGCCTGACCGAGACCGTGCTTGTCGTTCTGAATCGCGTGCTGAACCAGCTGTTGGGCCAGCATTCCTGTCCCGACATCACGTTCCGACATCGGCCGATGACGAACCTGGCTGCCTATGAAAAGCAGTTTGGCTCGCTTCCTCGCTTCGGCGGCAGCTTTGACGGAGCCAGCCATCCGCTGGGGTTGCTCGATCACCCGATACCCGGCAGCTCGCCGGCGCTGCACGCCAAGATGCGACTGTTGCTGGAGCAGCGGCTGAAGCAGCTGCAGGAGGTGGATGGTCTCGAAAAAGCGCTTTCCGGCTTGCTGCGGCACTCGCCCGCGATGACGGTCGGCCAAGCGTCGAAGCGACTGGGTATCGAGACGCGCACACTGCAGCGCAGGCTGAAGAAAACCGGCAGCTCGTTTGCCGCCATCCAGGCGCAGGCCCGGTTTCAAGCGGCCAAAAATATGCTGGCCGATCATGATTTGGACATCGATACGATCGCGCTGAAGCTGGGTTTTGCCGATCGCACAACCTTCAGCAAGTCGTTTTCAAAGTGGTCGGGGCTTCCGCCGGCGACCTATCGTCGGGTGCGAGCGAGCCAGGGCGCTGACCGCCGGTGATAACTTGCGCCCTTGATGAGCGAAACCGTCCGGAGCCTTTGCCGGTCAGCCTGACGAGTTGGGCGTAGGCGCGGCCCAACATCGGCTGGGAGTTTTTCGATCAGGCGCCGCGATTGTGCGAGCGCATGGTGCGCTGCTTTTCGATCTGCCAGTCGCGCTGCTTTTCGGTGTCGCGCTTGTCGTGTTCCTGCTTGCCGCGTGCCAGGCCGATTTCGACCTTGACCTTGTTGCCCTTCCAGTACATGGCGGTAGGGACCAGGGTGTAGCCCTTGCGCTCGACGGCGCCGACCAGCTGATCGATTTCCTTGCGATGGAGCAGCAGCTTGCGCGTGCGCCGGTCTTCGGCAATCACGTGGGTGGAGGCACTGATCAGCGGCGGGATCGACGCGCCGACAAGAAAGACTTCGGCATTCTTGGCGACAGCGTAGCTCTCGCCGAAGTTGATGCGGCCGGCTCGTAGCGCTTTCAGCTCCCAGCCCTGCAGGGCGATACCCGCTTCGTAGCGTTGATCGATGTGATATTCGAAACGCGAGCGTTTGTTGAGCGCGATAGTGCCGCCGCCCTTGTTGTCTTTGTCCTTTGCTTTAGCCATGTCCGTTAAACTCGGGCTTAGTTGCCCTGATGCCGGATCGACCGCATGTCGGGTCGAATCCTGCGTGATATGAAGAGGCTGCCATGATCGAAATTCGCCGCAGCGCCCTGGTGAATTACTCGCCGGCGCAGATGTTCGACCTGGTCAATGACGTCGAAGCATACCCAAAGCGGTTCGCTTGGTGTGCGGGTGCCGAAGTTCTGGAGCGCGGTAATGATGTGCTGGTGGCCAGACTCGATCTCAAGTTTGCCGGGTTTCGCCAGAGCTTCACCACGCGCAATACGGTAAATCCGCCGGCGCGCCTGCACATGAGTCTGGTCGACGGTCCGTTTCGCAGCCTGGACGGGTTATGGGAGTTCATTGCCCTCGGCGACGTGGGCTGCAAGATCAGTTTCGCGCTGGATTTCGATTACGCGGGCCGACTTGGCGGTGGCGCCATCAAACTGGGATTTCAGGGACTGGCCAACCGGATGGTCGACGATTTTTGCCGCGAGGCCGAGCGGGTTTATGGTTGAGCGCGTCATCACCGTGGAAGTCGTTTATGCCGGCGCCGATCGCCATCATCTGCGACGTGTCGACGTGGCTGAAGGCTGCACCGCGCTTGAAGCGATCGAAGCGTCCGGTATCGCCGACGCCATGCCTGCCGGAGTCATGCAGGGCGACCGGCTGGGAATTTTTTCCAAGCGTGTGCCCTCTGATCACGTCGTAGAACAAGGCGACCGGATAGAAATCTACCGGCCGCTCGTGCTCGATCCGATGGAGGCGCGCCGAAAGCGCGCCCGCTGATCCGGGCGCGCGAATCTCGCCATCAGTGACCGTCGTTGCCGCCGCTGGTGGGCGAGGGCTGTGTGCCGTTGCCGGTATCCGTGCCAGAACCGAAGGTGCCGTCGTCTTTCTTGTCGTCGGCTGACGTGTTCTTGTCGCCCTTGGTTTCGTTGACGGGATAGCTGGCGTGATACTTCTTGCTGTCCTTCACGAGCTGCTGCGCATCCTGCGCGAAAAAGTCGCCCTGGGTCCGTACCAGCGTGTCGTTGTTGAAGGTCAGCGTAAAGGTGCGCAGCTTGATCGGGCCGCCGCGATGCTGCTGCGTCGACACGTAGTCCCAGCGGCTGCTGTCGAAGGGCGTGCTGACCGATGGCGTGCCCATCAGTACCAGAACCTGACGCTTGGTCATGCCGGGCTTCAGCTGACCGACCATGTCCTTATCGAGCAGATTGCCTTGCTGCACGTCCGGGGTATAGACGAGGTGGCAGCCGGCCATCGAGAGCGCCAGCACGGCGAAAACCAGCAGGGTGATCAGCTTTTGCATGCGTCTTGCGTCCAGATCGTAAAGGTGTCGGATGATACACTACGGGCTCGATGGCGCCGCGTGCGATAGGGTCGGTTATGGAACAGGAAACCAGAGAACTGCGTCGGGTCGGCCTCAAGGTCACCCATCCGCGGATGCGAATTCTGCAAATTTTCGACGAGGAGGGCGTGCAGCACCTCACCGCCGAAGACGTCTACAAGAAACTGCTCGCCCACCAGGAAGACATTGGCCTCGCCACCGTTTACCGGGTGCTGACCCAGTTCGAAGCGGCCGGCATCATCGTCAAACACAACTTCGAGGGTGGTCAGGCTGTCTACGAGCTGGATCGCGGCAAGCATCACGATCACATGATCGACGTAGACAGCGGAACCGTGATCGAGTTCGTCAGCGAGGAAATCGAGCGGCTGCAGCGCGAGATTGCCGACAAGCATGGCTACGTGATCGAGGATCACAGCCTGGTGATTTACGTGCGTCCGAAGAACCGTCCCAGGAAAGGTTGAGCGAAGCCGGGGCTTCTGCCGGGCAAATAGCGCGCATAAAAAAGCCGTGAAGAGGACTCCTGTCCACTCACGGCTGCTCCACTATCCTGACTCACGACCGGCGAGGGCATTGCGTGCCGTTTGCCGAGGCTCGTCGCCGGATAGCGGCGAAACAGCATCCTGCCGTTTTTCAGAACCACCGTCCCCACGGTGACCCTGATCCACCATCTTGCAATGGTGGCTCCCCCACATCGATGACCTGATCGTAACGAAGTCTTTACGTTCCAGGTATAAGAAAAATTCTTACTCCAGCCGAGTGAGATCGGGCAAGTTATTGTTGCTTCGCAACAAAATGCGCAAGTGCACGCCGGCGTGATCCGCACGTAGCCGAAACTGGCCGCCGAGTGAAGTCACCCGATCGCGCATGCCTTGCAGACCGCGGCCGCCGCGGGGCATGCGATTGGGCAGTCCGGTGCCGTTGTCACGCAAATCGAGCAACGCAAGCACCATGCCCTGGCGTTCGCCGATACGCAGGCGCACCCTGAACTCGCTGGCCTGCGCATGTTTGACGGTATTGGTCGCGCTTTCCTGGGTCAGTCGATAGATCGCCGTTCGCGTGTCGTCATCCAGAAGGCGCGGATCGCCGTGGAGTTCGGTGAAATAGGCAATATTGGCCGCCTGCAATAGATCGCGGATCGGACCCTCGTCCAGCGCGCGAATCAGCCCGAACTCGTCCAGTACGGCGGGGCGCAGATCGTCAAGCAACCGATGCAGCGCGCGGCGCATGTGTCCCAGGATGGTATTGATCGAGGCGCTGATGTCCTGCATGCCGGCGTCACGCAGGCGGCTCTGTGCCAGCTTCACATGGGTCTGGATCGCGGTGATGTTCTGCCCCAGCTCGTCGTGCAGCTCGGCCGCAAGATAGCGGCGCTGGTTTTCATCGGCCTGCAGATTGCCGCGTGCGGCGCTGCGCAGCTGCTGTGCCAGCTGATCCAATCGTCGATTCACCGCGCCCAGATAGACGTTCTGCTCGGCCACCCGCGCGCTGCTGCGGCGCAGGGCGTCGGTCGCCGAACCGAGCATGATTGCGCCGGTGCCGGCCACCGCCAGAAACAGATAGGCCGCCGCGGTGGACGGCGCATGCCCGAGATGCTGTTCGACCAGATTCATGCCGAAACTCGAAATGATCATCGCCATGCTGGCTCCGCGCCAGCCGTGGCGAAAGGCGAAAAACAGCACCGGCGCCAGCGACAGCACGCGGGCGAATTGCGGCTGCGGCGCGGCCTGCTCGGACAGCACCAGCAGTATCATCATCGAGGGGAACATCACCAGCAGCCCGTCCATCGCCAGGCTGGCCAGCGAGCGATGGTCGAAGCGCGTGCGCAGCAGCAGAATCATCAGTGGCACGATCAGCAGAATGCCCAGATAGTGGCTGAGCAGTTCCTCCCCGAGGATGCTGATGATCAGCTCGGGCGAGCCCGGTTCATGGATCAGGTCGAGCAGGGCCGCGTCGACAGCGGTGGTTGCCGCGACGACGAACACGACCGACAGCAGCAGCCGGGTCACCTCCTGTGGGCTGTTCAAACTGGCATGCAGGTTGAAGCGCCGCAGCAGCCATAGCGCCAATGCCATCACCAGCGGCTCCGGCAGCTCGGTAATCAGGAATCCGTTCCAGCCCAGCGGCATGCCGTGTGCCATGGCGATGCCGGCGGTGACCGCAAGCTCCGCTCCCAGCAGCCAGCCCCAGTGGCGCAGTGGCGTAAGCAGCAGCGCGCCGAACCGTAGACCGTATGGCAGCATCCAGTATGGCTGCACGGTCAGCCACAGCAGTAGCCACAGCAAGACATAGCCGATAGCCAGCAGCGGGCCGGAATCCGGCAGGTGGAGTGATTTCAGGCGCATGCGCGGATGGTACATGCGACGTCCGGCGCTCGGCGGACAAGCCTGCCATCGGCGATCACGGTCACTGCATCTGCCTAAGTCGCCATGCACTGTGTAAAGTAATGCGATGCATACCATTGTCCTGGTCGATGACCACGCTATCGTTCGTGAGGGATTCAAACGGCTGATCGAGCTCGAGCCCGATCTGGACGTGGTGGCCGAGTGCCGCAATGCCGATGACGCGGTGGAGGCAGTCAGCCGGTGGCGGCCCCATCTGGTGGCGCTGGATCTATCCCTGCCCGACGGCAGTGGGCTGCCATTGATCGAGCATCTGCTGAGCGTTTCCAGCGAAACGCGCATCGTGGTACTCAGCATGCACGACGGCGATCCGTATGTGTCCGAAGCGCTTCGTCGCGGTGCCAGCGGTTATGTCACCAAGGGCGTGGCGCCGGAGGAACTGGTCGCCGGGCTACGCGCGGTGATGAATGGCGAGACCTTTCTAAGCTCCGATCTGCAA
Organism: Rhodanobacter sp. K2T2; assembly: GCF_013408815.1. Taxonomy (NCBI): domain Bacteria; kingdom Pseudomonadati; phylum Pseudomonadota; class Gammaproteobacteria; order Lysobacterales; family Rhodanobacteraceae; genus Rhodanobacter; species Rhodanobacter sp. K2T2. The sequence continues at coordinate 277,205 of NZ_JACCCA010000001.1, read as the reverse complement.
GAGCGCCGCGCCGGCCGTTCAAACGCCGGGCTTGATCCGATCAGCCGACTGACGGCGCGCGAGCGCGAAGTGTTTCTGCTGCTGGCCGGCGGCCTGACGCCGAAACAGGTGGCGGCGGAACTGGGTATCGGCCAGAAAACCGTTTACATCCACCGCGCCAGCCTCATGGGAAAACTGGGCGCGGGTTCGGAGCTCGACCTTTACCGCATGGCTACGGATCGCGGGCTGCTGCCGCTCAATACTTGAGGTTCGATTGGTTGACCGACCTGCGACGACTGACAAGGGCGTCAGCCGCTCTGCGCTCGTTCCAGCATCTGCTTCGCGTGCGCGCGCGTTTCGCGGGTGATCTCCACGCCGCCCAACATGCGCGCCAGTTCATCGCGTCGACCGGCGGCATCGAGCGTCTCGATGTGCGTGCGGGTCGCGTCGCCGTCGGTCTGCTTGCTCACTCTGAGATGCGCGTGGCCCTGGGCCGCGACCTGCGGTAGATGGGTGACGCACAGCACCTGCCGCTGAGAACCCAGCGCACGCAGCTTCTGGCCGACCACCTCGGCGACGGCGCCACCGATGCCGGTATCGACCTCGTCGAAGACCATGCTGCCGACCGTGTCCTTGCCCAGCGTCGCCACTTCGATGGCCAGGCTGATGCGCGCCAGTTCGCCGCCGGAGGCTACCTTGCGCAGCGGTCGCGGTGGTTGGCCGGGGTTGGCGCTGACCAGCAGTTCGCAGCGTTCCTTGCCTTGGGGATCGGGTTCATCGCCATCGATCGATTCGAGCTCGATGCGCAGGACGCCGCCGGCCATGCCGAGCTCGCTCATCAGGGCGCTTACCTCGGTGGCGAGTCTGGCGGCGGCCGCGGTGCGTGCTTTGCTGAGGTCAGCAGCAGCGACGTCGTAATCCTTCTGCAGGCGCTCGCGCTGCGCGGCCAGCTTTTCGAGCGCTTCGCCCGCGCCTTCGAGTTCGGCCAGCTCGATGCGCACGGCGTCGAGCTTCTCGTGCAGCTCGACGACGGGTAGCCGATGGCGTCGTGACAATTCGTGTAGGCGTGCCAGATGCGTGTCGACTTCCTCGAAGCGCTCAGGGTCGAGATCGACATCCTGCGCATAGCGGCTCAGACCGTCGACCGCCTCGCCCAGCTGGATCTCGGCGTTGTCGAGCAGCTCCAGCAGCGGTGCCAGCCGGTCGTCGATCGCGGTGAGCTTGCCGAGCTCGGCATGGGCGCGACCGAGTGCGCGTCGCAGGGCGAACTCGCCGTCGCCGTCGAGCAGTTCGACCACGCCCGAGGCGCCTTCGGCCAGACGCCCGGCGTTGGCCAGCCGCTTGTGGCTGGATTCCAGTTCGGCGAGCTCGGCTGGCGCAAGCGCCCATTTTTCCAGCTCGCCCAGTTCATGACTCAGCAGCTCGATGCGCCGGTCGCGATCGTCGCCGCCGCTGAGTTTGCGCACGCGGGCGCCGAGCTCGCGCCACTGCAGCGCGCTGTCGCGCACCTTGGTCAGCAGCGCATCGTGGCCGGCGTAAGCGTCCAGCAACGCCATTTGATGGGAGCGCGACAGCAGCGCCTGATGTTCGTGCTGGCCGTGGATTTCCACCAGCAGCGAGGCCAGTTCGCCGAGCTGGCGCGCATTGGCCGGGCGTCCGTTGATCCAGGCCTTCGAGCTGCCCTCGACGCGGATCACGCGGCGCAGCTGGCATTGACCGTCTTCGTCCAGCTCCTCGCGCCGCAGCCACTCGCGCGCTTCGGGCAGATCGCTCAGATCGAACTCGGCAGTCAGGTCGGCCCGATCGCTGCCAGCGCGTACCATGCCGCTGTCGGCGCGGGCGCCGGCCAGCAGCATCAGCGCATCGACCAGCAGCGATTTGCCCGCACCGGTCTCGCCGCTGACCACGGTCAGGCCTGGGCCGAAGGCGATCTCGGCGCCTTCGACTACCGCAAAATGACGAACATAAAGCGAAGTAAGCATGGGGGAGACAATGATGAGGTCGGTGGATTGTAGCGGCACGCTGCCGGTGCGAAATAAGCCTTGTACTTGCAAGCGACGCGCGCAGACCTTATTTCTGTGCAGTCTCAAGGACTGCTACAGCCCATGATCAATCCGCACGGCCCCGATCTCGACGCCCGCACGCGACGCCTGTTGCGTACGCTGATCGCCCAGTATCTGGTCAACGGCGAGCCGGTAGGTTCGCGCACGCTGTCTCGCTCGTCGGGGCTGGACGTGAGCCCGGCGACCATTCGCAACATCATGGCCGACCTCGAAGACGCCGGGTTGGTGTCCTCGCCGCATACCTCGGCCGGGCGCGTACCCACGCCGCGCGGGCTGCGTCTGTTTGTCGACAGCCTGATCGAACTGCAGCCGCTGCCGCAGGAAGAGATGGCACGCCTGCAGCGAGAGCTGCCGCCGGGGCCGACCAACACGCTCGACCTGCTCGGCAACGCATCGACACTGCTGTCGGCGATGACGCACTTTGCCGGCGTGGTCACCGTGCCACGACAGGCCGACTTTCCGCTGCGCCATATCGATTTCGTGCCGTTGCCGGACGCGCGCGTGCTGGTGATTCTGGTGTTTTCCGACAACCAGGTGCAGAACCGCATCGTGCAGCTGGCCAAGCCGCTGGACAGCCGCGAGCTGGAAGAGGCGGCGAATTATCTCAACGCGCAGTTCGTCGGTTTTCGGGTGGATGACATCCGCGCGCACCTGCTGGCCGAGCTGCGCGAGGCCGGCAGCGAGCTCAATCGCCTGTTGTCCAGCACGATGGAACTGGCCACTGCGTCGTTTGCGCCGCAGGCCGGCGGCAGCGACGTGCTGGTCAGTGGCCAAACCAATCTGATGGCGTACTCGGAGTTGTCGGATCTGCAGCGACTGCGCGAACTGTTCGAGGCATTCCAGCAGAAAAACGAATTGCTGCAGCTGATGGAAGTGTGCGCCCGCGCGCCGGGCGTACGGCTTTTTATCGGCGAGGAATCGGGTTTCACCGCGCTGGACGGTTGCAGCGTGGTCACCGCCAGCTACGGCGCGCAGGGGCGCGTATTGGGTGCAGTGGGGGTCATTGGCCCCACGCGCATGGCCTACGATCGGGTCATTCCGGTCGTGCAGGCGACTGCCACATTGCTCAGTGACGCCTTGAATCGCGCCACGACGGCCTTATAACCGCAGCGGGAGATACGGGTTTCCCGCCAATTGTCGAAGGTCGGCCATCCGCAGCGGTGCCGGCCATGGAAAAGTCTGGGAGTGTTTTCAATGCATAACAATGATCCGCACGCGTCCAACGACGCGCAGGATGGCCATGATGATCTTGCGGCCGAGTCGGCATCGGAAAATGCCGAGCTGGAGGCATTGCAAAGCCAGCTGAAAACGTTGGAAGCCAGCCACGCCGAGCTGCGCGAAACCGTATTGCGCGAGCGGGCCGAGCTGGAAAACCAGCGTCGCCGCATGCAGCGCGATCTGGAGCAGGCGCGCCGCTTCGCCAATGAAAAGCTACTCAACGAGCTGCTGCCGGTGTATGACGGTCTCGAGGGCGGCTTGGCGGTGGAAGGCGGCGATCTGGCCTCGATGCGCGAAGGCATCAGCCTGACCTTGAAGGCGCTGCTGAAAGTCGGCGAGAACAACGGCATGGTCCAGATCGATCCGCTCGGTCAGCCGCTCGATCCCGAGCGCCACCACGCGGTGAGCATGGTCGAGGCGCCGGACAAGGCACCGGGCACGGTCGTGACCGTGCTGCAGAAGGGTTACGTATTGAACGACCGCTTGCTGCGTCCGGCGCTGGTCGCCGTGGCGAAGGATTAGGACTTTTCCGGCTGGCGCCTGGCTGAATGAGGCGCCGGCAAATGGATCGAAATCGCATTTAGGGCGTTGCTGGCATTGAATCGCCGGGCCACACCCCCACCTGATAACCAGTCGCGGCCGCGGGGGCCGCTAGTAAAAATATCGGAGTAGTAGACATGGGCAAGATCATTGGTATCGACTTGGGCACCACCAACTCGTGCGTCTCCGTCATGGAAGGCGGCACGGCCAAGGTCATCGAGAATTCGGAAGGCGATCGCACCACGCCCTCCATCGTCGCCTTCAACAAGGACGGCGAAGTGCTGGTGGGCGCCTCGGCCAAGCGCCAGAGCGTCACCAACCCCAAGAACACTTTCTACGCGGTGAAGCGCCTGATCGGCCGCAAGTTCGCCGACGCGGAAGTCCAGAAAGATCTGAACATCGTGCCTTATGCCATCGTCGCGCACGACAACGGCGACGCGTGGGTGCAGACCTCTGACGGCAAGAAGATGGCGCCGCAGGAGATCGCGGCGAAAGTGCTGATGAAGATGAAGAAGACCGCCGAGGATTATCTGGGCGAGTCCGTCACCGAAGCCGTGATCACCGTGCCGGCCTACTTCAACGACAGCCAGCGCCAGGCGACCAAGGACGCCGGCAAGATCGCCGGCCTCGACGTCAAGCGCATCATCAACGAGCCGACCGCGGCCGCGCTGGCCTATGGCATGGACAAGAAGGGCGGTGACCGCAAGATTGTGGTCTACGACCTCGGCGGCGGCACGTTCGACGTGTCGATCATCGAGATCGCCGAAGTCGACGGGGAGAAGCAGTTCGAAGTGCTGGCCACCAACGGCGACACCTTCCTCGGCGGCGAAGATTTCGATATGCGCGTCATCGATTACCTCGTCGACGAGTTCAACAAGGAGCAGGGCATCGACCTGCGCAAGGATCCGCTCGCCCTGCAGCGTCTGAAGGATGCCGCCGAGCGCGCCAAGATCGAGCTGTCGTCCAACCATCAGACCGACGTCAATCTGCCGTACGTCACGGCCGATGCGTCCGGTCCGAAGCATCTCAACATCAAGCTGACCCGCGCCAAGCTGGAGTCGCTGGTCGAAGAACTGATCAAGCGCACCATCGATCCGTGCCGCACCGCTCTGAATGACGCCGGTCTGCGCGTGTCCGACATCAATGAGGTCATCCTCGTCGGTGGTCAGACCCGCATGCCGAAAGTGCAAGAGTCGGTGAAGGAGTTCTTCGGCAAGGACCCGCGCAAGGACGTCAACCCGGACGAGGCCGTCGCTGTCGGCGCCGCGATCCAGGGCGGCGTGCTGGGCGGTACGGTCAAAGACGTGCTGCTGCTGGACGTGACCCCGCTGTCGCTCGGCATCGAGACGATGGGTGGCGTGATGACCAAGCTGATCGAGAAGAACACCACGGTGCCGACCAAGGCCGCGCAGACGTTCTCCACGGCCGACGACAACCAGACCGCCGTGACCGTGCACGTACTGCAGGGCGAGCGTGAGCGCGCCAGCGCCAACAAGTCGCTGGGCAAGTTCGACCTGTCCGGTATCGAAGCAGCGCCACGCGGCATGCCGCAGATCGAGGTCACCTTCGATATCGACGCCAACGGCATCCTGCACGTGTCGGCCAAGGACAAGAAGACCGGCAAAGAACAGAAGATCGAAATCAAGGCCGGCTCGGGTCTGTCCGAGGACGAGATCCAGCGCATGGTGGCCGACGCCGAGGCGAACAAAGAAGAGGACAAGCGCTTCCACGAGCTGGTTGCTACCCGCAACAAGGCCGATCAGCTGGTCCACTCGACCCGCACCGCGCTGAAAGAGCACGGCGGCAAGATTCCGGCCGATCAGCTCAGCACGATCGAAGGCGCATTGTCCGATCTGGAAAAGGTCAAGGATGGCGAGGACAAGGCTGCGATCGACGCCAAGGTCGAGAAGTTGGAGCAGGCGGCGCAGGCGCTGCAGGCCGCAGCTCAGGCCGGCGGTAACGCCGATGCCGGTTCACAGTCGGCGCCGGGCGGCTCGGCTCAGCCGGACGACGTGGTCGATGCCGAGTTCACCGAAGTGAAAGACGAGAAGAAATAAGAAATAATCGGCAGCCGTCCATCTCCAAAAGATGCGGCAGGGTCGTCAACACCAGCCCGTGCCGGGATCATCCCGTCGCGGGCTTCGTGTTGAGGGGCAAGGCGTTGATGACACGAGGATCTGGAGCAGTATCGCTCGATCTTTAACCGGCAAGCGGCAAGCAGTGTGGATGCATGAATGAGCAAGCGTGATTACTACGAAGTGCTGAGCGTCGAGCGCAGCGTCACCGACGTCGAGCTGAAGAAGTCCTTCCGCCGGCTGGCGATGAAATATCATCCGGACCGCAATCCGGATGACCCGGGCGCGCAGGAAAAATTCAAGGAGGCCAAGGAGGCCTACGAAGTGCTGTGCGACCCACAGAAACGCGCGATCTACGACCAGTACGGCCACGCCGGACTTGAGCAAGGTGCCGGCGGGCGCGGCGGGGCCGGCTTCGGCGACGTGGGCGATATCTTCGGTGACATTTTTGGCGACATTTTCGGTCGCAACAGCGGTGGTCGTCAGCGTCGCGGTGCGGATCTTCGCTACATCATCGAGCTCGACCTGGAGGAAGCCGTTTTCGGCGTCAGCCGGCAAATCGAAGTGCCGACACAGGTCAACTGCCACCACTGCAACGGCAGCGGCTCGGAAGACGGCAAAGTGGTGCAATGCAAAACCTGCCGCGGTCATGGCCAGGTGCGCATGCAGAACGGCATTTTTTCGGTACAACAGGCTTGCCCGCACTGCGGCGGAACTGGCAAGGCCATCGAGAGGCCGTGCAAGAAATGCCATGGCGAAGGTCGTATCGAAGAGTCGCGCACGCTTTCCGTGCAGATTCCGGCGGGCGTGGACAACGGCGACCGCATCCGTTTAAGCGGGCAAGGTGAAGCGGGCCCGGGCGGCACGCCGGCGGGTGACCTTTACGTAGAGGTGCGGGTGCGCGAGCACGCGATCTTCCAGCGCGAAGGCAACGATTTGTATTGCGAGCTGCCGATCCGATTCACGCAGGCGGCCTTGGGCGTGGAGCTGCCGGTGCCGACGCTGGAAGGCGAGGTGCCGATCAGCATTCCGGCCGAGACGCAGACCGGTACGCAGTTCCGCCTGCGTGGGCGCGGCGTCAAGTCGGTGCGCAGCACGCGACATGGCGACCTCATCTGTCGTGTGGTGGTTGAAACGCCGGTGCGCTTGACCAAGGCGCAGCGTGAGCTGTTCGAGGCGCTTGAGGCCACCTTCGAAGAAAGCGACGGCGATCGGCATACGCCGCGCGCCAAGGGCTGGATCGACGGCGTCAAAGAATTCTGGTCGCGGGTCACCGCTTAACCGCTGCTCTCCATCGAGCCGTTGCGAACGGCGGCCTGGCGATTGCTGCCGGCTGTGCCGCTCGCGCTACGATGGATCGTTCAACACACAAATAGGGAGCGCGCCGGTGACTCAATCTCTCCGCCTCGGCATCAGTGGTGCGTCCGGTCGCATGGGCGCCGCCTTGCGTGACCTGCTCGATGGCGACGAGCGGTTCGAGCTGGTCCATGCGGTGGTGTCATCCGCATCGGCCCACGCGGGCCAGCCGGTTTTCCCTGATGGAACGCATCCCCTCCGTTACGCGCAGGATTGGTCGAATGCTCCGGCTCTCGATGTGGTGATCGATTTCAGCGGTCCGCACGGTTTGAGCGCGACGCTCGACTATTGCCTCGCCAACGGCACGCCGCTGGTCACCGGCACCACCGGTATGGACTCGATGCTGGAAGCCCGTCTGCAGAAAGCCACGGAAACCATCGCCCTGCTGCGCGCGGCCAATTTCAGCCTCGGCGTGGCTGTACTGACGCATCTGCTGCGCGACGCGGCGGCGAGTCTGCCCGAGTGGGATATCGAGATTGTGGAGGCGCATCACAGCCGCAAGCAGGATGCGCCTTCTGGTACGGCACTCGCGCTGGGACATGCCGCCGCCGCGGCACGAGAGACGACGCTGGATGCGGCAGCCGTCTATACACGCGAAGGTCGGACGGGCGAACGGGTTGAAGGCTCGATCGGCTTTGCCGTGGTGCGCGGCGGTGACATCGTCGGCGAGCACACGGCGATGGTGATCGGGCAGGGCGAGCGGCTGGAGCTGTCGCATCGGGCCACGGATCGTTCGATTTTTGCGCGGGGCGCGTTGCAGGCGGCGCTGTGGTTGCGCGGTCGTGCCACTGGTCTGTGGCGGCTTGAGGACGTCATCGCGACGCCGCGGTGAGCGCTTAGCGCGCTGCATCCCGCCACCGGATCGCTGAGTAATTCCTTGCGATTTGCGCCCGCTGTCGTTAGCATCACGGCCTTGTCATTGGGGAGTAGCCAGCCTCGTACCCAGAGGCGTTCGCATCAACACAATTGGGGCCGGACTTTCCGGAACCATGGTGCGATCAGCAAGCCGTCGCTTCGCGCGACGGCTGCGCCCGGCGAGACCTTTGGCCATCGACATGCTCACCCGGCCGGGCGAGCGGTGTCGATGCGCCATCGGTTTCCGCTCGCCCGGCCCTCGTGCATTTCATGCTGCTTACTTTCGCGTTATTCATTGGCTCGGCGGTCGCGATTTATCTCGCCTGCGAGTATTTCGTCAACGGCGTCGAGTGGTTCGGGCGCAAACTCAAGCTGAGTTCCACGGCTACCGGCACGGTGCTGGCCGCGTTCGGTACGGCCTTGCCCGAGAGTGCGGTCACCTTTGTCGCGGTGATTTTCGGCAAGACGCCCGAGGCACGAGATATTGGCGTGGGCGCTGCGCTCGGCGGTCCGCTGGTACTGGCCACGATCGCCTACGCTGTGGTCGGGGGTGCGCTGTGGCTGCACCTGCGCCGGCTCAAGCGGTCCGACCGGCTGATTCGCGTCGACAGCAAGCGACTGGCGCGCGATCAATCCTGGTTCCTCGCGATCTTCGTGGTGAAGTTCGGGTTGGGCCTGGTTGCCTTTGCCATCAAGCCCTGGCTTGGCCTTCTGTTTCTCGCCGCCTACGGCACGTACGTCTGGCGCGAGATGCGCAGCGGCGACCACGCGCCGGAGGACGAGGAACTCGAGCCGCTGAAGTTTCGTCCGGCCCAGCTTGATCCGGCCATGCGCTGGGTGGTCGCACAAACCTTTATCGCCCTGGCAGTGATCGCCGCCGCGTCGCGACTGTTTGTCGGCCAGCTCGAAGCCATCGGTGCGCTGTTTTCGCTGCCGGCGCATCTGGTGGCCCTGGTGCTGAGCCCGGTCGCCACGGAATTGCCCGAAACCGTGAACGCACTGATCTGGGTGCGCCAGGGCAAAGAGCGGCTAGCGCTGGCCAATATTTCCGGCTCGATGATGATCCAGGCCACCATTCCCAGTTCGCTGGCTCTGTTCGCCACGCCGTGGCTGTTCGACACCCCGCTTGTGGCAGCCGGCGTGCTCACCATGATAGCGATAGGTTATCTGTGGTGGCTGTTCCAGCGAGGCCGGGTCGACGCGCGCTGGCTGCTGCCGGTGGGCGCGTTGTATGGCGTGTTCGCTGCGTTCGTGGGCTGGTATTTCAATCGATGACCAGCATCGCAAATACCGGGGAGACTTGCGCGAGCTTGCCTAGTCCGGATGAGAAGCGTTGCGATCGCGGCCGGCGCCGAGCTTGGTATCCAGGCTGCCGAAAAGCTTCTTGAACACGCGCGAGAATTTGCCGCGCTTGGTCTTGCGCAGTTTCTCTTCTTCGCTGGTCAGCCACGCCACCTGGATGACGCGCCGCTCACCCTCGAACGGCAGGTGGCCGTGAAAAGAGTTGTCGCAACGCTTGAATACCGCAAATTCGCCATACAGCGGCGTCAGCTCCGGCACCACGATACTGTCGATGTCGTCGATCTTGTGCAGAAAGCGCAGGCAGCCGTCGCTGGTGTCCGGCCACTGCGTGTTGAGGTAGATCAGCGCGGTGGCGACCTTGGACTTGCTGTCGGTGTGGATGGTGCCATGGCGCTTGTTGAGCAGCCGGCACAGCGTGACCAGGGTCGGGTACTGGCCGAGATCGTCGATGCCCAGCCGCTCGCCGACCGCCCGGGCGAACGCCGGAGAGGTCATGTTGTCGATCAGCGCATTGACGCTGGGGCCGCAGTCGCTGGGGTCGTAAGGGAAAAATCCCGCGCTGGGATAGCGCGGGAAGTCCTTGTCCAGCTCGTTGCGGGCCTCGTCCGGCAGCTGACCGTGCGCAACCATGAAGGGAAACGGGTGCTGCGTAACCGTAGTATCCGGACGATCGAGTCGTGCGGGATCGAGCAGAACGGCGGCGCTCATGACGGCTGGCTCCCTGAAAATATCGGTTAGTTTAGCGCCCGCCGGTCCGGAAATAACGTGAGTTCCCTGTGCGGTTCATGCTTTGTAAGGTGGACAGAAAGGACGCTGCGTCTTATCATTTCAACCCGCCCAGATACTTTCCCTCCCGAGCTCCACAAGCCAGCCATGGCGCGGCTTGCGGGTCTTGCTGCATCAAAAAGGCGGACACCTCATGCATATTTCCGCTCTGCTCGCCCTCGAAGACGGCAGCGTGTTTCACGGCTACGCCGTGGGCGCCACTGGCGACACTGTCGGCGAAGTGGTTTTCAACACGGCGATGACCGGCTATCAGGAGATCCTCACCGATCCCTCCTACGCGCGCCAGATCGTCACGCTGACCTATCCCCATATCGGCAATACCGGCGTCAATGCCGAGGATGCCGAGTCCAACGCGGTGCACGCGGCAGGCCTGATCGTTCGCGACGTGCCTCGCCGTGCCAGCAACTGGCGCAGCAGCGAAAGCTTGCCCGATTACCTCAAGCGCAATGGCACCGTGGCGATAGCGGGTATCGACACGCGTCGGCTCACGCGCATCCTGCGCGACAAGGGCGCACTGTCCGGCTGCATCATGGCCGGCGAGCATGTCGACGCGGAAGCGGCCTTGGCCAAGGCGCGCGCGTTTCCCGGGCTGAACGGCATGGACCTGGCCAAGGCGGTCAGCGTCACCAAGCCGTACGTCTGGAACGAGGGCGTTTACGACCTCGACAACACCCGCTTCAACCAGCCGGCCAAGCGCTTCAAGGTCGTCGCTTACGACTTCGGCACCAAGCTCAACATCCTGCGTCTGCTGGCCGAGCAGGGCTGCGAGGTTACCGTGGTGCCGGCGCAAACCTCTGCTGCCGACGTATTGGCGATGAAGCCCGACGGCGTGTTTTTGTCCAACGGCCCGGGCGACCCGGCGGCGTGCGATTACGCCATTGCGGCAACGCGCGAATTCCTGGAGGCGAAGATTCCGCTCTTCGGTATCTGCCTCGGACACCAGATCATGGGCCTGGCGGTCGGTGCTTCCACGCTGAAGATGAAGTTCGGTCATCACGGGGCCAACCATCCGGTGAAAGACCACGACGACGGTCGCGTGCTGATCACCTCGCAGAACCATGGCTTCGCGGTCGATCCGGCCACGCTGCCAGCCAACGTGCGCGTCACCCATACCTCGCTGTTCGACGGCTCGCTGCAGGGTTTCGCGCTGACCGATCGCCCCGCGTTCTGCTTCCAGGGTCACCCGGAGGCCAGCCCCGGGCCGCTCGATATCGGCTACCTGTTCGATCGTTTTGCGGCACTTATGCAGGAGGCCCGCTGAGATGGCCAAGCGTACCGACATAAAAAGCATCCTCATCATCGGCGCCGGTCCGATCGTCATCGGCCAGGCCTGCGAGTTCGATTACTCCGGTGCCCAGGCCTGCAAGGCGCTGAAGGAAGAAGGCTACCGGGTGATCCTGGTGAACTCCAATCCCGCCACCATCATGACCGACCCGGAAACCGCCGACGCGGTCTACATCGAGCCGATCAACTGGCAGACGGTCGAGCGCATCATCGCCAAAGAACGACCGGACGCGGTGCTGCCGACGATGGGTGGCCAGACCGGCCTCAACTGCGCGCTGGATCTGGCCGATCATGGCGTGTTGGAAAAATACAACGTCGAGCTTATCGGCGCCTCGCGCGAAGCGATCCGCATGGCCGAAGACCGCGAGCTGTTCCGCGTCGCGATGGCGGAAATCGGGTTGGATTGCCCCAAAGCCGAGGTCGTGCGCACCTTCGAACAAGCGCTGCTGACACAGGCCAAGGTCGGCTATCCGACCATCATCCGGCCCAGCTTCACGCTCGGCGGCTCGGGGGGCGGTATTGCCTACAACCGCGAAGAGTTCGAGGAAATCGTCAAGCGCGGCCTGGATCTCTCGCCGGTGGGTGAAGTGCTGGTCGAGGAGTCGGTGCTGGGCTGGAAGGAGTTCGAGATGGAAGTTGTCCGCGATACCGCGGACAACTGCATCATTGTGTGCTCGATCGAGAACCTCGATCCGATGGGCGTGCACACCGGCGACTCGATCACCGTGGCGCCAGCGCAGACGCTGACCGATAAGGAGTACCAGCGCCTGCGCGACGCCTCGATCGCCGTGCTGCGCAAGATCGGCGTAGATACCGGCGGCTCCAACGTGCAGTTCGGTATCAATGCCGAGAATGGCCGCGTGGTGGTCATCGAAATGAACCCGCGCGTCTCGCGCTCCTCGGCGCTGGCGTCGAAGGCGACCGGTTTTCCGATCGCCAAGATCGCGGCCAAGCTCGCCGTGGGCTACACGCTGGACGAGCTGAAGAACGACATCACCGGTGGCCTTACGCCGGCGTCGTTCGAGCCCTCGATCGATTACGTGGTAACCAAAATTCCGCGCTTTGCGTTCGAGAAATTCCCCTCCGCCGATGCGCGTCTGACGACGCAGATGAAGTCGGTCGGCGAGGTGATGGCGATCGGCCGCACGTTCCACGAGTCGCTGCAGAAGGCGCTGCGCGGTCTGGAGATCGGCAAGACCGGCCTCAATCCGACCGGTCTGGATATCAGCACCGACGACGGTCTCGCCGTGCTCAAACGCGAGCTGCGTGAGCCGCGGCCGGACCGTGTCTTCCATCTGGCCGATGCGTTCCGTGCCGGCCTGTCGCTGGAAGAAGTGCACAACCTCAGTCGCGTCGATCCATGGTTCCTCGCCGCGTTCGAGGACATCGTGCTGACCGAGACGGAGATTGCCGAGCAGGGGCTCACCGCGATCGACGAGCCGCGCATGCGCGAGCTGAAGCGTCTCGGCTTCTCCGATGCGCGCGTGGCAGAACTGCTCCATACCGACGAAGCGGCGGTGCGCCATCTGCGCCATACGCTGGGCGTGCGGCCGGTCTACAAGCGCGTGGATTCCTGCGCGGCCGAGTTCGCCACCAGCACGGCCTACATGTATTCGACCTACGAGGAAGAGTGCGAGGCCGCGCCGACCAGCCGCGACAAGATCATTGTGCTCGGCGGCGGCCCGAACCGGATCGGTCAGGGCATCGAGTTCGACTATTGCTGCGTACATGCGTCGCTGGCCCTGCGCGAGGACGGCTACGAGACCATCATGGTCAACTGCAATCCGGAAACCGTCTCGACCGACTACGACACCTCCGATCGCCTGTACTTCGAGCCGCTCACGCTGGAAGACGTGCTGGAAATCGTGCACATCGAAAAGCCCAAGGGCGTGATCGTGCAGTACGGTGGCCAGACGCCGCTGAAGCTGGCGCGTGCGCTGGAAGCGGCCGGCGTGCCGATCATCGGCACCAGCCCGGACAGTATCGATCTGGCCGAGGATCGCGAGCGCTTCCAGCACATGATCGAAAAGATCGGCCTGAAGCAGCCGCCGAACCGCACGGCGCGCAACGCCGACGAGGCGCTGGCTCTGGCGCGCGAAATCGGCTATCCGCTGGTGGTGCGTCCGAGCTATGTGCTGGGTGGCCGCGCGATGGAAGTGGTGCATGACGATGCCGACCTCTCGCGCTACATCCGTGACGCGGTACAGGTGTCGAACGATTCGCCGGTGCTGCTCGATCGCTTCCTCGACCACGCGGTCGAGGTGGATGTGGACGTGATCGCCGATGCCGAAGGCAACGTGCTGATCGGCGGCATCATGGAGCACATCGAGGAGGCGGGCGTGCATTCGGGCGATTCGTCCTGCTCGCTGCCGCCGTATTCGCTGAGCGCGGAGATTCAGGACGAGATGCGGCGTCAGGTGACCATGATGGCGCGCGAGCTCAAGGTGATCGGCCTGATGAATACGCAGTTCGCCATTCAGGGCGAGACGGTATTCATTCTGGAAGTGAACCCGCGCGCGTCGCGCACCGTGCCGTTCGTTTCCAAGGCGATCGGCGTGCCGCTGGCCAAGATCGCCGCGCGCGTGATGGCGGGCCGCACGCTGGCCAGCCTGGGTGCCACGAAAGAAGTCATCCCTGCGTACTACTCGGTCAAGGAGGCGATCTTTCCGTTCCTGAAATTCCAGAACGTCGATCCGATCCTCGGTCCCGAGATGCGTTCGACCGGCGAAGTCATGGGCGTGGGTCGCAGCTTTGGTGCCGCGTTCGCGCGCGGTCACGAAGCGGCCGGCATCAAACCGCCGAAGGTCGGCAAGGTGTTCCTGTCGGTGCGCGACAGCGACAAGGAGCGCCTGCTGCACGTGGCCAAGGAGGTCGTGGCGCGCGGCTTCAACCTGGTGGCGACGTCGGGCACAGCAAGCTATCTGGCCGAACACGGCGTGATCTGCGAGCGCATCAACAAGGTGCTCGAAGGCCGACCGCATATTGTCGACTTGATCAAGAACGGCGAGATCGTCTATATCGTCAACACGACCGAGGGCAAACAGGCGATCGCCGACTCGTTCTCGATTCGGCGCGAAGCGTTGCAGCATCGCGTGACGTATTCCACCACCGTGGCAGGCGCGCGCGCGCTGGTCCATTCGCTGGATTTCCGCAGCGATGGCGACGTGCACAGCCTGCAGGAACTGCACAAGGAGCTCAGCGCATGAGCCGTCCACCGATTACCAAGGCAGGCGCCGAGCGCCTGCGCGGCGAGCTGGAGAAGCTGAAGTTCGTCGATCGGCCGCGAATCATCGCGGCCATTGCCGAGGCGCGCGCACACGGTGACTTGAAGGAAAATGCCGAGTACCACGCGGCGCGCGAGCAGCAGAGTTTTGCCGAAGGGCGCATCGCTCAACTGGAATCCCTGCTGTCGAATGCCGAGGTGATCGACGTGACCCAGCTCAATCCGGGCAGCCGCGTGGTGTTCGGTGCCATCGTCGATCTGGAGGACGAAGACACGGGAGCGGCGGTGACCTATCAGATCGTCGGCGATCTGGAGGCGGACATCAAGCTGCACATGATTGCGGTATCGTCACCGATCGCGCGCGCGCTGATCGGCAAGAACGAGGGCGACAGCTTTGAATTCACTGCGCCCAATGGCGTCAAACACTACGAAATCACCGGCGTTCGCTACAGCTGATACTTACATGGCGAGATGCAACCGCGTCTCGCCATGCGAAAGCCATTTCGATGGGCATAAAAAAAGGCCGCTTGCGCGGCCTTTTTCATTGCATCGCTAACGTGTGGGTCCGACTGGACTCAGCGCTGGCGAGCCTTGAAACGCGGATTGCTCTTACAGATCACGAACACCTTGCCGCGACGGCGAACGACCTTGCAGTCACGGTGCCGCGCCTTGGCGGACTTCAAAGAGTTAAGCACCTTCACGGCCAGCTCCTGACACTATTCAAAAGTTAAGTCAGCAAGTGTAACGGGGCTACGTGGTTATCACAAGCCTTGCACGGCGGTCACCGCATCGGCCACGGTGGCCATAAATTGCCTAAGGGCAGGGGAGTCGTCGTCGACGCGGCAAGCCACAGCCAGTAGAAGATAGGCGTCGGAATCCTCCAGCGCTAAATAGCTGACTCCCGCCAGACGCACCGCGCGCATGCTCGCAGGCACCAGCGCCATGCCAAGTCCTGCCGCGACCAGTGCCAGCAGGCCATTGATCTGCTGGGCCTGTTGAATGATCAGTGGCTCGAAGCTCGCCTTCGTCGCCAGTTTGACCAAACTGTCGTAGAGCGTGGCGGCAAGCTCGCGCGGCTGGGAAATAAACGCGTCACCGGCGACTTCGATCAGGCGCAGGCTTTTTCGGCCGGCCAGCCGGTGGCCGATCGGCACGGCAAGCACCAGGGGTTCGCGATCGATTACGCGCAGCCGTAAATTGCGCGCATCCTGGGCGTGCAGCGGTTCATCGCGCACAAAACCGACGTCGATGTGACCGGCCAGCAGCGCGGCGAATTGAGGTTCGGTGTACATCTCGCTCAGCTGCAGGCGCACGTTCGGCGCAATTTGCCCGTAACGCAGTAGCGTCTGCGGCAGCGCAGGATGGAAAGAGACGGACGTCGTGTAAGCCAGGCGTAGCTGTCCGCTATGGCCTTCCGCCGCCGCGACGACGTGGCTGCGCGCCTCATCGGCCTTGGCTAGAATCTGCCGTGCCTCTTCCAAAAAAATCTTGCCGGGCTCGGTCAGGGCGACGTTGCGCTTGTTGCGCTCGAGCAGTCGCACGCCCAGATCCTGTTCCAGCGATTGGATCTGCTGCGATAACGGCGGTTGCGACAGGTGCAGCCGGATCGCCGCGCGAGTGAAGCTGAGCTCCTCGGCGACGGCCACGAAATAACGCAGCTGGCGAAAATCAAACATATCGACACATTGCTGATTTATAGCGTTATCAAATAAGTAAGGGCCTAAATATATATTGGATACTTAGATGCGTCGATCACATACTTCCGCTCGTCCCGCCGCTTCCCCTCCCCCTAGCGGCGGTGGCCCTCGCCCCGCGGTAACGCTAAATACGACATCTGGTCATCTCCCCCCTGACCCATGTTGATGCGTTACAAACGCGGGGCGTTCTTTTTTTTGGCAGCCCACCGGCAGCTCTCGCGCCGAGGCGGCTACATCCGGCTGGCGACCTGCGTACCCTGCGCGATAGCGCGTTTTGCATCGAGTTCGGCCGCCACGTCGGCACCGCCGATGACGTGAACCCGGATGCCGGCGGCGATCAAGTCATCGGCCAGCCGGCGGTTCGGCTCCTGACCCGCGCAAATTACGATGTTGTCGACCGGCAAAATCTGCGACTGGCCGCCGACAGTGATATGCAGGCCCTGGTCGTCGAAGCGCTCGTAGCTGACGCCACCGAGCATCTGGACCTGCTTGGCCTTGAGGGTGGCGCGGTGGACCCAGCCGCTGGTCTTGTTGAGCCGTCCGCCGGGTCGGCCCTCGCTGCGCTGAAGCAGCCAGATCTGCCGAGCCGGTGCTTCGGGCTGCGGTTTCTGCAGGCCGCCGCGGTGCGCCAGCTGCATGTCCACGCCCCATTCGTGGGTCCAGCGCGCCACGTCGGTGGCGGCCGAGGGAGCGTTTTCCACGAGAAACTCGGCCACGTCAAATCCGATGCCGCCGGCACCGATCACGGCGACCTTTGCGCCGACCGGCGCGTGGCGTGCCAAAACATCCAGGTAGCTCAGAACGCGAGCATCATTACTGCCGGGAAAGCTCACCGCGCGCGGCGTGATGCCTGTGGCGATGACCACCTCGTCGTAGCCGCCGGCGACCAGCGAGACCGCGTCCGCGGTCTGGCCCAGTTGCACGTCGACGCCGTGGTCGGTCAGCTGATGACCGAAGTAGCGCAGGGTTTCATAAAACTCTTCCTTACCTGGGATCTGCTTGGCGTAATTGAACTGGCCACCGATTTCCTGCGCCTTGTCGATCAGCGTCACGGCATGGCCGCGCTGGCCCAGCGTGCTGGCGCAGGCCAGGCCGGCAGGGCCTGCGCCGATCACGGCAATGCGCTTGCGCTTCGAGGCGGGTGCAATGACCAGCTCGGTCTCGTGGCAGGCGCGCGGGTTGACCAGGCAGCTGGCGCGTTTGCTCTGAAAGACGTGATCGAGACAGGCCTGATTGCAGGCGATGCAGGTATTGATGCGGTCGCCACGTCCGGCCTTGGCCTTTACCGCCCACTCGGGGTCGGCCAGCAGCGGCCGAGCCATTGAGACCATATCGGCGGCGCCGTCGGCAAGAATGCCTTCCGCCACGTCGGGCATGTTGATGCGGTTGGTGGTGATCAGCGGAATCGCGACCTCGCCCTTGAGCTTCTTGGTGACCCAGGCGAAGCCGGCGCGCGGCACGCTGGTGACGATGGTCGGCACGCGCGCTTCGTGCCAGCCGATGCCGGTATTGATGATGCTGGCACCGGCCGCTTCGATGCCCTTGGCCAGCGTGACGATTTCGTCCCAGTCCTGGCCGCCTTCGACCAGGTCGAGCATCGACAGGCGATAGATGATGATGAAATTCTTGCCCACCGCTTCGCGCGTGCGACGAACGATTTCAATCGGCAGGCGCATGCGCCGTGCGGCGTCGCCACCCCAGGCATCGCTGCGTTGATTGGTGCGGGCGGCGATGAACTGGTTGATCAGATAGCCTTCCGAACCCATGACTTCGACGCCGTCGTAGCCGGCCTCCTGCGCCAGCTTGGCGCAGCGCACAAAGTCCCTGACGGTCTGCTCAACCCCGCGCGAGCTGAGCGCGCTCGGTGTGAACGGCGTGATCGGCGATTTGATCTTCGAGGGTGCCACCGACAGAGGGTGGTAGCCGTAGCGGCCGGCGTGCAGTATCTGCATGCAGATCAGCCCGCCCTCGGCGTGCACGGCATCGGTCAGCTTGCGGTGGCGCGGCTTGTGCCAAGGCATCGACAGGCGACCGCCGAAGGGTTTCAGCCAGCCGCGAATGTTCGGGGCGATGCCGCCGGTCACCATCAGGCCCACGCCGCCGCGGGCGCGTTCGGCGAAATAGGCGGCCAACTTATCGTAATCGCTGGCTTTGTCCTCGAGCCCAGTGTGCATCGATCCCATCAGGATGCGGTTGGGCAGGGTGACGTGGCCAAGGTTCAAGGGGGCAAACAGGTGCGGATAGTTCATGCGATCACGGCCGGTTCAAACAATCGTATGAATGTGCCGGTGTTCGAGGGTTGAAAGCAAGTGTTGTATGGAGCGTATTGCCGTTTCAGGCCAGCAATTGGTGCACGAGGGCGATGTAGCGGCGCATCGCTTCTTCCTCCGATACACCTTGCAGCTTGGCCCACGCCTCGTGTTTGGCCGTGCCTATGAAATCGAAAAAACCGGGTGGCGCGCTGTTCAGATCACCCTCCGATCCTTGCTTGTAAAGAGCGTAGAGCTTGAGCAGGGTGTCGTTGTCAGGGCGCTTGCCGTGTCGCTGAATATCCTCAGCGGCCTGTTCGAACTCGCGGCGAAGATCGGTCATGGTGGGGGTCGGAAAAGCTTGCGAACCAAGCGCATTGGTGTGATATCACGCGACTCAGTCGGGGTCAACGAGGCGGTGCACGCGCTAAACTGGCGGCCTGCTTTTCCTCGAACCAGGATTCTTCATGAGCCATGCCACGCCCGCGCCCGTTCTGACTATCGATGGACCATCGGGATCAGGCAAAGGCACGATCAGCGCGCTGGTGGCCCGGCATCTGGGCTGGCGTCTGCTCGATTCGGGTGCGCTTTATCGCGCGGTGGGCTATGCCGCCGGTATGGAGGGGCTGGATCTGTCCGACGTGGACGCGGTAACCCGCTGCGCGCATAGCACCCGCATCAAATTCAGCGCGGCGGCCGATGGCGGCGAGACTCGCGTCCTCGTCAACGGGCATGACGCGACGGACGAACTGCGCACGGAGACGGCTGGCGCGGCCGCCTCGGCGATTGCCTCGATGCCATCGGTGCGTGAAGCCTTGGTAGCGCTGCAGCTCGGCTTTCGCAAAGCGCCCGGGCTGGTGGCCGACGGGCGCGATATGGGTACGGTGATCTTTCCGGATGCCGCGTTCAAGGTGTTTCTTACCGCCAGTGCCGCCGAAAGAGCGAAAAGACGCTATAAGCAGTTGAAGGAAAAGGGACTTAGCGTTACACTTTCCGGCCTTCAACGCGAAATTGAGGCGCGTGACAGCCGCGATGCTTCGCGTGCGGTCGCGCCGCTCAAGCCTGCCGAAGATGCCTTGCTGATCGACACCACCGGCATGGGCATCGAGGAGGTCGTCGCGAAAGTACTCGCCGTGGTGCAGCCGTAAACAGCGGCACCGCGGTTTTCTCGTCCCGGTCGAAGCTTCCCTTTGGAGGCGAGGTCGGGATTTTGGCCAACGGTGACAAGGGTTGTCGTTCCTGCGGGAACCACCCGGACTTGCCCTCAACCGGTGGACCGGCCGGTACGTGCGCAATCTTAAGTAAAGCGCAGCGAGCCGCGGTCTTTTCCCACTATGGAATCAACATGACTGAAAGTTTTGCCGAACTGTTTGAACAGAGCCAGCAGGCCATCTCCAAGCTGAAGCCTGGCGCCATCGTCACCGGTATCGTTGTGGAAATCCGTAACGACGTCGTCGTGATCAACGCCGGCCTGAAGAGCGAAGGCATTGTCCCCATCGAGCAGTTCCGCGATGAGCAGGGCGTGCTTGAGGTGCAGGTAGGCGACGAGGTGAAGGTTGCCCTCGAAGCTTTGGAAGACGGTTTCGGCGAAACCAAGCTGTCGCGCGAGAAAGCCAAGCGTTCGATGGTGTGGGACGATCTGGAGCACGCGTTCGACAAGGAGGAGACCATCGTTGGTCTCATCTCCGGCAAGGTCAAGGGCGGCTTCACCGTCGATATCAAGGACGTTCGCGCGTTCCTGCCGGGCTCCCTGGTCGATGTGCGTCCGGTGCGCGACCCGGTTTTCCTCGAGGGCAAGGAACTCGAGTTCAAGATCATCAAGCTCGACCGCAAGCGCAACAACGTCGTGGTCAGCCGCCGTGCCGTGGTCGAGACCGAGTTCTCGGCCGAGCGCGAGCAGCTGCTTGAGCGCCTGACCGAGGGCGCGGTGGTCAAGGGTACGGTCAAGAACCTCACCGACTACGGCGCGTTCGTGGATCTGGGCGGTATCGACGGCCTGCTGCACATCACCGATATGGCGTGGAAGCGCGTTCGCCATCCGTCCGAAGTGGTCAACGTCGGCGACGAGCTGGATGTGCGCGTGCTGAAGTACGACAAGGAGCGCAACCGCGTTTCGCTCGGCCTGAAGCAGCTCGGCGACGACCCGTGGGTCGCCATCGCCCGCCGCTACCCGGTCGGCAGCCGCCTGTTCGGCAAGGTCTCCAACGTCACCGATTACGGCTGCTTCGTCGAGATCGAGCCGGGCGTGGAAGGCCTGGTGCATGTCTCCGAAATGGACTGGACCAACAAGAACGTCAACCCGGCCAAGGTGGTTCAGGTCGGCGACGAAACCGAAGTCACCGTGCTGGACGTGGATGAGGAGCGTCGCCGCATCTCGCTGGGTATCAAGCAGACCCGCTCGAACCCGTGGGAAGCCTTCGCCGCCATGCACAAGAAGGGCGACAAGGTCTCCGGCCAGATCAAGTCGATCACCGACTTTGGCGTGTTCATCGGCCTGGACGGCGGCATCGACGGCCTGGTCCATCTGTCCGACATCTCCTGGCAGGTGACCGGCGAAGAGCTGGTGCGCAACTTCAAGAAGGGCGACGAGATCGAGGCCGTGGTGCTGGCCGTTGATCCGGAGCGTGAGCGCATTTCGCTGGGCATCAAGCAGATGGAGCAGGATCCGTTTGGTCAGTTCATGGCAGCCAATCCGCGCGGGACGATCGTCAATGGCGTAGTGAAGGAAGTCGATGCCAAGGGTGCGCTGATCGACCTGGGTGAGGGCGTCGAGGGTTACCTGCGCGCCAGCGACATCGCCAAGGAGCGCGTCGACGATGCCACCGAGCATCTGAAGGTTGGCGACAAGGTCGAAGCCAAGTTCACCGGCATGGATCGCAAGGGTCGCCAGCTGGCGCTCTCGATTCGCGCCAAGGACGAGGCCGATCTGCCGGAAGAACCGGCCGCTCCGGACTATGCCTCCGCCTCCACCGGCACGACCAAGCTGGGCGCGCTGCTGAAGGAACAGTTCGACAAGGCCGACTGATCGCTGCAAGAGCACGACACGGGGCGGCACGAGCCGCCCCGTTGTTTAACGTCACGGACATTGGGGCCCCATGACCAAATCTGAATTGATCGAGGCGCTGGCAAGGCGTCAAACTCATCTTGCGTTTGCAGACGTCGAATTGGCCGTCAAAAGCGTGATCGAACAGATGAGTCATGCTCTGGCTCACGGTGAGCGTATTGAAGTGCGTGGCTTCGGAAGCTTTGCACTGCATTATCGGCCACCACGGATGGGGCGCAACCCGAAGTCGGGCGACGCCGTTGCGCTACCCGGCAAGCACGTACCGCATTTCAAACCCGGTAAAGAGCTACGGGAACGGGTGAATCAGCATCTGGAAGAAACCAGTAGTTGATTGCGTGAGCAAAACACGTTTATCGAGGCAGGCGACCGCAAGTCGATCCTGCCTTTTTTATGTATGTCATTGTCGGAACCGCGCAAGCATCGCAAGCCGTTGGCCCGCGGTCGGCGCTCGCGTCGGTATCTGTGCCAGTCACGGTCAATCGGGTAAAGTCGACGCATGCGATTACTAGTCATCCTTATTCTTTTGGTTTTTGCGGCGGCGGGCATCGTGGTCGGTGCGCTGAATGCCGACATGGTCAACTACGACCTCGTACTTGCCCGGGTGCATGTGCCAAAGGGCGCGGCGTTGCTGTGTGCGCTAGTGATCGGCTGGCTGCTCGGCGGGCTGACAGCGTGGCTGGGCGTGATCACGCGCCAACGCCGTGAACGTCGTCGGCAGCTGCGCGACAACGAAAAGAAGCTGTCGGCCGCTGCATGAATTATCCCTACGCGCTGGTTCTGCTGGTGCCGGTGGCTTTCGTACTCGGCTGGCTGGCCTCTCGTCGACTGGGCGCGAAACGCTCCGGCGCTGAAGTCAGCGAGCTGTCCTCGGATTATTTCCGCGGCCTGAATTATCTGCTCAACGAAGAGCAGGACAAGGCGATCGAGGTGTTCCTCAAGCTCGCCGAGTACAACCGCGATACCGTCGAAACGCATCTGGCGCTCGGCAATCTGTTTCGCCGCCGCGGCGAGGTGGATCGCGCGATTCGCCTGCATCAGCATCTGGTGTCGCGCCCGGGCTTGTCCGACGCGATGAAAACGGTGGCCCTGCTCGAGCTGGGCGAAGACTATATGCGGGCCGGTCTGCTCGATCGCGCGGAGGCGCTTTTTTCGGATCTGGTGGCGATGGACGCGCATGCGCCTTCGGCGCTGCGGCATCTCATTGCGATCTATCAGCACGAGCGCGATTGGCACAAGGCGATCGAGCACACGCGCCGGCTCGAGGCCATGACCGGCGAAGACGAAGCGGCGATGAAGGCGCAGTTTTTCTGCGAACTGGCCGACCGCGCGCGCCAGCACGGCGCGCGCGCCGAGGCGCGCGACTACCTGCGTCAGGCCTTCGAATGCCAGCCCGACTGCGTGCGCGCCTTCATGCTGACCGGTCGGCTGCAGTCCGAGGACGATCATCACGCGGAAGCGGTGCTGGCCTATGAGTCCGCCATCGATGCCGATATCGCGTTTGCGCCGGAGATTCTGCCGCCGCTGCTCAACAGCTATGCGCGCTCGCAGCAGATGGATCGTGCCGAATCGTTTTTGCGCGACATGCTCAGCCGCTACCACGGCATCTCCCCGGTGCTGGCGCTGGCGCATATCTATCGCCAGCGCGACGGCGAACGTGCGGCGATCGACTTTCTCACCTCGCAGCTGCGTCAGCGCCCGTCGGTGCGCGGCCTGATGGCGCTGATCGATGCCACGATGGATAGAATCGAAGGCGAAGCGCGCGAGAATTTCCTGATCCTGCGCGATCTCACCAAGAAGCTGCTGGAGGGGCAGGCGATGTATCGCTGCAGCCGCTGCGGCTTCGGTGCCAAGGCGCATCACTGGCAGTGCCCCAGCTGCAAGAGCTGGGGCACGGTACGACCGATTCATGGCGTGGCCAGCGAATGACGACAGGTATCGTTTCTGTCGCTGCCTGGCCATTCGTCGCTCTGATCATCACATTTTTCCTCGTCCGTGGTGCCATTGCTTACGCACATTGGCGCGGCATGCTGGATCAACCTGGGCAGCGTCGGTCGCACCGCATTCCCACGCCGCGTGGCGGCGGTATCGGCTTGGTTCTCGCGCTCCTGGTTTGCATGCCAGGAGCCTTGCTCAGCACACAGAAAGCATGGACAGCTCCCATCGTCGTCAGCCTGGAGATCGGTTTCGCACTCGTCGCTCTGGTCGGCTGGTGGGACGACCATCGTCCGCTGCCGGTATTGCCCCGATTCGGTGCGCAGCTGCTTGCCGTGCTGTTGTTTTCCAGCGCCTTGCTCGCTACCGGTTTGTCGTGGTGGTGGCTGCCGCTCTTGCTGGGCGCGGGTGCATGGAGCATCAATCTGCATAATTTCATGGACGGCATCGACGGGCTGCTGGCGCAGCAGATCATTTTTGTCGGGGCTGGATTGGCCTGGATGAGCTGGTCGATCGGGCAGTTGGCGCTGGCCATCGGCGCAACGGCGATGGCCGCCTCGGCGTTGGGATTCTGGCTATTTAACCGCCCGACAGCACGTATTTTTATGGGCGATGTCGGCAGCGGCAGTACGGGCTTTCTGATATTCGGCCTTGGCGCCATGCTCTGGGGGCTCGATCACGCGCTGCTCTGGCCGGTGCTGATTCTCTCGTCGGCATTTGTGCTTGATGCCACGTTGACATTGGTGATGCGAATGTTACGAGGCAAGCGCTGGTACAAGCCGCATCGAGAGCACCTGTATCAGTGGATGACCCGACGCGGTGGCACGCACGGGGGAACGGATGTTCGCTATATGGCCTGGAATCTCCTGGTGGCTGGCCCGTTTGCATGGTTGGCGTTCAGTCATCTGAACATCGCCCTGCCGATTACTATGGCGTTCTACCTAAGCGCATCGGCCATGTGGCTTTTGCTCAAACGTCGCTGCATGCGACGCAACCTGTCGAAGGATCGTCATGTCGCTGCGTAAATTGGTTGGTTTTATCCACCCGCGCGTCGCCGTCGTGATCCACGATCTGGCGATGACCGCGCTGGCCTGGTGGATCGCCAAGATGTTGCGCTACACGTTCAACCCCGGCGACGTCGTCAGTTTCCAATTGCTCGAATTTCCCATCGTTCTGGTTATCCAAGGGCTGATTCTGCGATGGACCGGTCTGTATCGAAGCGTATGGCGTTTTGCCAGCCTGCCGGATTTGTGGAATATCGCCCGCGCCTCGCTGATAGGTGCAGTAACGATAGGCTTGGCACTGTTTTTGTACGACAGACTGGACGGCGTTCCCCGCACCACCTTTCTGCTTTACCCGCTGGTGCTCGGCGCGCTGCTGGGGCTTCCGCGGCTGGCCTACCGTTTCTGGAAAGACAGCCGCCGCGAGCTGCTTAAGAACAGCGATGACGTGAAGCGCGTTCTCATCGTTGGCGCGGACCGCGCTGGCGAGGTGCTATCACGCGATCTCCGTCGCGACAGCCGCTATGCCGTAGTTGGTTTCGTCGATGACAAGCCCAGCCTGCGCGGCGCCAGCATTAATGGCCATCCCGTATTGGGTCGCTTCGACCAGTTGTCGGACGTGGTGCGCGAGGCGGCGGTGCAGATGCTGCTGATTGCGCTGCCTGGGGCCTCGACCAGCGAAATGCGGCGCGTCGTAGAGCTTTGTGACCATACCGGACTGCCGTATCGCACGATTCCCCGGCTGGAGGACGTCGTTGCCGGGCGCGCGCAGTTCAACCAGATCAAGGAGGTGGCGATCGAGGATCTGCTCGGCCGCGATGCCGTCGAACTCGATTGGACGTCCATCCGCGAAACGCTCACCGCCCGCCGCGTACTGGTAACCGGCGGCGGCGGCTCGATCGGCTCGGAGCTTTGTCGGCAGATTGCGCGACTCGGTGCGCAGTCGCTGATCGTGGTGGAGCAGAGCGAATACAACCTTTATCGCATCATGCAGGAACTGCGTGCCGATTTTCCGGAGCTGATCTTCGAGGGCATACTGGCCAATTGCGGCGATCAGGTCGCCATGCAGAAAGCCTTCGCCGAAACCAAGCCGCAGGTGATTTTCCATGCCGCGGCGTACAAGCACGTGCCGATGCTGCAGGCGCAGTTGCGATCGGCCTTCCGCAACAATGTGCTCGGCACGCGCACAGTGGCCGATCTGGCGCGCGAGGTAGGGGTCGAGTGTTTCGTTCTGATCTCCACCGACAAGGCGGTCAACCCGACCAGCGTGATGGGTGCCTGCAAGCGCGTGGCCGAGATCTACTGCCAGAACCTCAACGCTCACGCCGATACCCGTTTCATGACCGTACGCTTCGGCAACGTGCTGGATTCGGCGGGCTCGGTCGTTCCCCTTTTTCGCCAGCAGATTCTGGACGGTGGCCCGGTCACGGTGACCCACCCGGAAATCTCGCGCTATTTCATGACGATTCCCGAAGCCTGTCAGCTGATTCTGCAGGCGGCGAGCATCGGCAAGGGTGGGGAAATTTTCGCGCTCGACATGGGCGAACCAGTGAAAATTCGCGATCTGGCCGAGCAGATGATTCGCCTTACCGGCAAAAAGCCCGGTACGGAGATTCCCATCGTTTATACGGGTCTGCGCGCTGGCGAAAAGCTTTTCGAAGAATTGTTCCATCCGCTGGAAAATTACAGCGGCACAGGCCATTCGAAAATTTTTCTGGCGCAGCACCGCGAAGTTTCGTGGGAGCTGTTGCAGGCCCTGTTGAACAAGGCCGCCGAAGCCAGCGATGTGTTCGACGAAGAAGAGCTGCGGCGCTGCGTGTCGAGCCTTCTGCCGTCCTTCCGCTGGACCGAGGTGGCGCAGCCCGATAACGTGGTGTCGATACGCCGCATCAACCCGGAGAAGAGTGAGTGAGTAAACCCCTGCGCAAGGTCGTGTTCCCCGTTGCCGGACTCGGCACGCGTTTTCTCCCGGCGACCAAGGTCGTAGCGAAGGAAATGCTGCCGGTGCTGGACAAGCCGTTGATTCAGTACGCGGTCGACGAAGCCGTGGATGCCGGTGCCGATACGCTGATCTTTGTCACCAATCGCTACAAGCACGCGATCGCCGATTATTTCGACAAGGCCTATGAGCTGGAAGCGAAACTGGAAGAAAAGGGCAAGGACGAACTGCTGGCACTCGTGCAGGGCACGCTGCCCTCGCATGTGCGCGCGATCTTTGTGACTCAGCCCGAAGCGTTCGGCCTCGGTCACGCGGTGCTTTGCGCTAAGCCGGTGGTCGGCGACGAACCGTTTGGCGTGGTCTTGCCCGACGACCTGATCTGGAACGGTAAGATCGGTACCGGCAAGGGCGCGCTGCGGCAGATGGCCGAGCTGGCGAACGCGCAGGATGCGGGTGTCATTGCCGTGGAAGAAGTGCCGCACAGCGACACCGATAAATACGGCATCGTCGATGCAACGCCGGTCGATGAACGCAGCGCCTGGATTCACCACATGGTGGAGAAGCCCAAGCCGGCCGACGCCCCGTCCAACCTGGCCGTTGTCGGGCGCTATGTGTTGCCCGGACGCATCTTTCAGCTGCTGGAGCAAACGACGCCAGGAGCCGGCGGCGAGATCCAGCTGACCGACGCGATCGAGGCGCTGCTGAAAGAGCAGGGCAGGGTTCTCGCCTATCGTTTCGAAGGCACGCGCTTCGACTGCGGCAACAAGGCCGGCCTGGTACGCGCCACTATGCATATGGCCATGCAGGACCCCGCCCTGGCTGCCGTGGTTCGCGATTTCGTCGGCAAGATTTAATCGTCCGACTCATAGGTCGAAGCCCGATCCACTGTGCGGGCGATAAAGGCCGACATCCGATGGATGTCGGCCTTTTGCTTTGAGGGAGCGTGCCGAACGAGGCCTGCGCCGACTGCCAAGCTCGTCCGCGACATGTCAGAATCGGCGCCGCAGTCTGCCATTTTCGACGCGCAGAATGCCTGGGGAAATAAGGAACAATTGCCGTCGCTACGCCCGTAGGCGCATCAATGCGGGCGATTTGAATGCACTGTTGTCGCAATCATCGGATGAAGGAAAGGGGACGTCATGGATCTGCTGCGGTTTCTGCTCATGTTGCCGGTGCGTCTTGCGCGTGGTTTGTTTCGTGGACTGGGCTGGATCCTGCGGCCCATTTTTGGTCATGTGTCCTGGTCCGCGCCCACCTGGGCGCCCGCGACCGGCGCGGCGATCAAGCGCAAGCCGCGGCAGTTTGCCGGCGGCTTTTTCATCGCGTTGCTGGTGATCGCCGCCGCCTGGCTTGGCTGGCAGTGGTACCAGCATCGCCCCAGGCCGATCGAGCCCGAACGCATTAGCTTCGAGGCGAAAACGCCTGCAGTGACCGACTATCTCGCGCAGCCGGACGGCACGCCGAAAATCACCATCCATCCGCTCGATATCGCTTTTTCGGGATCGGCAGCGCCGATCGAGCTGGTCGGCAAACCGGTTACCAAAGGCATCAACATGCGCCCTGCGCTCAAAGGCGCATGGACCTGGACCGACGATCACACATTGCGCTTTGTCCCTGCCGAGGATTGGCCTGTCGGTGCGCATATCGAGGTGCGATTTGATGTTACCGATGCCTTTGCGCCCCACGTGCTGATGGCGGACGATCGTCTTGCGGTCGATCTGCCCGCTTTCAGCGCAAAATTGGG
This sequence comes from Rhodanobacter sp. K2T2, assembly GCF_013408815.1. Taxonomy (NCBI): domain Bacteria; kingdom Pseudomonadati; phylum Pseudomonadota; class Gammaproteobacteria; order Lysobacterales; family Rhodanobacteraceae; genus Rhodanobacter; species Rhodanobacter sp. K2T2. Next base: position 248,898 of record NZ_JACCCA010000001.1, on the reverse strand, counting down.
CAACGGCGAGTTCTATCAGGATCCGCAGGACCCCACGGCCAAGACCACCATAGTGCCGGTCAATTTCAACTATCCGGTGGATACCGCGCAGTTCGAGAAACGTATCGCGATCGCGCTGGCCGACAAGGACGGCAAGCCCGGCACGCCGATGAAATTTACCGTCACCTACGACGCGTTCAAGCTCAACGCGTGGGTGCATTCGCAACCGTTGGATCTGCCGCGCGATGACAGTGCCGTACTGTTGAAGCTGGACAGTGGGGTACGCAGTTCGCACGGTGGTGACGGTACGCCCGATGCCTTGCAGGCGCGTATCCGCGTGCCCGGCCTGTATAGCCTGACATTGCAGGACATCAGCCCGACCCTGGTCGACAACGACAAATACGAGCCGGAACAGGTGCTGGTGATCAACGCCAGCGGCAAGGTACGCGGCAGCGATCTTGCCGGCCTGACCAAGGCCTGGGTGTTGCCGCGCAAGAAGGATGGTGTAGACCAGGCCGATGATGACGTACCTTACGGCTGGGACGTGTCCGAGGTCAGCGACGCGGTCCTGCGCAAATCTCAGCCGTTGCCGATCGCGCTGGTGCCGACCGAAGACGATTTCGCCACGCTGCAGAGCTTCAAATATCACGCCGAACCCGGTCAGCGCATCTACGTGCATGTCGGCACGGGGCTTAAATCCTTCGGCGGTTATGTGCTCGGCAAGCCGACGGCTCAAGCCTTTACGGTGCCCGACTATCCCAAGCTGCTTCGCTTCATGGCCGACGGCTCGCTGCTCTCGCTCAGCGGGAGCAAGCGCGTCTCGGTCGTGTCGCGCAATCTGTCCGGGATGCAGTTGGAGATCGGTCGCGTGCTGCCAGACCAGCTGCAGCATCTGGTCAGTCTCAACCAGGGCACTTATAGCCATCCGGAACTGATGTATGGCTTCAGCGAAGACCATATCGTCGAACGCTTCGAACAGAAGCAGGCGTTTCCCAAGACCGACCCCGGCAAGGCGCATTACGAGGGCGTCGACCTTGGCCAGTATCTGAAAGACGGCAAGCGCGGCGTCTTTCTGCTGCATTTGTCCGGCTACGACCCGGTGGCCGAGAAGAAAAAGGCCGCGGCGGCGGCTAAGGCAAAAGCGCGCGCGCTGGAGGGCACTGCGCAGGCGCCCGGCGGCGCGCCAGCGAGCGACACCAGCGCAGCTGGGGACGACAGCAGCGATACGGCCGACAGCGCCGATCAAGGAAGCAGTGAGGCCGACGAGGGTGACGAGTCAGCCGACGGTGCTGCCGACAACGCTGCGATGCCGACCGACACGCGTCTGATCGTGGTGACCGATCTGGGCATGCTGGTGAAGCGTTCGCTCGACGGCAGCCAGGACGTTTTCGTGCAGTCCATCCGCACCGGCCAACCGGTGGGTCAGGCCAGCGTCTCGGTGCTCGCCGTCAACGGACAGACGCTCTACACGCAGGCTACAAGCGGCGATGGCACGGTGCACTTCCCGACGTTCAAGGGACTGGACCGCGAAAAGAAGCCGGTCATGTACGTGGTCAGGAAAGGCGACGATCTGTCCTTCCTGCCGATCGGCGGCGCCGATCGCCAGCTCGATTACTCGCGCTTCGATATCGGCGGCGAACAGAATGCGGTGAACCAGGGCCAGCTTTCGGGCTATCTGTTTTCCGATCGCGGCATCTATCGTCCGGGCGACCTGTTCCATATCGGCCTGATCGTGCGCGCGGCCAGTTGGACGCGTAGCGTGGCCGGCATCCCGCTGCAGGCCGAGGTGGTCGATCCGCGCGGCGTCACCGTCAAGCAGATGCCGCTGACGATGGACGCATCCGGCTTCGGCGAGCTTGATTACACGCCCGCCGAAACCGCGCCGACCGGGACCTGGACGGTCAATCTTTATATCGTCAAGGACGGCAAGGCCGACGCGCAGATCGGCACGACGACTGTGCAGGTGAAGGAATTCCTGCCCGATCGCATGAAGGTCAGCGCCAAGCTCTCCGAGCAGGTGCCGGAGGGGTGGGTCAAGCCCGATCAGCTCAAGGGCATCGTCGATGTGCAGAACCTGTTCGGCACGCCGGCGGCCGACCGCCGGGTGGAAGCCTCGCTGACGCTGCGTCCGGCGTGGCCGGCGTTCCACAGCTGGCCCGACTACCACTTCTACGATGTGCGCCGCGCCAAGGAGGGTTACGAGGAAAATCTGCAGGACGGCAAGACCGACGACAAAGGCCACGCCGAGTTCAATCTCGACCTGAAGAAATATGCCGATGCCACCTACCAGCTGTATTTCCTCAGCAAGGCCTACGAGGCCGAGGGCGGTCGCAGCGTGGCGGCTGCCGCGCAGACGCTGGTCTCGCGCAACGACTGGCTGGTCGGTTACAAGGCCGTGGACAACCTCGACTACGTCAAGCGGGACAGCCCGCGGACGGTGCATCTGGTGGCGATCAATCCACAGGCAAAAGCCTTTGCACTCAGCGACCTGAAGGCACAGCTGATCGAGCGGCGGTTTGTCTCCGTGCTGACCAAGCAGGATTCGGGCGTCTACAAATACGACTCCAAGCTGAAGGAAATCGCGATCAGCGAGCAGCCGCTGGCGATTCCCGCGGGCGGTCTCGACTACGCGCTGCCCACCGACAAGCCCGGCAATTACGCCTTGGTGATCCGTCGCGCCGCCGATCGCACGGAAGTGAATCGCGTGGAGTATTCAGTGGCCGGGGACGCCAACATCTCGCGCTCGCTCGATCGCAACGCCGAACTGCAGCTCAATCTCAGCAAGCAGGATTACGCCCAGGGCGAGCCGGTGGAAATCGCCATCCGCGCGCCGTATGCGGGCAGCGGCCTGATCACCATCGAGCGCGACAAGGTCTACGCCCACGCGTGGTTCCATGCCGATACGACCAGCTCGGTGCAGCACATCACGGTGCCGGCGGATTTCGAGGGCAACGGCTATATCAACGTGCAGTACATCCGCGATCCGTCATCGGAAGAGGTGTTCATGAGTCCGCTGAGCTACGGCGTGGTGCCGTTCTCGGTAAACCTGGACGCGCGGCGCAATCCGATCACGGTGGACTCGCCGGCGCTGGTCAAGCCCGGCCAGATGCTGACGCTCAAGCTGCATTCGACCCAGCCGACCAAGGCCGTGGTGTTTGCGGTGGACGAGGGCATTCTTCAGGTCGCGCGTTACAAGCTCGGCGATCCGCTGAAGTTCTTCTTCCGCAAGCGCATGCTGCAGGTCGGTACATCACAGATTCTTGACCTGATCCTGCCGGACTTCGAGAAACTGATGGCGATGGCCGCACCGGGCGGCGATGCCGACGGTGCCATCGGCCGTCAGCTCAACCCGTTCAAGCGCAAGCGCGACAAACCGGTGGTGTACTGGTCCGGCATTGTCGACGTCGACGGCGAAAAGGATTTCAGCTACACCGTGCCCGATTACTTCAACGGCAAGCTGCGCGTGATGGCGGTGTCCGTGTCGCCCGATCGCATCGGCACGTTCGAAGGCTCGACCACGGTGCGCGGTGATTTCGTGCTGTCGCCCAACGTGCCCACCACGCTGGCGCCCGGCGACGAGGCCGAGGTCAGCGTCGGCGTGGCCAACAACCTCACTGGCCTCAACGGCAAACAGGTGCCTGTCGCGGTGACGCTGAAGACCGGCCCGCAGCTGCAGGTGATCGGCAATGCCACGCAGAGCCTGACGTTGGGCGAGATGCGCGAAGGCGTGGCGATCTTCCACATCAAGGCCACCCGCACGCTGGGCTCGGGCAATCTCGCCTTCAGCGCCGGCTACGGCGACAAGTCGGCCAGGCAGAGCGTGGACCTTTCGGTGCGGCCCGCCTCGGCGTATCGCACCCAGGTCGACGTGGGCCTGGTCGAGGCGCACAGCAAGGTCGAGCTGCCCGATCTGCGCAAACTCTACGATGCCTACGCCTCGCGCGACGCGGCGATCTCGACCCTGCCGGTCGTGCTGGCCGAGGGCCTGACCAGCTATCTGGTGAACTACCAGAACTACTGCAGCGAGCAGCTGATCAGCGCAGCGATGCCGCGTCTGGTGGTGGCGAAATGGCCGGTGGTACCGGTTTTCGCCCACGTACTGCAGCCGGCGTTCAGCGAGAAAAAGATCAGCAACGACGAGGCGCTGGCTCAGTTCCTCGACGCGCTGCATTCGCGCCAGAACGGGCAGGGCGGCTTCGGCGTGTGGTCGGCCACGCCGGACTCCGAGCCGTTCGTGTCTGCTTATGCGATGCATTTCCTGCTCGAGGCGCGCGACCGCGGCGTGACCGTGCCGGCTGATATGCTCGATGCCGGCAACAAGTACCTGCATCAGCTGGCGGCGGATGAGAGCCTCGATTCACTCGATGCCCTGCGTCAGCGCGCTTATGCGGTGTATCTGCTGACCCGGCAGGGCAATGTCACCACCAACGATTTGGCGGCCGTGCAGAAGCGTCTGCAGGAAGCGTTTCCGAATGACTGGAAGAGCGATCTGGCGGCGGCCTGGCTGGCCGCCTCGTATGAGATGCTCAAGCAGGACAAGGAGGCCAATCAGCTGATCGCCGGTCCGCAGAAAGCGCTGGAGCGTAAGCTGGACAAGGACACTTACGTCTACCAGTACTACTACGATCCGCTCACCCGCGACGCCAGCGTGCTGTATCTGCTGTCGAAGTATTTCCCCGATCGGGCCAAGGCGCTGTCGCCGCAGGTGATGGAAAACATTACCTGGCCACTGGCGAACAACCGCTTCAATACGCTGTCGTCGGCGATGACGATCCTGGCCATGGATGCGTATGCCACGCAGAGCGCGGGCGAGCTCGACAAGCTGGCCATCGACGAGGTGCACGGGGACGGTACGGTCAAGTCGATCGCGGCCATTCAGGGCAATCTGCTGCAGGCCGGAAGCTGGAGTGCAACAGCTGCAAAGCTGCGTTTCTCCAACGGCAGCAGCCTGCCGGCGTGGCACGTGGCCAGCCAGGGCGGCTACGACACGGACGCGCCAAGCAAGGCGATCAAGGACGGCATGGAAATCGTGCGTGACTACACGGACAGCAAGGGCAAGCCGCTCGATCAGATCAGCGTAGGCGAGGAGATAGACGTCCATATCAAAATCCGAGCGACCGGCAGCGATGGCATAGGCAATGTCGCCATCGTGGATCTGCTGCCGGGCGGCTTCGAGCCGGTGATCGATCCGCCGCCGCCGGTCACCGATCAGCAGCAGTCCGATGCCAACGGCGAAGCCGATCAGGGCGGCGACAGCGAGGTGAAGCCGACCGCGTTTCGTTCACCGGTCGGGCTGTCCAGCTCGACCTGGCGGCCGGAGTACGCGGATATACGCGAGGATCGAGTGGTGATCTACGGCACGGCCACGCCGGATGTACGCGAGTTCGTCTATCGCATCAAGGCCAGCAATGCAGGCAAGTTCATCGTGCCGCCGGCCTACGGGGAGTCGATGTACGACCGCAGCGTGCAGGCGCGTTCGCCCGGTGGCGGCGTGCTGACCGTGGTCAGCAAGTCGCCGTGAGTTTGAACGTTTCGCCCGGTTCCTGACGCTGAGCGTCTTTGGAATCGGGCGAAACGCCTACGCCATTTATGAAAAAAGGGTTTTCAATCCATGTCGTCAGCCAGCTCGTTCGCTGGCTGATTGGCTGGCAAAACTGGCTGGTCGGCTTCGCGCTGATCGCCCTCGTGCTGATCGGCTGCCGGCTCTGGCCGCATCCGCGTCTGCGCGACTGGCTGCCGTCCTCCACGGCGGTCTACGACGATCACGATCGGTTGATGCGGCTGACCCTGGCCAGCGATGACCGCTATCGGCTATGGGTGCCGCTGCAGGAGATTTCGCCGCAGCTGAAAGACGCCGTGCTGCTGCACGAGGATCGCTGGTTCTACTGGCATGCCGGTTTCAATCCCTACGGACTGGCGCGCGGCGCATGGATCACCTACGTGCGTCATGGCAATCCGCAGGGCGGATCGACGGTCACCATGCAACTGGCCCGGTTGCTGTGGAAACTCAATACGCGTTCGCCGCTGGGCAAGCTCAAGCAGGTCGCACGCGCCGTGCAACTGGAGCTGTTCTATTCGAAGCGGCAGATTCTCGAGGCTTATCTCAATGACGCGCCCTACGGCCGCAACGTCGAAGGCGTCGGCGCGGCGAGTCTGGCCTATTTCAATAAATCGGCGGCCGCGCTGAGCTTGCCGGAGGCGCTGACGCTGGCCGTCATTCCGCAGGATCCGACGCGGCGATTGCAGGGAACGCCGCCCGCGGTGGACGCGAACGGCAACGACAACGTCATCAACTCCCAGCTGGCCGCGTCGCGCAATCGCCTGTATGCCCGCTGGTTGCATGACCATCCCAATGACGCCTCGCTGAAACCGCTGTTCGCGCTGCCGCTGAATCTGCGTCCTCTCTCGCAGCTGCCGTTCGAAGCGCCACAGGCGGTCGAGCAGGTGCTGGTAACGCGTCAGATTGCCGGCGGTAGCGATAGCTCCCACGTCGGCACCACGATCGACCTGGATATCCAGCACAGTCTTGAGCGGCAGATCACCCAATACGTGGCGCACAACCAGTCGCGCGGCATCCGCAACGCGGCGGCGCTGCTTATCGATACGCGCGACATGGGCATCAAGGCGATGGTGGGCTCGGCCAATTATTTCGATCGCTCGATCCAGGGTCAGGTCAACGGCACGCTGGCCAAGCGTTCACCGGGCTCGACGCTCAAGCCTTTCATCTATGCGCTGGGTTTCGATCAGGGCGTACTGCATCCGCAGACCGTGCTGCGCGACGTGCCCAGCTCGTTCGGACCGTATACGCCGGAAAACTTCGACGGCCATTTTCTCGGTCCGATCACGGCCACCGACGCCTTGATTCGCAGTCGAAATATTCCCGCCGTGTGGGTCGCCGCGCAGCTGAAGCAGCCGACCCTGTACTCGTTTCTGCACGATGCCGGCATCAGCCGCATGGCCAGCGAAAAGCACTACGGCCTGGCCCTGGTGCTGGGCGGCGGTGAGGTGACGATGCAGGAACTGGGCGGCCTTTACGCGATGCTGGCCAATCGCGGCGAGCTGAGACCGCTGCGCTTGAACAGTAGCGATCCGCAGGTGGACGGCACGCGCCTGCTCAGCGACGAGGCAAGCTTCATAGTGATGGACATGTTGCGGCAAAATCCACGGCCCGATGAAACCAGCGGTGCGCAACCGTCGTCCCTGCCGGTGTACTGGAAGACCGGTACCTCCTGGGCGTTCCGCGACGCCTGGACAGCCGGCAGCTTCGGACCCTACGTGCTGGTCGTATGGATAGGCAATTTCGACAGCACGGGCAATCCGGCGTTTGTCGGCGCGGAGGCGGCGGCGCCGCTGTTTTTTCAAATCATCGACGCGCTGCGCGCCGAGCGCCAGCAAATGGTGGAACCGATTAGGCACATGCCGGCCCATCTAAAGCGCGTGCAGATATGCCTAGCCAGCGGCGATCTGCCGAATCAGTGGTGCCCGCAGAAAGGCATGACCTGGTTTATTCCCGGCAAGTCGCCGATCCGCGTAAGCAACGTGCATCGGCCAGTGGTCATCGACGACGCGACGGGCCAGCCCGCCTGTCCGCCTTACGACGGCAAGCGCACGCATGTCGAGGTTTACGAATTCTGGCCGTCCGACCTGCAGCAGGTGTTCGCCCAGGCCGGTATCCCTCGCCGCAAGCCGCCGCAAAACCCGGAGTGCACGAACGCCGGCGCCACCGCTGGCGACCCAACGCAGATCACGTCGCCTTTGCGTGGCAGCACTTACGCGATGCGCCTCAACGGTCGGGGACAGGAGCGTATCGCCTTTACCGCCACGACCGATGCGGACGTCCATGCCTTGTACTGGTTCGTCAACGACGCTTTCGTCGGTCGCAGTGGGCCGGGCGAATCGTTGCTATGGCAGCCGCAGACCGCGGGCAGCTTCAACGTGCGCGTGGTCGATGATCACGGTCGCAGCGATCAGCGGGCACTCGGTGTGAGCCTAGTCGACTAGGCAAGCTGTAGCCTACGCTATGCTCAGGCTTTACGTTGGCCCATTCGATCCTGACGCAAGCGCCTGCCTCTTCGTATTACCGTGCCACGGCGACGCCTTACGACGCGTATGCACCGTTGGAAGGCACGACGCATGCGCGCGTCGCGATTGTCGGCGGCGGTTACGCTGGCTTGAATACGGCACTGGGTTTGGTCGAGCGCGGTGTGCGCGACGTGGTGCTGATGGAGCGCGAGCAAATCGGTTTCGGCGCGTCCGGTCGCAACGGTGGTTTCGTGTTCGGTGGGTACTCGCTCGGTGAGCAGGCGCTGCTCGATCAGCTGGGCGCGTCGCGTGCGCGCACCTTGTTCGATCTCACGACGGAAGCGGTTCAACGGATACGTCGACGCGTCGTCGATTACAGCATTGCCTGCGACATGGTCGACGAGGGCGTGATCTGGGCCAACTGGTTTCGCGATCCCACGGTGTTGCGCCAGCGGCAGCAGCTGCTGGCCGAGCATTACGATTCATCGTGGCAATGGCTGCCGCAGGAGCAGCTGCGCGAGCGCGTACGCAGCGACCGTTACCACGACGGCCTGTACGAACGTGACGCGCTGCATCTGCACCCGCTCAACTACGCGATCGGTCTGGCGGCTGCCGCGAGCGGGCAGGGTGTGCGTATCCATGAAGACAGCGGCGTGATCGGTCTTGCCCGCGAAGGTGCGCAATGGCGTCTGCGTACCAAGCAGGGCGATGTGCTGGCCGATCAGGTGGTACTGGCCTGTGGCGGCTATCTCGCCGGGCTGCGGCCGATGATCGACGACGCGATTCTGCCGATCGCTACCTACGTGATGGTGACCGAGCCGCTGGGCCCGCGCATGGACGACTGCCTGCGCACGCGTGCCGCCGTTTACGACACGCGTTTTGCATTCGATTACTACCGGGTGCTGCCCGATGCACGGCTGCTGTGGGGCGGCCGGATCTCGGTACGCAATCGCTCGCCGAACGCAGTGAAGCGGCTGCTGACGCAGGATATGCTGCGCGTTTTTCCGCAGTTGCAAGGCATGAAGATCGATTATGCGTGGTCGGGGTTGATGAGCTATGCACGGCATCAGATGCCGCAGATCGGCGGCAGTGGCGATGGCTTGTGGTGGGCGCAGGCGTTCGGTGGCCATGGTCTGGCGCCCACGTGTGCCGCCGGCGAACTGCTCGCCGCGGCGATTGCCGCAGGCGACAATCGCTGGACGGCGTTTGCGGATTACGGTTTGCAGCGCACGTATCGGCCGTTCGGTTATCTTGGCGCGCAGGCAAGCTACTGGTGGCAGCAAAGCAAGGATCGGTGGAAGGCGGCACGAGAAAGCTAAGGAAAGAACATGAGCGAAGAAAATCACGCGGCGCTGGAAGAAATTAGCTGGGCCGATTTCGAAAAAGTGCGGATCGTCGCCGGCACCGTCGTGCGCGTGGAACCGTTTCCCGAGGCGCGCAAACCGGCGTGGAAGGTATGGGCGGACTTCGGCCCCTACGGTGAAAAGAAAACCAGCGCCCAGATCGTCGCGCTGTACAAGGCCGAGGATCTGGTCGGCCGTCAGATCGTGGGCGTGATCAATTTTCCCGAAAAACAGATCGGCCCCTTCCGCTCGCAGTTTTTGCTCACGGGGTTCCATACCGATGAAGGCGTGGTGCTGACATCGGTCGAGCGTCAGGTACCCAACGGAACGCGGCTGGCCTGAGCCGCCATCAGGCCGCCTTTTTTTGGTTGTCCAGCCAGACTTCGAGACCCTGCGCGTTCAGTTCGATATCCATGCCGATGATGTCGACCAGCGCCGGCTTGTCGCGCGACCAACCGTGTGCGTTAGCGCGTCCGAGATAGAGGTCGGCCAGCAGATCCTTCAATATGTCATGTCGCTGGGAGGTTTTGTCTGCCGCGTGCGCCAGTTCGACCATCGCATCGATTTGAGCGTGCAGGTCGGCGGCCAGGCGATCGATGTCCTCGACGCGACCGTAGTGGGTCAGGTACATCGCGGCCGGCTTGAGGGCCACCAGGCGATCAATGGAGGCATGCAGCTCTTTTTGATCGAACTGCACGGGGGAGGTGGTCGGTACGATGAACGGACGTCCGTCCTGGTCGAATTCGCGATACGACAAACCGAACACGTCGCCGGTGAAACACACGTTGGCGCGCGAATCGTAAACGGTGTTGTGGTGCTTGGCATGTCCTGGCGTATCCAGGCAGAGCAGCGGTCGCCCGGCAAGATCGACGAGGTACTCGTCGGTGGCCTCGATCACGCGCTCGGCGGGTATCGGACGCAGGTGGCCATACGTTTCTACCATCACCGCCTCGCCATAGACGGCGCTGGCACCGGCCCATAACTTGGATGGGTCGATCATGTGGCGGGCCCCACGCGGATGCACCACAAGTTTGGCGTTGGGCAACTGCGCGATCAGCTCGCCCGCGCCGCCGGCGTGGTCCAGATGCACGTGCGTGAGGATCAGCCAGTCGACATCGGCCGGCGTGAGCCCGGCCTGATCCAACGCGGTAAGCATGCGCGGTACGGCGTAGTTGGTGCCGCAGTCGACGAAGGCGCCACGACCGTTTTCCACGATGAGATAGGCCGCATCAAATTGCGGTCTGACGAAGCCGGTGTCGATGGTGTGAATGCCGTGGCTGGTTGTCATGCTTACTCTCGCGCACGTTGACTATGAAATAGCGGTGCACAAGCGTAGCAAAACCCTCAGCAACGAAATGTTGACACGCTTAGGTGGCGATGGAACTAGAACGCTGGGGGCTGAACCCCCAGCGTTGGTGGCCACCTAACATAGCGTTTCTCGATCAGGCCGAGGCATCAACTAGGACAAGGTCGGTATCTTCCAGCGCCTTGATCCGCAGCACGGGCTCCTGATGAATGGCCGCGCCATCGCGCGTGTGCAGCGTGACGCCGTTGATCTCCACCGAGCCGCGCGACGGCACCAGATAGCCATAGCGATGGTCGCCCAGCGCATAGTCCGTCGACTCGCCGGCCTTCAGCGTGGCCCCGAGCACGCGCGCCTTGGTGCGCAGGGGCAGAGCATCGGCGTCCTGCGCAAAGCCGCTGGCCAGCGCGACGAATTTGCCGGAGCGATCGCCGGCGGGGAACGGTTTGGCGCCCCACGAAGGCGGCTGCCCGCGCTCGTCGGGAATGATCCAGATCTGGAAGATCCGCGTGGTTTCGGACTCCAGGTTGTATTCGCTGTGCGTGATGCCGGTACCTGCGCTCATCACCTGCACGTCGCCGGCTTCGGTGCGACCGCTATTTCCCAGATTGTCGCGATGCGTAATGGCGCCTTCGCGCACGTAGGTGATGATTTCCATATCGCCATGCGAATGCGGTGGAAAGCCGGTCTGCGCGGCAATCGTGTCGTCGTTCCATACGCGCAGAGCGCCCCAGCCCATGCGCCTGGCGTCGTTGTAACCGGCGAACGAAAAATGATGCTTGGCGTCGAGCCAGCCATGGTTGGCTCCGCCCAAGCTGTCAAACGGTCTGCGTTCAATCACGACATCTCTCCGATAGGTGTTGCGCGCCGGTATCGGCGCCTGCGGCAAAGGTAGGGGTTCCAGCCTTGCGCTTAAATACGCAGCCGGGAAACGGACTGTCACCCAATTGGCCGTTTTTGACGAGGATTGCCGGCCAATGGCCATGAGTCGCTATGGCGAACGGTCAAGCAGCGGCGTAACGATCTGCTCCAGCCGTTCGGGCGTCCATACCGGGTTCTTGTCCTTCCAGCCGTTGTCGACGAGATCGCCGTTGCGATCGATGGTAAAACTGACCGGCAAATGCCAGATGCGGCCATAGCCGGGCACATGAGGATCGCCCAAGAGCCCCACCGGAAAACTCACGTTCCGTGAAATCGCGCGCACCTGGTCCAGCTCATCTGGGGTGTCGAGACTGAAGCCGAGAACGACCAGCCCATCGCCGGCATGCCGCTGCGCGTAGCGGGAAAGCAGCGGCAGCTCTTCGCGGCATGGACCACACCAGGTGGCCCAGAAAGTCACGATGACGACCTTTCCCTTCAGGTCCTGCGTGGCGATCGACTTGCCGTTGAGCGTGGTCAACCGGATCGGCGGAGCGGGCTGACCCACGACAAGGCTGTTGGCGCTCGCTGCCGTCGACAAGAGCAAGGCGGACACCATCGCGATCAGGCAGCGCGAGATGACGGTTCTCACGCAGCTTGTTGGTCGGGCGGATGGGGTGCTGTTGCTGCGCATGACGTCTCGGGATGATAGCCGCCTGAAAATACAGGCGGCGGCTTTGGATAAACGATCTTCACAACGCCATACTGATTCCAACGGTTCCAGTCCAGCCAGGAAACAGTTGATAGCCCGCCAGATGGCTGTACACCGGCACCTGCACGAAAGCGTACAGCTGCAGCTTTTGGGTGATGCTGGCGCTGATGCCGGGGCTCAGGTAGGCCACCGTGCCCTCGGTATCGGGCTGATCGGCGAACGCGCCCTGGTCGGCGCTCTTGTGCAGCAGGTTGAGCTGCAGCTGCGGCACCCAGTCCGCGTGCGCTTCGTAGCGTACGCCGATGCTCATCGTGGCCAGATTGCCTGGCCGGTAATTGGCGCCTGCCGCACTCATCCGCTCCGAAACCGCCGCCTGGAACTGGCCGTTGACGAAGCCGTCGAAGTTCTGGCTGATTGGCTGGAAGTAGTAGGCGCCGACGATCAGGTCGGTACTACCGGTACCCGCCTGCAGACTCGAATCCAGCGCCTGACCGGCACCCGGGCCGTTCTTGAATAGCACCGGCGTGCCGACGAAGGTGCCGTCGTCCGTTTCTCCGCCGTAGTTGCCGGTAGGCAATTTGACGCCGAACTGCACGCCGAGATTGTGCGTCGGCAGAAAGCCCTGATAGCTGGCCAGCAGCTTGATGTCGCCAAGGCTGGACACGCTGGCGTTGCTGAGCTGGTCCGGCGCGCTTTCGGCCGGCGTGTACGGCTGCAGCTGGGTGCCGTAGGTATCGTGATCGCGCATCACGTAGGGAACCAGCAGGCTGATGCCCCAGTCTGCATTGAAGCGGTAGGCGGCGGTGAAATTGAGATATTCGTTTTTGGTGTTGTGTTCGATTTCGCCGCCGCCCAGCGACGGGTCGGATGGCCGATTGACGACTTGCTCGGGGCTGGCGTGGCTGTCGCCGCTGCGCAGTTCGTTCTGATCGATATAGGTGTAATCCAGATTGAAACGCCAGCCCGATTCGGCCGAGTACCCGGTGGCGGCATCGGTACTGAGCGTACAGCCGCAGGTGGCACAGGCCTTGGCTGCCATCGGCAGCAGCGACAACAGCAGCGCCGCGGGAAGCGACAGCGTCGTCTTGGAACACGATGAGAAATGCATGGGGGAAATCCTTGCCGGCGCGGCCTTGAGGCCGCGCATGAATGAGGGTTTCGGCATCTCGCAGGACATCGGCAGACGGCCGTCGGCGCAATCGCGACAGCGGCTCCGCAGCCTGGATGGGAGGCATGCCGAACGTGATGAGAGCGACGCTCTTGTTGTCGAGCGTCGAAGTCAGCGACCGTCAAACGAGCGACGGCGGCCCTCGGGGAGCGGCGCTCAGGATCTGCGGAAGCGGACCGGCAGGAATGGCCTGTTCGAACAGCATCTGGGCCGGAAGCAGTAGCGGCGGCAGCGCGAGGTTGACGTCACCCAGCGCCAGCGGACTGTGGCAGAACAGACTGCAATAGCCGCATTTATCCAGCGGCGAGGCGGGTTCGGACGGGCTGTTCGGATGATGGTCGCTGAGTCCGTGCGGCGTGCACCAGCCGCCCATGTCCATGTCCATCGAGATGGCATGGCTCGGCAGCATCTGCGAAACCACAGGCATGCCGACCGTGAGCCACATGGCGAACAGAGCCAGCCATGCCACCCACGTCTGCCGCCTTGTTTTTCGCAATCCCACCATCCCGATCCCGCAAGCCGGTCAATCAAGCGGGCGTAGGATCGCATATTTCTTCCAGCCTCCGGCCTCGGCGATACGCGACATAGCGCCCCATGGCCGCGCTCGGCTCGTCTTATCTCAACGCCTCTCGAGTGTTACCACTCCAGCATGATCTTGCCGATATGCGAGCTGCTCTCCATCAGCCGATGCGCTTTGGCGGCATCGGCGGCGGGAAAGACCTGGTGGATGATCGGCTGCACCTGGCGCGATTCCAGCAGCGGCCAGACAAGGTCATGCAGCGCTTTGGCGATGGCGGCCTTGAAAGCGACGGAACGCATGCGCAACGTGGAGCCGGTGACGGTGAGGCGGCGGCGCATGATCAGGCCGGCATCGATGGTGGCCTTGGCACCACCCAGCGTGGCGATGACTATCAGTCGGCCGTCTTCGGCCAGCAGCTGGATTTCGCGCGGCAGATAGTCGCCGGCGACCATATCGAGAATCACGTCGACGCCCGCACCGTCGGTATGGCGTTTTACCTCTTCGACGAAATCCTGCTCGCGGTAGTTAATGGCGATGGCGCCCAGCTTTTCGCAGGCGGCGCATTTGTCGGCGCTGCCGGCGGTAGCGAAGACGCGATAGCCGAAGGCATGCGCGAGCTGGATGGCCGTGACGCCGATGCCGCTGGAGCCGCCTTGCACCAGCAGCGACTCGTCCTTGCCGCGACTGCCCTGGCCGAGCCGGCCGCGATCGAAGACGTTGCTCCAGACGGTGAAGAAATTTTCCGGCAGCGCCGCCGCCTCGACCATCGAGAAACCTTTCGGTACGGGCAGGCACTGCAGTAGCGGCGCCACCGCATACTCGGCGTAACCGCCGCCGCCGATCAGCGCGCACACCGCGTCGCCACGCTTCAGGCCGAACGGATTGTCGCCGTCTAGATCGCCCTCGACCAGTTCGCCCGCCACTTCCATCCCGGGAATGTCGGAGACGCCCGGCGGCGGCGGGTAATGACCCTGGCGTTGAAACACGTCGGGCCGATTGACGCCCGACGCGGCGACCTTGATCAATGCCTCCCCCTTGCCGGGCTTGGGAATGTCGCGCGATCCGAGCTTGAGAACGTCCGGCTCACCCGGGTGCGTGATGTCGATGACTTGCATGGTGGACATAGAGTTTCTCTGATAACGAATGAAATCGAGCGGCGACGCCCTGCGTTCGCCGCTGAAAGACACAACTCAGGCAGAGGCTTTTTTACCGGCCTCGTCGAGCGACTTGAACTCCTCGTCCGACAGCTTGATGCCGACCGCTGCCACGTTTTCTTCCAGATGCGACACCTTCGACGTCCCGGGGATCGGCAGCATCACGGGGCTGCGCTGCAGCACCCAGGCCAGCGCGATCTGGCTCGGCGCGGCGTTGTGCTTCTTGGCAATGGCGTCGAGGACGGAGCCTGGCTTGGCCAAATCACCGGCGGCCAGCGGAAACCACGGGATAAACCCGATGTTGTGCTCGGCACAGTAGTCCAGCACCTTTTCGCTGGCGCGGTCGACCAAGTTGTACTTGTTCTGGACGGTGACGACCTTGAAATGCTTGGCCGCGGCTTCGATGTCGTCGATCGACACCTCGCTGAGGCCGGCGTGCGCGATGATGCCATCGTCGATCAGCGATTTGATTGCGGAAAACTGCTCGTCGCGCGGCACCTTGGAATCGACGCGGTGCAGCTGCCACAGATCGATGCGTTCCACGCCGAGATTCCGCAGGCTTTTGTGCGCCTGCTGGATCAGATATTCCGGGCGGCCCACCGGTATCCATTTATCCGGCCCCGTGCGCGTCAGGCCACCCTTGGTCGCGATAACCAAACCCTTATAGGGATGCAGCGCTTCGCGGATCAGCGGTTCGGATACGTCCGGCCCATACGAATCGGCGGTATCGATGAAATTGACGCCCAACTCGGGCAGGCGTTTGAGCGTACTCAGGCATTCGGCACGATCGGCCGGATCGCCCCACACACCCTTGCCGGTGATGCGCATCGCGCCGTAGCCGAGGCGATGAACCTCGAGCTCGCCCCCGATCTTGAATGAACCCGATTGGGATGCGTTGATAGTCGACATGGAAAAGTCCTCACATGGGGAGTAAAGCGGGATGTATCTGCCAGCAGGCGTCGCACATACGACTGTCTATCTGTGGGCGTATCGACGTTCGACAACCGTCATGGCGAAAGCGACACATGCGGTGACGGCCGCCCAGCTTGCCGTCAGGGCGATGCGGTAGCGGCTGCCGCCGTTTTGCCGGGCTCACCCGTAGCCGGCGCCACGCGCCACACGATATTTCCCACGTCGTCGGCGACCAGCAGCGCGCCCCTGCCATCGGTGATCACGCCGACCGGTCGGCCCTGCGCCTGACCCTTGGCGTTGAGGAAGCCGGTCAGCACGTCTTCGGGCGGCCCGGACGGTTGGCCGTTTTGAAACGGCACGAAAACGACCTTGTAGCCGCTGCGCGGATTGCGGTTCCACGAGCCGTGCTGGCCGACGAAGGCGCCGTTGTCGTAATGCACGGGCAACAAATGCGCGGTGTAAAAGGTGAGACCCAGCGATGCCGTGTGCGGGCCCAGCGCATAGTCGGGCACGATGGCTTTGGCGACCAGGGCGGGATTCTGCGGCTGCGCGCGCTCGTCCACGTGCTGGCCGTAATAGCTGAAGGGCCAGCCGTAGAAGCCGCCTTCCTTCACCGATGTCATGTAGTCGGGGAC
Organism: Rhodanobacter sp. K2T2; assembly: GCF_013408815.1. Lineage (NCBI taxonomy): Bacteria > Pseudomonadati > Pseudomonadota > Gammaproteobacteria > Lysobacterales > Rhodanobacteraceae > Rhodanobacter > Rhodanobacter sp. K2T2. The sequence continues at coordinate 232,292 of NZ_JACCCA010000001.1, read as the reverse complement.
CAGATCGCTGCCGATCTCGTCGCGCTCGTTGACGGCCGTCCACAGCGCGCCGCTTTGCGGTTGCCACGCCATGCCGTTCGGGTTACGCAGGCCGGTGGCGAACACACGCGAGGTGCCGCTGGCGATGTCGAATTCGAGAATGCGCGCGCGATCGTGTTCCACCGCCAGACCGTTCTCGCCCACGTTGCTGTTGGAGCCGACAGTGATGTAAAGCTTGCTGCCATCGGGGCTGGCGATGACGTTCTTGGTCCAGTGGTGATTGATCGTGCCGGCCGGCAGATCCATGACCTTGGTCGGCGCCGCCGTAATGGTCGTTTCGCCCGGCACATACGGAAAGCTCAGCAGCGCATCGCTGTCGGCGACGTAAAACGTATGACCGACCAGCGCCATGCCGAACGGCGAGCTGAGGTTTTTCAGGAATACCGTCTGCGTATCGGCGATGCCGCTGCCGTGCGTGTCGCGCAGCAAGGTGATGCGATTGGCACTGGGCACACCGGCGCCTGCGCCGGCCATCACCTTTTTTGCCACCCAGCCCTTGATGCCGCGGCTGTCGTCAGGTTTGGGTGGTGCGTTGGTTTCGGCGACCAGCACATCGCCGTTGGGCAAGGTGTAAAGCCAGCGCGGATGATCCAGGCCTTTGGCGAACGCGTTCACCGAAAGACCCGGTGCCGCAACAGGCAACGTGCTTTCGGGCCAGCCCACCGCTTTGGCAGTCTTCATCGTGGGAAGCAGCGTCTTGTGCGGCGCGGGCAGCTCCGGATGACTGCCCGTGCCATCGCGCACCTGCAGCGTGGCCGTATCGCCGCAGCCGACCAGCATCAGCGCCGTCGACAAGGCCATGGCCGAGGAAACCGCGGTTCGAAAGAAAACACGCATGACCGTACTCCGTTGAGCAAGACGCTAGTGCATACCTTTACCGGGGAATGCTGTGTGAAAACTTAGCGCGGCATGGACACACGCATCACGCGCGACGTGGAGAAATGCCGAACGGCGAGCGCCACCGGCGCCGCCTGATTCTCATTTTCATCGCCCGCGTTGGAGCAACTCATGGCTGATCAGAAAAAACTGTTTCTCACCGAACTTCGTCTGTGCGGTGAGTCCAATCACTGGCGCGTTGATGCGCGCTACACCGGCGCAGTAGAACAGGAGGACGGCGGCGACGACTCCGCCAATCAGCAGGGCGACGGAGAGAAAAAGAAGTCGTCCCAGCCGGAGGAAATCCAGCTGTCGATTCTGGTGCCGGCGGGCGACCGCTCGGTGGTCGATCTGCAGATCGACGCGATGGATCGAGCCATCGCCTTTCTGCAAACCACAGTGAACGCGGCGCGCCAGGAGCAGCTCAACCGATCGGACGCTGCCGTCCGCGAATAGTTCTGCAGGCCGACGCCGCTGGATCAGCCCGCAACGTATTGCCGCGCGTACGCTTTGCGGGCATGGTTGATCGCCTTACAGGTGACCAACGGACCCATCCTTGAACGGTAACGAAAACCTGCTGGCGATCGATCGTGCCAGCGTGATGCAAGGCGATCGCCTCGTACTCGACCGCTTGAGCCTGAGCATTGCCGACGGGCAGCACACGGCGATTCTCGGCCCTAACGGATCGGGCAAATCCACGCTGGTGAAGGTGATTGCGCGCCAGCTCTATCCGCTGGCGCAGCGCGATGGCAGCGGCACGGTACGCATCTTTGGGCGCGACCGCTGGAACGTGGCCGAGCTGCGCAGCCTGCTGGGCATCGTTTCCCCGGCGGTGCAGCTGGATTACACCAGCGATACGCCAGTGGAGGTGTTCGATGCGGTGGTGTCCGGTTTCTTTGCGGCCCGCGGGGTCAGCTTTCATCATCAGGTAACTGACGACATGCGTAGCCGTGCGGCAGAGGCGTTGTCGCAAGCCGGCGCGGCGGATTTGATAGGCCGCGACATGGCTAGCCTGTCCACCGGCGAGGCCCGACGCGTGCTGATTGCCCGCGCGCTTGTCCATCAACCGCGTGCGCTGCTGCTGGACGAACCGTGCGCCGGTCTGGATATGGCCAGCCGCCGGCGCTTTCTGGAAAGCCTGCGCGAACTGGCGCGCGCAGGCACCACACTATTGCTGGTGACGCATCATGTCGAGGAAATCCTGCCGGAAATCGACCACGTGGTATTGCTGCGCAATGGGCAGGTGTTTCGACAGGGTTCGAAGGCGGATACCCTGACCGACGACGCCCTGTCCGACACGTTCGGCATGCCGGTGCAGGCGACGCGGCACGGCGACTACTACGCTGCGGCGCTGGACTGAATCGGCGTCTCGATCGATCCGCGTGCTATGCGTGCTTACCAGTCCGTCGGCTTGTAGTCCTTCAGAAACTGTCCCCACACGTGCTCTCCCGTGCGCATGCCGTGGACGATCGGATCGACGATGCGCGCCGCGCCGTCGATGATGTCCAGCGGCGGATGAAAGCGCTCCTCGATGACTTTCTTTGCCGCCAGCCCGGCCGGATCTTCATCGGTGACCCAGCCGGTGTCCACGCTGTTCATGTGGATGCCGTCGTTGTGATAGTCGGCCGCGGCGGTGCGCGTCATCATATTGAGCGCGGCCTTGGCCATATTGGTGTGCGGGTGGCGCGTGGTCTTGAAGCTGCGATAGAACTGACCCTCCATCGCGGAGACGTTGACGATGTGCTTGTCCCGCTCCGGCGTGCGCAGCATCAGCGGCTTCAGCCGCGCATTGATGATGAAGGGTGCGATCGCGTTGACCAGCTGCACCTCGAGCAGTTCGACCGACGGCACTTCCGCCATCAGCAGACGCCAGGAGTTGCGCTCGCGCAGGTCGATCTGCTGCAGGTCCTGATCGAGTCTGCCGTCGGGAAACAGATGCTGCTGCGCCAGCAGCTCTTCCGGCAGCAGCGGCAGCTGCGAGAGTTCGGCCGCACGGGTGAGGCCGGCCATGCTCGATGCGCCGCCCCTCGCTGCGACGTCGCTCGCTCCGGCCTCGGGCAACAGATGTGCGCCACGCAGCCCTTCGTAATGGCCGACCAGCTGGCGCACATGCGCCGGCAGATCGTGCAGTGCGGCCGTTTCGCCGTCCATCATGTGGGCGTAGAAATCGGGCGGACGACGTACCGTCTGGCAGGCGTTGTTGATGATGAAATCCAGCCGCGGCCGCGTCGTCAGCAACTCGTGGCAGAACGCCTCCACGCTGGGCGTGTGGCGCAGGTCGAGGCCGTAAATCTGCAGCCGGTCGCTCCACTGCGCGAAGTCGGGCTCTTCCGCATAGCGCGCCGCGGAGTCGCGCGGAAAGCGTGTGGTGACGATCAGCTCGGCGCCGGCGCGCAGCAGTTTCAATCCGGCCTGATAGCCGATCTTGACCCGGCCGCCGGTCAGCAGCGCCACGCGTCCGCGCAGGTCGGCCAGCTCGGTGCGCTTGGCGTAGTTGAACGTCGCACAATCCGGGCACAGCTGGTCGTAGAAGAAGTGAATGGCCGAATACTTTTTCTTGCAGACGTAGCAATGCTGCGGCTCGATCGCCTCACGCGGTTGCGCGGCATCCGCATCGGGCGGCACGTCATGGGGTTCGAAGCCTTCCGGCGCAAACGCGCTGGGCGCGCTGAACACCGGCTTGCGCCGCAGCGCGCGAATGCCGGTCTGGTTGAGCATTTCGTCGTCGGCGCGAATCTTTGACGCGTAATGCGCTTTTTGCCTAGCCTTGAGCTTGATCCGTCGCACCGCCGGATCGGGGTGGTACACGTTGGCTACGGCCTGCTGCAGTCGTGCGCGCTCCTGTGCCGGCAACGCGGCCAGCAGCAGCGGATCGGCCACCAGCGATTCGAGCAGCGCGGTGGCTTCGCGCAGGCGATCGAGCAATGCCGATTCCGTCTCGTCGGAATCGGGTGAGTTGGGCGGGAGGCTGGTCAAGACGTTTTCCGTATTCGTGAGAGGCGCAAGTCATGCCGAACAACGGCGCATTGGTCGACGCCTTGCTGCAGCAGCCGGTTATTTTGCCTGCATTCTCCTGCCAGCGCGCGTGCCCGATCGCGTGCTCCTGCGAGCTGTCGTATCGTTATCGGTGAACGAGCCGCACACTTCAGCTCTGCTAAAAGGTGCATGAAACACGAATGTCGGCTTGCGTGCTTTTACGTCGAGCTTCATCAACGCGAGGTAATCATGAGCAGCACGACAGCATTGCCCCACGTGATCATCATCGGTGGCGGGTTCGGTGGACTGAGCGCGGCGCGTGCGCTGCGTAAGGCGCCGCTGCGTATCACGCTGATCGACCGTACCAACCACCACCTGTTTCAGCCGCTGTTGTATGAGGTGGCGACAGCCGGCCTGTCCGGGCCGGATATCGCGGCGCCGCTGCGGCATATTTTGCGCAGGCAGGCCAACATCACTGTGCGCATGGAAACCGTCACGTCCATCGACGTAGGACAGAAGCGCGTCTCGATGGGCGAAGACGTGATGGCGTACGACTATCTCATCGTGGCTACGGGCTCCAGCCACGCTTATTTCGGCCACGACGACTGGGCCACCGATGCGCCGGGCATGAAGACGATGAACGACGCGCTGGCCATCCGTCGGCATATCCTCAACGCGTTCGAGGCGGCCGAGCGCGAGTCAGACCCGGAGAAGCGTGCGGCGTGGCTCAGTTTTGTGGTGATCGGCGCCGGGCCCACCGGCGTCGAACTGGCCGGTACGCTGGCGGAGATCGCGCATCACACCTTGGCCAACGAATTTCGGGTCGCCGATCCGCATCAGGCGCAGATTCATCTGGTCGAAGCGGGCCCGCGCGTGCTGGCCTCGATGCCGGCCGATCTGTCGGCCAAGGCGCAGCGGCAGCTGGAGCAGATGCAGGTGCGCGTGCACCTGAATTCGGCCGTCACCGGCGTCGGCGAGGACCATGTGCAAATCGGTGAGCAGCGCATCGAGGCGCGCACCCTGGTCTGGGCGGCGGGCGTCGCCGCGTCGTCTCTGGGCCGTCAGCTGGATACGCCCTGCGATCGCGCCGGTCGCGTGCAGGTATCGCCCGATCTGTCGCTGCCGCAGCACCCGGAAGTCTTTGTGATCGGCGACTTGGCGCATCTGCAGCAGGATGGCAAACCGGTGCCGGCGCTGTCGCCTGCCGCCAAGCAGATGGGCGCGCATGCGGCTCAGATGATTTGCGAGCGCATGGCCGGCCGCGCCACGCGTGCATTCCGCTACAAGGATTACGGCAGCTTTGCCACCATCGGTCGCGGCAAGGCCGTCGCCGATCTGCGCGGCCTCCATCTGTCCGGGCTCGTTGCGTGGTGGCTGTGGCTTGTCGTGCACATTTTCTTTCTGATCGGCTTCGGCAATCGCATGCTCATCACCACCGGCTGGGCCTGGTCGTATCTCACCTGGCAACGCAATGCGCGGATCATCGTCGGCGGCGAATCGCGAAAGTAGCGTACCTGGTTAATCGCCGCCGCTGCGCACCTGCGCATGGCTGATCAGCGCAAAGATGAAACTGCCGCCGACGATATTGCCGGCCAGCGTGGGCAGCGCAAAGCGCAGCGCGTAGTCGGCGAAGCGAATATCGCCCGCGAATACGAGGTAAAGCGACTCCACCGTGCCCACGATGATGTGAGTAAAGCCGCCGATGGCTATCAGGTAGGTCACAATCACGATGATAGCGATCTTGGCTTTCTCGGCCGATGGTAGCAGCCACACTAGGGTGGCGATCAGCCAGCCGGCGAGGATGCCCTTGGTGAACATCTGCAGCGGCGAGTTCTTCATCAGCTCCTTGCCGATATCGGTGAAGGCCGATTGCGTATCGCCGTCGAACTGCTGCAGATGCAGAATGCCATAGGCAAACAGCGCGGCGCCGATCAGGTTGCCGATCAGCACGATGCCCCACATCCGCAACAGGGAAGCGAATTTGCGCAGGCTGGGTTCGGTCATCAGCGGCAGCACGGCCGTCATGGTGTTCTCGGTAAACAGCTGCTGCCGGGCCAGGATGACCACGAGATAGCCGAAGCAGTAGCCGAAATTTTCGAGCAGAAACCGCCCGGGGAAATCGCCCAGATGCGTGTGGAGAAGACCTCGCGCCAGCAGCGAAAAACCCATCGACAGGCCGGCCGCCAGCGACGACCAGCCCAGCGCCGCGACGCCGCGCTTGAGCTCGTGCTCGCCTTCGCGGCGGATGATTTCATGCAGCACTGCCGCCCGTGGCGGGCGCTTTTCCTCGACGTCGCCCTGCTCATTGCCGGACAGTGCGAAGCCGTCGCTGGGACCGGCGTCCTCGTTATCGGCTTTGCCGTGTTGAGGGGATGGCTGATCTTTCACGCGCGGGCTCCATTGATGGGCTTCGTCCATCGAGCCGTAGGGCGCTCATGATGAATGGCGCGATGTATCGGCAGCGTCCACGCGCGGGAGGGCAGGGATCTATCTCGGCGCTAGCCGCTGTTTCGGCCGATAACCGCTCAATTCATCACCGGCGTCGTGCGCAAAGCCGGCGTGCCAGCGCATCGAACTAAGCGAGATCAGCGTCACCACGACGAAGGCGATGGAGAAGTCCATCAGATGCGGTTCGGCGTGGTCGCCCACGGCCATGGTCAGTTTCAGGATAAGCGCGCCGCTGCACACGCCCACGGAAAGCATCAGCTGCTGCAGCGTGGTGTACAGGCTGCTGGCCGCGCTGGTGCGCGAGTTGGGTACCGCCTCATAGGCGACGGTGTTGTAGGCGGCAAACTGAAACGACATGAACGCGCCGCAGCAGAACAGTAGGGTGAACATCAGCCAGTCGGGCCAGCCCGGGCGGAAAAACGCGCAGACCGCGTAGCCCAGGCTGGAAAGCATGCCGTTGACCATCATGCCGCGGCGAAAACCTGTCATTCGCAGCAGGCGCGGCGTGACGCTGCGCATCACCAGCGCACCGAGCGAGGTGGCCAGAATCAGCTTGCCGCTTCTTACCGCCGACAGGCCGAAGCCGATCTGGAACATCAGCGGCAGCAGAAACGGCTGCGCGCCCTGGGTCACGCGCATCAGCGAACCGGAGATCACCGACAGACGGAAGGAGTCGATCTTCAGCAGCGACAGATCCATCAGCGGATCGGGCCGCCGTTTCGCATGCCAGACATAAGCCGCGCAGGCGGCCGTGCCGATGGCGAGCAGGAGCAGGGCGCGCAGCAGGTCGGCGTTCTGCCCGATCGTTTCGAAGCCGAACAACAGGCAGCCCAGGCCCACACCGCACAGGACAAAACCGAGAAAATCGAAGCGCGACGGCGTCGATTCGCTGGGAATCTCCGGCACAAACCGGCGCACGAGCCAGAAGCCGAGCAGGCCGATCGGCACGTTGATGTAAAAGATCCAGCGCCAGCTGAGGTAACTGACGATGAAGCCACCCAGCGGCGGCCCAATCAGCGGCCCGAGAAACGCCGGCACCAGCGTCCACGACATGGCCGAGACGAGATTGCGCCGCTCCACCGTGCGCAGCAGGATCAGCCGCCCGATCGGCGCCATCATCGCGCCCCCGGCGCCCTGCAGCAGTCGCGCAGCCACCATCGCGGGCAGGCTGGTCGTCAATGAGCAGACGATTGAACCGGCGACGAATACGCCGATCGCCACGCTGAAAACGCGCCGCGCGCCGAAACGGTCGGCCATCGCACCGCTGGCCGGAATGAAGATCGCCAGCATCAGCAGGTACGAGGTAATCGCGATGCTCATCGCCGGCGCGGTCACGGCAAAATCGTGCGCCATCGTCGGCAGCGCGGTGGCCAGCACGGTGGCGTCCATCTGCTCCATGAAGATGGCGCAGGCGACAATCAGCGAGGTCACGCGGTAATCGGGAAACACCGGCGCCGAGGGAGCAGGCACCACGGTTTCCTCAAGGGAGGGGCTTGCCACTGAAAATCCTTTGGGCGAGCAGTCAGGCCAGTACGGCGAGCCAGGGGAAGCCAGCCAGACCACTCAAGAAAGCGACGCCCGGTTCGCGCGTCGCAACGCGCCAATTATTCGCCTGCGGGCGAGCCAGGACAAGCGCGGCGCTTGCTCTGCCGGCGAATAGCCTTGAGTGGCGTTGACGCTATCGTCGCGCGAGCGCATCGGCCTGGGGCGAAGTAACGCAGCCGGCACGAGCGCGGCGGGCCAGTAACGTAAGATGCCGAAGGTAAGACAAGATCGCCGATCGTCGGGTTGACGACGTGTCCAAAAAACTTTCTTCGTGTGCCGGTAACAGAGCCAGCGCATTCCTTTCGCCTCCAACCATCGCCTTCCACGCCGAGTTACCTATTCCATGCTGACGGTGACATCGCTACGCAAGGCCGTGCCGGGCGGTAGGGTTCTTTTCCAGGACTTGAATCTGACGGTCCGCAACGGACAGTTTGTCGCCATTACGGGCGAGTCGGGCGTAGGCAAATCGACCCTGCTCAACCTGCTGGCCGGGCTGGACCGAGCAGATGCCGGATCGGTGGTGATCGACGGCACCGCGCTGGAGCTGCTGCAGGACGATGAGCTGACCCGGCTTCGACGCGATCGAATCGGTTTCGTCTTTCAGGCCTTTCACGTGCTGCCGCATTTGGACCTGGCGCACAACGTGGCGCTGCCGCTGGTGCTGCAAAAGGTCGACGCCCACGAGGCGCTGGCGAGAGCGACTGGCATGCTCGAGGCGATCGGCCTGGGCGGAAGGGGCGCGGACTATCCGCGACAACTTTCCGGCGGCGAGTTGCAGCGCATCGCTATCGCTCGCGCCTTGATCCATCGTCCAGGCCTGATTCTCGCCGACGAGCCGACCGGCAATCTGGATCCGGAAACGGCGGCGAAAGTCATGGCGCTGTTTGTCGATCAGGTGCGCGAGGCTGGCGCCTCCGTGGTGCTGGTCACCCACTCGCCGGCCTCGGCAGCGGTGGCTGATCGTGTACTGCACCTCACGCGCGACGGGCTGGTCGAGCATGGGTGAGCGCGGGTCGCTGCCGCTGGTCGCGATGCGCTGGATGATCGTCAGCGAGTGGCGAACGTATCCCTCGCGAATCGCGATCGCGGTGTTGGCCATCGCGCTGGGTGTCGCGCTTGGCTTTGCCGTACATCTGATCAACGGTTCGGCGCTGAGCGAATTCGATCATGCCATTCAGACCGTCAGCGGCGATGCGGATTTGCAGGTCCATGCCACCAGCGCGGCCGGGTTTTCCGAGGCGCTCTATCCGCAGATGGCGCACGTGTCGGGCATCGCCAAGGTCAGCCCGGTGGTCGAACTGCATGCTCAGGCGCAGGGTCATGCCGCGCTGACGATCCTGGGCCTGGACGTTCTCAGTGCGGCGGTGGTCACACCGCGATTGCTGGGACGCCGCAGCGACGGCCAGCATGATCCGAGCGACTTTTTCAGCGACAGCGCGATTTTTCTATCAGCGGCCGCCATGCAGGCCAGCGGCCGGCGCGTGGGGCAGTCGATCGACATCACGTCGATGGGGCACAGCGCCAGTTTTCGCATCATCGGCGACCTGCCGGGTATCCCGGCGGGTCAGGCCATCGGGGTGATGGATATTGCCGCGGCGCAGTGGCGTTTCGGTCAGCTCGGCAAGCTGCAGCGGCTGGACTTTCGCCTCGCGCCTGATGCGGATCGGGCGCAGCTTTCATCGGCACTGGCATCGCGCTTGCCACTTGGCGCGGAGATCGTGACCCGGCATAACGAGGAGACGCGCAGCGATAGCTTATCGCGCGCGTATCGCGTCAACCTGGACATGCTGGCGCTGATGGCGCTGCTGACCGGCGGATTTCTCGTGTACTCGGCGCAATCGCTTTCGGTGGCACGCCGACGCCCGCAGTTCGCGTTGATCCGGGTGCTGGGGCTGGAGCGCCGTAGCCTGGTGGCGCAGATTTTTCTGGAGGCGCTGGTGGTTGGTGCTGTGGGGGCACTTGGCGGGCTGCTCCTAGGCCTCGGATTGGCCGCGGCGGCGCTGCATCTGTTGGGGAGCGATCTCGGCGGCGGCTACTTCAGCGGCGGCGTGCCGCATCTGAGTTTTGCGCCGGGCGCTGCCATTGCTTTCGGCGCGCTTGGTGTGGCCGCTTCGCTGGTGGGCGGCCTGCTGCCGGCGCGCGACGCAGCGCGCAGCCAACCGGCGCTGGCGCTGAAAAATCTCGGCGATGCAATCGATCCCCGCGTCCATCCACGCATCCGGCTCGCCTTGCTGTTGGTGGTTCTGGGCGCGGCGGGAAGCCTGGCGCCGGCGGTGAACGGGCTGCCGATCTTTGGCTATGCGTCGATGGCGCTGCTGCTAGCTGGCGGCATCGCCATGATGCCGTGGTTGGCAAGAACGCTGCTGTGGATTTTTCTACGGCGACCGATAAGCAACGTATCACTGTCGTTGGCGATACAGCGACTGTGGGGCGCGCCGTCGCAGGCGGCGCTGGCGCTGAGCGGTATCGTTGCTTCCACCAGCCTGATGATTGCCATGGCCGTCATGGTGGTGAGCTTTCGCGGTTCCGTGGAGGCCTGGCTGTATCAGGTGCTGCCGGCCGATCTCTACCTGGCGCTAGACGACAGCGGCGTCGGCGGCGGGTTCGATGCGGTGACGCAAAACAACATGCGTCACGTGGAGGGCGTGGCCTGGATGGGTTTTATGAAAGAGACGCCGCTGCGGCTCGCGCCGGACAAACCCGACGTATGGCTTATTGCGCGCACCGTCGACGGCCCCGCCGGCGGTCTGCCGCTGCTGAGCCCTGGCCTCGCCGTGCCGCCCAACGACATTCCGGTATGGGTTTCGGAACCGGCCGCGGGCATTTACGGCATCCATCCGGGCGACCATTTGGTGCTGCCCATCGCCGGGGTCACGCCGCGCGTTTTTGTCGCGGGAATCTGGCGCGACTACGGGCGTCAGCAGGGTTCCATCGTGATCGATAGCGATACCTACACGCGCCTGACCGGTGATGCTCGTCGCAGCATCGCGTCGGTTGCCTTGAAGAAAGGCGCGTTGGCCGATGCGGTGATCGCCCGTCTGCGCGCGGTGCTGCCCGCCGGGGTGGCAGATCATCTGAGCGTGAGCCGATCGCAGGAGATTCGCAGCAAGGGCATTGCCGCGTTCGATCGCAGCTTCGCCATCACCTATCTGCTCGAAGCGATTCCGATTCTGGTCGGTCTTATCGGCGTGGCCGCGACCGTCTCCGCGCAGACGCTGGCCCGAATCAAGGAGTTCGGCATGCTGCGGCACATCGGCGTGTTGCGTCTTCAGATCGTGGCGATGCTGATCGCCGAGGGCGCGCTGCTGGGAGCGATCGGCGGGATCGCCGGCATCGGCCTTGGGCTGGCCATGAGCCAGATCCTGATCCGCGTGGTCAATCCGCAGTCGTTTCACTGGACCATGGATACACGCATTCCCTGGCTGCTTTTTATCATCGTGATCGTTGCGCTGATCGTTGCCGCCGGCGGCACGGCGCTGTTCGCCGGACGGCGTGCGCTGTCGACCGCGGCGGTGACTGCGGTGCGGGAGGACTGGTGATGATCCGGCGGCGCATGACGCGATGGATCCTGCTGGTAATCTGGCTAGTTTCGTGCGGCTTCGCACAGGCACCGGCGCGCGCAGAAGGTCCGGTCTATGCCGATGTGTTGCCGGGTCATTCGCTGACCTTTCCCGCCGACTACGGCGCCCATCCGGACTTTCGGACCGAGTGGTGGTACGTCACCGGCTGGCTGCACACGCCCGACGGTCCAAGAGGCTTTCAAATCACGTTCTTTCGCTCGCGACCGGATGTCGATCAGAACAATCCCAGCGCGTTTTCGCCCAAACAAATCATCCTTGCTCACGTTGCCCTGTCGGATCCGAAGCTGGGCAAACTGATCGATGACCAGCGTATTGCCCGCCAGGGATTTGGTCTGGCAAACGCCGCCACGGGCGATACGGCGGTGGTGCTCGACGACTGGAGCCTGGTGCGCGGTGCCGACGATGTCTACACCGCCAGGGCCGGCACCGAAGCGTTCGGCCTAAACCTGCATTTGCGGCCGACGCAGGCGTTGCTGATTCAGGGCGACCGCGGATACAGCAGCAAAGGCGCGTCGGCCGGCGAGGCAAGCTACTACTACAGTGCGCCGCATCTTTCGGTTGCCGGTACGCTTCGTCAGGGTGGCCGCACGTTCGAGGTGAGCGGCGATGCGTGGCTGGATCATGAGTGGTCGTCCAGTTTTCTGGCAGCGCGTTCGGCCGGCTGGGACTGGACCGGATTGAACCTTGATGACGGCGGCTCGCTGACCGCATTCCAGGTTCGTGATGCCGCCGGTCAGCCGGTCTGGGCTGGCGGAAGCTTCCGTGATGCGAGCGGCGCTACCGTCGTGCTTCGACGCGACGACGTGCAGTTTTCCACGAAGCGCAGCTGGCTATCGCCGCGCACCGGCATCCATTATCCGGTGGTGCAGACGCTTACGATCAAACTGCCATCGGGGTCAAGGCAGTTCATCCTCACGCCGCTGTTCGACGATCAGGAGCTCGATAGCCGCGCGACCGGCGGCCCGGTGTACTGGGAAGGCGCGGTGAAGACCGACGGTGGAAAGGGCTATCTCGAATTGGTCGGGTACGCCACGGCGGTGAAAATTTAGCGGCGCGGTAGAATCTTAAGTATCGCTTCGCTATCGAGACGCCTCGGCGGCTCTTCACGGTAGTTCGCGTGGCAAAACATCATTCTTACATTTCGCTTGGCTTAGCCAGGCCTGCTTCGCTTTCAAGGAAACCCCATGCGTTTGGCTGTTGGTACGGAACTGGTTGCCCGGGCTTTGTTGTTTGATATGGACGGTACGCTGATCGATTCTCGCGTCATGGTCGAGACCTTGTGGAAGGACTGGTGCGACGCGCACGGCGTGGATTTCGACTGGGTGCTGCCGCAGTTGCACGGCGTTCGTCTCGCCGATTCCGTCCGTCATTTCACGCCCGCCGGTTATGACGTGGAGCTGGAAATCCGCACGATGTACGACATCGAGCTGCGCAGTACCGATGGCATCGTGCCGATCAAGGGCGCGCTCGAACTGCTGGCCACCCTGCCCGAGGATCGCTGGACCATCGTGACTTCGGCCGATCAGGAACTGGCGCGCGCGCGGCTGGCGGTTACCGGCATCGTGCCGCCGCCGAAGATGGTTGGCGGCGACGATGTGAAAGAGGGCAAGCCGCATCCGGCGGGTTATCTGGAAGGCGCGCGACGGCTGGGATGCGCGCCGGAAAAGACCCTGGTATTCGAGGATGCCGTCGCCGGCATCCGCGCCGGTCAGGCCGCGGGCGCGCGCGTGATTGCGCTGGCGACCGGCCATCCCGGTGAGATCCCTGAGGGAGTGGAGTGGATTCCCGATATGTCGGCACTGCGTTTTGTCGGTGTCGATGCCGACGGCGTGCACCTGCGCGTCGTGGCCTGAGTCGAGGACAAATTCTTATGCGCATTCTGGTTCTCGGGGCAGGCGGTACCGGCGGCTATTTCGGCGGCCGGCTGGCGCAGGCTGGCGTCGATGTGACTTTTTTGGTGCGGCCAGCGCGCGCCGCGCAACTCGATGCCAACGGTTTGATCATCCGCAGTCCGCTGGGCGATGCACAGCTGACGGTGCGCCATCTGACGGCCGAACAGCTGGCGGCCGCGGCGCCATTCGACGTGATTCTGCTCAGCTGCAAGGCGTACGACCTGGAAAGTTCGCTCGACGCGGTGGCGCCAGCGATGGGCGAGCACACTACCTTGTTGCCGATTCTCAATGGATTGCGTCACTACGAGACGCTGGATCGACGCTTCGGTACGGCGCGCGTGCTCGGCGGGCTGTGCTTTATCAGCGTGACCAAGCCGGCCAGCGGCGAGGTGCTTCATCTCGGTAAGCCCGCCTCGGTGACCTTTGGCGAGCGCACTGGCCAGCCGTACAGCGAGCGCTGCGCCGCCATCGCCGCCGCGTTTTCGCAGGCGAAGGTTGAACACAAGCATTCGCTGACGATCGTTCAGGACATCTGGATCAAGTACAGCTTTCTGACCGCGCTGGCTGCCGCCACCTGCCTGATGCGCGCGAGCGTCGGCGTGATCGTTGCCACCGACGATGGTCGTGACTTCATGCAGCGGCTTTATGCCGAATGTATCGAAGTGGCAGCTGCCAGCGGCTTGCCGATACCGGCTACCGCGCAGGAGCTGGCGATCAGGAATCTGACGCAGGATGGCTCGCCCGTCACCGCCTCGATGCTGCGCGATCTGGAGTTCGGCCAGCCGATCGAGGGCGGGCATATCGTGGGCGACATGCTGGCGCGCGCACGCGCCTTCGGTATCGACGTGCCGCTGCTCAGCGTGGCCTGGAGCCACCTGCAGGCGTATACGGCGCAGCGCAATAGCTGAGCGCACGGCAGCGCGTATAAGCACTGACATTGGGCAATAAAAAAGCGCCGTAGTTGTACGGCGCCTTTTTGGTTTGCGGCCAGCAGTAATCGATCAGAGCGCTTCGAAAATACCCGCCGCGCCCATGCCGGTGCCGATGCACATGGTGACCATGCCGTATTTCTGCTTGCGCCTGCGCATGCCGTGCACCAGCGTGGCGATGCGGATCGCGCCGGTGGCGCCGAGCGGATGACCCAAGGCGATGGCGCCGCCCAGCGGGTTGACCTTGCTCGGGTCGAGGCCGAGGTCGCCGATGACGGCAAGTGCCTGCGCGGCGAAGGCTTCGTTGAGTTCGATCCAGTCCATCTGATCGAGAGTGAGGCCGGTCTGCTTGAGCACCTTGGGAATGGCTTCCTTCGGGCCGATACCCATGATTTCCGGCGGCACGCCGGCGACCGAAAAGCCGACGAAGCGCGCCAGCGGCTTGAGGTTGTAATCCTTGACCGCCTGTTCGCTGGCCAGCATCACGGCGCCGGCACCATCGGACATCTGCGAGGACGTGCCGGCGGTCACCGTGCCGCCGTACTGCGCGTTGCGAAACACCGTGCGCAGCTTGCCCAGCACTTCCATGGTGGTGCCGGCGCGCGGGCCTTCATCGGCGTCGATCAGACGGCTGTCTGTGGTGATGTCGCGGGTGATCAGATCGGGGTAATGATCGTCCAACTGGAACGGCGTGATCTCGTCCTTGAATTCACCGGCGGCCTGAGCGGCGAGCGCACGGCGGTGGCTTTCCACGCCGAAGGCGTCCTGCTGTTCGCGCGTGACCTTCCACTTTTCGGCGACCTTTTCGGCGGTGATGCCCATGCCGAAAGCGATGGCGTAATCCTCGCTCTTAGCGAAGATGGCCGGGTTCATCGCAATCTTGTGGCCCATCATTGGGATCATAGTCATGCTTTCGGTGCCGCCGCCGATCATCAGGTCGGCATCGCCGAGCCGGATGCGGTCGGCTGCCTGGGCCACGGCCTGCAGGCCGGACGCGCAGAAGCGGTTGACAGTCACGCCGGGCACGGTATTTGGCAGGCCGGCCAGCAGCACGCCGATGCGCGCCACGTTCATGCCTTGCTCGGCTTCGGGCATGGCACAGCCGATGATGGTGTCGGCAATGCGATGCGGATCGATGCCCGGGCTCTGCGCCACGACGGCGCGGATGACGTGTGCCAGCAAATCGTCGGGACGGGTGTTGCGGAATACGCCGCGCGGCGCCTTGCCCACCGGGGTGCGGGTGGCGGCGACGATATAGGCGTCTTGCACTTGCTTGCTCATGAGTTTTGCTCCGTTACGTCGCGCGGTTCGCGGCGACGTGCGTTGATTTTTTGATCGTCATCCCGGCAGTCGACGGGACGACGGTTTCCTTTGCGGCGGAGAGTCAGTTCCGCAGCGGCTTGCCGGTGGTCATGGTGTGGGCGATGCGCGCCTGGGTCTTTTCGGTCTTCGCCAGTTCGACGAAGTGCTTGCGCTCCAGCGTCAGCAGCCACTCTTCGTCGACCAGCGAGCCGCGCTCGATCTTGCCGCCGCACAGGGTGTCTGCAATGCGCGTGGCGATATCGATATCGTGCGGCGAGGCGAAGTAGCCTTCCTTCAGATTGGCCAGCGAGGCCTGGAAGGTGGCGGTGCCCGTATCGCCGGCGACAGGAATGGCGCGCGCCGGCATCGGCGGACGGTAGCCGCTCTCGGCCAGCGACAGCGCCACTTTCTTGGCCACGTAAAGCAATTCGTAGGCGTTGAAGATGATGATGTCGCTGTCGCGCAGCAGGCCGAGCTGCTTGGCCTCGAACGCGCTGGCCGAGACCTTGGCCATGGCGATGGTTTCGAAAACCTTTTTCAGCGATTCGAACGGGTCGTCCGGATTGGCCTTGGCCGCGCGCACGGCCAGCTCATGTAAACCACCGCCGGCCGGAAGCAGGCCGACGCCGGCCTCGACCAGACCGATATAGCTTTCCAGCGCGGCCACGGTACGGGCCGAATGCATCTGGAATTCGCAGCCGCCGCCGAAGGCCATGCCACGCACGGCCGAGACGACCGGCACCAGTGATTCTTTGATGGTCATGCTGGTGCGCTGGAAGTTGGCGACCATGGCGTCGAAGTCGTCGAACTTGCCTTCCTTCAGCAGGCCGAGCGCGCCCTTCAGATCGGCGCCGGCCGAGAACGGCTCGCCGGTCTGCCAGATGACGACGGCCTTGAGCTTTTCTTCGGCCAGCTTGATCGCATGCTGCACGCCGTCGAGCACCTGGTCGTTGACGGTATTCATCTTGGTCTTGAACGAGAGGATGCCGACCTGATCGTCGCCCAGCGTCCACAGACGCACGCCGTCGTTCTCCCACACGGTGACGCCCTGGTCGAACTTCTCGCCGAGGATCGGATCGGGGAACAGCTGACGCGCGTACACCGGATGCTGCGAGCGCGGCTTGTAGGTGCTGTCGCCAGCCGACCACGAGCCTTCTTTCGAATGGACGCCTTTACGGCCGTCCGTGACCCAAGCCGGCAGCGGCGCATCGCTCATCGCCTTGCCGGCCTTGATGTCCTCGTCGATCCACTCGGCGACCTGCTGCCAGCCGGCGGCCTGCCAGGTTTCGAACGGACCGAGCTTCCAGCCGTAGCCCCAGCGGATCGCGAAGTCGACGTCGCGCGCGGTGTCGGCGATATCGGCCAGATGGAAGGCGGAATAATGAAACAGGTCGCGGAAGCTGGCCCAGAGGAACTGCGCCTGCGGATCGCTGGAAGCGCGCAGCTTGCCGAACTTCTCCGATGGATCCTTGATCGCGAGGATGGCCGCAACTTCGTCCGACGGCTTTTGCTCGGACGGCACGTAATCCTGCTTGGCAACGTCGATCACCACGATGTCCTTGCCAGCCTTCTTGTAGAAGCCGGCGCCGGTCTTCGAGCCCAGCGCGCCCTTGTCGATCAGGCCCTGCAGCACGGCGGGTGCCTTGAAGTATTTCAGCCACGGATCGTCGGGCAGGGTGTCGGCCATGGTCTTGATGACATGGGCCATGGTGTCCAGGCCGACGACGTCGGCGGTGCGATACGTCGCGCTCTTCGGACGACCGAGCGCCGGACCGGTGAGGGCGTCAACAGTATCGAAACCCAGCTTGAACTGCTCGGTGTGGTGCATCGCGGCCAGCATCGAGAACACGCCGATGCGGTTGCCGATGAAGTTCGGGGTGTCCTTGGCGATGACCACGCCCTTGCCCAGGGTGGTGGTCAGGAAGGCTTCGAGACCATCGACGATGGCCGGGTCGGTCAGGCGGGTCGGAATCACCTCGACCAGATGCATATAGCGCGGCGGATTGAAGAAATGCACGCCGGTAAAGCGGTGGCGCAGCTGCTCCGGCAGCGCTTCGGCCAGGCCGTTGATCGACAGGCCCGAGGTGTTGCTGGCGAGCACCGCCGTGGCGGAAACGTGCGGCGCGATCTTCTTGTACAGATCGAGCTTCCAGTCCATGCGCTCGGCAATGGCTTCGATCACCAGGTCGACATCCTTCAAATGATCCAGATGTTCGTCGTAGTTGGCCGGGATGATGGCGGCCGCAAAGTTTTTGTCGGCCAGCGGTGCCGGCGACAGCTTGGCCAGGTTGGCGATGGCTTTCAGCGCGATGCCGCTCTTCGGACCTTCTTTGGCGGGTAGGTCGAACAGCACGGTTTCGACGCCCGCGTTGGTCAGGTGCGCGGCGATCTGCGCGCCCATGACGCCGGCGCCCAGCACGGCGGCCTTCCGGATGCGCAGGGGTGGATGTGACTCGGATGCAGCGGTCATTGGCTTCTCCAGTAGAACGAACGCAAAGCTTGGGTGGGAAAGTGCGGCCGTTGCCGGCCGTTGTACGAAACGATGTCGGTGTGAGGACGGACTTGGCTGAGGTCTAGGGGTGACTGAGTCCGGCCACGGCGAAACGGATGAGGTGCTGCGCGGTCTCTTCGCGGTGCTCGATCTCGCTGACCCCGCTTTTGCGCTGGATCATGCCGAAGCCCGACATGGCGTGCGTCAGCGCGCCGCTGACCAGGTCGATGCGCCAATACAGCTCCTGCTTCGTCAGCTGCGGCAGCAGGCGGGCAAATTCCGCAGTGAACTGGCGCATCACGTGGCCGTAGTTGTCGGAAAGGAACTGCCGCAGCGTGTCGTCGTGCTCGGCGAAGGCGCGAGCCAGCACGCGCATGAACAACGAACCCGACTCGTCGTGCGACAGGTCCAGCGCGGGTCGGATAAAGGCGGACAGCACATCTTCCAGTGTGGTCGTTTCGGCCCCCTCGACCAGCGACAAGGCCTGCAGGCGGCTGTTGTTCAAGGCATCGAGCCGGCGTCGGAAAATCTGTTCGACCAGTTTTTCCTTCGAGCCGAAGTGATAATTGACCGCGGCCAGATTCACGCCGGCGGCCGATGTCAGCTGCCTCAGCGAGGCGCCATCGAAGCCGCGCTGCGCAAAAAGGGACTCGGCCGCGCCCAATATGCGTTCCTTGGTGGAGCCGGACGGGTTCACTTGCACAATCATCCTGCGGCAGAGGGTCGGTTCAAACGATCGTTTGAGGATACGCGGAGCGGTTTGTCATCGTCAAACATCCCTCTGGATTCGTGATCCTTGTTAAGGACAGGTGATTTGCGTATCCGGTAGAATCTGTCAAACTTTCCTGTACTAAACCCATATTCCACGTAAGGTTTAGCCTTTTTTGTCGGCCCTTGTTGGCCATGACAGCCTTTTTGAAATCCTTTCGGAGCAGATCCCATGGCGCTCGAGCGCACTCTTTCCATCATCAAGCCCGACGCCGTCGCCAAGAACGTCATCGGTGAAATCTATGCGCGTTTCGAGAAGGCCGGTCTCAAGATCGTTGCCGCCAAGATGGAGCAGCTGTCGCGTCAGGAGGCCGAGGGTTTCTACGCCGTGCATCGCGAGCGTCCGTTCTTCAAGGCACTGGTGGATTTCATGATTTCCGGTCCGGTGATGATCCAGGCGCTGGAAGGCGAGAATGCCGTGCTCAAGCATCGCGATCTGATGGGCGCCACCAATCCCAAGGAAGCCGCCGCAGGCACCATTCGCGCCGATTTCGCCGACTCCATCGATGCCAATGCCGTGCATGGTTCGGATGCCGTCGATACCGCCAAGGTCGAAATCGCCTATTTCTTCGCTTCGACCGACGTGCTGTCCAGGTAATTCGTCGTTCCATCATTGGATTTCAGGGAAACGAAAGCGGCCTTCACTGGCCGCGCTCTCGAAGAAACATGAACCAGGTAGCCACCACTTCATCTGACGCAAAGATCGCGAAGGTCAATCTGCTCGATTTCGATCGGCAGGGTCTGCGCGACTTTTTTACGCAGATCGGCGAGAAGCCTTACCGCGCCGAGCAGGTGATGAAGTGGATCTATCACGACCTGGAAGATAACTTCGAGAACATGACCGACGTGGGCAAGGCGCTTCGCGCCAAGCTCAACGACTCGTGCTACATCGGTCCACCCAAGACCATGCTCGACAAGGCCGCCACCGACGGCACGCACAAGTGGTTACTGGGCATGGACAAGGGCAACGCGGTAGAGACCGTGTACATACCCGAGCCCACGCGCGGAACGCTGTGTGTTTCTTCGCAGATCGGCTGTGCGCTCAACTGCCAGTTCTGCTCGACCGGCGCGCAGGGTTTCAACCGTAACCTGTCGACCGCCGAAATCATCGGGCAGGTGTGGGTGGCGGCGAAATATCTGGGCAATATCACCCATCAGAATCGCCGCATCACCAATGTAGTGATGATGGGCATGGGCGAGCCGCTGGCCAATTTCGACGCGGTGGTCAAAGCCATGAGCCTGATGCGCGACGATCTGGGCTTTGGCCTCGCTGCCAAGCGCGTGACGCTGTCGACCGCCGGCATGGTGCCGCAGATCGACCAACTTTCCGACGCCATCGACGTCTCGCTGGCGGTTTCACTCCATGCGGCCAACGACGAGCTGCGCACCGAACTGGTGCCGCTCAACAAACGCTATCCGATTGCGGATCTGATCGCCGCCTGCCAGCGCTGGGTCGCGCGTAAGCCGCGCACTTCGATCACCTTCGAATACACCTTAATGAAGGGCGTCAACGATCAGCCCGAGCATGCCCGACAGCTGATCAAGCTGATGCGCAAGCTGCCGACCTGCAAAGTCAACCTGATTCCGTTCAACCCGTTCCCGGGCACCCGGTTCGAGCGCTCAGGCGCCACCGATATCCGGGATTTCCAGACGCTGCTGCTCAATGCGGGCGTGCTGACCATGTTGCGTCGCACTCGCGGCGACGATATCGACGCCGCCTGCGGCCAGCTGGCGGGGCAGGTCACCGACCGCACGCGACGCAGCGCCGATATCCGCAAGAAACAGGACGAGGAAAGCGTACATGCGCATTAATCGCGCGCTGATGCTTAGCCTGCTGCTGCCGCTGGCCGGTTGCGTGACCACGCATACCGACAGCAACCCCATCGGCAAGAACATGCCGCAAACGAGCAAGGCGGACCAGGCGGTGGAAGCCGCCCGCGTGCATACCGAGCTGGGGCAGCGCTATCTGGCCAGCGGTGATCTGCAGAAAGCCTTGGCCAAATTGACGACAGCCCTGCAGTTCGATCCGAACTACGCCCCCGCGCATACGGTGATTGCTGTTGTCTATGAACGCATCAATCAGCCGGCCCAGGCCGAGATCCACTATCGCAAGGCCGTCGCACTGGAGCCAACCAAGGGCGATGCGAACAACAACCTGGGCTTATTTCTTTGCTCGACCGGTCGCTATGCCGAGTCCTACGGTTATTTTCAGAAGGCGATCGCCGATCCGTTTTACCAGACGCCTGATATTGCTTTGACCAACGAAGGCATCTGCCAACTGCGCAACCACGAAGTGGCAGCCGCGGAATCGAGCTTTCGCGATGCCATTGCGCGCAACGCCAATAACGGCGAAGCACTATTTCAGCTTGCCAAAGCGCTCTATCTGAATAACGATGCGTTCCGGGCGCGGGCTTTCATTCAGCGCTTCGATGCGCTGGGGACGCCAACGGCGGCGGCATTGAAGCTCGGTTACGATATCGAATCTCATCTGGGCAACCAGGATGGCGCCCTTACTTATCGCACTCGGCTGCAAACCCAGTTCCCGGATTCGGAACAGGCGCGCGCCCTCAATACCACTGTCAGCCAATGACTTCCATGCAGCCTGATCCGACCGAACCCGGCAAGAGCACGCCCGATCTTTTCGGGGTCAACCTGCTCGATATGGACGCGACTTCAGCAGCGACGCAGGCCATCAGTTTTGGCAGCCGACTGAAGGCGGCACGCGAGGCGCGAGGCTTGAGTATCGAGACGTGCGCCAGTTCGCTGCGACTGCCTGTGCGCGTGCTGCGCGAGCTTGAACAGGATATGCACGAGGGTATCGACTCGAAGATTTATCTGGGCAGCTACATCACCAAATATGGCCAGTTTCTGGGCATCAACGACGCCTCGATCCAGGTCGAGCTCGATCGCATCAAGCAGGTCGAGCCGCCGCTGGTGGCTACCGGCGGCATCTCGCACTCGCGCTTTTTGCTGGATCGCTACGCCACGGCAGCGACCTACGTGGTGCTGACCGCTGTGATCGTGGTGCCCATGATCTGGCTGGGCGTGCGCGGCACGATGGATCGCAGCCTGACCCACTTGGCGCCGCTCGATGCGGCCCCGGTGGCGCAGCAGGACGCTCCTGCTGCAGTCAGCAGTACTGCAAACGCGGCGAATGCGTCCGCCGGCAGCAGCGCTGTGGCGCAGATTCCGGCACCGCCGCCGAGTGTTGTGGCAGCGGCTCCCCAGGATCAGCCGCTGATGGCGTCGATGGCGCCTTTTCCCAGCATGGACAGCGGTAACCTGCAGCCGGCCAAGTCGGCTGCTCCGGTCGCCGTGGATACGGGCACCGGCAGTCACAGCCTCGGCGTCACGGTTGACGCCGCCAGCTGGGTCGAAGTGATCGGCAAGGACGGCAAGCGGCTCGAATACGGCCTGCTGCCGGCCGGAAGCAGCAAGACGTATCACAGCGATCAGCCGCTGGATGTGCGCATCGGCAATGCCAATGGCGCGCAGATCAGCATCGATGGCCAGCCTGTCGGGCTGGATGATTTCCGGCATGCCAACGTAGCGCATTTTCGCGTACAGGTGCAGGACGGCAAGGCCTCCGCGGCCAGCCTCTGATCCATACCGGGGCCGCTTCGAGCGGCCCTTTTCGGTTATGCTTGCGCACCGTGTGTTCGCCTCACGGCGGAGACGAGCGGCTTTTACTTCCATCCCTCGCGCGGCCTGAGCACGGGCCGGTGATCGAGTGACTTTGAAGGATGATTCATGGCATTTGACGAATACGACAAATACGAACAAAGCGAACTCGTTCAAAAGTGGCTGCGCGAGAACGGGCTGTCGATTGTCGTGGGCATCGCCATCGGCCTGGTTGGCATTTTTGGCTGGCAGCAGTGGCGTAACCATCAGGCGCGCAACGAGGCCAATGCGGCCCAGTTGTATAAGCTCGCCCAGGTATCGGTAGCTGCCAACAAGCCGGAGGCCGCCAACGCCATCGTCGATCAGCTGATGAAAGACTACGAAAAATCGCCGTACGCGGTTTTTGCCGTCAGCGATCGGGCCAAGCAGCAGGTGCAGGCCAAACAGCTGGACAAGGCCGAGGCGTCATTGGATTGGGCAGTCGCCCATGCCACGGACCCGGTACTGAAGTCGCTGACCCAGCTGCGCAAGGCGCAGGTTGAGCTGGCGCGCAATGACGGCACGGCCGCGCTGGCGACGCTCGATGCGATACCGGCCAATAGCTATCAGGGCCTGGCCCAGGAACTCCGTGGTGATGTGCTGGTCAAGCTTGGGCGCGCAGACGATGCGCGCAAGGCTTATCAGGCCGCGCTGTCGGCGCTGAAAGAGCAGGCGCCGCAACGCGGTGCGCTGCAGATGAAACTCGATGATTTGGCCGTGGCCGGGAAGCAGGGTGCATGAAAGCTGAAATAATGAAACGCGTCTTGCTGATTTCGCTGGTGGGACTTGCCGGTTGCCATTCGTTCAAGAAGGAAAACGTCCAGCCGCCGACGCCGCTGGCCAAGGATTTCAAGCCCACCGTGCAGGTTACCCGGGTTTGGGAAACGCGCGTCGGCAGTGGTGCCGGCGAGACCGGCGCGCGCCTGCGTCCGTCGGTCGTCGATGGCGTGCTTTACGCCGACAGCACCGACGGCAAGCTGGCCGCTATCGATGCGGCCACCGGTAAGACGATCTGGACCAAGAGCACGCGCACCAAGGGCTGGTTCGGCTGGGGTGACAAGAAGCGCAAAGATGCGCTTTACGCTGGTGGCCCGGCCGTTGTCGGCGACCTGCTCGCCGTCGGCACGCTCGATGGTCACGTCTACACAGTAAACGCCAAAGACGGCAGCCCGCGCTGGGAAGCCGAGTTGTCCTCCGAAGTGCTGGCTTCGCCGGTGATCGTGGGCGATCTGGTGATCGCACGTACGCAGGACGGCCGCATCTACGGGCTGGAATCGGCCACCGGCAAGCGCCGCTGGGTTTACGACCAGGACACCGTCCCGCTGCTCAGCCTGCGCGGCAACGGCTCGCTGCTGGCGGCCAACGGCGTGATCTTCTATGGCAGCGACGACGGTCGCCTGGTCGCCCTGCGTCTGGACAACGGCTCCAAGCTGTGGGAGCAGAGGCTCGCCAGCGGCGAGGGACGTACCGAAATCGACCGCCTCGACGATGCCGACGGCTCGATCCTGCTCGACGGCGCGGTGCTCTATGGTGCCGCTTATCACGGCAACCTGCTGGCCGTGGATGGCCCCAGCGGCCGTCCAATCTGGACCCATCCGTTCTCCACCTTCGTCTCGCTGGCGCTGGGCGGCAATTCGCTTTATGGCGTCAACGAGGATTCCCAGGTCTGGGCTTTCGACAAGACCGGCGGTGCGGATATCTGGAAGAGCGACGCGCTGAAGTATCGCTGGCTGACCGGTCCTGCCGTGCAGGGCAACTATGTCGTGGTCGGCGATATGGAAGGCTACATCCATTGGCTGCAGATCGGCGACGGCGCCCTGGCGGCGCGCGAGCGTCTGTCCAAGAAAAAGGCCATCCGCGCCCAGCCGCTGGTGGTTGGCGATACTGTTTACGTTGAAGATGTAAAGGGCCATATCGGCGCTTATCGTCTATCCGCGCATTGATCGCGGAGACCATGTACACACCATGCTGCCCGTCGTCGCTCTAGTTGGTCGCCCCAATGTCGGTAAATCGACCCTCTTCAATGTATTGACGCGCAGCCGTGACGCCCTGGTGGCCGATATGCCGGGCGTCACCCGCGATCGCCACTACGGCGTTTGCCGTACCGGGGAAAGGCCGTTCGTGGTGGTGGACACCGGCGGTCTGTCCGGCGTCGATGAAGCCATGGATGTGTTGACTGCCAAGCAGGTGCGTCTGGCGATCGAAGAAGCCAATGTGTTGGTGTTCGTGGTCGATGCGCGAGACGGCCTGCTGCCGCAGGATCATGTGATCCTCAACGAGCTGCGCCGCACCGGCAAAAAGATCATCGCCGCGGTCAACAAGACCGACGGCCTGGACGAGCAGAACGCCCTGGCCGAGTTCGCCGGGTTCGGCATCAACTTCACCGTGCCGCTGTCGGCGGCGCACAACCGCGGCACCGAAGATCTCATCGATCTGATCCTGCCGCTGCTGCCGGTCGACGAAGAAAGTGCGGTCGAAGGCGACGGCGAGAGCGGCAGTATCCGCGTGGCCATCGTGGGTCGCCCCAACGCCGGTAAATCCACGCTGATCAACCGCCTGCTCGGCGAAGAACGGCTGATCGTTTCCGACGTGGCAGGCACCACGCGCGATCCGATCCGCGTGCCGCTGGAGCGCGACGGCAAGCGCTATACGCTGATCGACACCGCCGGCATACGCCGCAAGGCGCGGGTCGAAGAAGCGCTGGAGAAATTCAGCGTGATCAAGACGCTGCAGTCGATCGCTGCGGCGCAGGTGGTCGTGGTGATGATCGACGCGCGCGAGAATCTCGCCGATCAGGATCTCACCCTGATCGGCTATGCGATGGACGAGGGCAGGGCGATCGTCATCGCGGTGAACAAGTGGGACGACATGGACAAGTACCAGCGCGACGAGTGCATCCGTGCGCTCGATCGTCGGCTGGTGTTCGTCGACTGGGCCAAGCAGGTGCATATCTCGGCGCTGCACGGCTCCGGTCTACGCGAGCTGATGCGCGCCGTGGTACGCGCTCATTTCTCGGCGACCAAGGAGATGGGTTCGTCCGAGCTGACCAAGACGCTGGAAAAAGCCTACGAGAGCTACCAGCCGCCGCTGGTCAACGGTCATGCGCCCAAGCTGCGCTTTGCGCATCCGGGCGGCACCAATCCGCCGACCATCGTGATCCACGGCACCCGCACGAAGCACATCGCGCCGGCCTATCAACGCTATCTGGAAAACTTCTTCCGCAAGCGCTTCAAGCTGGAAGGCACGCCGGTGCGCATCGCCTTCCGCGAAGGCGAGAACCCGTATGCCGGCCGCAAGAAAGTGCTGACCAAAGAGCAGCAGCAGAAGGCTCGCCGCCGGGTCAGCGACTTGATCAAGCGCACGCGCTGAGCGGTCTTCATCACGCGCCGGTCGGCATCTCGTAGACTGGCGGCATGAACGGACCACTGAATCGCGACGGCTGGCTAGACGCGTTGCGCAACATCATTCCCGAAATCACGCCCATTCAGGCGTTGGCCGCGCAGGCGCACGGTGGCCTGCTCGTCGACGTGCGCGAGGATGCGGAGCGTGCCTCGGGCATGCCCGCCAACGCGCTGGGCCTGTCGCGCGGGTTTCTCGAGCTGCGCATCGAACAGGCCGAGCCCGATCGCGATCGGGCGATCGCCTTGATCTGCGGCAGCGGGCAGCGCTCGCTGTTGGCCGCCGAATCGCTGCGGCGCATGGGCTATCGGCGAGTGAGCTCGGTGGCCGGCGGCTTTGGCCGCTGGAAAAGCGAGGGCTTGCCGATTTTCCGCAGTGGTCTCGACGCGGATGCGAGCGAACGGTATGCCCGCCAGCTGCGTCTGGCCCAAGTCAGCGAGGCCGGACAGGCGAAGCTGCAAAACGCCAAAGTGGTGCTGCTGGGCGCAGGCGGCCTGGGTTCGCCGGCAGCGCTGTACCTGGCCGCGGCCGGCGTCGGTCAGCTGACTCTGATCGACGACGACGTGGTCGAACGGTCCAACCTGCATCGCCAGATCATCCATGCCGATGCGCGCGTCGGCATGAAAAAAACCGAGTCGGCGCGCATGGCGCTGCAGGCGCTCAATCCGCGCGTGCGTATCGTGACGCATGAGGAGCGCCTGCAGGCGGACAACGTCGAGCGTCTGCTGGCCGGCCACGATGTGCTGATCGACGGCGCGGACAATTTCGCTGCGCGCTATCTGCTGACCGCCGCGTCCTTGCGGGTCAAGTTGCCGATGGTCTATGGCGCCGTGGAGCGTTTCAGCGGGCAGGTGAGCGTGTTCGATCCGCGTCGAGACGATTCTCCCTGCTACCGCTGCCTGTTCCCCGAACCGCTGTCCGTTGCCGACGCACCCAATTGCAGCGAGGCCGGGGTACTCGGCGTGCTGCCGGGAATGATCGGGCTGCTGCAGGCGACCGAGGCGCTGAAGCTGATCCTCGGTATCGGCGACTCACTGGTCGGACGTCTGCTCTGCTTCGATGCGCTGGATATGCGCTTCAGCGAGCTGCAGCTGGCGCGCGATCCACGTTGTCCCGGCTGCGGCGCCGATGCCACGTTCGGCGGCTACGAAAATATTGCACGCCAGTGTGCCGCCGTCGGAGGCTGAGCGCGGCATCTACCCCGAGCGCATGTCGATACGACTGCTGCGCAGAGTCAGTTCGAGGTAGTCGGTTGGCATTGTCAGGCTCCGGCTAGCATGAAGGGAAAGGGGCGAGGGACGAGTAGCGAGGGCGCATGCTCACGAGACAGACCCGCACCGCCAACCTACGTACTGCCGTTGGAGTCGCTACAGACCACGGCCGGTTTGTAAGCGCGTCGTCCAGCCGGGATAATGGCGGACTTTACGCCCGGGCATATCCATGAGCGCACGCATCCTCGACGGCAAACGCATCGCGCAGGAACTGCTGGAGCGCGTGGGGCGTCGCGTCACCGAACGCCTGGCGCAGGGGCTTCCCGCGCCCGGTCTGGCGGTCATTCTGATCGGCGACAACGCCGCGTCGTCGGTCTACGTACGTAACAAGCGCAAGGCCTGTCATCAGGTCGGCTTTCGGTCGTTCGATCACGACCTGCCGGCGGATACCAGTCAGGAAGAGGTCTTCGCGCTGATCGACAACCTCAATGCCGATCCGGACGTGCACGGCATCCTGGTGCAGTCGCCGCTGCCGGAGCATATCGACGAGGACGCGCTGGTCGACCGCATCGACCCGGCCAAGGACGTGGACGGTTTTCAAGCCATCAACGTAGGTCGATTGGCGCTGCGCCGCTTCGGCTTGCGGCCGTGCACGCCGCGCGGTGTGATGACCCTGCTTGGCCATACCGATCGCCCTGTTCGCGGACAGCACGCGGTGGTCGTGGGGGTATCCAACCATGTCGGTCGCCCGCTGGTGCTGGAGCTCATGATCGCCGGCTGCACCACGACGTCCTGTCATCGCTTCACCCGCGATCTGGAAAGTTTCGTACGCCAGGCCGATATTCTGATCGTGGCGGTCGGCAAGCCGGGGCTGGTCAAAGGCGAATGGATCAAGCCCGGCGCGGTGGTGATCGATGTCGGCATCAACCGACTGGAGGACGGCCGGCTGGTCGGCGACGTGGATTTTCAGGCGGCCTCGGAAAACGCCAGCTGGATCACCCCGGTGCCCGGTGGCGTGGGTCCGATGACCGTCGCCACGCTGATCCAGAACACGCTGGAAGCCGCCGAGGCGTGCTCTTCGCACTAAGTCGATTTCGACTAAGAGCCTGTTCAAAGGCTCCACGTAGCTCGCGTTGCCTCGCCAGCGCGCGGCTTGACTTGCCGAGCGCCACGCCACGCACCACCACCTGGCGGCGACGGCGAGGCAACCCGGAGGTCCGGGTCTGTTTGCCCGCCATTCGGCGTCATCACACGGTCGTGGACGGACGTCCACTCCTCGCTCCTCAAAGCCGGCGCCATCCATGGCGCCTCCCCGCGTACCCTCGTTCTTCCTTGGCCTGCGCGCAAACAGCTCCCGGCGCGGGCCGCGCGGAGACTTTGAACAGGCTCTAAGTGCGGAGATATTCAGTCGCTGATCTGGCGAGCATCACGGCGGGGCGCGTATAATTCCCTCTTTGCAGCAGGACAACTCATGCGCATCCTCGCCGAGGCCCTGACCTACGACGACGTTTACCTGGTTCCCGGCCACTCCATTGTGCTGCCGCGTGACGTAGACACCTCCGCCCGTTTCACCCGCAACCTGCGCCTCAACATTCCTATCGTCTCCGCCGCGATGGATACGGTGACCGAAGCGGGACTCGCCATCACGATGGCGCAGTGCGGCGGCATTGGCATCATCCACAAGAATCTGACGCCGGAACAGCAGGCGGCGGAAGTGCGGCTGGTGAAAAAGTTCGAGGCCGGCGTGATCCGCCGCCCGATCACCGTAACGCCCGATACGTCGATCAGCGAAGTGCTGCGACTGACCCGCGCGCACAACATCTCCGGCGTGCCGGTGGTGGAGGGTTCGAAGCTGGTCGGTATCGTCACCAGCCGCGATCTGCGCTTCGAGCGCAAGCACGACGATCCGGTACGCAACATCATGACCCGCCAGGAAAAGCTGGTCACCGTGCGCGAAGGCGCCAGCCAGGACGACGTGTTGCTGCTGCTGCACAAGCACCGCATCGAGAAAGTGCTGGTGGTCAACGACGACTTCCAGCTGCGCGGTCTGATCACCGTGAAGGACATCCAGAAGGCGCGTGACAATCCGCATGCCGCCAAGGATCAGCAGGAAGCCTTGCTGGTCGGTGCCGCCGTCGGCGTCGGTGGCGATACCGAGCGGCGCGTAGCTGCGCTTGTGGAAGCCGGTGTGGATGTGCTCGTGGTCGACACCGCGCACGGGCATTCGCAGGGCGTGATCGAACGCGCCGGTTGGGTCAAGAAGCACTATCCGCAGGTGCAGGTGGTGGCCGGCAATATCGTGACCGGCGACGCGGCCCGTGCGCTGCTCGACGTCGGCGTGGATGCGGTGAAGGTCGGCGTGGGTCCGGGTTCGATCTGCACCACACGTGTGGTGGCCGGCGTCGGCGTGCCGCAGATCACCGCGATCGACATGGTGGCCAACGCGCTGAAAGACGAGATTCCGCTGATTGCCGATGGCGGCATCCGCTATTCCGGCGATATCCCCAAGGCGCTCGCTGCCGGCGCGTCGACCGTGATGCTGGGCTCGATGTTCGCCGGCACCGAGGAATCGCCCGGCGAAGTCGAGCTGTTCCAGGGCCGTTCGTACAAGAGCTATCGCGGCATGGGCTCGATCGGCGCGATGCAGCTCGGCTCGAAGGATCGCTATTTCCAGGACGAAGCGGACGCCGACAAGCTGGTGCCCGAGGGCATCGAAGGTCGCGTGCCGTACCGCGGGCCGCTGCGCAACATCATCCACCAGCTGATCGGTGGACTGCGCGCATCGATGGGCTACCTCGGCGCGGCCA
The DNA here is from genome assembly GCF_013408815.1 of Rhodanobacter sp. K2T2. NCBI lineage: Bacteria > Pseudomonadati > Pseudomonadota > Gammaproteobacteria > Lysobacterales > Rhodanobacteraceae > Rhodanobacter > Rhodanobacter sp. K2T2. The sequence continues at coordinate 202,368 of NZ_JACCCA010000001.1, read as the reverse complement.
ATATCGAGGACGTGCGCCACAAGGCGCAGTTCGTCAAAGTCACCTCGGCCGGCGTCACTGAAGCGCACCCGCACGATATCCAGATCACCAAGGAAGCGCCGAATTACCGGCTGAATTCTTGATGGGGCAGGGATGAGGGGCGAGTAGCGAGGGCGCGATAAGCGGCGTCCTTCGCTACTTGTTTGAACTGTTAGTCAGTGGGCGCATGTTGACGTGCTCTTTATCGACGTTCCTTAGGGATCGGTTGCCGAGCCCTCGCTACTCACCCCTCATCCCTTGCTTACTGCAAATCCAGCCAAGCGCACTGAACCGCAATCTCCATTCGCCCGTATCCCCAAGCCGCCAACCCATGACCAACATCCATAGCGACAAGATCCTCATTCTCGATTTTGGCGCGCAGTACACGCAGCTGATCGCCCGGCGCATCCGCGAGATCGGCGTGTATTGCGAAATCTGGGCCTGGGATCACGACCCGGCAGAGATTGCTGCTTTCGGGGCGAAGGGCATCATTTTTTCGGGGGGGCCCGAGTCCACCACCTTGGCCGATGCGCCGAAGGCGCCGCAGCAGGCGTTCGATGCGGGTTTGCCGATTCTCGGCATCTGCTACGGCATGCAGACGATGGCCGCGCAACTGGGCGGTGTCACCGAAGCAGCCGACGCCCGGGAATTCGGCAGCGCCGAAGTCGATATCGTTGCAGATAGCCGTCTATTCAAAAACCTCACCGATCACGCCAGCAGCCATCGCCTCGACGTATGGATGAGCCATGGCGATCATGTGGCCAAGGCGCCGCCGGGCTTCGTCATCACCGGCACCACAGATCGCATTCCGGTTGCGGTGATGGAGAACGAGGAAAACCACTGGTACGGCGTGCAGTTCCATCCTGAAGTCACGCATACCAAGCAGGGCGGCGCGCTGCTGAAGCGCTTCATCACCGAGATCTGCGGCTGCCAAACGCTGTGGACGGCAGCCAACATCATCGACGATCAGATTGCCCGCGTGCGCGAGCAGGTCGGCGATGACCACGTGCTGCTCGGGCTTTCTGGTGGTGTGGATTCATCCGTGGTCGCGGCGCTGTTGCATCGGGCCATCGGCGACAAACTCACCTGCGTGTTCGTCGACACCGGCCTGCTGCGTTGGAAGGAAGGCGATCAGGTGATGGCCACCATGGCCGAGCACATGGGCGTCAAGGTGATCCGCGTCGATGCGCAGAACCGCTACTTCGATGCGCTCGCTGGCGTCAGTGACCCGGAAGCCAAGCGCAAGATCATCGGCGGTTTGTTCATCGAGATTTTCGACGAGGAATCGTCCAAGCTCACCGCCGACGGCGCGGGCGCGGTGAAATGGCTGGCGCAGGGCACGATCTACCCCGACGTGATCGAGTCCGCCGGCAGCAAGACCGGCAAGGCGCACGTGATCAAGAGCCACCACAACGTCGGCGGCTTGCCGGCGCACATGAAGCTCAAGCTGGTCGAGCCACTGCGCGAGCTGTTCAAGGACGAGGTGCGCCGCATCGGCGTGGAGCTGGGGCTGCCGCGTGAGATGGTGTATCGCCATCCGTTCCCGGGTCCCGGCCTGGGCGTGCGCATTCTGGGCGAGGTAAAGCGCGAGTACGCCGATCTGCTGGCGCAGGCCGACGCGATCTTTATCGACGAACTGCGCAAGGCCGACCTGTACGACAAGACCAGCCAGGCGTTTGCCGTGTTTCTGCCGGTGAAGTCGGTCGGCGTGGTCGGCGATGCGCGCGCCTACGAATGGGTCATCGCGCTGCGCGCGGTGGAAACCATCGACTTCATGACCGCGCACTGGGCGCACCTGCCGTACGAGTTTCTGGGCCGGGTATCGAATCGCATCATCAACGAACTGCGCGGCGTTTCACGCGTGGTCTACGACATCAGCGGCAAGCCGCCTGCCACGATCGAGTGGGAGTGAATTGACGTCCTTCGGGGAGTTACGTCACGACAGCTATCGGTGGCTATCCTCGGCCAGCAAACGGGTTGACGGTAGAGCTGACGGTAAGATCGGAGGTCGGATCAAAACGCTCCGTTTACCATTGAGACCAAATCGGTGCTCGGCTCAGTTTTTACTTGAAAAAGGATCGCTATGAGTGATCTTTTTCAGACATTGTCAAACGCCACATGCGTGACGATGGTTTATAAATCGGGTGTTTTGAGCACTATAGGTGCTCAAAATTCAGGAAAACTGAACCGTTTGCTGGCCGAACTGCGCGATACCCGCCTGGTGTCCCAGTCGCTGGCTACGAGCGCACGGCTACGCCAACAGCCTTGTGGCGCGCTACGTGAGCAGCGGCTGGCTGGTGTCCCCGGCGCGTGTCGTCTACATGCGCACGGGCGGGCGTCTGCAATGATGGGGTGGTCCGCAGCCTGCAGGTAGGCGAGGGCATGCCGCTGCACGTCGGAGGGCGTTTCGCATTGATCCTGCAAGGGCACGAGCACTACTTGCGCCAGGGCGATGCCCGGACGATCGCGCTGTATGGGCCACAGCCGCCGCCGGGCTAGGTGGACAAGCTCTCACTGGAATAGCGCTTCGAGTACCGAGGCCAGGGTCCGCTCGATCTCCCGGCCGTGCCCGTCACTGCGTAAGTCTCAGAAAAGGCGTTGTCGGAAGCTGGCCTGGCTTGGTATACCGCCGCGCCTGGGACCGATGCGCTGGTTTGCTCGCCGCCTGAGCGGGTCATGCTGGAACTCTGCGACAGCGTATCGGATGCGGCTGGGGTCTACGAGGCCGATGCACTGATGCAGGCAATGACCTTGCTGCCTTGACCTTGATGCTGTGGTAGTGGCGCAGCATCAAGGTCAAGCGGCTGTTTCCGGCGCTTGCCGATTGCCATCGGCATGCGTGGCTGGCGCATGTGCCGCTGAAGAATGTCGATCTGGGCCGGGCAAGCACGCGCTGGTTCCTAGCGGTCGCCTGCCTCCGGCCTGCCAGATCACCTCGCCAGGAGACCTCGATGAGCACCTGGCTTGACCCAGACGGGGCGGTCACCACGCCGCCATACTGCGCCTGCAGCCTCAGGCACTTGGCGCTGTGCCCGCCCAACGGGCGAGGAAACGAGCGATCTTTTCTTCAATGCCGCTTTCGATGGTGCGCAGGCGCAAAATGGCCAGATCGCTTTTCGCCAGGATACTGTTCTTCAAGGCGTCCCGCGCCGCCTGATCGGGCCGGTCGTGGGAGCCACCATCGACTTCGATCACCCCCAGCGGGGTCTTGCCCACCTTGAAATAGATCACGAAGTCGCAACTGGCACGCGCCATGAAGGTCCGCTCGCGTTGGGTCAAATTCGGGTTGCTCGGTGATGCGACCTGATCCAGCTTGACCTGGTCGTGACACCGCAAAGCTTGGCACGACGGATCGGACAGCGCCTCGCGCAGCAATTGCGCTGCGATCTGCTCGGATTTATAGCGTGAGTCCGCAGACCGCAAGCGGGCGTTCAAGCGCGCCAGGGACTGGTCGTACTCGCGGTACAGCAGGTCGAAGGCCGACACCACCGGTGCACGCACGATCTGCTCGTCCTGCGCGTAATAAGCGACGTAGCGCATCAAGGCCGCGATGTGACCGTTGTTGCTGGTGAACACCTCGTCGCCCGTCACCAGGGTGAAGCGGTGCTTGGCCCGCGACACCGCCACGTTGATCATGCGCGGGTCGTCGACGAAATCCAGCCGTTTGCGCTCCTGGTTGTAGCGTTTCTTGTCCAGCACGGTGGAGAAGACGATCTCGTCGCACTCCCGGCCCTGGAACTTGTGCACGGTGTCCTTGACGAAATCCGCCGGCAAGCGCGTGCCGGAGAGGTTGACCTGCGCCCGGAACGGGGCGATGAAACCACGACCGTCGCCGTCCAGCCCCACGGGCTCGCCCTCGTCCTCGAGTACCTTGAGCAGGGAGTCCAGCTCCCGCAGGTTGGTGTTCTGTCGGGTATGGTTGCCCTTGGCGGTCACTACCAGGCGCAGCGGCGCTTCGCCGTTGTCCTGGGTCATCGGCACCAGCGCGTTATCGTAGAACTGCTGGTTGCAGAACTGAATGATCCTGGGATGGCAGCGGTAGTGTTCCTTCAGCAGGGTTCTGGGCAACGCTTCCTTGAACACGCCGATGCACGAATCGAGCAGGCTGTAGCGCTCGCAATCGTAGGCATCGATGGGCGCCAGCAGGCCCAGAATCACCGGAATGTGCGCCAACTGACGATTGTCGCCGACGACGATCAGGTTCTTCGCGCAGCCCAGCGCCAGGATACCCGGCACGATGTCCTGCAACGAGGCTTCGTCGATGATCACGTAGTCGAGGATCGCCCCTTTCGCGATCGAATTGACGATGGAGTGCGTGCCGCTTCCCATGATCGGGAAGCGCTGCATGAAGGCATCGAACTGTTGCTTGTACGTCTCGGCACTGAAGCTGTCCGACGGCTGCGCCTGGCGTTGAAGATGCTGCTTCAGGTGGCGCATTGACGCCGCCTTCAATGCCTCCAGCGATGCCTCGAAATCTCCTCGCGCCAGCGATTCCCGGCACGCCTGCAGCTCCGCTTCCTTGTCGCGCAGCGCTTTGTCGTAGTAGTGCATCTGCAGGGCATGGAAAACCGACAGGCGCGTATCGCCCTGGGCGAATGGCTTGGCGCGGAAAATCCTGAAGTTGAACAGTAGCTCGATGCGGTCCTTGAGGTGGATGCGCTGCTCACCGAGATGGGCCAGGTAAGCCATCAGGTCCGCCGTCTTGCGCGGCGACAGTCCGTACTTGTCCAGCGAGGCGGCGACCTGCACGCCGCTGTCTGCCTGCCACTGCTGCAGATAGCGTTGTTCAACGGTCAGTTCGTCGAGCTCGACCTGCAATTGCGCCGCCCGATTGTGATCGTGCAATTGATGCTTCAAGCGACCCAGCAGGGTTTGGATCTCATCCAGGGACGGTGCGGGCTCGGGCTCGCTGGATGGCCACGGCGGTAGGTCTGCGAAGAAGTTGTTGCGGTTGTCCTTGTTGCCGAGTTTGGCGACCAGGTGGCCCAGACCACATTTCTCCAGCTTCTCGTAGACGTTTTCCACCGCCGCATTGTTGTTGGACAGCACCGCCACCGTCTGTCCACGCAGCAGGATATTGGCGAGGATGTTGAGGATAGTCTGGGTCTTGCCGGTTCCCGGGGGCCCTTCGATCACGCTGACCTGCGCGCGGAAGGCCTGCTCGACCGCCGCAAGCTGGCTCTCGTTCAGCCCGAAGGGATAGATCAGCCCCTGGCCCGGCGCCAGCGTGCCGTTGCGCCCCGTGCAGTAGGCCTGCAAAGCGGTGTCTGCACTGGCAGGCAGTTCTTCCAGTTGGCGCACGACATTGGTAGCGATTTTACGGTCACTCTCCGACGCCGCGCGATCCTGCCGAGCATTCGCCACGTCGCAGAAATAGCGGAAGACTGGCGCGTCCTTCATTGCCGTGGGCGCGGCAAAGCCGATGCCGTCCATCGTGTAGACGCAGGGCTTGCCGGCGTCCCGATAGTGCACGACGGCATACCGCTCGCCGTAGATTGTCGCCTTGACGATGGGCGTGACGATCGTGCTGCCGGGCTTGGTCAGCAACATCTCGCCCAGCTCGCGGGTCGGAGAAACACGGCAGTCGCCGAGCGGGCGCGTGTAAGTTTTCCTGGAGGGGTAATGACAGGTCAGTTGCAGGGCTTTGTACTTGTCGCTCCAGTGAATCGCCCAGTCGCTGATCTTCGCGGTCTTGTCCTCGCCACCCACCTGAATCGAGACCATACATCTCCTATTCGTATGCGTACGGCATCTGTCTGCGCCTCACGCCGAATATCGAATGCCGTTATTTCTCCAATGAGGATAATCTTGCCATCATTGCGTGCAGGGCCGATAGCCGGCTCATGCATTTGGCCATCTGCCCGTTCTTCAGCGATTGCTTGACGACGGAATGCTGTTCAACTTTGGCCCGCGCGGGAGATGCAACATTTCGCCTGAAGCTCGGGTGCCGGCTATCCGATGGCAAGCCCACGCTGTCGCCCAATGTTCCACAATACCCAGCCGCCGCGCACCGTCGCGGCGAGCTGCTGTCCCAGCCGTTGCTCGATCACGGGCCGCCACGGTACGAGAAAGAAGCCCATGTCGTCATCGAGCATCGCATAACGTCCGTTGGCAAGCATGATGTCGCGCTGGTAGATGCCGGCCACGCGCTGGCCGTCTGCCACGGACCTATGCTCCAGGCCGGTTGCCGCAGCGTAAATCGCTCGATCTACCGCGCCGGCAACAGATCTGCGCTTCTGACGGTAGAAATGACAGTACAAACCCATGACGAGCATAGCCAAGTCCTTTAACCATGCGGGTTTGGACGACCTGGGTTCAGTCTGGTGCCCTGGATGCCGGTCATCGAGTCACGGCTTGGCCAATGGATGAGGGCGGCCGTGCGAGGCCGCGGGGTGTCATGGGATATCGGCCGACACCAGGCCCCGGACATCGGCTGATGCGCCGTGTGCCTGAGGCTGGTGCCCGGAGGCCGACTGTCGGTGAGTGCAGCTTCGTAGATCCGCTGTCGTGAGTGTTGACCACGTGGCGAGCCCATCATGATGTGCTACCTCGGATGGCGTCAGAGCGACGCGATTGGTCTGGGGGAACTGCGGCCCGACATGCACCGTTGCAGCGCATGCCGGACAGCCGGCGCGGGCTTCGGAAACCTCAGGGGCAGGTTCACTTAAAAACCTACTAAGTGAACCTGAGCCCTTGTTAGGGCGACGTGGTAGACGGCCTGCTCTTCGCTTACGTCGGTGAGCGGATGGCGCGGTGGGTTGAGGCGCTGGGATTCCACTTGGTCGATGAGGTCGCGCAGGGCGCGGGCGTCGGTGAAGATGGCGTGGCCCAGCAGGGATAGGGTGTGGTCGGCCAGTTCGGTGGCGTGGCTGGCTGTGACCACGTCGCCGTGGGCGGCGATCATGTCGATGAGCCGGTTGAGCGTATCGACCTGTTCCAGGGTGAGGCCGAAGCGGTAGCGCTCGCCCGCGTCGTACGGCATCGACTCGGCGACATAAGGCGTTTCGTCGGCGGCAGGCGCCGCGTCGCTGTCGGCGCGGTAGGCCGGAAAGGAGAGATCGCTCAGCACCAGGCCCACCTGCTCTGCAAGCAATTCCAGGCAGATCGCTACCTGCTCCACATTGATCTCGGGGATCCACTCCTGCTGCACGTCCGGCGTGCGCGGTTGCGTGATATGCGAGAGAAACTCCGCATAGTCGCGCAGCTTCTGCAGCCGGAGCTGGCTGTTCTCCGGCAGAAAATAACCCATCGTGTCCCGATCATCCGCATCGAACGTCGACATGGCCGCCTCCTTATTCCATCGAAGTGCCCGTCCACGGCATGACGATGGACGGGAAGTCGGGAGGTTAGAAACCGCGTACAGACGGCGGGCGTATTCCCCTTGCGGGTGTTGTATTAGCCGCCCTCCCGACGCAGGCATCGCGTCGGTTGTACCCACAAAAAGCATAGGCACAAAAAAACCACCGGTTTGACGGAGGTGGGTACCGCTGTACGAGGAGTTTCTACGCTCCTTGATATCGAGTCTGCTACGGCAAGGGAGGGAGTCAAGACAGGCGCGGACTAAGTGAACCTGGGCCCGATAGTTGCGGATCGAGGATGGTCATTTGGAGTCTCCAGCGCGTCGGAAGGCGTGGGCCGCGGTCAGCTCCGCGCCGTATGAAAGGTGATCTCGTAGCCATCGGGGTCACCAGCGACGAAGAAGCGACCGAAGGGGCCGTCGGCCAGCTGGCTGAGGATCGCGCCGCCCCGTTGGACGATGCGGTCGTGCAGGGCGTCGGCATCGTCGCATGCGATCCAGAGCACCATGCCCACACCCAGCGGCCCGACTTCAGGAAGCGGACGAAGAGGCTCGCGCAGCGCCAGCGGGATCGGCGCGGTCTTGAGAACGACGGCGCCGGGCGGACTCTGCGCCGCGGCCTTGAACCCGAAGACCTCTTCATAGAACTTGCTGGATGCAGCAAGGTCGCGCACTTGCAAGGCGATAAAGTCTGGTCCGGCTGGCGTTGTCATGTGGATTTCTGCTGAGTAATATAAGTGCACTGATATTTATATAAGGGCACTGATATGTCAACAACTAAGTTGAAGCCTCGCAGCGGAACCGACTGGATCGGCTACAACCTCAAGATCACGCAACACCGTTTGCGGCAGCGCCTGGATGCCGAACTCGCGCGACTAGGCATCACTGCACCGCAGAACGCCGTACTGCTCGCGGTCGCCGGCAACCCGCGCATCTCGAATGCCGAGCTGGCTCGAGCGGCGTTCGTGACGCCGCAGACCATGCAGGCAATCCTCGTCAACCTCGAGCGCGGGGGGCTGATCGCGCGCAGTCCGCATCCGGAGCATGGCCGCGTCATCATGACCGAGCTGACGAAGGCGGGCCAAAAGGCCGTCGCCGAGGGCGCAAAGGCGGCCGACGTGGTCGAGCGACAAATGCTTTCCACGCTGTCGGCAGAAGAGGCCAGACTTCTTTGCGAGCTGCTCAAGCGTTGTGCTGCCGCCCTGGGCGTTGAGCCGTCTGATAGCTAGCGGAATGTTTACCGCGACAAATTTACCGTCAGCTTTGTCCCTTTGAGCAGACGTTCGATGGGCCACGCGACTTGATCTGCGCTGTGGCCCGTCCCGGGCCAGTCATTCTGACTGTCGGGCAAGGTTGTTGAAGCCTCGACCGACTCTCTGGGTCGGATAGCGACACGAGGCACAGTCAATGTCCGGCCAGAAGCGGACGTATTACCTTGAGCTGACCCCGGCTCCCGCCAGCCTCGCTACGACGTCTGGTTGTCGGTTTCATAGTTGGACTTGTGCAACGCGTTTCCCACGCCCGGATGGAGAAGCACTGGCGTCTACGGGAGAACGCCGGCTCGACACCAGCCCAAAACCGGGGTTCGCTCCAGAGCGACGAGGCGCTGCTGAAATTGTTCTGCTTGGCGCTGCGCAACATCAGCAAGAAATGGACGATGCCGATCCATGACTGGAAGGCCGCCTTGAACCGTTTTACGATCTAGTTCGATGGATGACTTCCTCAGCGCTAATTCAAATCCCGGTTGCCCAAATTCTGCACACCTTCATCGCCGCCGTTGGCGATCCCCATGGTTTTTGCAGCCTGCCTGAACATGGTGGGTAAAATCATGGCATATCAATTACGCAGGAACGCGCGATATCTGCACTCAACATCGAGGAGAAACCGACCTTTAGGAGCCGTTGGCCGGATCACGCAGTCTCATGCATGCCAAGCGATGTCGCGTCAGAAGGGAAGAACGGGATTCGTATAGCCCAGGAATTGCTCAGGTTTTGCTCGAAAATGTTGAATTTTTCGGCCTTGTAAAAATTGCCCACGGGTGTTTTTGCAACGTCGGCTCCATTCGCGACGGCCTGCGCACTTTGCATGAAGCTCAGAAAACCCACGGCATTGCCTGGATCCTGCGTTAGATCGATCTTCGCCCCGTTGAGGGCATAAATGTCTTTATCGTCCGCGTTGGGTACCTTGCTGCTGGCTCCCATTTGCCTGAACAGGCTCATGAAGCTGACGAGGCCGTCTGCCTGCTTGCTGATCGCGTTGGACTGAGCGTCGGTCAGCGGATTGCCGTCGGCATTTGCCCAGGCCGAATATCCCCCCACGAGGTCGTTGTGAAATGACTGGACGGCGTGAACGAGGGAGCCGTTACTGTTCAGCAGGTTCTGCAGCCACGCTCGGTCACTATCGCTAAGCGTGCCGGACGTTACCTTAATCGCGCCGTTGTCCGACTGGAAGTCAAACTTCGCATTGGCGAGATCGGGCCGCTGGAGAATGAGTTGTTGCATCGACGAAACGAGTGCCGTTGCCACCGCTTGGGCATCCTGACCCGTACGGGCATTGCTGTCGAGTGCCTGTTGGTACTTCGCAAGTGTCGTTGCAGCGGCGCTCAGCGAGGTCTGATTCTGCAGTGCGGCGGGCTCGAGACCGTTGGCCGCCATCACAGCATCGACGCCGCTCCACTTGTTCATGAACGCTTCGTTGGCCGCTGTGTCGACGGGCGTCACAGCGGTCGCCGCCGCAGTCGAAGGGTTCGTGGCGCCGCCCTCGAATGGAGCAAGCGCTACGTAGCTGAGTCCTGGCGTTGCGGCTAAAGCCGTCGCGTTTGTCGGATTGATGCTGATGCCCATCTTTCTCTTCCCACTATCTGGCAACTGTTATGACGGCGCGGTGTAGCAAAAACTTAAGCTCCCGGTGATCGTCTGATTAGACGCCGGACCAAGTGAGATTGTCAGCAATCCGAGTGGTTAAGTTGCAATCATGTCTTTTCAATAGGACTTTTAGCGGCCGTTGAGGTGATTCCGACCTGCTGAACAAAGTCGACCTCATCGCCAAGAATCACTACCTCACAGAAACCTTCGCCACACGTTGGCGGTTCGAAGATTCTGAAGACGTTTTCGACGGCCTCATCGGGAACTGTTTCGTCGGCCGCTCGGCTCTTGTTGCGGCGGAGCGCGGTCTCCAAGTCAACCTTCACCCATACCGCACGGATCGGGACTCCAGCGGCTTTGGCAATTTCGATTACCCGTGCACGGCGATTCGCGGTGGCGAACGTTGAATCGACGTAAATGGCGTCGTTCGACTGCGCTGCCCATTTCCTCGTCCAGGTAGATTTGCCCGCGCCTTGCACACCGATGACCATGATTATCCGTCGTGGGCGCGCCAGGAGCGCCGCAGATAAGTCCGTATACAACCGTTCCCATGCGGCGGCATGGCGGTCTGCCGTAAAGACTCGACCGGCGGCAGTCTGCAAATAATGGTCTGGGTTGAGATGCATCAGATCTGTCTTTCCGATGTCGATCTGCAGTCGGTGATTGTCGCCAATCTGGAATGTCTCAGAGTGGTCGATGGTTACATACGTTGCTTGCCAGAAACCGATTCGCGTCAGACCGCAGTCGATCCGAAACCGCCTGTTGCGGACGGCCGTTTTCGGGAAGGACAGCGACGCAAATCAACATCAGTTTTCGCCCTGACAAAGCCGAACTCTATCAGCAGCCCCTGAAGACTAACCTTCAAGGCGGGGCTCGCCGGAAGGTAGGGCCGTGGCTGGTGTAGATGGCGGTGGAGGGCGATCACTAACGCATAAATGAGTGTCCGCCAAGCTTCCAATAGTGTCCGCGGACAACGCCTGCAGGCTGCGGTGAGCGGTAATGCATTGAAACGTCATTGGAATTCATATTCGTGCGATTGGCACGGTATTCGCTCCGAACAGTCGATTTCCAAGTCTTACGTCGCTGCCCACGAGTGTTAATCAGGAGTCCATCCGATGCTGAGGTCTATCGCCACACTGCCTTTACTTTGCCTGTCGTTGACCGCTGCCGCCGCGGCCCCCGTTCCGGTCAAAGCACGGCCATTCGACGCACAACTGGCTAATCGCATCGATGCCGACGTGCAAAGCATCATGCAGCGTACGGGTACGCCCGGTGTGACGATCCTTGTCGCCGAGCGCGGCCACGTTGTCTATCGCCACGCATACGGCTTGACCGATCGCGAGAACCATAAACCAGCCACGGTGCTTACCGAATACGAGATCGGCTCGATTACCAAGCAGCTCACCGCTGCGGCGATCCTGCAATTGCAAGAGGCCGGCAAGCTGCATCTCGACGACAAACTCTCCGTCTACCTGCCAAACGCCCCGCACGCCGACGAAGTCACATTGCGACAACTGCTCTCGCACACCAGCGGCTTGCCGGAATACATCGATGCGGTCGATACAGCCAAGGCGATAGATAAGCCGGCGACCTTCAACGAACTGATGAAGTACGTCGCCGACAAACCACTGGACTTCCCGCCCGGCACCCATTGGTCGTACTCCAACACGGGCTACATCCTGGCCGGTCGAGTCATTGAGGTGGTGTCGCACGAGACATATGGGCACTACCTCCAGACTCATCTGCTCGATCGCGCGGGCATGACGCACACCTTCACCGTGGCGGAAGAGGGCAAGTTGCCCGGTATGGCGATCGGTTACGACCGCGAGAAGGGACAGATCACGCGTGCGCGTACCATCGCCGCCTCGGTGGGTTGGGCCGCGGGGTTCCTGGTCTCGACCGTCGATGATCTCCAGAAATGGAACCTCGCTCTGCGCGGTGGAAGGATCGTGACGCCGGTCGATTTCACACTGATGTGCAACTCGGTCAAGACGAAACAAGGTGACGCTGGCTACGGCCTAGGTCTGTTTGTCGACAACATCGACGGCCAGCCTCGCGTGGGTCACACAGGCGGCTCGCTGGGGTTCACCACTGCGAACGAGTACTTCCCGCGGCAGGACGTGCAGGCAATCGCCTTCACCAACTTCGTGGACCACCCGGAACCCGGCGAAATGATTACGACGGCGATCTTCGAGGATATGAATCCCACTATCGCCGCAGATGCGATGCGACCGGCTCAGGGCGAGAATCCGTTGGTCACGGCAAAGGTCAATGCTTACTTCGTGCAATTGCAGGCCGGTGATGCGGACTCTCTCTATCTCGCAGACAAACTCGCGAAAAAAATGAGGACGGGCTTGGCCAAGCGTCTAGGTGATGAGTTCAATGGCTACGGAAAGCCCACAGCCTTGGTGTTCAAGGGCACGCACACCGATGCCGGCGTGACGTTTCAAGATTACGTGATCCATTTCGGCCCGGGCAGCCAGCTCAAGTTCGGTATCGCACTGGATAAGGCGGGAAAGATCGGAGCGCTTTCGTTTGGATGAATCACGCACGGCGGTCGCTGCTGATCGGCTTCGCCGAAGCCAACTAACCTCAAGCAAACGCGAACTGGGGCTGTTTTACGGGCCATGAAGGGGACGCGTGGTGTTCACGAAGTTGGCGTATCGAAGCCAGTGCGCTTTCGAACCGGAGGCGGCGTCCGTGACCGATCGCTTTGCTGCGATCCAGCTGAAAGGGCGATTGTCCGCAGATGGCCGAACAGCGACACAGAGCGATCGGCCCATCGCCCCTGAGTCGACCCTTCCCGGGCGAGGCGGTGAACGTCTCCAGCCGGCCAGAAAAATGGGCCGTGCAAACTTCGATTTCCTCTGGCCATGGCCTCTTGAGCGGACAGCAGCTTTTTTGGCGTGAATGCGTGCTCTACAACGCGTCGAGTGGGATTTTCAAATAACGCGTGCCGTTGTGTTCCGGCTCAGGCAATGAGCCGGCACGAATGTTGATCTGGACGGCCGGAAGAATAAGCGCAGGCATATCAAGCGTCTGATCGCGGGCCATGCGCATCGCGACGAACGTATCTTCCGAGCTACCGTCATGCAGATGAATATTGCTCTTGCGCTGCTCTGCCACTGTGGTTTGCCATTGCGGTTGACGCGACTGCGGCGGGTAGTCGTGACATGTATAAAGCCGGGTCTCGTCAGGCAGCGACAGCAGTTTGCGTGCTGAGCGATAAAGCGCATGCGCGTCGCCGCCAGGAAAATCGCAGCGTGCGCTACCTACGTCCGGCATGAACATCGTGTCGCCGACAAACACGGCATCGCCGATCTGGTACGCCACGTCAGCCGGCGTATGTCCGGGCACGTGCATGGCGTGTGCACTCAGCTCGCCGATCTGGAACGTCTCGCCGGCAGCGAACAAATGATCGAACGGCTGACCGTCGGCCGGCACGTCCGCCCCCAGGTTAAAGACACGCTTGAATACATCCTGCACTGTGCGAATGCCATCGCCGATGGCGATCCTTCCTCCCAGTCGTGCCTTCAGATATTGCGCGGCCGACAGATGGTCCGCGTGGGCGTGCGTTTCCAGCAGCCATTCAACTTTCAGCCGGTGTGCTTGCACAAATGCCACGACTTTGTCGGCCGATTGCGTCGAAGTACGGCCGGACTTCGGATCGTAGTCAAGCACCGAATCGATCACGGCGCACGCAGAGCCATCGCCAGCGTGGACGACATAGGTAACGGTGCAGGTGGTCCGATCAAAGAACGCTTCTACCAGTGGCTTCATCGCATGCTCCAATCAATACATTGAAAAACAATATATATTTTCATATATTGTAGGTCAAGATGATTGTCAGGTAGAGAGACGCCGATTCATGAGCACACCGTTATCGCCCGCCGCGCTCGACGTGCTGCGGCAATCCGCGACGAAATGCTGCGCCCTTCTCAAAGCCATGGCGCAGGAGGACCGTCTCCTACTGCTGTGCCAGTTGATCGAAGGCGAACACAACGTTGGAGAGCTGGAAGCGGCGGTCGGACTTCATCAACCGAGCCTTTCGCAGCATCTTGGCGTGTTGCGCGAGGAGGGACTCGTCAGTGCGCGGCGCGAGGGAAAGTACATGTACTACAACCTCGCGAGCGTCGAAGTCTTGAGCATCATGCAGACGCTGTCGAAGCTCTATTGCGGCAAGATCAAAGGGCGCCTGAAATGAGTGTCGACCTGGTCCACTTCTCGCCGTTTTCCGCGCTCGTCGGCGGCTTATTGATCGGCTTCGCGGCAGCGCTGCTCGTGCTCGGGAACGGCCGCATCGCCGGCATCAGTGGGATTATCGGTAGCCTGCTCGACACGACATCCAGCGATCGTGCCTGGCGCGCCGCATTCGTGCTCGGACTTTTCGCCGCGCCCTGGCTATTCAAGGTGTTCACGGCATTGCCGCCAGTCACGATTGCGTCATCGCCCACTGTGCTTGTGGTGGCCGGGCTGCTCGTCGGCATCGGCACCCGTTATGCGTCTGGTTGCACCAGCGGTCACGGTGTGTGCGGCCTATCACGAGGTTCGGCCCGGTCTCTTGCCGCCACCGTGACGTTCATGGCAATGGGCTTTTTCGCCGTTTTCGTTACCCGCCATCTGTTGGGGTTTTGACATGCCGATTCTCAATGCGCTGTTGGCCGGGCTGATATTCGGCGCAGGACTGCTCGTTTCCGGCATGGCCAACCCGGCGAAAGTGCTGGGCTTTCTCGATATCGCCGGCAACTGGGATCCGTCACTGGCGTTTGTCATGGCCGGCGCCATCGCCATCGGCAGCGTCGGCTTCGCGATGGCGCGCAGGCGCAAACACAGTCTGTATGACGCCCCCATGTTGCTGCCGACCGCAACCCGCATTGACCGCCGCTTGCTTGCTGGCAGCGCCATGTTCGGTGCCGGCTGGGGTCTGGCAGGTTTCTGCCCTGGACCTGCGCTCGTGTGCGCCGGCAGCGGTGAGTTTGGAGCGATGCTGTTCGTCGTCGCCATGCTCGTTGGTATGAAGATTTTTGCTCTGGCCGAACAACGTCCTAGCCAAACCAACGGATCGTAATCTCGCATACATTCGCGTGCATGCCCGGCGTCAGCGGACCGTGTTGGTCTGTTTTCCGCATTCCGCGGAGCGGGATGTGTCGGCGAGATTGAGCCGGCGGCAGAAGAGCTCGTGCCCCTGCAAATGCTCTGCCGGAATCCCGTTTTTTTTGGATCGACCGTGACCGACGTGTGGTCGCGCGAGGCGGGCAGGACGGTACATACCTGGGCGGAACGCGCATGCCTGGGTCGCGCACACGATGGAGTCGCGGCGCTTTGACAGCGCTCGATCAACGAGCTTGACGTGTTGGCCGCAGGGCGTGAGCGGGCCGACGGCAGCACCGTGCATCCGCGGTCGAACAGCGAAGCGCTAACCGTTCGAGCCAGCGGGACTTTGCAAGACAGAGGCCGGGTGCCTCGACCGTTGACGCCGTCGATTGGCAAGACCCGGCGGGGGGCCACCGCCATGCCGCGAGCCTAGTCGCTCTTCATGCAGCCCTAAGAGCCTGTTCCCGATTTCCGCGTACCTCGCGTTGTCATCGAGCGGTCGTCAGGTGTAGGGCGCGGCGGCCGCTCGGTGGCAACTCTGTGGGCCGGGGCTGTTTGCCCGCATCCCGGCGTCATCACTCGGTCGTGGACCGACGTCCACTCCCTCGTTCTTCCTTGGCCTGCGGCGAGGCACGGGAAGATCGTGAACAGGCTCTAAGACATGGCCCAGCTTCTTTGCGAGGCGATGCGAAACATGCTGCTCGGTAACGAGCGCTACCGCTCAATCCGGGCTAAGGGGAGATCGTAAACAGCCTCTTAAGACTATTTCGCATTGACACGATGAAAGGCGGCAGGCTAATAGAAGCCCCAAGGGAATGACGATATTTACCGACTTTCAGAGTCCGGTGATAAAGCGGCAACCCGTTCATTTCGCAGAGGGAAACCGGCATGCTTAAGGGGTTGAGGACGCGATGGCAGCAGCACTTGCTCGTCGCCGCGCTGTTCTGCGGGACGTACCTGCTGGTGCGCGGCCTGTCCATGGCCTATTTTGCTTACTGGATGCCTCAGAACGGCATCTGGCTAGCGGGTGTGCTGCTCTTGCCGCGCCGTTTCTGGCCGACCTTGTTGATGGCGAACGTGGTGGCATACGCACCCGTCGCTTATGCGTGCTTCGATCAATACGGTTGGGGTGGGTCGTTATTGCATCTGGTTCCGATATCGGCTTTTGCCATGGGTGTCGCATGGCCGCTGCGGGCGCATCTCCCGGGCACCGTGTCCGGCAAGCGGATACTCGAATCGGTCACGGCCAAGCAGATGGTGGCGCTGGTCGGCTGCACGTTTGCCTTCGCTCTGCTTTGCGCCGCGGATAGCATCTTGCAGCTTGTTCTGCAGTTTCAGCCGGGGGATAACGGTCCCGCTTGGGTCCGGCTGTGGGCGCCGCGCTACCTGTTGGGAACCTATTTCGGTTCTCTCACGGCGGTGCCGCTGGCGTTGGCCATCGTCGGAGCCGTTCGCCGGGCAGACTCATGGAGTGGCTTGCTTCGGCAGATGGGTCGCAGCCGTTTGCTGCTCGAGGGTGTGGTGCTCGGCCTGGCTTGCGTCGGCGTACTGACCGCGATGGGGGCGGGTGTCGCCGGGGACCTCTGGCGCCAAGCCGCACGCATGGCCCTGTTTTTGCCGGTGGCGTGGATGGCCGTGCGCTACGGCTGGCAAGGTGCGGCCGTCGGCGGTACCGCGGCCAGCATAGGCATCATGCTCAGCATGCCTGCCCAGTACGATCCCGGGGTCATCAACGCCCAGAATTTCATGGCCATTTTTCTCACGGTGTTGCTGCCGCTCGGTGCGAGACTGAACTGGCTCAATGAACAAGAGCGGCAGCTGGCGACCGACCAAGTGCAAGTTCGGCAGGCGGCGCAGCGCGAAATCCACCAGGGCGAACTGCGCTTGCGCCGCGGTATGGAAATGCAGGGGCAGGCCCACGAGTATATGCAGGAGGGTTACGGCCGGCTGCTGGAGCGTGTCGGCGACATGCTGCCCGAAAAAGAGCTGCATTACTTTCGCACGCTGCTGGTTCTGGTCCGGCGCTTCACGTCCTCGGTGCAAGGCAGTTTTCTTCCTGCGCCATGGAAGTGGCCGCGCCTAGGCCTGCTGACGGCGCTTCGGGGCGGCGCGATTGCCGACACCCTCGAAGAATGCGGCATCACCTTCGATGACCATGTTTCGGAACGGGTTGCCCTGCTGGCGCCGGGGGCGCAGTGGACACTCTATCGGCTGGCCTGCGAGGCAGTGGCCTATACCCTGATGCAATCGCCCGCTACACCATGTATCCGTCTCTACGTTCGGGTGGCCCTGGTGGGGCCGATGCGCGATATACCTTGGGCCGTGCTGGTCGTGGTCGGCGAACCGGAGCCGCCCACGGCGCCGCCCCTGCTGATCGCGTTACCCCAAAGCAGCCATCTGCTGTTATCCCGACTCGGCGCCCTGGGCCTGGACCTCGCCGGCATGCGGGATCGTGCCAGCCTTCACCAGGGCAGGTTGCGCTCCAACAAGCGGTGGCAGCGCCTTAGCGTGTCGTTGCTGGATGCGCCGGACGTCAAGCTCGATGCCGGCTACGCCGCGCATAAAGGCCGACGCGCTGTTTGTGCGGCGTAAGAGCTTGTTTATGATCTCCCCCGTATCTCGCGTTGTCATCGAGCGGTCGTCAGGCGTTGGGCGTGGCGGTTGGCTCGCGTCCCGGCGCGCGTCCCGGTGAGATCGTGACCAGCTTCCAAAACGGAAAAAGACACGGCACGCTTTACGGCAGCTGGTTAGAATTCCTCGATACCTAAACGCTTGTATGCGAATGACCCGATAGAGGTGACACCATGATTCGACACAATGCACGGCGTGCATCATTGCTGGTGGGTTTGATCGCCAGCATCGCGGCGCTGCCTTCCATAGCACAGCGGCAGGATGGAGCCAGTCAGCCACAGCCAAGCCTGGGCCAGTCATGGCCGCAGATGACGAATGTCAGTGCTGCGCCCGGCTGGCGCGTCTACGTGTTCGTACAGGACAAGGTCAAATACATCCAGGTCAACGATCTGGTCGGCACCGTACGCGCAACGGTCGCCACGGCAAATGGTCATTTTCTGGTGCTACCGCTGGGTGCCGATGCGCGACGCGTGTCGACCCCGACACAGCCGCTCGCGGCGGCTCTTGATAGTACCTCCCCAGCCATCACCGTCTACCAGGACAATGAGGTGCAGCTGACGGCCCGATACCAGAGCGACGGCAGTACCGTATGGACGGCTACCGCCAAGAAAGCGCCGGCGACAACAACGCCCTCCAGCGCGGCAACGCCAGCAAAACCGGCAATGTCCGTGGTTTGTCCGCCCTGCGCCGGTGGTCAGTCCGATTGACCCATCCGTGAGCGCCGGTGAGGCTCGTGGATGTGAAAAGCTCATGCCGCGTCGGAAAACGCGGTGCTGCCAAAGTCAGCCATTGAGTGGGCTGTTATTCCATGGAGCTTCCTGCCGCGGCAGGTGTCATCCAGCCTCAGCGGCCAGGCAAAACGGCTGACCCGTCGGCTAGCAACATGGCAAAGAATTTAGCGCGCTTGGGCTGCCGTCATATGGCGGCGGCATAAGCCGATGCAGCCTCAGAGCCTGTTGACGATCTCCCCGTGCCCCACGCCGGGAGCGATTTGCGCGCACGAGGGTACTCGGGGAAGTGCCATGGCTGGCGCCGGCTTTGAGGAGCGAGGAGTGGACGTCGGTCCACGACCGAGCGATGATGCGGGGATGTGGGCAAAAACGCCCTGCGAATAGCGTCGTTGTACCATCCCGTTCAAGCCAATCCGAAGATCGACATACGGAAAATCACGACATGCGCCAAGAACATTTCCCGGCCATCCCGCCCACGGATTGGTTGGGCAAGTGGGCGGCATCGATCACCGACTATTCGATCAGCGCCATCTCGTTGGAGGGCCGGGTGCTTACGTGGAATCCGGGGGGAGAAGTTATCCACGGTTACCGACCCGACGAAGTCATCGGACAACCGATAGGGGACTTCTACACGCAAGGGGACCGACACAGAGGCTTACCCGCGACAGGACTGGAGCGGGCTAGGCAGGTCGGCCGCCACGATACGGAAGGGTGGCGGGTGCGCAAGGACGGCACGGTGTTTTGGGCCAGCGAACTTCTTACCGCTTTGTATGCGCAAGACGGCCAGATCGACGGCTTCGCGAGGATTGTGCGGGACATGACCGACAGCAAGCGCGCGCACGATGCGGTGCTTGAAAGCGAGCGCAGATTCCGCGTGCTGGTCGATGGCGTGACCGACTATGCGATTTTCATGCTCTCGCCGGACGGTGCGGTCACGAACTGGAATTCGGGTGCCCAGCGGATCAAGGGCTACGCGGCGCAGGAAATCATCGGCTCGCATTTTTCGCGCTTTTACACGCCCGAGGATGCCGCTGCCGGGTTGCCTCAGCGCGCTTTGGAAGCGGCGGCGCGCGATGGGCGCTTCGACGCCGAGGGATGGCGCGTCAGAAAAGACGGTACGCACTTCTGAGCGCAGGTCGTCATCAATGCGGTACGTGGCGACGACGGTGCGATTGTGGGCTTTGCCAAGATCACTCGGGACATCACCGAGCGCAGGGAGTCGAACCGCCTTCTGGAAGAAGCGAGAACGGTCTTGGTTCAGTCGCAAAAGATGGAGGCCATCGGCAAACTGACCGGCGGTGTCGCCCACGACTTCAACAATCTTCTACAGGTGTTGCGCGGAAACCTGGAGCTGCTCGAAAACCGTCACTCTGGCGACGTTTGGACCCGTGAGCGGCTCGGTAGAGCCATGGATGCGCTGGAGCGTGGGGCAAAGCTCGCTGCGCAGCTCCTCGCGTTTGGGCGCCGACAGCCGTTGCGACCGGTCGTGATCGATCTGGTCCCCGCTATTGCAGGCATGGAAGATATTCTTCGGCGCGCGCTGGGGGAAACCGTCGAGATACAAACCGTCGTGGTGGAAAAGCTGTGGAGCACATGCGTCGATGTCGACCAATTCGCGAACGTCGTCCTGAATCCGGCGATCAACGCGCGCGACGCGATGCCGTTCGGCGGAAGGCTGACCCTGGAGCTGGCGAACACCGTGCTCGATGATCGCCATGTGACCGGTATGCCCGACGTACCCGCAGGGCAATACGTCATGCTGGCCGTGACCGACACGGGCACCGGCATGCCACCCGAAGTGG
Source organism: Rhodanobacter sp. K2T2 (assembly GCF_013408815.1). Lineage (NCBI taxonomy): Bacteria > Pseudomonadati > Pseudomonadota > Gammaproteobacteria > Lysobacterales > Rhodanobacteraceae > Rhodanobacter > Rhodanobacter sp. K2T2. Next base: position 181,931 of record NZ_JACCCA010000001.1, on the reverse strand, counting down.
CCGAGCGCGTATTCGAACCGTTTTTCACGACGAAGCCGGAAGGCGCGGGCACGGGCTTGGGTTTGAGCATGGCGTACGGTTTCGTGAAGCAGAGCGGGGGACACATCCGTGTCTCCAGCGAGCCGGGTGACGGCACGACCGTCAGGATCTATCTCCCGCGCTCCACTGAACCCGTCGTCGCCATGCCTCCGGATGCAGTGGAAGCCAGTGTCAGATCGCTCGGCGGGACGGAAACCGTTCTCGTCGTGGAAGACGACCTGAAGGTGCAGTCGACCGTCGTCGATACCTTGTCGAGCCTTGGCTACAAGGTATTGAAGGCAGATAGCGCCGCACAGGCACTGGAGCTCGTTCGAAGCGGTATCCACGTCGATCTTCTACTGACTGATGTCGTCATGCCGGGCCCACTTCGCAGTCCCGATACGGTCGCGCAGTCGGTCACTATCCTGCCGCGCCTGAAGGTGCTCTTTACGTCCGGCTACACGCGCGACGTGATCGCTCACGGCGGCCGTCTGGATCCGGGCGTGGAACTGCTGAGCAAGCCTTACAGCAGAGAACAGCTTGCCGACAAGATCCGGCAGATGTTGAGGTCTGCCGATGCTGAAAACGTCAACCGCGTGCTCGGATATGACAAATGAACCGCCGGATTTGCCCATATTCCGGGGTGCCCGTGCGGCTGTTCGAGTAGGACTGAAACATCGTGCGGCAGCCAGGATAGGTCGGCATGGCGAACTGCATGACGCTGAAATCGATCAATGCGCGGGATTTCGAAACAAACGAAGTCCGATACATGCAGTCGTCTTGCCGACGATAAGAAGCCGTAATGTCGGCATCGCTGGATCGTTGCCGCACGCGTTTGTGAGCTGGACATCTAGCGTTATGCAGAGGCTTGATGTCCAGCTCTCCCGCACTCGACGGGCAGGCAGCCCTGCTGCCCGCATTTTCCGTGCGCAGTGTGGTGGCCTGATGATTCTGCATACCCTCGCGGGCGAGGATGGTCATCAAGCGATGTCCGATAAGCATGTCGCGTCGATCGGCATTTATACTGCGTCAGTAACGATCTGAACCATCTCTTGCGGGTGCCCGCCGTCTGCCGTCGAAGATGGCGTGGAAGGTAACTTCCCCTGCTTTTTATCGGCCGCCTATATGGCTTGCGGCGCCTCCAGGCAATAGCCACAGTTGACGAAACGTTTGGAAGGCTTTATGGCCGATAGGCACGATCGGTTTTTCGATTCCTTGTCGCGCAGGCTAAAGGGAGTCGCAGTGACCTGGCGCGCTGAGACATTGTTCCGGCGTGAACCGGAAGATGTCTACAAGACACTGGTTGCCGATTTATCGCAGACTCTTGTCCCGACCACCATCATGGGAGTGACCACGATCGGTGTGGATTTGTTCGCATGGCTATCGAGCAAAAGTTCCATGCTCCTGCTTGCAGCTAGCATCGGCGGATTGGCCTCGGTCGCCAAGATTCTGTTGATACTCGTGCAATTGCGGCGTGGCGTTCGTGATGACATGTGTATTCGCGAAGCCCGGCGTTGGGAAGCCTCGCATTACGCAGCGACCACCTTGGTCGCGTTATCGGTCGGCATGGCTACGTTTGTGATTTTTCGCCGGTCTGACGTCCAGCTGCACTTGTTGGCGACGGGACTACTTTTCGGTTATTGCGCGGGCATCGTCGCACGAATAGCCATCCGTCCTCGGATGGCTATCCTCGCATTGATTCTCGCGGCGGGTCCGGGCATTGTCGCTTCCGCATCGTGGAACGATTTGCCGCACAAAATTATCGCGGTGATATTCACTATCTTCTTGCTCGGCGGCTTTGAAACCGTAAGGCATGTCCATCGCACTGCCGTGCGGCATATCACTACCCGGCTGGACATGGCCGCGCTCGCTCATAATGACCCGTTGACTGGCTTGGCCAATCGACTCGGCTTGCGGGAGGCGTTTCGTGACGCCGCTTTTCATCGAGGAAACGTTGCCGTTCATTGCCTGGATCTGGACGGCTTCAAGGCCGTCAACGATCGCTACGGGCATGCCGGGGGCGACGGTATCTTGATTTGCGTCGCTCAACGCCTTCTTGCGATCGCTCCGGAAAACGCCACGGTGGCCAGAGTGGGCGGCGATGAGTTTGTCGTGCTCCAATGCGGTGTGCGTCATGAAAGCGAAGCAAACGCCCTGGCGCGCCGGATCATATCGACTCTCTCCGAACCCTTCGCGCTCTCGGAACAAATCGTGGAAATCGGTGCCAGTCTTGGCTACAGCCTGCCGACAGCTGGAAAGAATCTCGACGACTTACTGCGTTCAGCAGACGAAGCTTCTTATCGTATCAAGCGAAGTGGAGGGGGAATGGCCAGCGCGATCGGTTGAATGGCATCGGCGTTGGATGCGTCATTGAATTTCGCGGCGGCCGCAGCCAAACGCGCCGAGAGCACGATGCATGCGAGTAGCGACACCGGGTTCCCCGAGGATTAATGTCGATCGATGCGGTGCATCGTCGTTCTTCCTTGGCCTGCGCGCCAACAGCTCCCGGCGCGGCGCGAGGCACGAGGAGATCGTGAACAGGCTTTTAGTTCTTCGGTATGCCGGCCGCTGTTCGGCAGTCAATTGCCGCCATGCGCAGGTGCCCGCTCAAAACAGTGTTCGACGACCCAGCTTGCCGGTTTTATCTCGCCGTCGGGGCCGAACGTGAGCGGTCGTTCCGCGAGAGGGCCGCTGGTGGCCGTGGCACCGGTGCGGTGTGGCGTATCCAAAACCCCCCAGGTGATAATCGTCGACACGGAACGCGTGGCAAGAATTAGGTCGAGGTAACGTTTGTAGGTCTCGGCGACGATCGCATCGCGAGCGGCCGTCGAGCCGGAGAGGCGACTGTCGTCAACGTCCAACTCCGTCACATAAACGGACAGCCCGAGATCCCGTATGGCCCAGATGAAGCGCGAAAGCCCGGGTCCGAAGCTGTGTGTCTCGCCAGCGCGCAGATGGGACTGGATACCTAGCGCGTGCACGGGCACACCGCGTTTCTTGAATCTCGCCAACATCGCGAGTACGGCAGCACGCTTGCTTTCCCCGTCGGGCGTGTCGTTTTCCAGGCCGTAATCGTTATAGCAAAGCATCGCGTCGGGATCGGCCTGGTGCGCGGCTCGGAATGCCGTGTCGAGATAGCGTGGTCCGAGCATCTGATACCAGAACGCATTACGCAGGCCATCGGGTTGACCGTCCTTCAGCTGAATGGCTTCGTTGACGACATCCCATGAGCTGACCCGGCCTCGGTAACGACCGGCGACTGTGCGAATGTGGGCGGTCAGCACCGCTTCGGCATTGGCCGGCGTGACAGTCCGGTAAACCCAGTCGGGCAACGCCCGATGCCAGCAAAACGTATGTCCACGCATGCGCTGACCGTGGGCCTGCGCAAAGTCGGCAATGGCATCGGCCGGCGCAAAGTCGTAGCGTTCCGGCTCGGGATGGACCGACTGCCACTTCAGCGCGTTCTCGGGCACCACGATACCTGCCTGACGAGCGACGACATCGCGATAGGTCGCGTCGGTATTCAGCTTTGCCGGGTCGAGCGCAAAGCCGAACTGGATGCCTTTTTTGGCGGCCAGCTGGCGCAGCGGCACGAAGGGCGCGCCAGCAACCGACAGGCGAATGCCTGCGACTGGGATGCACGCTAGCGCACGAAGGGTTGTCGCCATGAAACGGCGACGACTTGCTGAGTCCATAAGTTGAGCCCTCATCGCAGAACGAAGCGGATAAGCCTCTCGCCAGCGCTGGTTGAAGCGCTTGAGTTTAAGTGGAGGCGATGGTTCGTTCGATAGGAACGAATGGCGATGATAGGCCGCAAGCTTGCGCTGCCATTCGGGCGGCCGGTGCAGAGGCTGCGGGGTCGCTGAGGCCTCTTTGGGTAAGTATGCTTCTCGTCGTGTGGGAGCATTGGCCGGCGATCCGATAACAGCTCACCCGATGGGCTTTTTAGAACTATACGAGCGAAAGGCGTCGCGAGTTGTCGAATATGCGTATCCGCTTTCAGGCGATAGCGCGGCTGGATCGTGCCGCGGAACATATTGGGATGATCAAGTCATGTAGTTTGAGCTGGCACGAATAGCGTGGATATGGACCCTGAACAAATAAGATTTTTCGGCGCGTTATCCATCGGATGGATGGCTCTGGTCAGCTTAGGCGATGGGTAGCATTTTTTTCGATATTTGTGTCGTTATGATTGGTATGCGTATTGGTCGATCTTTTCCGATGCGAGTCTGGCAAGTGCGACGAGCTTGTCTTGCTGCTCGGAGGCTATCGAACGCGGATGTCGGTCGAGAACGCAAAGCGCCCCTAGTGGATATCCATCGGCGTCGCGTATGGCAATCCCCGCATAAAAACGTATCGAAGGTTCTTCCGTGACCAGCGGATTGCTGCTGAAGCGTTGATCCAAGAGGGCATCTTCGACAACGAAGATGCCCTCTTGCATGATCGTGTAATTGCAAAATGCCCAAGCTCTCGGTGTGTCAGTGACAGTCAGGCCGTGACGTGCTTTGAACCACTGCCGATCGGATGAGAGAATGGTGACAAGAGCGATCGGCATCTGAAGTAATTCGGCGGCGGCAATGACAATGTCATTGAGTTCATGCTGCTCACCGCGGGTCAAGACGTGAGACTTTTCCAATGCGCGCAGACGGCTCTCCTCATTAGTAGGAACAGGGTACGTGAGCAATCCTGTTTCTTGTCGTTGCGGCGGCAACGATATCGCCTCCAGTAGTTGTTCCTGACTGTGAGTAGGGGGGAGGACTTGCATTCGAGGATGGTCTCCCACGTCGATCTTGATTTGTTCCAGGTGCATAGTCGTTATAAGGACGATCCGCGCATGCGCGAGTGGGCGCGATTGGAGTATCCGCCTGAGCATGGCCAGGCGACCCCAATCAGAGTGCGCGATTTCAATGATGAGAACGTCCGGCTTTTGATGACCCGCTTCGATAAGAAACGACAGCGCATCGCCGCATGTCGTAATACGGGCATTTGGAACAAGCCTCAATAATTCCATGGGCTGCAATCCCGATTCTCCATCCGTCAGGACGAGTAGCGGGATGACGGCTTCGTCGTTGCGTGCGATCAATCGCTCGCGCAAGGCAAGCACCGCACTTCGCCTCACTCGTCGGTGTCCGCCTGGTGTCTTCCACGAGTCGATAACGTCCTGCTCGATCCAGGTTTGGACTGTACGAATCGAAACGCCCAGTAAAAGCGCCGCTTCACCGGTGGTGAGGATGGGATCGTCCATAAGGCATCTCGGTTGGCGGAGGTCGGCAGATCGTACGTCTGAATTCGGTAAATATGTAGAATTTTCAGATAAAGATGGAAAATTCGAAATTCGAGAGAGGCAGTCTGTCGTCATGTAAATGAATAACCTATTGTATTTCATAGGCATATATTTCATTGGCGCGCTGGTGTCGACTTGGCTAGATCGTGCCAGGGTTTCTATCTGGCAAAAATTAAAGTTCGTGCTTGCTCTGCCGACATAGGCATCAGCGCGGCAATTGAAGATGTCCAGAGCCCATGCACCATGCACCGGCATGCGAGAAGAAACATGCAGATAGAAAAGTCAGGCTGTCCCGAGCAGTACGTCGGTAGACAGCCGATTCTGGATGCCGGTGGTCGGCTGGTGGCCTATGAGCTTCTTTTTCGTAACAGCTCTCAGAACGATGCTCGTATCACGGACGGTGTCATAAGCACGATGGCCGTCATTGGGGCGTCGCTCGGCGAGTTGGGTCTTGGCGATGTGCTAAACGGGAAAGATTGTTTTCTCAATTGCCCGGATGAATTTTTTTACTCGCCAGCTTTGAAATTACTTCCGCCGGAGCGCTTTGTGCTTGAGGTGATGGAAACAAGTGCGCTTGGCCCCGAACTCCATTGCGTATGCAATCGTCTGCGTGAGGAGGGTTTCAGGATCGCGTTGGACGACGTAACCGCCTATACCCCGGACGTGGAGCGAATGCTTTCGGCTGTCGACATTGTCAAAGTCGACTGGAAGTACACGGTTCCGAGCGAGCGGGCCGCATTGTGTCGCGTGTTCAAACAAGCTGGGGTGCTCGTTCTCGCTGAAAAGGTGGAGGTTTGGCAGGACTTCCATCTTGCCTTGGATGCCGGGGCTTCGCTGTTCCAAGGTTATTACTTCAGTCGTCCGGAGGTGCTTAGTTCGAAAGCGATCCCTCCTACCGTGGGCGCCGTACTCGAGATTATGCAGATGCTGTTGGAGGATGCGCCATACCGGCATGTCGCCGCTGCGCTGCTGCGCATCCCGGCGTTATTGGCGCAACTGCTGCGGCTCGCTGCCAGCGGGGCCACTCCGTCAAGGCGGACTTCGCGATTCGAATCGGTCGACGATGCATTGCTGCTCGTGGGAAACGATCGACTGATGCAGTGGTGTGCTCTTCTGCTTTATTTGAGCCATCTTCCCGATGGCGATGATCCGTTGGCCCACATGGCGACTCAGCGCGCCATCATCATGGAGAGGTACATCGTTTTTCATCATCCAAAAAATCCACGTCTTCAACGTAGAGCCCACTTGGCGGGAGCCCTCTCATTGCTGCATGTGGCGTATCAATGCGAGGCGGAAATGTTTTGGCGGGGGCTGTGGCTCGACCAGGAAATCCGTGACGCCGTCCTTGCGGAGCGCGGCCCTATTGGGGACGCGCTCATGTTCGTTCGCCGCTGCGAACATGGCGATTTGTCCCACTATGCCAGCCCGGTTCAAGCTGAACTATGAATGCCGCAGCATTCGTTGAATGAGTCAGAAGGCTGCGAATGAGATTGTTTCCTCTCGCTTAAAAGCGCTTTTCACGACGAGTTTTATCGGACTTACGCTTTTGGGTTCGATGAATAATCACATTTCTCGATAGGCGAAGGCGATCGAGCTGATTTGCACGCGCACGCACAAGGGCGCCATGTAGCAGCGAAAGTCGTGGGCCGTTTACGGGCTCGGCACTCGCCTGCGACCAGGCATCGCGTATCCATCGGTTGCTTGAGGGTAGCGGGGAAATACTCGCTCAAGTTTTGAACGAGCCTGCCGAAAGCATGGTTGAGCGCGCCACGGATAGGCGGTCTACAGAGAGCTAGACTCGAGCTCACCTGGCGCTGTGGTCGTCGATAGGTTGGAGCGGTTCTTTGCGTGAAACAGGTACTTCAACCGATATTTCCCTAGCAGGCGATGATCTCGGGATTCACTGGGAAAGTGGCGCACACGCGTCTTTCGCTCAGCCCAAAGCAACGATGGAGGCAGCATGAACGGACGCGTTCAATCAGGCCGATCGAAGCCTCGTTGTCGATTCGATACCTGTTGATGCAGATGGTCGCCGGCGGGGGCGATATCGCGTCTCAGACAAGTTACCTATACAGGGGAAATTGATGAAATCCGCAAAATTCACGGTAGCCCAGCGGCTTGCTGGAGCCTTCGGCATGGTGGTTATCGTGGCCTTGGTGGGAGGCTGGATATCGGTAGTCAACTTTGCCAAGTTGAACCAGGCCAACGACTGGAATGTACACAGCTACAAGGTACTCAGGCACAGCGACGACATGCTGACCCAGATGGTCAACATGGAGACGGGCATTCGCGGCTATGTCGCCTCGGGCGAAGAGCGTTTTCTCGAACCCTACAATGCCGGCAAACGCCAGTTCGATATTTCCTTCGACGACGTCAAGGCGCTTACCGCCGACAATGTGGCGCAACAGCAACGTCTTGCGAAACTCAGGGAGTTTCACACTGCAATCGAGCAAGTGGATCAGAAGCTGATCGACATGCGCAAAGGTGTGTCGGCGGGCTCAACGACTACTCAAAGCCTGATCGATTATTTCAAGGAAGGTCACGACAAGCAGGCCATGGATGCCTACCGGGCGCTGGCGACGGAGTTCAACAACGCAGAAGAAACCCTGTTGGCAAGTCGCTCGGATCTGGTCGTAGAGTTAAGCACTTCGACCAAGTGGTGCCTGTCGTTGGCTGCGTTGATGACCGTCCTTTTGTCGGCAGGACTGGGCACCTGGATCACCCGCTCGATTGTGCGCGCGCTCGGCGGTGAACCGGATGTGGCCGCTGCGGCGGCAAGCGAAATTGCCAGTGGCAACCTGGTCGCCGCCATACCGCTGACGCGCGGCAACGCCACCAGCCTGATGGCATCGCTCGAGGCAATGCGTATTCAACTGAACACGATCGTGCGTGAAATCCAGTTTTCCAGCGAAGCGATCACCGTGACGGCGGGACAGATTGCCCAGGGAAACACCGATCTCTCGCAACGCACCGAAGAGCAGGCGGCATCGCTGGAGGAAACGGCGGCCAGCATGGAGGAACTGAGCGCAACCGTGCGGCAGAATACGGGAAATGCGAGCCAGGCCAATTCGCTGGCGGTCAGCGCCTGCGATGTGGCAGCCCGCGGCGGTCAGGTCATGGGTCAGGTCACGGCCACCATGCAGGAGATCTCGCAGAGCTCGGACAAGGTCGCCGAAATCATCGGTGAGATCGAAGGCATTTCATTCCAGACCAACATTCTTGCGTTGAACGCCGCGGTGGAGGCCGCCCGGGCGGGTGAACAGGGGCGCGGATTTGCGGTCGTGGCCACTGAAGTCCGTTCGCTCGCGCAGCGCAGCGCGACCGCCGCCCGAGAAATCAAAGAGCTGGTGAGCCAATCCGTCGAACGCGTGGCGCACGGTTCGGAGCAAGTCTCCCTGCCCGGCGCGACCATGGATGAGATCGTCGGGGCCGTCAAGCATCTAACGAGCCTCATCGGCGAAGTCGCAGCGGCATCCAGAGAACAAGGCGCCGGCATCGAACAGGTCAACGTGGCGGTGAGTCAGATGGATGCGGTCACCCAGCGGAACGCGGCGCTTGTCGAAGAGAGCGCCGCCGCGGCGCAGTCGATGGCCGGGCAGGCGAGGAGTCTGAGGGACGCCATTGGAATCTTTCAGGTCGAGGTCGGTCAGGTCGAGGGCACTCGCGTTCGCGAAAAGATCGCCACTGGCAGGCCCAGCGTCAGCCCTGTTGCATTGCCGGCGTGAGGTGACCTGTTCGAGGCGGTCGCTCGCCGCCTCGGTCAGGAAGGGCACCATCGAGGACATTGCGGACGCCGTCCGAAACGGCGGTTATCCTAGCGGTATACGCGGGATTGCAATCGACGTCGTATGGGCGTGCTTTCACCGCTTCGGGCCGCCCATACAAACACCGGCAGGCTGACATTCGTCGATGCCGATGGAAATCCGATCGCCATCGTCGCGCCGCGTGGACTGGCCGGCGGAGGAGGCTCCTTTACGAGTGAGAGTCACGGTAAACTGTTGGCTAACGATCTTGGACAACGGGTACGGACGGGGACTTCGCCTTTCCGGCGGCGGTTGGCGAAAATCGTCAAGGCGTCTGGAGATATCCCGCACTTCAACGTGTCAGTGTAAGTACTGCCTCGCTCCAGGTGCGTCATCCATCAGCGATTGCCCACTCTCATGAATGAAGATGTCATTGCCGTCGACCCGATTGCCGCGTTCAGCGTCGACGACATGCTCCACATGCGTCGTGCGTTGCAGCTGGCCGAGCACGCGCGCGATGCCGAAAACGAGGTGCCGGTAGGTGCCGTACTGGTGCTTGACGGCGATATCGTGGGACTGGGCTGGAATCGCAATATCACCTTGCACGATCCCACGGCGCATGCGGAAATTCAGGCGCTGCGCGCTGCCGGCGAAAAGCTCGCCAATCACCGACTGTCTGGCGCCACGCTTTACGTAACCTTGGAGCCTTGCTCGATGTGCGCCATGGCGATGATTCATGCGCGGGTAGGGCGAGTGGTCTACGGCGCGGCCGATCCCAAGACGGGTGCCGCCGGCAGCGTGTTCGATACGCTGGTGTCGGAGAAGCACAATCATCGCGTCGATGTCGGCGGTGGTCTGTTGGCGGAGGAATCGGCCACGCTGCTGCGCCAGTTTTTCAGGGCCCGTCGCTAGGCTCGACTAAAGAAACGACAGCGCCTGCGCGCAGGATGCATCGACCTTCAGGGTGAGCAAGGAATCGGCCCGCGTGCGGCCCTGATTGACGGCAGCGATGGGCTTGCCAGCCTTCGCCGCAGCATGCGCGAAACGATAGCCCGAATACACCATCAGCGACGAGCCGACGATCAGCATGGCGTCCGCCCTATCCAAGGCTTGCATGGCCAAGTCGACGCGATCGCGCGGTACGTTTTCGCCGAAGAACACCACATCAGGCTTCAACATGCCGCCGCAGTGAGGGCAATCGGGCACGTTGAAACCGGAAAAATCCTGCATCGGCACGTCCGCGTCGCCGTCGGGCGCATCCAACGCATCGATATGGGCCCAGTCGGGATTGAGCCGCAGCAGTTCGGTCTGGAATTCGCCACCGCGGGGCTCGCGTCGTTCGCAGCGGAGGCAACGGATCACGTCCATGCGTCCGTGCAGGTCGATCACCTCGCGGCTGCCGGCGGCCTGGTGCAGCCGGTCCACGTTCTGGGTCAATAGCAAAACCAGCTTGCCTTGCTGCTCGAGCGTGGCGAGCGCGCGATGCGTATCGTTCGGATTCGCCCTGCCGAAGCGTCGCCAGCCGACCAGGTTGCGCGCCCAGTAGCGTTGCCGCGTTGCGTAGCTGCCGACGAACGCTTGATACGTTACCGGTGGCGTGCGTTTCCATTCGCCGTTGGCGTCTCGATAGTCGGGGATGCCCGAGTCCGTGCTGCAGCCGGCGCCGGTCAGCACAAACAACCGTTCATGCGTGCCGATAAAGTCGGCCAGTGGCGTGTTGACTGCCGGATGGTTATGTAATGAAGCCGTGCCGAGCAATGCGCGTACTCCGGTGATATGGATGGCCGACTCGTTGCGATATTAAGACGAACGCAGCGAGGATTCAGTGACCTCCGGCGTCGCTGCCGACCACTTCGGGCCACTCCTGCGGCACCTTGCGGATATCGGAAACCTTGTAACCCATCGCGGTCACGCGGGCCACCATCGCATCGTAGTCCGCCTGCGGGATGGTCGGCGTGCGCGCCATGATCCACACATAGTCGCGCTTGTCGCGCGCGATGATAGTCTCGCTGTAATTGTCGTCGAGGTACGCAATGACGTACTGCGCCTTGATCGGCCAGACGATCTGCACGCCCCATACGGCGTTGTGGGTGTTGGGCGTCACGAAACCGGTGGACTTGATCGTCTTGATCGGGTTGGTAAACGCGCTGTTGCGATAGCGAAACACGGTGTCGATATGGCCGTTCGGCGCCAGCGTGTAGGTTTCGACGGCGTTGAAAGCCTTTTTCTCCAGCGCCGAAGGAATCGACGCGATCACGTACCACGGCCCCATGAAGCGCTGCAGGTCGACCTTGTCGACCGGTTTGATCGGCGCCATGTCGGCGGCCATAGCGGTGACGGACGTCAGCGCAAGCACGCAGCTGAACAAAAGTGTGCTGGAAAAACGCATGTAGTACTCCGCAGTGGGTTTGGCAGCGGCGATCCAGCGCGGATCGCACGCGTATCAGGGACGGACGAACCGATAGTGGGCAACCAGCCATTCCTGGCCGTTGTCGTAGCCGAAGAGTTCGGCGCACGACATCCAGAACATCCGCCAGCGCTGAAACCACAGTGCAGCCGCCTTGGCGCCGTACGCTTCGGTCAGCGTCGCCATCACCGACTCCTTGCGCGCATCCTGGTTGGCCAGCCAGTGATTGGCCGTGCGCTGGTAGTGCGTACCGTCGACGTGCCAGCGCTGCTCGATCTTCAGATCGCGCTGGAACCACAGCAAGGTATCCGAGGCGGGCATCAGGCCGCCGGTGAAGAAGTGCCGGCCCATCCAGTTGTCGTCACCTTCGGTCTCGAACGGATACATCAGCGTCTTGTGCGCAAAGATATGCACGAACAGCTTGCCGCCGGGTTTGAGCCAGCTGGATACGCGGCCGAGCAGGGTTTCGTAGTTGCGCATGTGCTCGAACATCTCGATCGATACGCAGCGGTCGAACTGCGCGGCTTCCAGCTCGAGCTGATTCACGTCCTGCGTGATCACCCGCACGTTGGACAAGCCCCGCTTCGCACACTGCGCTTCGATGTGCTTGCGCTGCGGACTGGAGTTGGAGACGGCGGTGATCCGTGCGTTCGGATATTTTTCTGCCATCCACAGCGTGAGCGATCCCCAGCCGCAGCCGAGCTCGAGAATCGTCTGGCCATCGGCCAGCTCGGCACGCTGACCGTACAGCGTCAGCATGGCGTCCTCGGCCTGCTCCAGCGTTTCATCGCCACGCGGGTAATAGCAGCCCGAGTACTTCAGGCGCTTGCCCAGGCACTGCTCGAAGAACGCGGGCGGCAGTTCGTAGTGCTGTGCGTTGGCGGCATCGGTGTGGATGGCCACCGGGCTCTGACGCAGCATGTCGATGCGCTCGGCGTAGCGAGCAGCCTGCGCATCGAGTCCACCGGCCAGCTCCTCGCGCAACCGCTGCGCGCACATGCGGCGGATACCCTGGCGCAACAGCGCATCGGGAAGATGGCCGCGTTCGGCCAGGCCCAACAATCCGGGGGCAGGCTTTTCCTGCGGCAGTTCGGCGGCGGCGGATTGACTCATCGTTCGGTCCTCTTGGGAAACCAGGGAAACAGCATGGGGGTGGTGCGCTGGTAGTCGCGGTAATCCTCGCCGCGACTGCGCAAGGCGTGCGTCTCGGTGTAAGGAATGCCGCTGATCCAGCGCAGAAAGATGTACATCACCAGCGGCCCGGACCACGCCAGCCAGAAGCGTGTCGAACCCACCGCCAGGCAGACGTAGGCGAACCAGTGGATCCATTCGAAGAAATAATTCGGGTGGCGCGAATAGCGCCAGAGTCCGGCACGGCAAGTGCGGCCGCGGTTCGCCTCATCGCTGCGAAACCTGGCCAGCTGCGCGTCGGCGATCGCTTCGCCGATCACGCTGATCAGCCACACGATAAGACCGGCCGCGATCCAGCCGCCGAACGTTTCCGGATTGTGCGCCACCGACAGAAACGGCAGCGAAAACAGCACGATCAGGAACGCCTGAAACTGAAAGAACAGGAAAAAGTACAGCTGGTTGCCGTTCCAGTGTTCGCGCAGATGGCGATAGCGGCCGTCTTCCGGCTCGCCGCTGACGCGCTTCCACAAATGGGCTGCCAAACGCATGCCCCACAAGCCGCCGAGCACGGCCATGACGACCCGCGGCCACGCGGCGCCGTCGCCCAACATCGCGAACAGCACGGCGCTGCCGCCCACGCCGCACGACCACAGCACATCGACAATGCCGGCGTTCGAACGGGGACGCTGCCACATCCAACCCAGCGTCATCATCAGTGCGGCCAGTACCCACAGGCACAGCAGCTGGATCCAGGGATTCATGACGCATGTCCCTGCAGCCGCGCGGTCGACGTCGGTGCAGCGGCGGGCGTACGACCGGACAGCCATGCCAGAATCGGCGTGGCGATCGCCCAGCCGGCCCCCAGAAAGAACAGCCCGCGCCAGCTGGGATCGGTAAACGTCACTACGTGAAAACCGCGGCTGGCGCTCATATAGGCCACCGGGCCACCGATGGCGCCGAACAGCACGGCAACCCACAGACGCTTCTGCAGATAAGCCAGGGAGATGGTGAAAGTGAGCGAAAACGTAGCCCACAGTGAAACGATCCACAGCGGCGCGAAGGATGGTGAGGGCCACGGTGCGCCGTAGTGCGCCAGACCGCTGTAGGCCAGGCCACCGTCGACCATGCAGCCCATCACGATGGCTGCGGCCATCAGGGAAAGATGGGTTTTTACGTGGCCGGTGAGGCTCAGCTGGATCGATGCGTAGATCAGCATGCCGACCAGTCCGGGCCACGGCAGCCCGTGCTCCGCGCCTATGACCGCGGCGAACCAGACCATCTGGTAACCGATCAAACAGGCCCAGAATTTCATGCGTTTGCCTTGGGAGCCGTATCCAGCGGCGGCAACAGGGACGGGCGCCGATTGTCCGGTTTAGCCAGCAGCAGATGCGAGACGCCGATCGAGCGTTCGCGGAAACCGCCTTCGCAGTAGGCGAGGTAAAACTCCCACATGCGAATAAAACGATCGTCGAAGCCCTGCGCGCGAACCTGGGCGAGTTGCGCCATGAAGCGGTGGCGCCAGGCCTCCAGCGTGCGTGCGTAGGAAAGTCCGAAATCTTCCATCTGTACCAGCGCCAGATCGGTGGTGCGCGTCTTGGCATCGAGCATGGCGCTGATCGACGGAATGAAGCTGCCGGGGAACACGTGGCGCTTGATGAAGTCCACTTCGTTGACCGCCTTGGCGTACCGGTGGTCTTCGATGGTGATGGCCTGCAGCAGCGCCAGGCCGTCGGGTTTCAGCAGCGAGCCGAGCTTGGCGAAATAGGTGTCGATGTACGGTGCGCCGATCGCTTCGACCATCTCGATTGAGACGAGCTTGTCGTAGGTGCCGATAAGGTCGCGGTAGTCCTCCAGCAGCAGCGTGACGTGCGCATTCAGGCCGGCAGCTTCGATACGCGCTTTGGCCAGGTCGTGCTGCTCTTTAGAGATCGTCGTGGTGGTGACGTGGCAGCCGTAATGCCGCGCGGCGTAGAGCGCAAAGCCGCCCCAGCCGGTGCCGATCTCGATCACGCGATCGGTCGGCTGAAGATCGAGCTTGCGGCAGATCCGTTCCAGCTTGCGCTGCGACGCCGCCTCCAGCGTATCGTCCGCACCGTCCCAGATCGCCGAGGAGTACATCAGGTCCGGCGACAGAAACAGCTCGAAGAAATCGTTGCCCAGGTCGTAATGCGCCGCGATATTGCGGCGGCTGCCGCTGCGCGTATTGCGCTGCAGTGCATGCCACGCGCGCATGGCCATGCCGCCCAGGCGCGCCATGCCGGTTTCCATGCCGTCGAGCAGATCGCGGTTGCGTACCAGCAGCTGGATCAGCCCGACGAGGTTGTCACAGCGCCACATACCGTCCATGTACGCTTCGCCGGCGCCGACGCTGCCGTTGGCTGCTACCGCGCGATAAAAGCCGGTATCGAGTACGTCCAGATGCACGACCAGATCGGTCGGCTCGTGTGCCGGCGTACCCAGTTCCACCTTGCCCAAGGCATCGGTAAGAACCAGGCGTCCGCGTCGGAGTCCGGCCATCTGTGCAAGCAGACGCTGGCGCAGAAAGCGTGCACCGGCAGACACGGTCGATGCATCGGAGCCCGGGGTGACAGTGGATTTGGCGACAGCGTTCATGCGGACCTCAAAGCGATTTCGGATGGTCGTAGACGGGATTGCGTTTCAGCCACAAACGAAGGGCCTGCCAGTGGATCGCGCTGACGACTCGTGCGGTCATCAGCGGATAGCGCCAGAGCACGCGCGCCAGCGACGCACCGGTCAAGGGGCGCCGGTGCAGGGTCAAGGTGGCGTCGAACTCGCGCACACCGTCGCGCAGTACGTCCATGTGCACGCGCAGATCGTCGCCCGGCGTGGTGAAGCGCCAGGCGTAGTCGCGCGCCATCGGCATAAAGGGTGAAACGTGAAAAACCTTGGGGAACATCCAGCCCAGCGCGCGCCCGTGCGCTTGCGCGCTATCGATCGACAGCACATACGCGTGCCGCTCGCGCCAGGGCATATTGGTGATCTCGGCGACGATGCACACCAGGGTCACACCGTCCTCGGCAAAGCAGTAGTAAAAGCTCACCGGGTTGAACGTGTAGCCGAAGTAGCGCAGATGCGTCAGCAGGCGAATCGGACCGGTCGGACGTTCGCCGGTGGCATGTTCCACGCGCTGGCGCACGGCGTCGGATAGCGACAGCTCGGTGGGGCCGAGATAATCCTGGCGGCGAAACTGCGCCACGTTGGATTTTTCGTTCGACCACAGCCAGCGCTGCTCGAAAACGCGATCGACCTCATCCAGATCCAGATACAGCTGCGCCATCCTGTAGTCGAAGCTGTGCGGGTGCGGTGCCATCCGACGATGACGCACCGTGCCCTCGTAGATGGCGCTCGCGAACGGCGCCGTCTCCTGCAAGCGCATGCTGGCGGGCTTGGCTGTCACGCGGGCAGGGCCTCTTCATTTCGTTCGATAGCATGCGAATGGACATTCGTATCGGACCAGCGCACGCCAAGGGATTCGGCCACTTCCACCGCACTACGCATGCCGTCTTCATGAAAGCCCCAGCCCCAGTACGCGCCGGCGAACCAGGTACGCCGCTTGCCCTGGATCTCGGGCTTGCGTGCTTGCGCAGCGACCGACGCCGTGCTGTAAACCGGATGGTCGTAGCTCATGCGACGCAGCACCTTGTCGGGGTTGATCGCATGCGTGCGGTTCAAGGTTACGACGAACGGTTCGGGTGAGTCGATGCCCTGCAGCAGGTTCATGCAATAGCTCACCGTGCATGCTTCGGACGGGTCGCGCGGCAGCCATGCGTTCCACGCCGCCCATGCCTTGCGCCGTACCGGCAGAATGCTGGCGTCGGTGTGCAGCACGGTGTCGTTTGTCTGGTAAGGCATGGCGCCGAGAACCGAGCGTTCGCGTTCGTCGGCGTCGGCCAGCATCGCCAAGGCCTGGTCGCTGTGGCAGGCCAGCACCACCTGATCGAAATGTTCGACGCCCGCGGTGCTTTCCACGTCGACGCCATCGGCACGGCGCGCGATCGAATGCACCGGACAGTTCAGCCGCTCATGCACGGACCACATGGCACGCAGCGCCTGGACGTAGGTAGACGAGCCGCCTTTGACCACGCGCCACTGCGGGCGATCGCTGACCTGCAGCATCTGGTGATTGGCCATGAACTGCACAAGATAGCGGGCGGGGAAACCCAGGATCTGCGTCGGCGGCGAGGACCACAGTGCAGACGCCATCGGCACCAGATGTTCGTCGCGGAAGGCATCGCCGTAGCGGTTCTGCTCGAGATAGTCGCCGAGCGTCATGGTGTTGTCCTGCTGCAAGAGCAGGGCAGGCGCCTCGCGATAAAAACGCATCAGGTCGCGCACCATGCCGATAAAGCGCGGCGACACGATATTTTTGCGCTGGCAGAACAGCGTATCCAGCGTGGCGGCGTTGTACTCCAGCCCGCTCGACTCGTTGTGCAGCGAAAAGCTCATCGTCGTGGGCTGCGAGGCCACGCCCAATTCGTCAAACAATCGCGTCAGCAACGGATAGTGCAGCGGGTTATGCACGATGAAGCCGGTATCGACCCGGTAATTGCGCCCGTGCAGGGTGATGTCGTGCGTATGCGTATGGCCGCCCAGATAGTCGCTGGCCTCAAACAGGGTGACGTCATGCTTGCGCGACAACAGCCACGCCGAGGCCAGCCCGGCAATGCCCGATCCCACCACGGCGATACGCATGGTCTAGCCCCGCGCCTTGGCATGAACCCACGCCGGCACCGGCTTCAGCCCATGCACCAGTCCGATTGCCGACATCAGCTTCAGGCCGTACCAGGTGATATCGATTTCCCACCAGCGAAAGCCCTGGCGGCTGGAGCCGGGAAAGTAGTGGTGGTTGTTATGCCAGCCTTCGCCGAAGGTGATCAGCGCCAGCCAGAGATTGTTGCGGCTGCTGTCCTTGGTTTCGAAGCGACGCGAACCGAAGCGGTGCGCCAGCGAGTTGATGGTGACGGTGGCATGGAACAGCACCACGGTGGAAACGAAGAAGCCCCAGATCAGCATCTGCCCGCCGCTGGTGCCCAGCTGCGGCGCCACGTGATGCAACAGCACGCCGAGGAAATACATCGACACCGCCAGCAGCACCGGCACCAGCGTGTCGTAGCGGTCGAGCACGCGCAGCTCGGGAAACTTCGCCAGGTCCGGCACGCGCGAGATATCGGTCTGGAAGTTGCGTGGGGTCAGAAACCAGCCCACGTGGCTCCAGATAAAGCCGTAGACGTTCGGCGAGTGCGGATCGAGCTCGGTATCGGCATGGCGATGATGATGGCGATGATGCGCCGCCCACCACAGCGGCCCGCGCTGCACGCAGGAGGCGCCGATCAGCGCAAAAATGAACTGGACTGCTCGTGACGTGCGGAACGTGCGGTGGGAAAAATAGCGATGGTAGAAGCCGGTGATCGCGAACATACGTACGGCGTAGAGCGCTGCCGCCACGATCAATGCTACCGGCGAAACGCCGACCCAGATCACTGCGATGCAGGCCAGATGCATCGCGATGAACGGCGTGGCGCGCAGCCAGTCGATGCGGTCGGCCCGCTCGTCGTCCACGCTCACGATAGCCGAGGTATCGAACCACGCACGCAGCTGCCGGACGACCCAGGAGCGTTTTTCCGTTGGCATCGGCCTACCCAGCGGCTTGGAGTCCACGCCGTCGGGGCAGGGCATCGAAACGGATTTGGAAAATGCCATGAAATTCTGCCTGTCTTACCTGTGGCTATACGTACGAACCGGCATGCCACTCGGATGCATGGCAAATCTGCGCAATCGCTGTCGTGTTGCCCCCGACGACCGGCCTTGTCCACGCCGCGGTGCGGGTGGAGATGCGGGATGCTGTCGTCCCGACCGAGACTACATCGTCGCAGGATGCGCGCGAACTATCAGTGATCTTTCCCGGACTGATAGGCTGCCAAAGCGTTCTCGCGGGATTCCGCCAGATCCACGATCGGCGACGGATAGCCGCTGCGCCTCAAGCGGTCGGGATCTTTCCAGGGCTCATGCAAGAGATCGCGAGGAAAATCCGCCAGTTCCGGCAGCCAGCGTTTCAGATAGACGCCTTCAGGATCGAATTTTTTCGACTGTGTCACCGGATTGAACACGCGGAAATACGGTGCGGCGTCGGCGCCGCAGCCGGCCACCCACTGCCAGCCGAGCGTGTTGCTGGCCAGGTCGGCATCGACCAGGGTGTCCCAGAACCAGCGCTCGCCCTCGTGCCAGTGCTGGCGCAGGTTCTTGGTCAGAAAACTCGCCACGACCATGCGCACGCGGTTGTGCATCCAGCCGGTATGCCACAGTTCGCGCATGCCTGCGTCGACCAGCGGAATGCCGGTACGCCCCTGCCGCCAGCGTTTGAGCAGGGCTTTATCCGGCGGGTTCCAGCGAAAGTCCCTGAAGCGCGGATTGAAGTTTTCGGTGGGCGTCTTGGGAAAGTGATAAAGCAGATGGTAGGCAAACTCGCGCCAGCCCAGCTCGCGCAGGTAAGGCTCGATATCCGACCGCTTCTTGGTATCCGTGCGCTTGACGTGGTTGGCCAGCGCGAAGTGGATCTGCCGTGGAGAGATTTCGCCGAAGTGCAGATGCGGCGAAAGCCGTGAGGTGCCGTGGCGGGCGGGCAGGTCGCGCGCATGCGCGTAATCGGTGACCGCATCGTCGCAAAACAGATCCAGCATCTGCGCCGCGCCATACTCACCGGGCTGCCAGTGTTCGGCAAATCCGGCATCCCAGGAAAGGGTCGGCAGTAGCCTCAGCGCTTCCAGATCCAGGTTGCCGGATAGCGCCTTCCAGCCTCGTATGGCCGGTTCGGGCAACGGTTCGGCCGGGCTGATCTGCGTGCGTAGATTGCGCCAGTACGGCGTGAATACCCGATACGGATCGCCTTGCTGCGTGGCGATCTGCCACGGTTCCAGCCAGAGCGAGGCATTGTGGCTGTGCACGGCGACGCCCTGTTCCCGCAGCGCCGCCTTGACGCGGGTATCGCGCTCAATGGCGGCCGGTTCGTACAGTCGATTCCAGTACACCGCCTCGGCGCCGCTTTGCTTGATCAGTGCCCGCAGGCAAGCCAGGCTGTCGCCTTGCGCGATATGTAGCCCCGCATGGTGACTGTGCAGCCGCTTCTGCAAGGAGGCCAGCGAATGGTGCAGCCACCACTGGCTGGCGGCACCGATGGCCCATGCGCCTTCTTCAGCCGGCGCATGGATATACACCGGCAGCACGTGCTCATGCGATGCGCATGCCGCGGCCAACGCGGGATTGTCGTTCAGGCGCAGATCGCGCCGGAACAGAACCAGGGCCGTGCTCATACGCCGCTCATACGCAACAGGGGACCTGCAAAGTCAGACGGACTTGCGCGCGGCGGCCGCGTTGATCGCTGCCACGCGCACCACGTGATCATGCGTTTCCGGCGAACCGCTGATGGCGCCCTTGGCGATCACCGCACCGGTCGGCTGACCGGTCGGCGAGCCGCCTACCGGTTCCACCGATACCGCCAGTGCGGCGGTCGGGCCCAGCTTTGCCAGCAACGACGGTTCCAGCGCGATGGTGGTCGGCGCATCGCGCTTGATCATGGCGACGGAAATCGGCTTGCCACCTGCGGGAATCAGCCACAGCTCGGGCGCCTTGCCGCTGGGCAAGGCCGACGGCGCGGCCGGTACGACGATCATGCGCGCACGATCCAGATCCATGGTGGCCGTCCAGCCGGTGACGCCGCTGTCCTGCTGGATGGTGGATACCATATAACCGGCCGGCGCTTTCGGCGACGAGGTTTCGGCCGTTGCCGGCGTGTTTTCGCGAGGCAGCGTGACGACAACCGCGAGCAGAGCCACCGCCACGGCGGTGGCTCCGATACCGAGCCAGTGCCATAGCGGCAGATTGTTCCAGAGTCCCTCGCTTTCGCGGCGCGGCGCGGCGGCCGTTGGCGCGTCCAGCCGCAGGTCGTCGCGAATTCTGGCCCAGACATAGGGCGCCGGCGTTACGCTGGCGATCTGCTCGCTGAGCGGCATCAGGCGCCGCTGCCACAGGGCGACCGCGGAGGCAGCCTCGTCCGTCGTCTGGACTTCCTGGGCGACCGCAGCGCGCGCGTCGGCGTCGAGTACGCCAAGCACGTACTCGGCATAGCGCAAGTTGTCGTTACCCTCGTCGGCTGGCGTATTCATTTTTCCAGGCATACCCGTAGTTGCATCAAGCTGCGACGGATCCAGCTTTTCATGGTTCCGAGCGGCACCTTGGAGCGCGTCGCCAGTTCGTTATACGTAGCGCCGGTGAAAAAAGCTTCACGGACCGAGTCGCGCTGTTGCGGTTCGAGTGCGTCCAGACACTTCTGCAGCCGGCCGTACTCCTGGCTCGTCTCCGCGTCGACCGCTGGCGTGGGCTGATCGTCCACTGCCTGCTCCAGCCGCGAGGGGTCGTCCACCAGCTCTTCGCGATGCTGGCGCAGCCGATCGATGGCCTTGTTGCGCGACAGCGTGATAAGCCAGGTGATGGCGCTGGCCTTGGCCGCGTCGAAGCCGGCGGCGCGGCGCCACACCGTGGTGTAGGTTTCCTGCAGCACTTCCTCGGCCGCGCTGCGGTCGCGCAGCATGCGCAGACACACGCCGAAAAGCTTGGACGACGTGCGCTTGTATAACTCGGCAAAAGCTTTCTGGTCGTTGCGTCCGGTTTGTATCAGCAGTCGATTTAGCTCTTCACGTTCAGCGGGGCTGGTGACGCTCATGGTTAAACGATCCTGTGTTCATGAAGAATCCGGCGCTCCGACAGGCAAATTCCGGCGGCCGAAGGCGATGCCCGCAGCATTTCCCTAGCATGAAGCGGCCACGCCGGGCTTGCAAGCCTGGGCAGCGTCACAGGCTTGCGAACACGCCAGCGCGAGCAGCTCTGTGGACTCGGCCGGCGGCCTTTTGCGATGGCTTCTCGCTAGACTGGCGGTCTGACCGGCTATCGAGCCGCCCGGGGATACGCCATGACCGACCGCCATGTTTGAACTCAAAGGCATGCTGTCGCTGCACGCCGGCGATCGGACGCTGGGCGGACTCAACCGTATCGAACTGCTGGAGAAAATCGGCGAAACCGGTTCGATCACCTCGGCGGCCCGCGCGGTCGGCATGAGCTATAAAGGCGCCTGGGACGCGATCGACGCGATGAACAATCTGTCCGACGAGCCGCTCGTGGTGCGGGTGGTCGGCGGCAAGCGTGGCGGTGGCTCGGAGCTGACTGCGCGTGCACAGCGGCTGATCGACGTATTTCGAGCCATGGAGCGGGAGCATCATCGCTTCATGCGAGAGCTCGGCGCTCTTAGCGATGTGTCGATCCGCGATATCGAATTGATGAGGCGATTCATGATCAAGACCAGCGCACGCAATCAGCTGTCCGGCACCGTGGTATCGGTGCAGAAGGGGGCCGTCAACGACGCCATCGAGCTGGAGATTCAGGGCGGACAGCGCATCGTTGCGACGGTGACGAGCGACAGCACCGACAATCTGGGGCTCGTGCCGGGCAAAGCCGCGGTGGCGCTGATCAAGGCATCGTCGGTCCTGCTGGGCATTCCCAGCGCGTCGATGAAGCTGTCGGCGCGCAACCAGCTGGCCGGCACGGTGAGTCGGATCACGCGCGGTGCAGTCAATGCCGAGGTGACGATTCAGCTCGACGGTGGCGGCGTGGTGGTGGCGATCGTCACCAACGACAGCGTCGACTCGCTCGGACTGATCGACGGGCTGGCGGCGATCGCCATCATCAAGGCGTCCAGCGTGATTCTCGGCACAACGGACTAGCTATTCCTTGCGGCGTCAACTGCCGGCAGCCATAGAGTCGCTGAAAATACGGCCGTCGCGAATCTCCAGCACGTGCTCGCCCAGCGCATCGACGTCGGCCGGATCGTGCGTGATGATCAACATCTGCAGATCGAGTCGCGATTGCAGCGCCGCCAGCTCGCTGCGCATGCGCACACGCAGCGGCGGATCCAGTGCGGAGAACGGCTCGTCGAGCAGCAAAATGTCGGGCTCGGCGGCTAGCGCGCGGGCCAGCGCCACGCGCTGTTTCTGGCCACCGGAAACCTGCGACGGGTAATGCGTCGCCACGGCGCCCAGCTCGAAGGCATCGATCCAGCGCGCTGCCGCTTCCGGCATCGACGACCGGCGCGGGTTGAGGATGCCGGTGCGCATGCCGAAGGCCACGTTTTGCGCCACGGTCAACTGAGGGAACAGCGCATAGTCCTGGAACAGATAGCCGACCTTGCGCACCTGCGGCGTCAGGTTGACTCCCTTCGCCGAATCGAACAGCACGTGCTGGTTGACCACGATACGGCCGTCGTCGGGCGTCAGCAGGCCGGCTATAGCACGCAGCGTCATGCTCTTGCCCGAGCCGGACGGCCCGTACAGAACAACGCGCCGACTGGTCGAGTGGAACGCCACATCCAGCTCGAAACGTCGATCGGTATCGGCCAGCAGGCGGCGGAAAGAAATGTCTACGGTCATGCGTCAATACACCCGCAGGCGCGAGCGATCGGGCATCAGCCGGCCGGCAATCAGCAGCACGACCACACAGGTGATCGATGCGACGACGACGAGAATATTGGCACCGCGGTCGTCGCCCGCCTGCACGGCGGCGTAAATCGCCACCGAGAGTGTCTGCGTGCGGCCGGGTAGGTTGCCGGCAATCATCAAGGTGGCACCGAACTCGCCCAGCGCGCGGGCAAAAGCGAGCAGTGCGCCAGCGGTGATTCCCTTCGACGCCAGCGGCAGCGAGACGCGAAAAAATACCGCACGCTCGGGCAGGCCCAATACGCGTGCGGCGCTCTCCAGCTGCGGGTCGACGTTTTCGAAGGCGGCGCGCGCGGCTTTCTGGATCAATGGAAAGGCCACCAGGGTCGAGGCGATCACCGCGCCCTCCCAGGTGAATACCGGATTGATGCCCCAGCGCTCCAGCCACGCGCCGAACACGCCGCGTCTCCCGAGCAGCACCAGCAGGTAGTAGCCCAGCACGGTCGGTGGCAGGACCAGCGGCAAGGTGAGCAGCGAGTCGACCAGATCGCGCAGCGGCGAGCGCCAGCGCGACAGTCCGAAGGCTACCGCGACCCCGAGCAGCAAATTCAACGCGGTCGCGCAGATCGCCACTTTCAGCGACAGCAGCAGTGGAAACCAGATGCCCATGGACCGCTGTCAGGGTTTGAGAAATCCGGATTTGGCCAACAGCTGCTGGCCCTCCGGCGACAGCACGAAATTCTCGAAGGCCTGCGCGTCGGCGACATGTTTCGACTGCGACACCACGGCGATCGGATAGCTGATCGGCGTCGGCGAGTTCAACCGCAGCGCGACCTTGACCTTGTCCTTCGCAATGGCCGCATCGGTGGCAAATACAAAGCCGGCATCGACCTCGTCGCGGGCCACGTAATCCAGGCTCTGCCGCACGTTGGCCGCCAGCACCGCCTTGGCCGAGACCGCCTGCCATGAACCATCCGCCTGCAGCGCGGCCTGGGTATAACGTCCTACCGGCACCGACGCGGGATCACCATAGGCAATCCGCTTGATCGATGGCTGCCCGAGGTCCTTCAGGCGAGTGATGGTCAACTGGCTGGCCGTCGGCACGATCAGTACCAGTTGGTTGGTAGCAAAATTTTTCCGCGAACCGTTCAGCAGCACGCCCTGCGACTGTGCCTTGTCCATCGCTTTCTGATCGGCCGAGGCGAACACGTCGGCCGGTGCGCCGTTGGCGATCTGCTGCAGCAGGACATCCGACGCCGCGAAGTTGAGCACTACCTTGGTGCCCGGGTGCTTCGTTTCATAAGCGGTGGCGATCGTCTTGAACGCATCGGTGAGGCTGGACGCTGCCGAGACAATCACGTCGCTGGCACTGGCACTGTTCGCCCAGCAAGCAGCGATGAGAGAGAGAGAGGCGAGCAGACGGCGAGGGCGCGGCGTAGGCATGTTTGTCCGAGGGGCGGGGATCGATCGATATATAGTTGACTACATAACGTCAGTTAAAAGTAGAGGGCGGGCGCAGATCCTGCCGCTATGTCTCGCTCTGGAAGAGCCAGCCGATATCAGCTGACGACAGCGGGGACGTTCATTCCCCTCACCGCCTCGCTCGCCAGCGGCAGCAGGCCCTGGCCGCCGTCGGTGACGAAGACTTTGAGTTGCCTGCGCATCACCGGGTCCCAGAAGCGGGTGAGGTGATCGCGCACGCCGGTCACGGCGGTGGCGTGGTCGGGCTCTGATGTGAAGTAGGTGGCGATGTCGTTGGCCATGGTGACCAGTCGTTCGATGTGCATCACGGTTCCTGCAAACGTTCGGACAGCTGATCGTCCAGCAGTCGATGGGGATGGGTATAGACGTTATGGCTGCCGGGACGGGCGAAGCCGATCAGGGTGATGCCGGCGCTGCGCGCCAGCTCGATCGCCAGCGCGGTGGGCGCTGAAATGGCCGCGAGCAGGGCGATGCCGGCGCTGGATGCCTTGGTGACCATTTCATAGCTGGCGCGACTGGTGACCAGCGCCATGCCGTTTTGTGGATCGATGCCGGCGTGGTGCATTGCACCGATCAATTTATCCAGCGCGTTGTGGCGGCCGACGTCTTCGCGCACCAGCACAATGCTGCCGTTGCGATTGGCCCATGCGGCTGCGTGCACGGCGCCAGTGGCCGCGTTGATCGGCTGCTGCGACTGCAGCTGGCTCAGGGCACGTTCCAGTGCGTTGCGCGTCACGGTGATGCCTGCGCTGACCGGCGGGCTGTGCCGTATCGCCTGTTCCAGCTCGCGCGTGCCGCAAATACCGCAGCCGCTGCGGCCGGGCAGCAGGCGCTCATGCTGATGGGCGAGATGTGCGCCGTGCGCTTGGGCATCGACCTTCATCGACAGCTGCATGCCTTCAAGCAAGGTCTGGACGTCCACCTGCAGGAGCTGCGTCGGTGCGGTGACCAGACCTTCGCTGAGCGAAAAGCCCAGCGCAAAGTCTTCCAGATCGTGCGGCGTCGCCATCATCACGGCAAAGCTCACACCGTTGTAGAGCATCGCGATCGGCATTTCCTCGGCGACGCAGTCATCCTCGTGGGTCGACTCGCCGTGCCGCCATCGATCGACCGCACGATGGACGAAGCCGGACGCTTTTTCCTGGCCATCCGGCATTGCTGGCTTACGCAGGCCCAAGCGTGCTGGCCGGTTGCGGCGCTGCCGACTGTTCCAGCAGCGACTGTTGCTCGTTGGAGAACGCGCGGAAGCGCTTCTGCCATTCGGACGGCTGCGACACGCGGGTCACCTGCACAGCGGTGACCTTGTACTCCGGACAGTTGGTCGCCCAGTCCGAGTTGTCGGTGGTGATGACGTTGGCGCCGGATTCGGGGAAGTGGAAGGTGGTGTAGACCACGCCCGGCTGCATGCGCTCGGAGACGAGGGCGCGCAGCACGGTTTCGCCCGAGCGGCTGGCGATACCGACCCAGTCGTCGCTGGCGATGCCGCGTTCTTCGGCGTCGTGCGGGTGGATTTCCAGACGATCTTCGTCATGCCACATCACGTTGGCCGTGCGCCGCGTCTGCGCGCCGACGTTGTACTGGCTGAGGATGCGGCCGGTGGTGAGGATCAGCGGGCGTTCGAGATTCACCTTTTCGCGCGTGGGCACGTACTCGGTCAGCATGAAGCGGCCCTTGCCACGCACGAACTCGTCGACGTGCATTACCGGCGTGCCGTCGGGATGCTCTTCGTTGCACGGCCACTGGATCGAGCCGAGCTCGTCGATGCGATCAAAGCTCACACCGTGGAAAGTCGGCGTCAGCGCCGCGATCTCGTCCATGATCTCCGAGGGATGCTCGTAGTTCATCGGGTAGCCCATGGCTTGCGCCAGCTTCTGGGTGATTTCCCAGTCGGCGTAACCGGCCTTGGGCGCCATCACCTTGCGCACGCGTGAGATGCGGCGCTCGGCGTTGGTAAACGTGCCGTCTTTCTCCAGGAACGAGCTGCCGGGCAGGAACACGTGAGCATATTTCGCCGTCTCGTTGAGGAACAGATCCTGCACCACCACGCACTCCATCGCGCTGAGCGCGGCGGTGACGTGCTGGGTATCCGGATCGGACTGGGCGATATCCTCGCCTTCGACGTACAAGCCCTTGAAGCTGCCGTCCATCGCGGCCTCGAACATGTTCGGAATGCGCAGGCCGGGCTCGTTGTAGAGCGGCACGCCCCAGGCTTTTTCGAACAGCTCGCGCGTGGCCACGTCGCTGACGTGACGATAGCCGGGGAACTCGTGCGGGAACGAGCCCATGTCGCAGGCGCCCTGCACGTTGTTCTGGCCGCGCAGCGGGTTCACGCCCACGCCTTCGCGACCGATATTGCCGGTGGCCATCGCCAGGTTGGCGATCGCCATCACCGTGGTGGAACCCTGCGCGTGCTCGGTGACGCCGAGCCCGTAATAGATCGCGCCATTGCCGCCGGTGGCATACAGGCGCGCGGCACCGCGCACGGCGTCGGCCGGCACGCCGGTCTGCACTTCCATCGCTTCGGGGCTGTATTTTTCCTGCGCGACGAAGTCACACCATTTGGCGAAAGCGTCGTCCTCGCAGCGCTGCGCGACGAATGCCTTGTCGACCAGGCCTTCGGTCACGATGACGTGGGCCAGCGTATTGAGCACGGCCACGTTGGTACCCGGCTTCAGCTTGAGGTGATAGTCCGCCTTGATATGCGGCGTGCGCACCAAATCGATGCGGCGTGGGTCGATCACGATGAGCTTGGCGCCAGCGCGCAGCCGCTGCTTCATCTGCGAGCCGAACACCGGATGCGCGTCGGTCGGATTGGCGCCGATGACCAGTACCACATCGGTCTTTTCGATGGAGTCGAAATCCTGCGTGCCGGCCGATTCGCCCAGCGTGGCCTTGAGGCCGTAGCCGGTCGGCGAATGGCAGACGCGCGCGCAGGTGTCGACGTTGTTGTTGCCGAAGCCGGCACGGACCAGCTTCTGCACCAGATAGGTTTCTTCATTGGTACAACGAGAAGAGGTAATGCCGCCGATGGAGTGGGTACCGTACTTGGCCTGCAGCCGCTTGAACTCGCTGCCGACGTGGGCGAACGCCTCGTCCCAGCTGACGATCCGCCACGGATCGGCGATATTGGCGCGGATCATCGGCGTGGTGATGCGGTCCGGATGGCTGGCGTAGCCGATCGCGAAGCGGCCCTTGACGCAGGAGTGGCCATGGTTCGCATGGCCGTCCTTGTTCGGCACCATGCGCACGATCTCTTCGCCCTTCATCTCGGCGCGGAAGCTGCAGCCCACGCCGCAGTAGGCGCAGGTGGTGGTGACGCTGTGCTCGGCCTGGCCCTTGTCGATCAACGACTTCTCCGACAGCGTCGCCGTCGGACAGGCCTGCACGCAGGCGCCGCACGAGACGCATTCGGAATCGAGAAAGCGGTTGTCCTGGCTGGCCGCAACCTTGGATTCGAAACCGCGGCCCTGGATGGTCAGCGCGAACGTACCCTGCACCTCGTCGCAGGCGCGCACGCAGCGCGAGCAGGCGATGCACTTGGACGGATCGAAGGTGAAGTAGGGGTTGGATTCGTCCTTCGGCGCGAACAGCGGGTTCGCTACCGGTGCGGCAGCACGGCCGTCGAGCGCGATCTGGCTGTCCTTGCTCGCCGGCATCTTGGCAAACACGTGATTCGCGCCTTCGTAACCGTAGCGCACTTCGCGCAGGCCGACCACGCCGGCCATATCCTGCAGTTCGCAGTGGCCGTTGGCCGGGCAGGTGAGGCAGTCCAGCGGATGGTCGGAGATGTACAGCTCCATCACGCCGCGGCGGATTTGTGCGAGTTTCGGCGTCTGCGTGCTGATCTTCATGCCGTCCGCCACCGGCGTGGTGCACGAGGCCGGATAGCCTTTGCGCCCTTCGATCTCGACCAGGCACAGGCGGCACGAACCGAATGCGTCGAGCATCTCGGTGGCGCAAAGCTTTGGAATATTGATTCCTGCCTGCGCCGCGGCGCGCATCACCGACGTGCCTTCCGGCACGTGGATGCTCTTGCCATCGATCTGCAGCGCAACGGTTTTCTCGGATACGGCTTTAGGTGTGCCGTAATCGATCTCGACGATGGACAACATGACGCGTTACCTCTTCAGATGGCCGCTTCGGCGGCGCCTGCGAAATCTTCGGGGAAATGATCCAGTGCGCTGAGCACGGGAAACGGTGCCATGCCGCCCAGCGCGCAGAGCGAACCACCGAGCATGGTCTGGCACAGATCGCGCAGCAGCACTTCGTTGCGGTCGCGTTCGGCGGTGTCGCCGGCCTTGAGCCGGTCGATCACCTCCATGCCGCGGGTCGAGCCGATGCGGCAGGGCGTGCACTTGCCGCAGGATTCGATCGCGCAGAACTCCATCGCATAGCGCGCCTGCGCGGCCATGTCGACGCTGTCGTCGAACACCACGATGCCGCCGTGACCGAGCATGCCGCCGATCGCGATAAAGGCTTCGTAATCGATCGGCGTATCCAGCTGCGAGACCGGAATATACGCGCCGAGCGGACCGCCGACTTGTATCGCACGCACCGGTCGGCCGCTGACCGTGCCGCCGCCGTAGTCTTCGATCAGCTCACGCAGGGTCAGACCGAAGGCACGCTCGACCAGACCCGCGCGCTTCAGGTTGCCGGCCAGCTGAAGAGGCAGGGTGCCGCGCGAGCGCCCCATGCCGTAATCGCGGTAGAACGCCGCGCCCTTGTCCAGAATCGTCGGCACCGAGGCCAGCGTCACCACGTTGTTGATCACGGTGGGCTTGCCGAACAGGCCTTCGATGGCCGGCAGCGGCGGCTTGAAGCGAACCATGCCACGCTTGCCTTCGAGGCTTTCCAGCAGCGAGGTTTCCTCGCCGCAGATGTAAGCGCCGGCGGCCATGCGCACGTCGAGATGAAACGCCTTGCCGCTGCCGTGGATGTCGCTGCCGAGATAACCCCCGGCAGCCGCCGTCTGAATGGCCGAGTCCAGCGCGCGCTGCGCGTGCGGGTATTCCACCCGCAGATAGATATAGCCCTGCGTCGCGCCCACAGCCAGTCCGGCGATGGTCATGCCCTCGATCAGCACGAAGGGATCACCCTCCATGATCATGCGGTCGGCGTAGGTGCCCGAATCGCCCTCGTCGGCGTTGCAGACGATGTACTTCTGCGACGCCTGCGCATCCATGCAGGTTTTCCACTTGATGCCGGCCGGAAAGGCTGCGCCGCCGCGGCCGCGCAGCCCCGAGTCGGTCACCGCCTGAACCACCTCGGGACCGCTCATGCCGAGCGCATTTTCCAGGCCGCGATAGCCGCCGTGCGCGCGGTAGTCGACGAGGCTGCGCGGATCGACGATGCCGACGCGGGCAAAGGTCAGGCGCTGCTGGCTTTTCAGATAGCCGATCTCTTCGGTCGGCCCCAGGCTCAGGGCGTGATGGCCGGTGTGCAGAAAATCCGCGTCGAACAGTCCGGCGACATCGTCCGCCTGCACCGGGCCAAAGGCGACGCGGCCCTCAGGCGTTGCGACTTCGACCATCGGTTCCAGCCAGTACAGGCCGCGCGATCCGTTGCGGACGATCCGGATCTCGAGGCCGCGCCGCTTGGCTTCCGTTGCGATAGCGCTGGCCACGGCTTCAGCGCCGAGCGATAGCGAGCCGGCATCCCGCGGCACGTAAACCGTGATGCTCATATTGCCTCCGCGGCGAGCCACGCGTCGAACTGTTTCGGCGTCACTCGGCCCTTGAGTTCATCATCCACCATGATCGCCGGCGAGCAGGCGCAGTTGCCGAGGCAGTAAACCGGCTCCAGCGTGTACGCACCATTGGCGGTGGTTTCATGGAAGTCTACGCCGAGGCGCTGCTTGATGTGCTGTTCCAGCGCCACCGCCCCCATGGCCTGGCAGGATTCCGCCCGGCAGACGTAGATGACGCGCCTGCCGGACGGTTGTCGGCGAAAGAAGTGATAAAACGTGATGACGCCATGCACGTCGGCACGAGAGAGGTTGAGCTCCCGCGCGATCAACGGCACAGACGCCTCCGGCACATGGCCCAGCGCCTGCTGCACGCCGTGCAGCACCGGCAGCAGGGCGCCCGGAACATCCTTCAGCCGGGTCGTCACCTCAAGCACCGCGGTGCGAATATCGTCGGGGATATTCGCTAGACCGCTGCGATCGGGTCCGTTGGGGTTGGCTGCACGTTTCATTACATCACCTTTCAGGGGCTTCTCAGAACAGTGCGACGGCCTTGGCCAGCGCAATGTACAAACCAATCAGAAACGGCACGCCGACCGCCAGCCACGCCAGCACGCCAACCGCACCGAAGCCGCCGCGCGCCGAGGTCTCGGCGGTGGATGTGACGCGATCCTCGTGCTGCAGCGCGCGTTCACGCGCCAATTCCGCATCGGTCATGAACACCGAGGCCTTCACCGGGCGCACCAGCGCGTTGCAGATCAAACCGAGCAGCAGCAGGCCCGCCATGATGTACAGCGTGTTGTCGTAGACGAGGTTCTTCGCCACGCCAGCGTCGAGCTGGGTCTGGCGTATCGCGGCAATAAGAAACGGACCGATGACACCGGCCGCCGACCACGCCGTGAGCAGTCGGCCGTGAATGGCGCCGACCATCTGCGTGCCGAACAGATCGGCCAGATACGCCGGGATCGTGGCAAAGCCGCCGCCGTACATGCTGAGGATCACGCAGACGGTAGCCACAAACAGACCGGCCAGGCCCAAATGACCCCAGGTCGGCAGCAGGCAGTACAGAATGATGCCGAGAACGAAGAACGCGAAATACGTGTTCTTGCGGCCGATCTTGTCCGACAGCGATGCCCAGAACAGGCGACCTAGGCTATTGAACAGGCTGATCAGTCCGACCAGTCCTGCCGCGGCGGCCACGACGGCGGCCTTCTGCGCAGCGCTGAGTGTGGCTGCTGCATCGGCAAGACCGGCGAGCTTGCCGCCGAACACGTCCTGCAGCATCGGGCTGGCCACCGCGATCACCGAAATGCCGGCGGTCACGTTGAGAAACAGCACGGCCCACAGCAGCCAGAATTGCGGCGTCTTCCACGCGCGGCTGAGATGGACATGGTTATGAGTGACCATGGTCTTGCCGGCATCCTTGGCGGCCGGCGTCCAGCCACGCGGATACCAGCCGTTGGGTGCCACGCGAAAGCCGAGTGCACCGGCTGCCATCACGATGAAATAGATCGCGCCCATCACGATAAGCGTGGTGGCGACGCCTTGCGCGCTGGTATCGGCGAAGTGCTTCATCAGCGCGGCGGCCAGCGGCGCACCGATCATCGCGCCACCGCCGAAACCCATGATGGCAAAACCGGTCGCCATGCCGCGACGATCGGGAAACCACTTGATCAGCGAAGACACCGGCGTGATGTAACCGAGCCCGAGACCGACGCCGCCGAGCACGCCGCAGCCGAGAAAGACCAGCCACAGCTGATGGCTCGACACACCGAGGCCGCCGATGATCAGGCCGCCGCCCCAGCACAGCGCCGCGACGAAACCGGCCTTGCGCGGGCCGGCGTGCTCCAGCCAGCCGCCCCACAGCGCTGCCGAAATGCCGAGCACCGCGATAAACGTTTCGAAGATGTGTGTGACCTGCGCCACGGTCCAGTTGCAATTGGTACTGGTCAACGCGGCGAAAAAGCCGAGGTTCGCGCAGGTGGCAGCGTCGGTGGTACTGAGCAGTTTGGACATCGGCAGCCAGAACACCGAGAAGCCGTAAGCCATGCCGATGCACAGATGGATGGCCAACGCGGCCGGCGGAACCAGCCAGCGATTGAACTTTGGTCCTGCGATAGTGCGTTCCCGCGCGAAAAAACCCGGAGAGGCCCCTGTCCCCGCGGATGAAACAACTGCTTCTGGTACCCCTGCCATGAGCGTTCTCTCACTAATGAGTGTATGAATGTCAAATATCCGGCGATGCCGAACGTACCAGGCGAGCGCGTCTTGCGATCACTGCTTTTGAACGTGTCACTGGCGACCAAGTGAAACTTTCACGCTGGATATTTCAATGCGTTACTCCGCGATCAAGTGCGTTGGACACCGCTGCCCATGGATGCCAGTGTCATTCGGACAGCGACTGACACTACCGGCAGCTTGCTTTCGCTTCACCGCTTCCGCTATCCGTACCATGCACGGTTGCCGTACCAAGTATCACGCTGCAACGCAGTAAAAATTTTGGTGCGAGGAAAGGTCGCTGATACCAACCTTCGCCGGCGATTTTTGCGGCGAAACGTGCGGCTCGACCGCCAATCCGTGGTTCGCCGCGACAATGTGTCAGCGTCAGGGCTTGGCGGCGCCGCCGTACGTGAGAAACTTGCCGCTTGACTCTAAGAGCCCGTCTCGGCACCCGATGATCAACTACACCCAGGCACTCGAACGACTTCTGGCGCAGATCGGCCCGCTGCCGAGGGAAAACTGCGTGCTCGGCGATGCCGTGGGGCGGGTGCTGGCGAAGGCCGTTACCAGTTCGATCGCGCTGCCTTCGTTCGATCACGCGGCGATGGATGGCTACGCTTTGAACGCCGCGACGCCGTGGGCGGCCGGATCGGAACACGCCATATACGGCTCGCACGCCGCAGGCGATGCCTTGCACGAGGCCAGTCAACACGAGGTCGGGCATGGCGCCTGCGAGATCATGACCGGCGCGTCGCTGCCCGAAGGCCTCGATGCGGTGATCGCCGTCGAGCGCACCGAATGCCTCGCCACCGGCCCCACCGGTATGCCGACGCGAATCCGCCTGCGCGACGCGTTGCGTGCCGGCGACAACGTGCGCTACGCCGGCTCCGACGTGGCGCCGGGTGCGCAGGTGTTGTCGGCGGGAACACGTATCGGGTCGGCCCAGATCATGCTGCTGGCCGCCCTGGGTGTTGCGACGGTGCCCGTCGTGACGCGACCGCGTGTGGCGATCATTTGCACGGGCAAGGAGCTGCAGTCCGATCCGACCCATCCACTGGGCGCCGAGCGCATTCACAACTCCAACGGGCCTTATCTTGTCGCGGCGCTGGGCGCGGCCAACGCGCGGGTGCTTGCGTGCGAGGCGGTGGACGATACGGCAGTGACTTATGCCGGCGCCCTGCAGCGCGCCATCGAGGCCGGCGCCGACCTGGTGGTCAGCACCGGCGCCGTCTCGATGGGCCGCTACGACTTCGTGCCGGACACGCTGCGCCGTTTTCATGCGCAGCTACTGTTCCACAAGGTGGCTATTCGTCCCGGCAAGCCCCTGCTGGCCGCCAGGCTCGCGAATGGCCCGCTGGTTATCGCGCTGCCGGGCACGCCGATGGCGGTCGCGGCCGGTTTGCGCTTTATCGTGATGCCGGCCTTGCGCGAGATGAGCGGGCAGGGCGGCGAACCGGCCATGCATGCCCTGCTCGACACACCTCAGCAGCCCAAAGCCGGCCTGCGGCACTTTCTGCGAGCCAGCCTCTATCAGCATTCGGACGGCCAAATGCACGTCACCGTTACCGAACAGCAGCAGCCCTTCCGCATTCGCCCGTTCGCCGACGCCGATGTCTGGGTCGTGCTTCCCGAAGACGCCGGCGACTGTCCTGCCGGAACCCGAGTGCAGGTGGTCGGCGTTGAACCCGGCGAGTCGCCACGTTTGCGTGTCGCGCACTGACGGCCGGTTTATCGAGTGCTCTTATGAAACTGCAGATTGAAGGCCAGCACCTGCGCGTGCGCATCGACGAAGACGAACTCGCGCGCCTGCTAGCCGGTGAGGCGATCCATGCGCGCACCCGTTTCGCCAACGCGTTTTCCGTCGGCTTCGAGTTGTGCCTGGTGGAAACCGAAGCGGCAAACCTGACAGGGAAGGCCGAGGCCTGGAAAATCGCGCTGCCGGAGGCCGCCGTGCGCGAACACGCGAGCCGTCTGCCGACGCGCGAAGGCTTGCGGTTTTCTCTCTCGGGCGCCGGCGTCGAGGACGTGCTGACCCTGCTTTTTGACGTCGACGTGCGTGATAGCGTGAGGCGTCGCCGATCGTCCTAGCGGCGATCGGCCATCCGAGCGATCACCAGATCAGATCGTCCGGCACTTCGAACTGCTTGTAGAACGCGTCCTCGTCGCTTTCCGACTGGCTCGCATCGGCGCGACCGTGATCCAGCACGATCATCGCCGGATCACGCGCATAGACCTTGTCCACCGCGACGCGCGGCAGCAGTTCGTAACCCTGATCGTGGCGCACGATCGCCAGCGTACCGCTGGCCAGCTGTGCCCGCAGCGCTTCGTTGACCAGCACGCTCTTGATCGCCGCGGCGTCGGTGAAGCGATAGGCGATCTCGCCCTCGCGCTTCACCTTGTGTGCCTCGACGATCTGGCGCACCTGCGCGCGCTGCTCGGCGGCGCGTGCCGCCGCATTGCGATCGGCTGCCAGCGCGCGATCGCGCTCGGCGCGTTCGGCCTGCAGGCGCTGCGCGTCGACCTGTTCGGTCAGCGCTGGCGTCGGGGTTTTGCCGTGGCGTTGCTTGGTCTGCTCGCGCACGACTTGAGCGGCCTTGGTCTTGTTGACCAGGCCGGCTTTGAGCAGCTGTTCCTGCAGAGGATTGCGCATGGGGATCGATGGGGTGGTAGGTGATATCCGAGCGTTCTATTGTAGCGCCGCTGCCTGGTGGTATCGGTCCACTGGCCACGACAAGTACACGTCGGACCTTCGATATTCGCGTTTGAAAGCCTCATTCCCGCGCGGCATTTTTCATGCTGCAACGAAGCGTGGAATCGCCGAAAGCCTGTGCTAGCGTGCCGTTCGGCAGGCGCGCAAGCCCATCCGACGCCGTGCCGCGCGGCCATCGGCCGCGGCACCTATCAGAGGCTCCAGCCATGTCATCGATTACTGCCACGTTTGACTATATCGTCGTCGGCGCGGGGCCGGCCGGTTGCGCTACCGCCACGCGGCTGGCGAAAGCGCGGCCAGGCGGCACCGTGCTGCTGCTGGAAACCGGGCCGGCCAAGAGCGGCGTGCTGTCGGATGTACCCGTGGGCGTAGCGGGCCTCGTGCCGTTTCAAAACGCACGCAACTATTCCTATCTCACCGTGCCGCAGCCGGGCCTCGGCGGACGGCGCGGCGTGCAGCCGCGCGGGCGCGGCGTGGGTGGCTCCAGCCTGATCAACGCGATGATCTATATGCGTGGCCAGCACGAGGACTACGACGATTGGTCGAACGCCGGCGCCGTCGGCTGGTCGTGGCGTGAGGTGATGCCGTATTTCCTGCGCGCGGAGAACAACGAACGCGGCGCCAGCGAATGGCACGGCACCGGCGGGCCATTGAATGTGGCCGACCTGGCCAGCCCCACCGATTGCGCCAAAAATTTCATCGAGGCCGCCCAGCAGTGCGGCCACCCGCTGAATCCAGACTTCAACGGCGCCACGCAGGAGGGCATAGGGCAGTATCAGGTCTTCCAGAAGAACGGCAGCCGCTACAACGCCGCCCGCGCCTATATCGGTGGCCTGGCGCCCAAGAATCTCACCGTCATCGCCACGACGCAGGTCGAGCGCGTGCTGATCGAGCAGGGCCGTGCGACCGGCATCCGCTGTGTCGACGGCAAGGTATTTGCCGCGCGTGCCGAAGTGGTGCTCTCCGCCGGCGCCTTCGGCACGCCGCAGCTGCTGATGATGTCGGGCATCGGTCCAGCCGATCACCTTCGCTCCATGGGCATCGACGTGCTGCACAACAGCCCCGAGGTCGGCGGCAATCTGCAGGACCATCTGGACTTCACTATCTGCCGCGCCACCAACGACCGCGAGCTGCTCGGCATCGTGCCGTCGGTGTTTCCGCAAATCCTGCGGGCGATCAAGCCGTACAGGCAGGGTACCGGCATGCTGACCAGCAACGTGGCCGAGGCGGGTGGTTTCCTGAAAACGCGCAAGGAGTTGGATCGCCCGGATATCCAGTTGCATCTGTGCATCGGCATCGTCGACAACCACAACCGCAAGACGCATCTCACGCGCGGACTCAGCCTGCACGTATGCAACCTGCGGCCGCAGAGCCGCGGTGTGGTGCGGCTGGCGTCGAACGATATCCGCAAGGCGCCGATGATCGATCCGGGTTACCTGTCGCATCCCGGCGATCTGGACACGCTGGTGGCGGGCACGCGCATCGCGCAGAGCATTCTGGCGGCGCCGGCGTTTGCGCGTTACGCCGGCAAGACTTATTACAACGCCGACAGCGCGGACGAGAACGTGCTGCGCCAGAGCATTCGCGATCATGCCGACACCATCTACCACCCTGTCGGTACCTGCCGCATGGGTAGCGATGCGCAGGCGCCGGTCGATCCGCAATTGCGCGTACGCGGCGTGAGTCATCTGCGTGTTGCCGATGCCTCGATCATGCCCACGTTGATTTCGGGCAACACCCAGGCGCCCAGCGCGATGATCGGCGAGCGCGCCGCGGACTTTATCTTGGGCGTGCGCGAGGTTTCTGCTGCGGCGGTGACCGAGATGATGTCGTAGGCTTCCTCGCCGATGCGTTTCCCGTAAATTTTTGTGCCGATCAATCCACCGTGGGATTTCAGCGCGTAGTCCGGCATCACGCCACTGCGCTTGCATCCCGGTGCCCCACCATGAAAGGGCACGGCCTTAAGCCGAAGCGCGGCTGGCGGTTCACAAGGCCTTACGACTCTAGGTTCACGATGGGCAAACTTTCCCTGAACAGTGGCCAGAGAAGTCATCTTTCAACGCAGTGGCGGCATCGGAGGACGTAACCTTTCGTTGCTCCAGGGCGAATGGCACAGGTCGGGCACTTATCCACGAACGCATTACTCAACCAAGGACAGACACATGAACACGATCGCACTCCAGCGCAAGGCCATCCTCACCGCCATGGCAGCAGGGCTCGCCCTTACTGCATGCACGACTGTCGTTGCCGCCGATCAGCCGGCGACACCGGTGCATATCCGCGGCACCGTGCTTGCGGTAACCGACGCAGGCTTCACCGTGCAGACGCCTGCCGGCACGCAGACGATTGCCGTGGCTCCCGATACCAAGATCACCGGCGTGGTGCCAAGCACCCTCGACGCGATCAAGGCCGGCACGTTTATCGGTACTGCCAATGTGCCCGGTACCTCCGGTGCCCGCGCACTCGAAGTCGTGGTGTTCCCCGATGCGATGAAGGGCTCCGGGTTGGGCGATTACGCCTGGGATCTGCCGGCCAAGAGCGGTGCTGCCTCAGCCATGACCAATGGCAGCGTCATGGCTTCGGCGATGACCAGCGGCACCGTCAAGACGATGAAGCATCCGGCCATGTCGGCGATGACCAACGGTACGGTCAAGACTTCCACTGGCAGCGGCGCACGCACGCTCGTGGTCGACTACGGCAAGGGCGAAAAGACCATCAATGTGCCGGCCAACGTACCGGTAGTGACCTTCCAGGCGGCCGACAAGACGGCCATCGTCAAGGGCGCGCACGTGTTCGTGGTCGGCAAACCGGGTAATCCGGTCGGTGCTGGTCTGGTGGCTGTCGGCCTCAACGGTACGGTGCCGCCGATGTAATGGTGCGTTTCGCACTTGCGAGAAATCGCAGGTGCGATGCTTGAAAACGGGATGGCCTTGCTCGCGTCGCGAACAAGGCCTTTTCGATGACGCAATGTTTCAAGCCGTCTGGCGGGCCGACACGATCTTTACCGGCACCGACTTGTACGCCGGCGTGCCCGAACGTTCGTCGTAATTTTCCAGGGCGACCAGCGAGTTGCCTTCCGGGTAGTACATCGCCACCGAGCCCCGGGCGATCTCGTAAGCCACCGCCGTGTATCCGCGCACGGCGCGCGGGTCGCTGCCGTTGGTCTGGCTGGACACGGTTTCCACGTCGATGCGGTCGCCGTGCTGCAGGCCGCGCGCTGCCAGATCGCCGGGATGGATGAAGATCACGTCGCGCCGACCGGTGATGCCGCGATAGCGATCGTCCATGCCGTAGATCGTGGTGTTGTACTGATCGTGCGAGCGGATGGTGGTGAGCGTAAGCGCGTCCTTGATTTCCGGACCGTCCTCGTCCAGCCCTTTGCCGACGAGAAAGTGCGCGCGCTTGTCGGGCGTCGCCCAGATCCGTTCGCAGGCGGCGATATACAGGCGGAAGCCGCCGGGGTTGCGCACGCGTTCGTTGAAATTCTTGAAAATCGGAAACACCGCTTCGATGCTGTCGCGGATCAGGTCGTAATCGTCGATCATCGCCTGCCAGTCGACCTTGGTATTCGGCAGCGTCGCCATCGCCATCATCGCGACGATAGCCGGCTCGGAGCGCAGCGTCTGCGCCGCCGGCTTCAGCCGACCTTGCGAGGCATGCACCATCGACATCGAATCTTCCACTGTCACCGACTGGAAACCGCCGGCCTGCAGGTCCAGCTCGGTACGACCCAGGCAGGGCAGGATGATCGACTCGCGCGCCAGAATCAGGTGCGAGCGATTGAGTTTGGTCGCGATATGTACGGCCATATCGAGTTTGGCCATCGCTGCAAACGTGGCTTCCGGGTCGGACATCGCCACGGCCAGATTGCCGCCGAGGCAGATCAACACCTTGGATCGGCCGTCGCGTATCGCCTTGACCGCCTCTACCGCATCGTGCCCGTGCGCGCTCGGCGGCTCGAAGCCGAAGCGCTTGCGGATGCCATGGAGCAGCTCGTCATTGGGTTTTTCGGTGATGCCGACCGTGCGATCGCCCTGCACGTTGGAGTGTCCGCGCAGCGGACAGATGCCTGCGCCCTCACGGCCGATATTGCCGCGCATGAGCAGCAGGTTGGCGATGTGATGCACATTCTCGGTGCCGTGCCTGTGCTGGGTGATGCCCATGCCGTAGCAGACGATGACGCGTTCGGCGTTGACGTAGACCGACGCTGCCGCCTCGATATCGGCGCGCGACAGGTCGGATTTGCGCTCGATCGTCTCCCAGGTCGTGACGTTGAGATCGTCTACCAGCGCGTCTAGGCCGACCGTATGCTGGGCGATAAACGCGTCGTCCAGCTTGCCCGGTCCACCGGCCGCGCGATCGGCGGCATCGGCGGCCAGCACGTACTTCATCATGCCCTTGAGCACGGCCACGTCGCCGCCGACCTTGACCTTGTAATAGGTAGTGGCGAGCTGGGTGGCGTTGCCGGTCAGCATTTCCGCCGGGCTCTGCGGGGAGACAAAACGCTCCAGCCCGCGCTCGGGCAACGGGTTGAACACGATGATCAGCGCGCCGCGCTGCGCTACTTCGCGCAGGGTGCCGAGCATGCGCGGGTGGTTGGTACCGGGGTTGTGGCCGATCGAGAAGATCGCATCGCAGTGGTCGAAGTCTTCCAGCGATACCGTGCCCTTGCCGACGCCGATCGACTGCGGCAGGCCGACGCTGGTGGCTTCGTGACACATGTTGGAACAGTCGGGGAAATTATTGGTACCGTACTCGCGCGCAAACAGCTGATAGAGGAATGCGGCTTCGTTCGACGCGCGGCCGGAGGTATAGAACTCGGCCATATTCGGATCGGGCAGGGCGCGCAGGCCGGCCGCGATGCGCTGCATCGCTTCCTCCCACGACACTTCCCTATAGGTATCGCTCGCCTTGTCGTAGGCCAGCGGATGCGTGAGTCGGCCTTCGTCCTCCAGCTGATGATCGTGCCAGCCCCACAGCTCGCTCACCCTGTGCTTTGCAAAAAAATCCGGCGTGGCGCGCTTCGACGTCGCTTCCCAACTGACTGCCTTGGCGCCGTTCTCGCAGAACTCGAACGACGAGGTGTGCTTCGGATCGGGCCACGCGCAGCCGGGGCAGTCGAAGCCGTTCGGCTGATTCATCCGCCGCATCGCAGAGGTTTCGCGCACCACCGCCATCTGCTTGCTGATGGCGCCGGCCACCGCTCGCAATGCGCCCCAGCCACCGGCGGGGCCGTCGTATTCGCCAACGCCGGGAACCTTTTTCTCACTCATGGACTATCACCTTGCTCGATGCCGGAGGCTCAGTAGCGAATGCTGCGCTGGCAAATGATGTTACGGCATGCGTGGGAATGGTGTGACCGTTTGCCGCCTAATCGAGGCGATTGGCCGCTAACTGCGATCGCGCCAGCTTCAAGTCATCGGGGCTGTCGACGTCGATGATGCCTTGCCATGTGAACGACTCCACGCGGTCGTTCTCCCGCCGGAGCAAGGCCCGAGCGCCTCGGTCGCCGGACCAGTGCATCAATTCGGTCAGGCAGTCCTGCGGAAAAAGGGTCGGTGGCCCGGCTACGCCATGTTGCTCCGTCGCCAGAATTCGGTCGGGCTTTTGCCGATGCCGCGCCAGCATTCGGGTGTAGCAAGCTGTTCTCAGCAGCGGCTGATCGGCGAGGCACAGCAGGGCGCCGGTGGCTTGGGGATAGCGATCGACCACGTAGCGGATGCCGGCAGCGAGCGAGCTGCCCATACCGTCGGCCCAGCCGGCGTGGTGGACGATATGAAGCGGCAAGTCGGACAGCGCGGCGCCGACTTGCCCGGCGTTGGCGCCGGTCACGACGATGAGTGCTACACCGGTGGCGAGCGCCGTGCGGGCAGCGCGATGAACCATCGTTTCGCCATCGATATCGGCCAGCTGCTTGATGCCGCCGAAGCGCCGGCTTTCACCGGCGGCCAGCAGCACGATCACCGGCGCACTGTCGCGGCGTTCGGCCATCAGTGGATCGCGCCTTCGTTGTCGCGCAGCGGGCCCCCGCTGCGGCCGTTGATCACGGCCATGATTTCGGCGGCGACGGCGAGGGCGATTTCCTCGGGTGTTTCCGAACCGATATCCAGGCCTGCCGGCGCATGCAGCCGAATGCCCTTGAGCTGTACATCGCCACGCATGCGGCCCACGCGCTCACGCGAACCCAGGGTGCCGAGATAGGCGACCGGCGCATCGCGCAGCGCGGCGAGGTAAGCCATGTCGCGTTCTATATTGTGGGTCATCACTACGACCGAGCTGTGCGCATCCAGCGGCAGCGCGTCGCGAACCTTGTCCGGTGCCGCGCAGACGGCGCGCAGTCCAGCGGGCAGGTCGATGGCCGCAAGGCGCTCGGGATCGTGATCGACCAGGGTCGTCTGCCAGCCCAGCGCGCTTGCCACGGGCAGCAGCGCGCGCGCGGCGGCGCTGTCGCCGATCACGATCAACGCGTGCGGCGGTGCGACCGGTTCCACCAGTACGTCGACCTTGCCTTGCATGCAGCTCAGGTGCAGGGCAACCGGGCGTGCCGCGTCGTTCGAGGCGATGGCGTCGAAGATCGCCTGCATCACGGCGGCATCGCCGATGCTGTCGTAAAGCACCTCGTCGCCGCACCACAGCAGACGCTGCGGCGGCACCACCGCGCTGTCGACGGCGAACACCGTGGCCATGCGGGCGCTGCGCCGCTGCGCCATGCAGTCGGCCAACGCGTCGACGAAGTCCATCGCCTTGGGCGCCAGCAGCGGTTCGAGTAGCACCTCAAGCTCGCCGCCGCAGCCCATTTCCATCAGCACATCGAGGCCGGATTCGGCGTTGTAGCTGACCAACCGCGGCGCGCCGTTTGTCATCACCTCCAGCGCGCGCTGCACGATGTCGCGCTGCGGGCAGCCGCCGGAGAGTTCGCACACCACGCTGCCGTCAGCCAGCACGAGCATGCGCGTGCCGGCGCGACGAAAGGTCGAGCCGCGCGTGCGCACCAGGGTGGCCAGGGCGGCTCGGGGCTGCGCATCGTGCGACAGCGTGCGCAGCGCGGCGATCAGCGTGGCGAGTTCTTGCGCCGAATTCATGCCTACCTCGAAGTGGAATCGGAAAAATCAGGGTGCGCCCCAGGACACAGCATAGGCTGCGCGCGGCGCCAACGCAGCGGGCCGATCATGCGACTGACCGGCCCGCTGCGTTGCGCCCGACATGCGGTGGTACTCAGGCGACTTTCGACACCAGCAGATCCTCGACGTGCACCGGCAGGTCGCGTACGCGTATGCCGGTGGCGTGATGTACGGCCGCGGTGACCGCCGCCGCCAGCCCGGCGATACCGATTTCGCCAATGCCGCGCGCACCCATCTCGTTGAGCTTGGTGTCGGGGTAGTCGAGGAACACCACGTCGATATCGGGCGCGTCGGCGTGGGTCACCATGACGTAGTCGGCGAGGTTGCTGTTGATCGCCATGCCGTTGCGCGCGTCGTAGCGGGTTTCCTCGAACAGCGCCATGCCGATGCCCATGGTCACCGCACCCTCGATCTGGTTGCGGCCGGTCATCGGGTTGATGATCTTGCCGGCGTCGATCACGCTGACCACGCGCCTGACGCGCAGCTGGGCGATCGCCGGCTCCCAGCTCACCTCGACGAAATGCGCGCCGTAGGAGTGCGACGAATATTTCGGGTGCTTGTCGTTCATCGTGCCCTTGGCCTTGCCGCTGCCCTCGACGTGGCCGAGGCGTGCGGCGGCCAGAACGTCCTCGAAGCGACGGCCCCGATCGGCCGATTCGTTTTTGCGATGCACGCGGCCGTCGGTGAAAGCCAGCTCGTCCGCATCGATCTTGGCGAACGCTGCATCGCTTTCGCTGGCGCTTTTCAGAAGTTGCTCGATAGCCTCGCGTGAGGCCTCGGCCACCGCGGGGATCAGCGACGCCGTGGCCATGGACCCGCCTGAGAAGGGACCGGCCGGCAGGCTACTGTCACCGATCACCACCTTGACCTTGTCCATGTCGACGCCGATCAATTCGGAGACCATCTGCGCCAGCATCGTATAGGTGCCGGTGCCGATGTCCTGCGTGCCGCTGGCCACGCGCACGCTGCCGTCGGCGTTGATCATCACGCTGGCGGTGGCGTCGGCGCGCGAGGCAATCCAGCTGCATGCGGCCATGCCCCAGCCCAGGATCACGCCCTTGTCGCGCATCGAGCCCACCGCAGGGTTGCGCTTCGACCAGCCGAATG
This sequence comes from Rhodanobacter sp. K2T2, assembly GCF_013408815.1. NCBI lineage: Bacteria > Pseudomonadati > Pseudomonadota > Gammaproteobacteria > Lysobacterales > Rhodanobacteraceae > Rhodanobacter > Rhodanobacter sp. K2T2. The sequence continues at coordinate 138,526 of NZ_JACCCA010000001.1, read as the reverse complement.
TTTCCGCACCGGTGGTCAGGCATTCCTTCAGATGTCGCGACGAGAACGGTATGTTCTTGCTTTCGTCGATTTCTGGCTCGTTGATCAGGCGCAGTTCGACCGGGTCCATCTTCAGGGCGATGGCCAGCTCATCCATGGCCGATTCCACCGCGTACAAACCGGGCACTGCGCCGGGACCGCGCATAGAGGTGTTCGGCGCGATATCGCGACGGGCGAAGGCCGAGGTCACGCGCAGGTTCGGCGTGCTGTACAGAAAACCGGTCGCCTCGCCGCAGTCTTCCTTGGTGTCGTCCAGGCGCGAGCTGTGCTGGATGAAATCCTGCTGCAGCGAGACCAGCTTGCCGTCCTTGCCGGCGCCGAGTCGCACGCGCTGCTGCGTGTTGGTGCGGTGGCCGACGTTGTGAAACATCATCTGCCGCGTCACCACCAGCTTGATCGGGCGATGCAGGTCGCGCGCGGCTGCGGCCGCCAGCAGCGCGTGCGGCCACGGCCACAGCTTGCCGCCAAAGCCAGAGCCGAGATATTCGGTGATCACGCGCAGATTCTCCTGCGGCACGCCGAGCATCTTCGCCATCACCGCGCGGTGATTCATGATCGCCTGCGAAGTTTCGTACAAGGTGAAGCGCTCGCCGTCCCACAGCGCCACGCTGGCATGCAGCTCGATCGGATTGTGCGTTTCCGGCGGGGTGGTGTAGACGTGGTCGACGGTGACGGCCGCTTTGCTGAAGGCCTTGTCCGGATCGCCGCGCTCGGTGTCGGTTTCCGGCTTCTCGTCCGGGCTGAGTTTCATGCGGACATCGGGAGCTTTCGTGCCGGCGTAGGTCGCCACCACCTTGTCGGCCGCCGCGGTGGCCTGCTCGAAGGTGTCGGCAACGACCATGGCCACATACTGGCCGTAGTAGCGCACCTCGTCGTCTTCCAGCGGCGGGCGGCGTTCGTCGATCTGCGCCTTGCTCGATTTGGGGACGCGATAGAACGTGCCGATGTTTTCGCGCGTGTAGATTTTCTGCACGCCGGGCATGGCCGCCGCTGCCGCGGTATCGATCGACTGGATCGTGCCGCTGGCGATGCGCGCGCACACGGGCACGGCGTAGAGCATGCCGGGAAAGTGGAAGTCGGAGCTGTAGCGCGCTACGCCGCTCACCTTGAGCGGCCCGTCGATGCGCGTGGCCGAGCGGCCGATGACGGGCAGGGACGTGGTGGCCGTTTTATCGCTGGATGGGGTGTCGGTAGACATGGGCGGTTCCTCGAAACATCGATCTCGAATTGTCGGTACGCGCGAAGCAGGCGATCGTGGCGACGCGGTCAGACGTTCGCTACGGTGGCGAGCGCATGCGTGAGACAGCGCTGCGCCAGATCTACCTTGAAGGCGTTCTCGCTCTGCGGCTGCGCGTCGCGCAGGGCGACGGCCGCCGCGGCGGCGAAATTTTCCGGCGTGGACGCCTGCCCATGCAGGGCTTTCTCCGCCTCCGGCGAACGCCACGGCTTGGTGCCGACGCCGCCGAGCGCAATGCGCACGTGGCTGATCTTGCCGGCGTCCGTGGCGAACACCACGGCGGCCGACGCCAGGGCGAACTCGTACGAGGCGCGATCGCGCAGTTTCAGGTAGTGCGAGCGCGCACCCTTGACCGGCGCAGGCAGCAGCACATGGGTGATCAGATCGCCCGGCTGCAGCAGCGTTTCGCGCTCCGGCGTGGTGCCCGGTAGCAGGAAAAACGCGTCGATCGGCACCTGCCGCTCGCCCTGCGTGCCTTGCACCACGATCACCGCCTCCAGCGCCGCCAGCGCCACATTCATGTCCGACGGATTGGTGGCGATGCAGTGATCGCTGGTGCCGAGAATGGCCAGATTGCGGTTGGCGCCCTTGATCGCCGAGCAACCGCTGCCCGGCTCGCGCTTGTTGCACGGCATGTCGGCATCGCGGAAGTAATTGCAGCGCGTGCGCTGCAACAGGTTGCCGCCGGTACTGGCCATATTGCGCAGCTGCGCGGACGCACCGGCCAGCAGTGCCTCGGACAGCACCGCGTAATCGCGCTGCACGACCGGGTGGTGGGCAAGGTCGCTGTTGCGCACGAGCGAGCCGATCTTCAGCCGTCCATCGGCCAGCGTCTCCACCTCGCTCAACGGCAGATGATTGATATCGACCACCTGCTGCGGTCGCTCCACGTTGAGCTTCATCAGGTCGATCAGGGTAGTGCCACCGGCGACGAAACGTACTTCGGCACCCTGTTGGGCGGTACTGGCACTGGCCGCCGCCGCGATCGCATCGCGCGTCTGACTGGCACGCGAATAGGTAAAAGGTTCCATGTCTCGCTCCTCAGGCTTTGCGGACCTGCTGAATCGCCGCAACGATGTTGGAATACGCGCCGCAGCGGCAGATGTTGCCGCTCATGGCTTCCTTGACGTCGGCATTGGCCGAGCCACAGGGTTCATGCAATAGCGCGGTGGCCGACATGATCTGGCCCGACGTGCAGTAGCCGCATTGGTAGCCGTCGTGCTGCAGAAACGCCTGCTGCATCGGATGCAGGCTGCCGGGTTTACCGAGGCCTTCGATGGTGGTGATCTCGTCGCCTTCGTGCATGGCGGCAAGACTCAGGCAGGCGTTCACCCGTCGACCATTTACATGAACCGTGCAGGCACCGCATTGCCCGTGATCGCAGCCTTTTTTGCTGCCGGTGAGCTGCAGGTGATCGCGCAACGCGTCGAGCAGCGTCGTGCGCGGGTCGACGCGCAAGGTCTGGTTGCTGCCGTTGACTTTCAGCTTCAAGGAAAGCTTTCCGGGGTCGGCATCCTTGATTTCCGCGGTGGCAGCGAGCGGCACCGCATGGCCGGCCTTTGGCAAACCCAGACCGGTGGCCGCACCGGTCACGCCGACCATCTGCAGGAAATTTCTGCGGCTCAGCGTGGCACTATCGATCGGTGCGTGGGTGGCGGGAACGTCGGCTCCCGATTTCTTCTCGGACATGGCTGGCTCCTGAGGCTGGCTTGGTCGCGTTGAATGGCGTTACGCAGAACCTTCCATGGGCTGCGTTAAAAGAGGGGTCGAGCGGGGGCGGGCAGGGGACAAGGCAGCAGGGTCATGCTGCGATGGTGCGTTCTGGACCAGGTGGCGCGTTTCGGACAATCCAGTCATGGACGACAGACGCAGGCTATCGAGCGCCAAGTCAACTTTCGGTGAGCTTGGTTTGCGTCGTCTGTGGCAGGCATTTGCAGGTGCAGGCGCCTATATATTTACAAACATATATTACATATATAAACTATAATCACACGAGCCAAACGGTATGCGCCAGTGAACAACAGCTTTGCTCCCACCGAACAGCGTCTGGCAGTCACCTGCAAAAAGTACCCTTCTTTTCCCATGGGTCCGGGCAAGCTGGCACGCCTGATCAAGCACATTCACAAGGCGATGCACGATGACGCCAACGCCATCCTCAAGCCTTACGGGATCAATCATCCCGAATACAACCTGATGATGATGATTTACGGCACGGAAAGCGGCACGATGCTGCCATCGGAGTTGGCCGAGGCAGCTGGCGAGAAATCGGCCAATATCACCCGCCTGACCAACGAGCTGTGCGAAAAGGGGCTGGTCGTGCGCGCCAGCAGCGCCGAAGATCGACGCAAGGTGGAGCTGAGCCTCACCCCAGCCGGTCTGGCTCTGATCAACCGTTTTCTGCCCGACATCTGCGGGCTGCTGGAGCGTCAGGGCCGCGACCTGAGTTCGGCCGAGCAAAAACAGCTGGAGAAGCTGCTGAAAAAAATGTTGAACGGACTATCCGCCTAAGGCGCATCGCATGTCAGTCGACGCTACCGCTATCGTCTCGCCGCCAACGCGTACTGTCGTTGTCGACACGCTACGCGACGAAGCGGGCGTGTGGCTGTTCGTATTCAAAACCCTGCTGGCGTTTTACCTGACCGGCTGGCTGGCCATGCGCTTTTCGCTGGCGCAGCCGTCGACGGCCATGCTTACGGTCATCATTGTGGCCAACCGCCAGTCCGGCATGGTGCTGGCCAAAAGCTTTTACCGGGCGATCGGCACGCTGGCCGGCGCGGTCGCCGCGTTCGTTATCGTGGGATTGTTTCCACAACAGCGTGAACTGTTTCTGCTGGCCTTGTCGCTGTGGATCGGGCTGTGCGCCGGTGGCGCCACGCTGTATCGCAATTTCAAATCGTATGCCTTCGTGCTGGGCGGCTATACCGCCGCGATTATCGCGGTGCCGGTGATCAATCATCCGCCGGCGGTGTTCGATTCCGCCGTGGCACGCATCAGCGAGGTGCTGCTGGCGCTGATGGTGAGCGGCGCGGTGAACGACGTCGTGTTGCCCAGCCGCATGCGTGACGTGCTGCGTCGTACGGCAAGGGCGCAGTTCGCGCATTTCATCGGCTTCGTCCAGGGCAGTACCGGCGGCACCATTCCACGCGACGCGATGGAAAATGCCCACCTGCGTTTCGTGCGCGATGCGGTGACGCTGGAAGACCTGCGCAGCTCGGTGATCTTCGAAGACGCCGAAGCGCGTGCACGCAGCGGCCATCTGAAATTGTTCAACCAGCGCTTCATGGCGGCCTCGACCAGCTTCCAGTCGCTGCACCACCTGATCAACCGCCTGCAGCGCAATGGGCAAACGGCGTCGGCGAAAGCGATCATCGAACTGTACGCCCCGATCGGCGCTGCGCTCGATACCCCGATCGAGGCCGGTGCCGCCGCGGCCATCCTGCTGCCGCGACTCGTTGCTGCACGCAAGACCATGGCCGCGCGCGCGCCTCTCCTGCGTCATAGCCTGATCGGGCCAAACGCCGTGCGCGATTTCGATACCGGTGCCAGCCTGCTGTTGCGCTTTGTCGAAGAACTGCACGACTACGTCGAATCGGCCGCCTCGCTGCAGGCGCCCAGGCTGGTCCTGCGCACGCCCGAGCGCGTGAACTTCGAGCGCGGCAATGACTTCGCCAGTGCGGGTCTGGCCGTGTTTCGCACCACGCTGACCATGCTGGTGCTGGGCATGTTCTGGATCGACTCGGCGTGGCCGATGGGTGGCAGCGCCATGCTTATCGCCACTATCTTCGCGGGGCTGTTTGCGACGGCCGCCGATCCGGTGCGCGCCACCCGGTCGATACTGGCCGGCTACGCCACTGGCATGACCGCCGGATTTTTATGCGTGTTTTTCGTGCTCACCCGAATGGATGGCTACGGTCTGCTGGTCGCCGGCACCGCGCCTTTTCTGATGGTGGGATTGATGTTGCTGATGCGGCCTTCGGTCGCCAGCTATGGGCTGGGTGGCTGCATGGGCTTTGCCTATATTCTGGCGGTGAAGAACCCGATGGTCTTCGACCCGTCCAGCTTCCTCAACGACGTGATCGCCCAGCTGATCGGCCTGAGTGCCGCAGCGATCGCGTTTATCGTGGTGCCGCCGGCGATCGGCAGCCATTGGCTGCGGCGACGCCAGCTGGAGCGGCTGCGCCGCCAAGTGACGCTGGCCGCGGAAGCACCGTTGGCCGGATTGCGCCAACGCTTTGAAAGCGTCAACCACGATCTCTTCAGCCAGATCGTGGCGCAGACCGCGCCCGGCAGCGCCGATTCCCGCGCGCTGATCGCCTGGGCGCTGGCCGTGCATGAAACCGGGGGCGCGCTGATCGCTCTGCGTCAGGATCGGTTGACCCACCGCATGCCGGAAGAGGTCGATCGATGCATCGCTGTAGCGATCGACGCGTTGGCTCGCTTCTACGAGCGGCCCGATAGCGCAGGTTATGCGCGCACGCGCGACGCCGTCGCCAACGCCATCGACCGAGCCTCCGCCGAGCCCAGCGCACGACCGCTGCTCGACCATCTGCATCTGATCCGGCTGGCGCTGCTCGATGGCGAGTCGGCCATCGCCGATTACATGTCGCCGACGCCGGCGGCCCAGGAGTCGACCCATGCCTCGTGAAATTGCTCTGGGTGATGCGCTGGTGCCCGGGCTACTGCTGCTGTTCGTTTTTTCGCTGGCGCTGCTGTGGTTGATCGACTGGCTCGCCGGTCGCTTCGGACTTTATCGACTGGTCTGGCACCCGCCGGTGTTCCGACTCGCGCTTTTCGTTTGTGTCTTCGGTGGCCTTGCGCTACTCCTGTTTTGAGAATGACCATGAAAACTGCCACGCTGATTCGTTTCGTTGTGACTTTCATCGTTGTGCTGGCGGCGGTTATCGTCGGGCATACGCTGTGGAAGCACTATATGTATTCGCCCTGGACGCGCGACGGACGCGTGCGTGCCGAGATCGTGCGCATGGCGCCCGACGTGTCGGGTCTGGTGACCAAGGTCGATGTGGTCGACAACCAGACGGTGAAGAAAGGCGATCGGCTGTTCGAGATCGACCCGTCGCGATACCAGAATGCGCTCGATCTGGCCAAGGCCAACGTGGCCGCGGCGCAGGCGGCCGCCCGCGCGGCCAGGGCGAACGTGGAAGCGGCGGCGGCCGCTGCCGTGCAGAGCAAATCGTCGTACGGCATGGCGGCCGAGCAGTCGAGCCGCCGGCAGCGACTCAGCGACGTGGTGTCGGAGGAAGCGCGCGCCGATGCACGCTCGGCTGCCGATGCCGCGCGTGCCGGTTTGAACAAGGCGCAGGCGGGCCTGGATCAGGCGATGGCGGCCGAACAGCAGGCGCAGGCGGCGGTTACCCAGGCGCAAGTTTCCGTCGCGGCCGCCCAGCTCAATCTGGATCGCACCGACGTCCGCGCACCCACCGATGGCTATGTCACCAATCTGCTGGTGCGCGTCGGCGACTATGCCAGTGCGGGCGCGCCGCGGCTGGCGTTGATCGACAGCCATTCCTATTGGGTCTACGGCTATTTCGAGGAAACCAAGCTGCCGCAGGTGCGCATCGGCGATACGGTTGATATCCGCCTGATGAGCGGCGGCGTGCATCTGCATGGCACCGTGCAGAGCATTGCCCGCGGCATCACCGATGCCGGCAATCCGACCGGATCGGATCTGCTGTCCGACGTGAACCCGACCTTCAACTGGGTGCGGCTGGCTCAGCGCGTGCCGGTGCGCGTGGCGATCGATACCGATCACCTGCCGGCCGGCACCGTGCTGGCCGCCGGCATGACGGCCACGTTGATCGTGCATCCGCACAAGGCCGACGATGCCGATACCAAGGCGGCCGCGACGCCATGAACCGTTCTCTGAACCCATGGATTCGCGCCGTCGCACTGGCGCTGAGTATCGCGCTGACCGGCTGCGTCAGCACGGGCGGCCTGCACACCACCGGCCAGCTGACCGACACGGCCAGTCTCAAATCCGAACGCAGCCTCGCCGACGTATCGCTCAGCCCGACGGCATGGCCCGCGCAGGATTGGTGGGTGAGCTTCGGCGATCCGCAGCTGAGCGCGTTGATCGACGAGGCGCTGAAGAACAATCCGTCGCTGGCCGAAGTGGAGGCGCGCGCGCATCGGGCGCAGGCCGCCGCCGATGGGCTCGATGCGGCGCGCGATCCGCAGGTGGGGCTGGACGCCAGCGCCATCGGCGCCAGGCTTTCGAGCAAGGATCCGGTCTATCCCGAATACGCCCTCGGCAGCTTTGCCTGGGCCAAGTCGGTGACCGCCGGATTTTCGTGGGATCTGGATGTATGGGGCGGCAAGCGCGCCGCGTGGGAGGCGGCGCTGGGGCGCAGTCGCGCGGCGCAGATCGATGCGCATGCCGCACGTATCCAGCTGTCGGTGAATGTGGCGCGCGCGTATGTCAGGCTGGGTTACGCGTTCGCGCAACAGGACGTGGCCGAGGCCGAACAGCAGCGCGCCAGCAAGTCGCTGACGATTACGCGTCGACTGGTGGAGGGCGGGCTGGGCACGACGCAGGAGGCATACCTGGCCGACTCGCAGGTCGCCAGTGCCCAACAGCAGGAAGTGCAGGCGGATCGCGCCATCGATGCCGCGCGCAGCAGCCTCGCTGTGCTGCTGGGGCAGGGCCCCGATCGCGGGCTCGCCATCACTCGCCCCCATCTGCTCGATCAGGGCAAGATCGCGCTGCCGGAGCAACTGTCGGTCGGCTTGCTGGGACGCCGCGCCGATCTGGTCGCCGCACGCTGGCAGGTCGAAGCGGCCGCCAAGGACATCAAGGCCACGAAGACCGAGTTTCTGCCCAATATCAGCCTCAGCGCGATGGCCGGCGTGGTGGCCGTCGGCGACAGCACCAACGTGTTTCAGCTGCCGGCGCGCACGTTCAGCGTCGGCCCGGCGCTGAGCTTGCCGATCTTCGACGGCGGCCGCCTGCGCGCCAAGCTGGCCGCCAGCGACTCGGTCTACGACGCATCGGTGGCGCGCTACAACAGCCTGCTGGTGGCGGCCATCAACGAAGTATCCGATCAGGTCTCGGCGCTGACCTCGGTGCGCCAACAGATCGAACTGGAAAAACGTGCGCAGGACGACGCACGCAAAAGTTGGGAGCAAGCGCTTGCCGGATACAAAGGTGGCGTGAGCGGGCCGCTGGCTCCGCTGATCAGCCGCCAGCAATTGCTGCTGGCCGATCAGCGCATCGCGGCGCTGGAAAGCCAGCAGGCCGATATTTCGATCCGTTTGATCGAGGCGCTGGGCGGCGGCTACGGCGTGGAGGCATCCTCCGCGGCGAATCAGGCAAGAGCAGGGCAGACATCCCGGTAGCTCGATGCGGTGATTTTTCGGCGATTCGCTCGGGCCATGGTTTCACTGTTTTGATGGCTATGAAAAGCTTTCACGCCACCCCCGATACGGTTCGTTGAAATAAAATTCGCGACCTACTCAAGGACCACACCATGATCGAAGTGCATCACCTCAACGAGTCGCGCTCGCGCCGCATTACCTGGCTGCTGGAAGAACTCGGTCTGGAATACAAGATCGTCAAATACCAGCGCGATCCGAAAACCCGTTTGGCGCCGCCGGCGCTTTTGAAGATCCATCCGCTGGGCAAGGCGCCGGTGATCCGTGATGGCGACGAGGTGATTTTCGAGTCCGGCGCCATCGTGGAGTATCTGATCCGCCGCTACGGCAACGGTCGCCTGGCGCCGACGCCGGATACGTCCGACTACAACCGTTACATCGAGTTTCTGCATTACGCCGAAGGTTCGGCCATGCTGCCGCTGCTGCTGAAGTTCTATACCAGCTGTCTCGGCGAGGTGGCCGCGCCGCTGTGGCCGCGCATCGACGGCGAAATGCAGAATCATCTGGGCTTTCTCAACGACCAGCTCGCCTCGCGCGATTTCTTCGTGGGCAACGAACTGACCGGCGCGGACATCCAGCTGATCTTCGTCACGCAGTTCGCCGAACGGTTGGCCGGCGAGAAGGCGTTTCTGCACCTGACTGCTTTCAACCGGCGCATGGCGGCCCGGCCCGCCTATCGACGTGCGATGGAGAAGGGCGGCGAATAATCGCCGGCATCGAAGGCGAAGGCTTGTTCCAGGGATTCGCGGTTTCCCGGCCCTGTGTCTTGCTAAGGTAGCGACCTGATCAGCCACGTTTGAACCTCCACGATCAGGAGCCTGCCTATGCCGACCGCATCTGATCCGCTGCCCGCCGCTCCCGCGCATTCGCGCGCGATAGCCATTATCACCAGCGCCACGGTGCTGGCCCTGCTGTATCTGGGCAGGGAAGTGCTGGTGCCGATCACGCTGGCGCTGATTCTGAGTCTGCTGATCGCGCCACCGGTACATTGGCTGCGCAAGATCGGCCTTGGCCATGCGCTTTCCGTGCTGATCGCCGTGCTGGTGCTGGTGATGTTTCTGGCGGGGCTCGCCACCATCATCGGCTCACAGGTTGCGCATATGGCCAGCAGCCTGCCGCAGTACGAGCAAACGGTGCACACCAAGATCCAGGCGCTGAGCAAACTCACGGCGGGCCGCCTCGAAGCCGTGCAGGACGAGATCGGTCGGGTGGCAAGCCAGTTCGGCGATCACACGAGCGAACAGCCCGAACAAGTGGCCGATGCACAGCAGAGCCTGAAGGCATCGACCAGCATCGTGCCGGTGGAAATCCGCACCCCGCCGCCCAGTCCGATGGGCGTGGTCACGCGCATTTTTTCGTCGATCTGGCCGCCGCTGCAGACAGCCGGCATCGTGCTGGTCGTACTGATTTTCGTGCTGCTGGAACACGAGTCCTTGCGTGACCGTTTCATCCGACTGGCGGGCGGCGCCGATTTGCGCACGACCACGGAAGCCATCAACGACGCCGGCGAGCGGCTTTCGCGCTTTTTCGTCTCGCAGTTCGCGGTGAACTTCGGCGTGGGTCTGGTGATTTGGCTGGGGTTGGTCATCATCGGCGTGCCCAATGCACCGCTGTGGGCCACCCTCACGGCCATCCTGCGTTTCGTGCCGTATGTCGGCGTGTGGCTGGCGGCGATTCTTGCCACCTTGCTGGCGGCGGCGGTCGATCCGGGCTGGTCGCTGATGCTGATGACGATCGGCCTTTATATGGTGGTCGAAACGGTTGTCGGGCAATTGGTCGAGCCGCAGCTGTACGGTCATACCACCGGGCTGTCACCGCTGGCGGTGGTGGTCGCCGCGATTTTCTGGAGCTGGCTGTGGGGGCCCGTCGGACTGATCATGTCGACGCCGCTGACGCTGTGTCTGGTCGTGGCAGGCCGCCATGTCAAAGCGCTGAATTTGCTGGATATCCTGCTCGGCGATCTGCCGGCGCTCACCATGCCGCAGCGCTTTTATCAGCGTGCGATTTCGGGCGACTCCGACGAGATCATCGCCAGCGCGCGCATCTTTCTAAAGCGCAAATCCTTCGCCGCCTACTGCGACGCCGTATTGCTGCCGGCGCTGCAGCTCACCCGCATCGATTTGATGAACGGGCTGATCGATCCGGGCCAGCAGGTGGTGGTCCGCAGCGCGATCGTGCGAGTCATCGAATCGCTCGGCAGTCAGGGGCGCAAGCATTCCCGCTGGCGTCGCTCGGCGTCGGTGCTCGAAGGCTCCAGCATCGGTCAGGTGCTGCGTCAGCGGCGCGAAAGCGTGAGCGGGCGCTGGCAGGGGCCGCTGGTTGTGGCGCCACGCTCGGTGGTGCTGTGCACGGGCCTGGGCACGATCGGCGACGATCTGGCCACCGAAATTCTCGCGCGCATCCTGCGCGATCTGAATATCGACGCGCGCCATCTGTCGATCCAGGATATCGAAACGCTGGAAGCCGATCCGCCGCCGGAAGTGACGCGCGACGGCGTCTCGATGGTCTACATCGTCAGCGCGTCGCCGACCAAGGAACGAGAGGGCAGTGCCGTGGTGGCCAGTGAAATGCGCCGCCGGTTTCCCGACGCCTGCATTCTCGCCGTATTTCTTCCCGCGCTGCTGACCCTGCCGGAAAATACACCGCCCGATCCCGGCGTCAACCAAGTAGTCACCTCACTGGAAGAAGCCGCGCAGCAGGCCATCGCCCGCTTTCCGCGTGACGGTCAAAACGTCAAACCTTAGTTTTACGTTGGCAAGGGCGAGGGATTTAGCCAACGCGCCCTTTGCCCCACGCCTCAACGTCAAAGTTCGCCCGCCGCATCGGTAAGCACCATTTCCAGCGCCAGCGCGGCTTGCGATACCGACGGCTGTCGATCGATGACGTAATCGAGAGAACCCAGTTCCGGCAGACCGAGATCGAGACGCACCAGACCGTCGGGAATCACATAGCCGGCAAACGCACTGATGCCCAGCCCAGCCATGACCGCGGCCTGGATCACCATGATGTTGCTGCTGACGATGGCCAGCCGGTACGGACGGCCGGCGGCTTTCAACGCCTCGAACATCCGTCGACGTGTGACGCTCGGCTCGGGATGTACCGCCAACGGCAGCACGGATTCGCCATGGGTCAACGGCGACGTAGGGCTACCGCACCAGTGCAGCGGTTCCGTGCGCACGATCGTACCGCGCCGGCTGCCGCTGAGCCGTTTGGCAAACACCAGATCGTATCGACCTTCGTCCAGTTCGCGAAAAAGATCGCCGCTGAGGCCGGTGCCGATCACCAGTTCGACCTCCGGATTGCGCTGCGCGAAGCTGGCCAGCGCGGTGGTCAGCCGCGTGGAGGCAAAGTCCTCCGGCAGGCCGACGCGCACGGTGCCATTCAACGGCGGCCCGCACAGGCTCGCCATCGCCTCGTCCATCAAGGCCAGAATTTTTTCGGCGTAGCGTTGCAGCGTTTCGCCGTGCGGCGACAGCCTGACATTGCGCGTGTCCCGTTCGAACAGCGGCTGGCCCACCACATCCTCGAGCCGGCGAATGTGCTGGCTGACGGTGGACTGCGACAAGCTCACGTGGTCGGCGGCCGCGGTGAAGCTACCGGTCTGTGCGACAACGACAAAGGTGCGCAGAAGATCGGAGGGCAGCGGGCGCATCGGATATCCCTCTAAATGGCGTCTGATAACTTCATAAATCGGCAGCGCCGAAGGGATTACGATCGATTTGCCTGATGAACAAGCACGGCCGGCAGTCTAAACGATAGCTTTCCCCCATCCCCAAGGACACGACGATGAAAATCAACACCAGCAAGAGCCTTTTTCTAGCCACGGCGCTGGCGCTGGCCCTGGGCACGTTATCCAGCACGGCCATGGCGGCAACCCCGGTGCACAACATCGTTCTCGTGCACGGCGCATGGGTCAACGGCAGCGGCTGGAAACCCGTGTACGACATTCTGGTCAAGGATGGCTACCACGTCTCCGTGGCCGAGCATCCGCTGACCTCGTTCGAGGACGATGTCACCGCGGTGAAGCGCACTGTCGATAGGCAGGATGGCCCGACCATTCTCGTCGGCCACAGCTACGGCGGCGCCATCATCACCGACGTAGGCAATGATCCCAAGGTGGTCGGGCTTGTCTATATCGCGGCGCATGCGCTCGATCAGGGCGAGACCGAAGTCTCCAACGGCAAGCTTTATCCGAACGCCACCAGCAAGACCAACGACGTCAAGAAGACCGCCGATGGTTTTCTGTATCTGGACCCGGCGCACTACCCAGCTGATTTCGCCGCCGATCTGCCGCTGAAGCAGGCGCAGTTCGAAGCGAACGCGCAGGAGCTCACCGCCGCATCGGTATTCACCGTGCCCGCCGGTCAACCGGCCTGGAAGACCAAGCCGAGCTGGTACGCCGTGGCCACAGCCGACCGCATCATCAATCCCGATCTCGAGCGGATGTACGCCAAGCGCGCCCACAGTCACACGATAGAAGTGAAGGGCGCCAGTCACTCGGTTTACGAATCGCACCCGAAAGAAGTGGCCGCTTTGATCGAGCAGGCAGCGACTCATGCCGCACCATAGATAGATGACCAGCCATCTTTTCTAAAGCGGATAGACTGTCGTACGGCGGCAAGGGCAGCGCCCTTCGAACCTGCCGCGGTGCATGTGTATCGCAAGGTGGCAGGCAGAAACGTTGGCCCGGCGCCGCTATGTTGCCAGCGTCGGGCCTATGCGGGTCAAGGCGGCAAACCAATCATCGGCGCCGGAAGCCGGCACGCGCCGCGCTGGTGTCGCAGGCCGTCGTACCGATGGCGGGGAAGGGCTCCGACGTAAGCTATGTACAGCCAAAGCAATCGCAACGAATGCTAAATACCCGATCGCCGGGTCGGTCATACCCTGTCAACGTCGCGAGCGACACCGTCGTTAATTTGTCAGCGTAAACGCCATTCGCGTCGGGCCGGTTCCGTCGTATACGGCGGTATATGCAACATTTTAAATTTCGCGAGCCATCGATATGAAACGAAAACTCATGACGTTCGTCGCCCAGCTGGCCAGCGCAACGGGTTTGCTGGTTCCGATCATGGCCAGTGCACAGATCGTGGTCGTACCGCCGCCCGTGTATCACTACGAAAGGCTTCCGCCTCCGCGCAGGGGAATGGTGTGGCATTCGGGCTATTGGCGCTGGGCGCATGGCGCTTACGTATGGACACCGGGTGTATGGGCGCCTGTCGTGGTTGAACCAGCCCCCTATCGGGTCGTCGTTGTCCCTCCGCCTCCGCCGCCTGCACCGCCGCCGCCGCGGGTGGAGCGTCTATCGGCAGACGCGCTTTTTCCCTTCGACAAGGGCAGCGTCAACGACATTCGGCCGCAAGGCCTTGCCGATATCGCGCAGATCGCGGCGCGCCTGCGGGCCAATCCGTTTGGGCACGTCGAAGTGCGCGGATATACCGATCGGCTCGGTACCGACGCTTATAACTTAGACCTGTCACAACGGCGCGCCGAGGCAGTAAAAGCGGAACTGATCGCCCAAGGACTACCGGCAGAAAAGATCCACGCCGAAGGGCTCGGCAGCCAGGACCCGATCGTTCAGTGCTCGAACGGGAGCCGCAATACGCTGATCCAGTGCTTGCAACCGAATCGACGCGTCGAAATTGTCACCTATGTGAGCGATCAGCCGCGGTGGTAGCGCATACGGCGCTCCCCGGGTTTGGCGCAGCGCCCTGATCCGAAGGTTCAATCCATGGCGTGAAGCGATGGGACGTAAAGAAGCGTCCTGTCGAAGAACCAATCGGGCGCTTCCAGCCCGAATCGGGAGTCCATGTGCGTGACGAAAAGTGGCGGGCGCGCCGCCCTGGCGCGAGCCGATTCGCTATCCGGTTGACCGCGAACTGAGCGAGCGCCAACCGCTGGCGATGGGAATAGCATGAGGAACGAACGGAAGAAGCCGATGGGTGCGGCCCGGCAACAACGACCTGCAAGCGGGAGCGAGCAATATGTTGCGCCATCGTTTAGAAACGCAGAACCTGCGCTTGCCAGCTGACGCCACGCCGAAAGTCAGCTAGTTCCCCACCGATGATTCGCCATGGCGTAGCGCGTGGCCCCAAAATCCGTTGCCCATTCCTGAGACTGCTGATATACGGTGGATTACGAAAGGAGGGGTCATGGAATCCATTGCACGATTGGCTCATGCCGGCACCCTTTTGATCGTCAATGCCATGCTTGCAGCCTTTTCGTCCGCGTTTTTCTTTTCTCTGTACTTTACCTATCCGAGAGTCAAAAAACTCTTGTCAGTGCGCCTGTGGGGATTCAGCTACGCTGCGTTTGCGGTCGGTTTCGGTATCTTGATTCTCCCTGCGTTCCATGTTTCTTTTCCGACTCTCGGGATCGTCGGCAATTTGTCGATCGATACTGGCGTAGCCATCGGCTTGGTGGCCGTTGTTACCTATTTGAATCTGGGCAAGCGCTACTTGTGGGTTTTGTTCCCTGCACTGGTCTTGGCTGCGATAGAAACGGGGATTGTGCTGCGCGAGGGCGAAAATTTCCGGTGGATGGTCATCATCGGAGGCGTGTTGACCGGGATGGTTACGGTCGTCACCGGTATCGCGTTTTGGCGTTGCACCGACGAAGCCAAACGTTCCGTGGCGCGGTTGATCGCTGCCTTCCATTTTCTTTGGGCACTGATGTTGCTGGTCCGCGCGACCTGGTGGGCCTTCCATCCACTGGCAAGCCCGAATCAGGATCCGACATCGACGTTCGGGTTGTTGTCGCGCATGCTTTTGACCTGGGTGATCGCCCCCGGCGTTCTCTGGATACTGACGCGACGACTCGATGCGGAGATGATTCGCTATGCCAGCCATGATCCCTTGACTGGGGTTTTCAACCGACGAGTGATATGGGAGCAGGGCGAGCGACGCGTCGCGCAGTTGGGCGAGGGCGAAGGCGATCTGGCCGTGATCATGATCGACGTGGACAACTTCAAGTCGATCAATGACCGATGGGGACACGATGGTGGCGATCATGTCTTGGTCGCCATCGCGGATACGCTCAGGAAACATGTTCGCCACAATGACATCCTCGCGCGCGTCGGTGGCGAAGAATTCATGGTGCTCATTCATCACGCGGCAGCTGTGCAAGATATCGCCGAACGGATGAGGCGCGCCGTGGAACAAGAATCGATCGTTATGCCATCAGGCGATAGATCATCCTGCACAGTGAGCATTGGTATTTTCGTGGCATCCACATCCAGCGCGAACAAGAGCTGGAAAGGCATCGTGGTCGCCGCGGACGAGGCCCTTTATGCGGCAAAACGAGGTGGGCGCAATCGTGTCGTGCTCAGTTCCAACACCACGTCGTTTATGTCCGTAACGGTAAATGACTGACGACAGTAGCTCTCACGGCTATATTCTGGGAAGGTCAGCTTCTGGCCCGAAGCAGATATATTCAGGGCATCGTTCGGGCCGTATTGAAGAACACCATTCGTGAGTCGATCCAGATGTAGGCAAGGGAAATCATGCGCAGTGTTGCCTTGGGCGTGGCCATACTTTGGGTCGTAGTCGCGTTAGCGGTGATGGCACGCGTTTCGTTCGTGTCGGCCGCGGCCAACGTGCTGATCGTCTTCATTGCCCTCAGTGGCGCGGCTTTCCTGGCGCTCGCGCGGGTTCGACAGACTCGTTATCGGATATTCACTGTACTGGCGACGATTGCCATATCGGCAGCGTATCTGGGGACATTGTTGGTACTCTCCTGGGGTCTAGCGCTCGATCCATGGATCAAGGCGGACCTGGAGCTGCGACAGGGGGCTTTAACATGTCGTGCGGTTTATTTCGGAGAGCGGACCGAGCTCAAGGTTTTCGAGACGTTTCCTTTGGGCATCGAGCAGCGGCTATCCGACGACCTATTGGATGATTCGTCAGAACCAATCACCTGCATGCGCGCACACGTGTGATGCAACCAAGGTCCGCAGACGAACACCGCCAGGGCAATCCCAGGCAGCAGTTGGGTCGAAATAGCTCGCTAAGCATAAAAATGTGATTTGACATAATATACATTATGCGAAATTAAGTCGGCAGCGAAACTGTCTGCGTCACGTCGACCTCGCAGGCTGGCTTCGACCGCTGTTCTGCGCACATCGAGTTCTACTCCCACGGCAGAAACCATAAGCAAATGGCCCAGACAAAGTTCTACAGCGCGGAATGTCTGCAGAGAGACTCCCTCACCTGAGAATGTGCCGCAGTAAAACTTAGGCAGCGGATAACGAACTGGAGTGCCAGACTGCTCGAGTTGTTCGCGCCATACAATGATTTAATTCAGAAATCAGCGCGCCCGCTTCCGGTCTTGCAGGAAATCGTGATAAGGAAACATTGTGCGGCTCTGCGGGTTATAGCGGCCATCCTTCTATGATGACTTGATTCAAGCAGAGTAGGATCACCATACCGCCTGTTCCCAGTTGACGGAGTCCTGACATGCGTGAGTTCCTACTAGGCATGCGCGATGGCTTTCGCAAAGGCAAGGCGTCGCCGTGGAGTGTAATCGTTGCCGGCTATTTCGCGCCGTTTACGGGTCTGGCGCGCACGATTCATTTCTGGATTGAACAGGCCACGGATGAGGCACAACGCAAGCATGATCAAAAGATCACCGATCAGTACAGGGACTCTTGAATGGGCTCAACTAAGGCCCTTTTAGCCCGTTTTCGGCAACAACACGGCGGTCGGTCGTCGATCCCACCAAAGCGCATCCCCCACGTCCCACTTCTGCAAAGCGGTGTGCACAGAATCTTCGTGCCGGTGGGAATCGGCACTCTTCATTGCGCAACAGCGGTAGAAACGGTGTGTAACTGAGGCGCTTAGCACTATGCAACTTCCTAGGAAGGCAGTTAAAGCTGGAACTATCTTCGGAAATGCGCTGAACATTGTGCAAAAGTCTCCGGCGAACTGCAGGCTCCTTCGACGCTCAAAGGTCTTCGTGGTCGGCAAAACGGTGCGGCTGATGAAACCTAGCTCGCTGCTGAGGCAACTCGCGCTTTTCGTTTTCCGGTTGTTGGCTTTTTAGCTGCCAAGGTTAGATCATCCAATTTGCCTCGTAGCGCAGTTTCCCGCTGAGTAGCGGCGTGTAAAGACTTTTGAGCGGCAAGCAAAGCGGCGGAAAGGCCATCCATTCGTCCTAATTGCTGCTCCAACGCTTTTGCGCGAGCTCCATACTCGGAGGCCAGATTCTCTGCAGCACGAGTCGAAACTACCACCGATTCTAGCCGTGCGGCTAAAGTCAATGCGTCCCGTTCCTTCTGGCGTAATGCTGCCTGCAGGGACTTCGTTTCTTCGCGGGCGCGATCAATTTCAGCATGGGCACGATCCTCGATGGCGCGAATGTGCGCCACCTGGGCCTCGCGTTCGGTCGCTGCGACGCTTTTGTGTTTTTCTAACGAATCGGCAAGCTGATCCGCCCGTTGTTGCAAACCATCGCGTTGCTGCAGGAGTTCAGTCAGTTGGCCCGCTTGTTGCTCCACGAGACGTTGGACGTCGACCAGCCGCGTTTCGGCGATCTCGCGGGCCTGGTCCGCGCCCTGGGCCAATTCCTGGGCGGCGGCAACCGCGTTCTCATAGACCTTTCGTTCTTGCATCAGTGAGGTCTGGGTCGCGAGAAGGGCGTTTCGCTCTTGTGCCAGGGAGGCTTGCGCCGCGGAATTGGCATGAGCTATGGCCAAGCGCCAACACTCCGTAAACGCCTGCCCTACTTCCGCCGGCACATCCGGTAACGAGAGTACCTGATGGAGGCGTTCGGCCAGCGCGCCGCGCCACGTTTCCAGCATCCGGAGCACCGTGTTGGGCGAGCCGGTGCCCAGCTGCGCTCGAATTTTCTCGACCGTCGGCCGCTCGCCGGCGGTGACCAGCGCATCCGCAGCAGCGTTTACCTGTTCTTGGGTGATGCCTTTGCCCATACCGCATGTCTCCCTTATCGGCGCCCTGCCCTGATCTTGACGTACTGGTGATAAGTGATGATTATCGTGGCTAGGCGGTCTAAGTCGTAGTATACATTACATAATATGAAAGATAATTGCACCATTCCGGCCCTGGCCCAACCGGCCTCCAGTCTGCTGCTGCCGATCCATCTGGCGCAGCAGGCCGCCGACGCCGTGCGCGAACTGCTCGCCGAGGCGGCCGCGGCGAACACCACTCGCAGCTACGCCAGCGCCCTGCGTTACTGGGCCGGCTGGCACGCGGCGCGCACTGGCGTCGAGCTCACGTTGCCGGTGCCCGAAGCCACCGTGCTGCAGTTTGTGGTCGACCATGTGGTGCGCCGCTCGTCCGAGGGCGAACTGGCCTGGGAACTGCCACCAGTTGTGGATCAAGCGCTCGTGGCCGCCGGCCTCAAGGCCAAGCCCGGCCCGTGGACGCTGGCCACCGTCCGCCATCGGGTCGCCGTGCTATCAACCGCACATCGGCTTAAACAGGTGCCGAACCCGTGCGAGCAACCGGCGATCCGCACCGTGCTCAGCCGCGCCGCCCGGGCGGCCGTGAAGCGCGGCGTGCGGCCGCGCAAGAAGACCGCGATCACCCTGGCGGAACTCGAGGCGATGCTGGCCACCTGTGATGCCAGCCTGGATGGCCTACGCGATCGCGCCCTGCTCTGCTTCGGCTTCGCCAGCGGTGGGCGCCGCCGCAGCGAGATCGCCTCGGCGGATCTGCGCGATCTGCGTCGGATCGGCCCGCAGGGCTTCATCTACCGGCTGGAGCACAGCAAGACGCAACAGGCCGGTGTCACCACATCATCTACCCCGGACAAGCCGATTCTGGATCGGGCGGCCCAGGCGCTGGCGGCCTGGCTGTCGGCCTCCGGGATCACCGAGGGAGCAATTTTTCGACGGCTGTGGAAGCACCGCATTGGTGCCGCCCTCTCCCCGGCGGCGGTGGGCGAGATCGTGCAGCGGCGCGCTAGGTTAGCCGGGCTGGAGGGGGACTTTGGTGGGCACAGCCTGCGTTCGGGTTTCGTCACCGAAGCGAGCCGCCAGGGCGTCGCGCTGCCGGCGATCATGGCGATGACCGAGCACCGGGCGGTGTCCAGCGTGGTGGGGTATTTCCAGACAGGAAGTGTCGCGACCAATCCGGCGGCGCGCCTGCTAGAGGATGGGTATAAATCAGGTTGAGAAAGTGACTTTGCGAAGTTGCTCTCTCCGTCATTCCACCGAAGTTACCAACTGACTTCACGACGTGCGATTCGTCCCACTTGCAAGGAGCTATCTTGCAAACCATGAAGATAGAAAATCTATCCAAGAAGGCTCGGAGAGCCGATGACTAACGAAGATCTTGCAAACGCTGCCAGCCCGGAACTCACGGGTGGCACCGGATTCACGTTTGAAGATGGCGTGGCAGCCGTGTATGCCGTGGCACTTCTTTCCGAGACAACCGCACCAGGTCTCCCCAACCGGATAGTCAAGCACTTTTCTGTACAGCAGGGCGCGCTGGGGCAACCTCTGGACGACGTGATCGTCGTTGGGCAGGGTCCTGATGAGGTTCGAATGCGTCTCAGCCTCCAGGTAAAGCGAAAACTTGTCATCAGCAACGCGACGACTAACTCCGATTTTAGGGAAACAGTCTTGCGCGCTCACGCGACAGTAAAGGCAGAGGGTTTCAAGCTTGAACTGGACAGGGTCGGCGCCGTAGTAGGCGAGATCGCTGACAGCAGCAAACGTACATTCGAAACACTGTGTGAGTGGGCACGAGCTGATAGTGACGTCATTAGCTTTGTCGCCAAGCTGCATACTGACGGCGTCGCCGGTGAAAAGCGGCACTATTTTCAAGACGTCAGAGGCATTCTCGCCGACATCGTTCCTGAGCAAGAACTGGATGCTGCTACTCATCGCCTGCTTGCACATTTTGTGCTGATGCGCTTTGAGATGTTGCATGAGGGCTCTACGACAGAGGCCCAAGCCGTTGCAAGTCTTTCGAACTGTCTTAGTCCGTCAGACCATCCCCGCGCGGATGACCTGTGGCGACGAATTCTGGCTTTGGTACGCGTCGCTGAGGGACACGCGGCTTCATTTGACAGACGAACGCTCGTCGCGAGACTAAATGGCGCATTCAAACTTAGTGGAGCGCCGTCGCTTCAGGGCGCGCTTGCTCGGGTGACGGCCGAGTCGCAGTTTGCCGTTACGGAAATCGTCAACACCATAGCCGGCGTAAGCATTCCGCGAGGGCGGTTCGTCCAAGCTTCCCGCGCTGCGCTGGCTCGCGGATCATTTGTCCAAATTGGCGGCCTGCCGGGAACAGGCAAGTCTGTCGTTCTCAGGTCACTCGTTGAGGAGGCGCTTGCGAGCGGACCGACACTGTTTCTCAAGGCCGACCGGTTGAGCGGCGTATCGTGGGCAAGTTACGCCACCAGCAATGGCATCGGAAGTTGTCCCCTTGAGGATCTTCTTGTCGAATTGGCTGCTGCTGGCTCATCCATTCTTTTCATCGATGGCATCGACAGGGTTGAAGTACGCAACCGAGGCGTTCTGTTGGACGTCTTCAACACAATCCTTAACTCGTCCCTACTCGAGCACTGGCGGATCATTGTTACCGTCAGAGATACAGGCATCGAACCCGTACGGACATGGTTGCCTGCCAGACTGTTCGACCGAGGTGCCGAAGTAATCGACGTTGATAGGTTTGACGATGGGGAGGCCAAGGCGCTCGCCAAGGAGAAGCCAGCGCTGCAGCCTCTACTGTTTGGCTCAGAGCAGGTTCGGGCAATCGTGCGGCGCCCGTTCTTTGCAGGCGTCCTCATCCGGTGTTATGCCACCGATGCCAACGTTCCAAGTTCAGAGGTAGAGCTCGCCACCGCATGGTGGGCTGGAGGTGGATATGGCGCGGAGGGGGCTCATGCCGGATATCGCCGTAATGCGCTTCTACAGCTTGCACAAGCGGGCGCCACACAGCTTGGGCGGCGGATCCCTGTGTTTGGTATAGATCCACAAGCGTTGGCCGAACTTGAAGCTGATGGGATCGTCCGTTCGGTTCGAACTGGCCAGACGGTTTGCTTTGTACACGATATCTATTTCGAGTGGGCCTTCCTTCAATTACTCGTATCTAAGAACGAACAGTGGATCGACGTTATCCGTGAAGTGGGTGAACCGCCAGTTCTTGGTCGCGTCGTTGAGCTGCTTTCTCAAGCAGAGCTCAACGATGGCGAGGATTGGCTAAAGCGCCTCGATCAGCTCGAAGCCACGTCCGACATACGTTCGCAGTGGTTGCGTGCGTGGATATTGGGGCCGTTCGGCCTGCCCGCATTTGGTGCGCGTGAGTCGACTTACAATTTGGCTATGCTCGCAGATGACGCCAAACGCGTTGCCAAGCTCGCCGTATGGTTCCAAGCGGAGAAGACAAAAGCCAACCCGGCTGCGTTGGACAATGCACTCTTCCCGAATCTCAGCCTGTCTCAGCGTCTCATCTATGCCGACGTCCTCGCATTTCCGTCTGATTTCGACGCGTGGCGTCGCTTTTGCGATTGGCTAGTTCAACACATTGAAAACATACCCGTGTCCACCCGACCTGAGGTGGTGGCTGTCTTTGAAGTGTGGCAAAACGCGGTTGCAGATATTCCCAACCGGGTATCTGCCGTGATCATTGATCTTGTAAAGGCGTGGCTTGTAGATATCAATGCACGGGTGCATGCAGCTGACTTCCCATACGATTACGGTATATGGGAGAAGCTGAAGCGAGGGCAAGTTGAGGAGCTTGAGTCGCGGTTGAGAGCGGTACTTTTCCGAGCAGGCCGAGCCTATCCGGCGCAAGTGTGCGAGTACCTTTCCACCTTACAAGCGATGAAGCGTGTTCCTCGATCGGCGATGGAGCAGGTCTTACTCTATTCGCCAATACTCAGCGAGGTTTGCCCGGCTCAGCTTGTTGACTTGGCTTTGCATGTCATGCTCCGTCCGTTGCCTGAGGAAGTCGCCCGCAGGGCAACTGGGTCAATGTTTGGAAACGGCATTGGCAGCCATGATTGGCAGTCCCTTTCGATCGATGATCAGCACTCGTTCTTCCCGAGCGCTCCCACCCGCGAGCCTTTCCAATCCCTGTTCTCCAATTCCCCTGATGAAGCTCGCCGTCTCGTCCGCTTGTTAGCCAACCACGCGATTGAGGCATGGCGGCAG
The DNA here is from genome assembly GCF_013408815.1 of Rhodanobacter sp. K2T2. Taxonomy (NCBI): domain Bacteria; kingdom Pseudomonadati; phylum Pseudomonadota; class Gammaproteobacteria; order Lysobacterales; family Rhodanobacteraceae; genus Rhodanobacter; species Rhodanobacter sp. K2T2. The sequence goes on along the minus strand of NZ_JACCCA010000001.1, from coordinate 115,745 downwards.
CTACACCGTTTCGACTACGAACGCCTTGGCACACCGATCTCCATGGCACTCAACTTTCCTTGGGGTTCACAAACGTTCTGGGGTGCTGCACAGCAGTACGTCTGGTCGCGAGGTACGTGGGGCTCTCACGCCGTAGGATCGGCCTTGATGGCTCTTGAAACTTGGGCATTCAATGAAGTGGAGAAAGGTCGCGCGGTGGATGATGTTTTGCACGACGTGCTTGATGGACATCAGGGAGTTGGCGCGCTTGGGGTCGCCGTCGCCGTGGTGATCGAGACACAACACTTCTCTGAAACTACGCTTCCCATGCTAACGAATCAGCGCTTGTGGGCATGGGACATCCAGCGCAAGGTGTCTGATCTTGGCGGAGCGAGCAACCTCATCGGTTTTCTGACGCCAGATGCGCATCATGCCGCCGTGGTTGCGGCCAACAGTCGTCGGTCGCGTCAGGACGAATTGCGCTGGCTGGCCTCGATATGCATTCTTCAAGAGGGAAATCTGAGCACGCTCGCATCTGAGGCAATTGCAAGTTTTCCTGATGATCTTCCATTCGATTACGAGGAAGAGAAGGAAAACGCTAACCGAGTGGCTTATTTGAAACGAAACGCTGGGATCTGGGCGGAGATAGGCAAAAGAGAAAACTATCGAGCAACACCGATCGAAAATGGCTCGAAAGTGCTCATTCAATTGGACAATCCTAAGGCTCAAGGGCCAGACATTGACGCAATCAACCAGCGTCAGAAAGAGATGGAGGAGCACTATGGGTTACTCAACTGGATCTATACGTACTTTGAGAAAAACACGATTGGAGAGCGCCTTACGCTCGATCAGGCGATTGAAGGTGCGCGGCGACTAGATAGCGCATCACTATTCCTAGAGGCTTACCCGCACGTTAGTCCAAGCTTTGAGCGACAAAGCGCTGTAGCCGGCGTGGCTGCTGTGGTGGTGATAAATCACGGCACGGTGTCGAAAGCTGAGTTTGAATGGGCAGCCGAAGTGTGTTTCCGCGCATGGAAGACCATGGAGGTTCCTGACGACCTCTTCTACCGCGGATCTATTTTGCTCCACCACCCCGTGCTCTATGCCACCCGCGGGCTGGGTGCACTACTTCGCCATGAGCCGAAACGACGGAATGCTCAAGAGGCGCTCTTGCAGCTAGCTGGACATCCGTACGACCAGATTGTGATTGAGACGCTGAGCGCGATGTTGCGCGTTTGGGATGAATTGCCGGAAGTTAGTTGGCTTGCACTTGGTCTGACGATTACGCTGACCCTCTTCAATCATCTTCCATACGATGCGACACCCCAGCAGCATGAGGAAGAACGTCGGCATCACGTCGAAGCTGCAATTCAAAGTGCTTTAGCTCGGGCTGGTGCCTCAGAAAAGCCCCCGTCACCGTTACCAGAGCTGCCATCCGCATGGGTTCCTGTTGCCAAAGGGGCGCCGGCGAGAAGGAGTCGGCGTGGCAAGAACGTTTCGGGTGAATGGGAGCACTCGACCATTGACCTTCAAACGGACTTCCTAGCGAAAGTTCTAGCTAGTGTCCCGGTGCATGTCGTGATGGCGGACGCCTCGAGGCGCGAGCCGTTCTTGTCCTGGTGTGACAGCCTCGTCGCCTGGACCATCGAACGCCTTCATCCGGCCTGGTCGCGTAAGCTTGGTGGACAAATCTTCGAGAACGACTCGTCGGAGCTGTTTGAATGGCGACGCTCCCTCTTTCGATTTTTGGCAAACGTGTCATCGCGATTGGAACTGGCAAACGCTCATCGATTCATTGATCCGGCAACCAACTGCGACGATGAGACGTTCGGTTCACTCGCAGAGTCATTCGTCTCGTATCTCACGTGCAACATCATGGACGAGGCAATCTTTCCCGTCGTGTCGCTGACCCTGTTGGAGCGAATTGTTCCCCGAATGGTATCGTTCGAGAGCTGGAAACAGGCTACGTGGAATGATGGCTCGCTTCACGACGCGGAACTGTCTCACATGATCAGGTCGGTGTTTTTCGTGGACGTTGAGACGGCGATGGGGGCTGCACGGTATGCAAACGGTGACTGGAATGATGTTTCGGTTGTCCTTCCGCTCACCGAACCCATCTTGGAAGAGCACGGCGAAAGCCCGACAGTAGTTTCGGCGTTTCTGACGCGCTGCGAACGCGCATTCGAGGCTTATCCGGTCGATCAATTTGTTAGGCAACTTCCTTTGGTGCTTGAACGCAGCGAAGGTATGCCGCTTGGATGGCATCGGTCATTGTTGCCCGCGCGACTCGCGGGTTTAATTCAACGTTTTTCAGAAAAGACGCGGCCTTTACCGATAGCAATGGCTCGTGCTTTGTTGAGCGCACTAGACGCGCTCGTTGACATGGGTGACCGGCGTGCTGCGGCCGTGCAGACTAGCGAGGTTTTCAAGGATGTTCGGACTGTATAGCATCTTCGCTTAGACCTGACCCTTTGCTGGCGGATCAATGTGTAACTCGATCTGAGTCGGATGGCTCCGATCAACCAACAGAACGATGATCTAAGAGCCTTCGATTCAAGTAGGAAGATAAGACTTTCCTACGCTCCGATGCTTTCTCACCGTTGCCATATTGCCTATCGCCGTCTATTCATTGCGCTCATCGATACGGCGTTACGTTGACAAAATTTGCTATGAGCGTTATGGCAAATCCTTGCCTCGCGCGCCTTTCGCGTCGACCATATAGGCATGAGCTTCTACTACCGTTTTCGCCCCATTGGCCGACTTCTCGGGGATTCCCGAGAACTCGAAACTCAAACCATCTTCTTCGCTTCCCCAGAGAGTCTCAATGACCCGATGGAAGGGCTGACCGAAGTGGTCTTCCAGGGTGATGTTATCGTCTGGGAGAATCTTTTTCGCCACTTCATTGGCTGTCTCGCATGGGCAGTCTGCGACCATTTGGTCCGCCGGGAGGAAACGGAGATGAAGGTCTCCGACCTTCTTGTGGTGGACCCATGGCATACACCTGCAATGCCCTTCGTCCAGATCATCAAGAGGCTTGCCGACGAACTCGTCGGCGCAGAGGATGTGCAGGCACTTGTTTCCCACTTCGCGTCGCGGAAAGACGCGGTCAGTGAGTACGAGCTACGCGCCTATCTTTCCCGTCTTCATAGTCCGTGGGCTGTGTCGATCCTACACACACTGCCCGAAGATGCGTTCAACGGCCAGTTGCCCGATGTTGCCGCCCCCGAACTTATAACCATGCTTAGGTCGGTAGAGGCAACGCTCGCGGAACTTAGTGACGACGATATCGCATCCGTGGAGAGGCTCCACGTTACCTTTCAGGTTGCCAACTCCACGTCCGATCAGATTGCCTTGGATACATGGATCAACGGGAATGGGCCGGACCTGCCCAATCATCGTTTTATCTACGTCAACTTCGTTGACCACTATCTCAAGAGCTTGCGTACGCTTCTCTACCCCGACTGGTACACGGCTTGCTTTATGGACGACATCAGCAATGCCTCGGTATGGGGGCATTACGCCAATGGACACCAGGATGTCTGCTTGAAATTCCGTGCGCGGCCATTGAACGGGCATGATTGCTTACCGCTGCGTATTCCCAGCGCAGCAAATAGTGAGGGGGTGATCTGGAATATCGCACCCCTCCCCTTCAAGCCAGTGTCGTATTCTCCAACGCTGGTACGTCTGAATTTCTTCACGGCCATGGGCAACCTGCCGGTGCCGCTCCTTAACAAAGTTTGGCGGAGCAGTTGCGTGGGCGCGCTCAGCCCGATCGAGCGAGAGGTCCATGGCGACGAGGGCAAGTGGAGAGCTGGGTACTGGCAGGACTTCGAAGGCAGCATCACAACTAAGCTCAAGGACTGGGAATATGAGAGGGAGTACCGCTTGACGTTCTGGAGCGGCATCAACGACATCACCGAGCCATCGATGCGCTGCATGAAGTACGACTTCAACGATCTCGAGGGTATCGTATTCGGCATCAGGACGTCGGAGGCGGATAAGCGCCGTATAGTTCACCTCGTGCGCTCCAAGTGCAGGGAAGCTGGTCGCAAGGATTTCGAATTTCTCCAGGCCTACCGCAGTCCGGATGGCCAAGGGATCAGTACGTTTCCGCTTAGTGTGTTATCAAGAATGCCTAGCGATTGACGCAATCGGTGCTCTGGCTTCCAGGTACGACCAAAGCCTGCGGTCAACGTTGCTCAGATCCGCGGATGGCTTCCTGGGTCGGGAGCGATCCTCTACCCTCGATAACAGCGGCGAATTGCCCGCCCATGGACCTATTTCATTCACTTCAGTTAATCATCCACACTACGAGACGTTCTTCAGCTTCGACCTAGCATCGCCCTGTCGCTGCGCGTGCTCTTTACCTTGCTGATGTCCATGCCTGATAGTTTACTGAAACCGCGAAACCACATCTGCGCTGATCGGCAGTCAAGCAAGCATGAGTGAACTTGAACGTACGCCCCTGGCACAACGGCCCTCACGACACGGTGCGCCTTGGGCAATAGACGAGGTCGAGATGCTCGTCGATGAGATCCAGCAAGGCCTAACTCTTTCGGAGCTCGCAGGCCGGCACCAGCGTACGCCTGCAGGTATCACAGGGGCCGTCATGCGCTTGATTCCACCGGCGCTGCGCCCGGACAGTCGCACTCGTTCAGTGGAACTTCTTGCCCAATACCTGCGTGAGCATAACGATGCTTACAAGCAGCAGCTGATCACCGACTTCCGACCAACTCGCTCGCCTCCAACCAGATCGAGACCTTCGGAATTGCCACGGGATTCTGTGATAAGGCCGATATCCGAGCTGACCGTGACGATGTCTACCGAGATCAACCAGACCCATGATGAGAACACACCACTGAGTCCCACTGCGTCGACGAAAGCTGTGGCCAAGCCCACCGAGGAATGCCTCAGCGCTACAGATGTGGGAATGCTCATTACTGTCGCCATCACCTGCTTGCCGAAGAGTCGAGATTGCGAAGTGCTCGAGATGCGCCTGGGCATAGATGGCCAGCCGCTCACGCTAGCCGAGATCGGTAAGAAATATGGCCTATCGAGAGAACGGGTGCGCCAGATCCAAGAGCGGGCGCTAAGAAAACTAGCGCGACATGCTCGCGATGAAGGCACACCTGGCTACATTCTCAAGAATCTGTTGGAACCACTTCGCCATAACGATAAGGCATTGGCGATATGGCTGCTTGAAGCAGCCAGCAGCGGTTTCGAGATTTCGCCGCGAGCCGCCGCGAAGTTTATCCTTCACACCGCTGGCTACACCAAGGCAAAAACGACAGAAGTAGCAGCACTATTGCCCACTGTCGAACGCCCTCAGAAGGCGAGATCGACCAATGAAGCCCAAGCTCGCGTAGCAAGACCCTTTAAGTCCAACGTTAGTAAATGGCTCGAACACTCGGAATGGCCGACTGTGGTTGCGCCACCACCGCCAGCCGCGCAGCTGTCTGCATATCGCGTTGTCAACGAATCCGATATCGCTGGTAATTTTTTTTCGCACAAGCTCGGTCGCACGGTATATTACGAGTCACACCTTGAGCTTGAGGTGTTGACTGCATTGGAGCGTAGCGAGCACATCGCGTACTACCAGGAGCAGCCGGCCCAGATTCCCTATACATTCAATGGGCGGCAGCGCGTATATTTTCCGGATGTATTTGCCGCCACTGCGGATGGGCGAGGCTTGCTCATCGAGATAAAGCCAACGGACAACATGGCATTGACCATTAATCGCATCAAAGCCAAGGCTGGACGAGCCTGGGCCCACGCTCAAGGATGGGGGTGGCTGATAGTGAACAATCGACACACCTTTCGTGAAATTGAGGGACACGTCATCCCTGACGGCAAGCGGGCTTTGCTAGAAAGTGAGCTAAAGATACGCGGCGCTCTTACATGGCGCGACTTGCTACGTCTTCGCAATCAACAGGGGCTCACTAGACTCGACTTCACGGCATACATTGTTCAATCAGGCGCTCATCTCGATCGGACATATCGTGTCACTGCCAGCGACGCATCATCCTTCTAGAGTCGACTAGTAATCACGACGAGATGGGCATTGCTCTGCCCGCTGCATTAGCACCATGCTGAGTGGGGATGGGAAGTATCGTATGGCGTCCGTGGTAACTAACCTTTCATTTGCTTTGCCTAGCGTCGACTGCATGACTGCGTTTGTAGCATACGAAGACTACGTCTCGTGGCACGTCCTAAAATGTGACGATGTGGCTTGTGACGCTATTCCTAGTGCCAATGGTTCACATCATTACCGAAGCTATAGCAGCGCCTATAGGTACCTCCCATTTGCGCAAAGCCAATGCGCTCGTCCCCTCGTAACCCCGCCCTACCCCGATAACTTGGCCTAATCCTCAGCACCTCGACTCCTCTTTCGGTTACGCGCTGGCGCAATCTGGTCGGTGTCCGTTGCTCAATGAAGGGATTCCGCCAGCGGACTAGAACGGCGCAGGTGGTAACGGACGACCCATAGCAATTTGGAGTGCTGCGCGCGCCCAAATATCGCCAGGCCGCTGCGCGGCCTCCCTCAAGGACGGCGTGCAGGCTAACTGCCATGTTGGTGACGACATCTTCAAGGGCTCGTCAGACTGCCGGAGCGTCATGCACTGGCCGACGAAGTCGGCGACCCGTTGCTCCATCGATAAATCGGCTCGCATGTCGATGTCGCGGCGACCACGCTCATGGTACCGAAGGTAACTTGGCTGCGCCTCGTTAAGTGGCCAACGAACAAGGGGCATGCGCGCAATCGACCAACTGCTCTCGGCGGGAAGATAGTGAGTCCCGACATCTAGCAGCACGTCCGCCGTCTCGACCCAGAAGTGGGCCGCCGGACCTTTCCCATCATTGGCGAAGCCCTGCCAGCCAGCTCTTTGTGCATCAGGGGATATGGTGAAGCAGGCCACGTCCCCGTAAACGACCTCTGCAAGGACACCATCCGCACACAGCATCTCTCGCATGCCGATCGCTGCGTACATGCAACGCTTCCAATAACTTCTCGGAAACGACTGGCGAAGCGTCTGGTCGACGACAGAGAAGCAACGGGTGATAGAGTCGTTTTGGGACATGAGAAATAGTTTGTTAGATTGGCATGACGCGACCAACTAGATCGCTGAAAATAGCGAACAATTCTATCTTCGCCCTACACTTTACGATCAAAAGCACCTGCCCTCGTCGACTTCTCCCGCTAAAGTGGATAAGGAATCCATTCGACCATCAGGTCCCCATGAGCGAAAAATCGCAAGCCATCGTCTGCTTCATTGCAAACCTATTGCCGCTTTACACCAGCGTTTCTTTCGAAGAGCGAACCTGTGCCCTCTGCTTGCTTGACGGAACTATCGTTGCACCCATTGTCAATGTGGAAGTCGACTCTTTGGACGACGACGGATGGGTCATGATCTATTGGCAAGGAAATCCAGACCGAAAGACTGAGATGTCTGCAACCCTGTTCGCAAGTCAGGCTGTCTTGCGCTATGTAGAGCTTCGCAGCGCGGGTCTGCCACCGGATACCTATCGCAATGAAAGAGCCGGCCTTGCTGAGCACTTTAATCACAAGACCGGCGCATCCCTTTATTTCGCTGATGGATGGATCGAATCCGAAAACACCGCAATGATGAAACGTTGGGGAGCGCGGGTCTTTGGTGTGCTGGCGAGCGTATTAGCAAAGCACTTTGGAGCTGCGTGAATAACATGATGTACCCGGACCTTGAAGCTGCCCTGTCGAACTGGCGGCTGGACAGCTAGCTATCCTCGGTACATCAACGGCTGGCCTTTCCTACCCCCGATAACAGCGGCTAATCGCCCGGCCCTGACTAGGCCACTGGTTAAGAGTGGAGGTGCGACGCTGGGGTTAAGCGGCGGCGCATGCCAGTGGAGACGACGAGATCATCACCGTGTCGTCAGTAATTTTACCCTATGCATATTGCCGGCAAAATTATTGACCTCCTCTCGGTGCGCGAGCCAGAAGCTTCAATCTGCCCGTCAGAGGTTGCGCGCGCCCTGACTGATGGTGAAATGGCATGGCGGGCAATGATGCCAGCCGTGCGCGAGACGGCAGCCGCATTGGCCCGCTCAGGCCGCATCGTCATCACGCAAGGCGATCAACGGATTGACCCCAATGATGCATATCGAGGCCCCGTCCGGCTGCGGCGAGGGCCCGTATTCCGATGAGCGCGTAGAACGCTCACCGCGAAATGCTGTAACCGGCTTCGCCAGAAACTGCGGTGGTTAGGCTAGGATCACCCAATGGAAATTTGCGGTAAATATTCTGAAGTCGGCAGCTCTTCGGCCCCCTTCGCTATAGCTTCCTCGACCTCATTGGGCGAGATGGGCTGCACGAGGCATAGGACATCCAGCTTTGCCTTTGCGCGCACGTAGAGCTCGTCAGTGGGCTTCATACGGCCTGTGCGCACTTCCCGCTCCGTAATTTCCCGAAGCGCAACTTTATTAACCCTTCCGGATAAGGTTGACGCTTCGCTTACGAGTAGGCATCGGAACTGAGTCTCATGAAGAGCTTTGAGCCTGCGAAGCTCTTCAAAAGTGCCAGCCTGTTTTTCCAGGTGTCGACTGAGACCAATGCGCATGGTTAGAAGGTGCTCTCTGCGCTCTATCGACTCCGCTCGGGCATATTCGGCCCTAATCCATCCACGCACCTTCTGGGCGATGAAGTATAAGTCGTGATTTTCCTGCCCGTCACACATAAGGGCTCCCCACCGATATGGTTGACTAAGTTGCGTCGATGAAAAAACTACCGGCGCGGCATACAAAAGTGTGTGAATTCAATCGTAAAAAAAAGTAAAAATTGTGGCTTACATGGACACACTGCCCATGCGACCATACCCCGGAGCGTCCATCTATACCCCAACGAATTGCTGCTGCTCTTAAGCTTAACGTGAACATGTGGAGCTTATCGACCAGCGCTAGACAGCGCCCCTATAGCTGATCACCAATATCGCCGTGGAAATCGATAGCGTCGCAGCTGCCATGATCGATAGCTAAAGCAGAAAGGAGGCGTTTGCCGATGGATACCCTCAAGCGCTTAATTCCCCTGCATCGGTCAGCGAACTTTGGAGATCGGGTGGATAGCAAGGCCACAAGGTACAGGGTAGCGAATGGGACTGCTTCCACCGCCGTGACTCGGCACAGCATAGACGTGAGAAAAAAACCGTCTGCCGAAGCTCTCAATCCACAGGCTTGAGGTCGGGCGTGAATAACCGCCACTTCTTATCTCCGCCTTGCACGCATAAATAGCTACTTCGCTTTGTTCGGTAACCGTTTGCTTGGCAATTCTACGGGCAAATGCGAGTGCATCATTGCGTGAACCAAATTGCCTTTCCCCATCCTTCGGAATCGGTACTTTCCAACCGTGTGTAGCGTCTGGTTTGAAAGGGATATAGAAAATTTCCATCTATGTATCCTCGGCGTCAGGCCACGGATAAGTTCAAACCTGTGATCGCCGGGTATAAAATTTGTCGCATTCGAACGAGTTTAGTCATTCGAGCTAAATCGGTTCCTTCCCAGTCCCGTTGTCGCTAGCGAAGCGAATACGTCAAGCTTCCTTGCGTATATCGTTTTCGGCTTATCGGTTGGGCATAGCCAATCTGGGCCGCGAAGAAGCCTATATACGCAAGTTATTGCCGGTGCTCAGCGATTCCGGCGCGTTCTATACCCTGCTGGTAGGAGGTCTGGAGTGAACAAGCGCCACTGGTCGTCGGCACCCTGGACGCAGACCAAACTATCGCCATGACCCCTCTTACGGTCTTCATTCGCTAAAGCCAGTGCGAAAGCCAACGCTTTATCCCGGGAAGCAAATCTTCTTTCGCCATCGCCGAAAACCGGAACAATCCATTCCCCGGATGGGTCGGAATCAAACGGAATTTCAAAAAGCCTCAAACCCGCATCCTCGGCGAATGGTGGCGGCGAGGCTAGGCTGGCGATCGTGAAGAATCCGTGCATGGAAGAATCGCTAACTATGCGCGGACTACCGGACTCGGAGCGAACATATTTATTGATCCGCGATGGCGGCTTTGTTTAACCAACCTCTCTAAATTTTTTTATGAAACAGTGCAGATAAAACTGCGGGTCTCGTGCACAATTCGCCGCAAAGGCCTTCGTCACCTCAACACAATCTTCGGATGTCCTAGCGCATGACCCGCATTCCTAACGGCGATCCTCTAGCCTTCCTCGGTACTAACAGCGGGATCGCGGCGTTAATTCGATCGTATGACTGGTCTTCAACCCCGCTGGGTACCATTGCCGAATGGTCGACCGAGCTCAAAAACATCACATCCTTTATGTTGCGCTCCAACGTCCCTATGACGCTACTTTGGGGCCCGGAAGGCATCATGATTTACAACGAGGCGTATCAGGAGTTTGCCGGGCAGCGGCATCCTGCCCTTTTGGGGTCGAGGGTCTTGGAAGGCTGGGTAGAAGTCGCCGATTTCAATGCCCATGTGCTGAAAACATGCCTGGCCGGCGGCACACTTTCTTATCTCGATCAACACTTGATCCTATCCAGGAAGGGCGAACCAGCGGACGCGTGGCTCTCACTGGACTACAGCCCGGTCGTTGACGCCGGCGGGAAACCAGCTGGCGTTATGGCCATCGTTCGGGATACCACGGACAGAGTGTTGGCAGAACGAAAGCTTCGCTTTGCACAAGAAGTGGGGGGCGTTGGAACGTTCGAGTGGGATCCAGACACCGGCCAATTGGAGGTGTCCGACCAGTACCGAAAAATCTGGCATATAGCGCCGGATATTGAAGTGACCGAGTCGCTACTCGTTAGCCTGATTCATCCGGATGATCGGCACCTCCTCGGACCGAGCAGATATGGCTCGTTCAATCCCATCAGTTACGCCGAATTTCGGCGCGTGTATCCGGAGACGGGAGAGATTCGCTGGATCGCGCGACGAGGCGAAGCCGTGACGCTAGCCGCCTCGGATCGTCAGCGCTACATCGGTATCGCGATGGACATCACTGAGCGTAAGGCTGCCGAAGAGGCCGTCGCACGCAGTGAGTTTCGTTGGCGAGAGCTGTTCGAACAAATGCAGGAAGGTTTTTTTGTCGGCTATGCCATACGTGATGAAGGCGGTCGCATGGTTGATTTCCAGCTGTTGGAAATCAATCCGGCCTTTGGCACCCAGACAGGCCTAGATGCATCAACTGCGGTGGGGCATTCGATCCTGGAGCTCGTGCCCACTCTGGATGCATCTGTCATCGACACTTACGCCGAAGTGGTGAGAACAGGCAATCCCATTCAATTCGAGATAAACGTACCTGCCCTGCAGAACCGGTGGTTCGAAGCTCGCGCTAGACGCATGGATGCGGACCGCTTCGCGGTACTGTTCGTTGATATTTCCGCGCGTAAGGCCGCCGACGACGCGTTGCGAGAAAGTGAAGTTCGCTTTCGGCTACTAGCGCAATCCATGCCCAATCAGGTCTGGACAGCGGATAGTGCCGGACAACTCGACTGGTTCAACGACCGCGTGTACGAATACTTTCAAGTTGATCCAGGCGCCTTGAACGGGGGGCAGTGGACCGTGGTGGTGCATCCCGACGATCTGGACGGGACGCTCGCTGCCTGGAATGCTTCATTGAGCTCTGGATCTCCCTATCAGTCTGAATTTAGATTGCGTCGCCATGATGGAGCGTATCGTTGGTACAGCACCCGTGCGTTGCCCGTACGCGGCGATAGTGGAAGCGTTGAGCGCTGGATCGGAAACAACGCGGATATTCATGATCAAAAAGTCGCCGAAGAAGCGATCGCCGCGCTTGCGGCATCACTTGAGCAACGGGTGGAAGAGCGGACCGCTGATTTGATAAAAAGTCAAAACGCACTCAGGCAAAGTCAAAAGATGGAGGCGATTGGCAATTTAACTGGCGGTGTGGCACACGATTTTAACAACCTGCTTCAAGTCGTCAGCGGCAATCTCCAGCTGCTCGCCAGTGATGTCGACGACAACCCGCAGGCTTTACGCCGTCTTGATAACGCGATGGCCGGCGTCACGCGCGGAGCCAAGCTGGCCTCTCAGCTGCTTTCCTTTGGTCGCCGTCAGCCGCTTGCACCGCGCGTAACCAACCCGGCACGTCTCATTCGCAATATGGACGATCTGCTGCGGCGAACGTTGGGGGAAGAAGTCGAACTTGAAACAGTCATTTCTGGGGGCCTCTGGAACATTTTTATCGATCCGGGCAATCTAGAAAACGCTTTGCTCAATCTGGCCATCAACGCGCGCGACGCGATGAATGGGCGGGGTCGCTTGACCATAGAAGCAGGGAACGCGTGGCTGGATGACGAGTACGCACGCGCCCACCCTGACGCTACCCCGGGGAGATATGTCCTGGTTGCTGTGACGGATACTGGATGCGGCATGGCACCCGACATCATCGAGAAAGTCTTCGAGCCTTTTTTCACGACCAAACCCGAAGGACACGGCACCGGATTAGGCCTGTCCATGGTCTACGGTTTTGTAAAGCAGTCCGATGGCCACATCAAAATCTATAGTGAAATAGGTCACGGTACGACATTTAAGTTGTACTTGCCTCGTACGACGCGCATCGAAGATAGCTTGCCTGCACAGGAAAAGGGACCAATTCAAGGCGGTCACGAAACGATTCTAGTGGCCGAAGACGACGACTCCGTTCGCGAGATCGTCGTGACACTACTGATAGAGCTTGGTTATCACGTGCTTCAAGCGAAGGACGCGCAGAGCGCGCTGTGTATCCTGGAAAGCGGCATCGAGGTCGATTTACTGTTTACGGACGTCGTCATGCCGGGTCCTATTCGCAGTCCTGAATTGGCAAGAAGAGCGCGCGCACTTCTTCCTGGAGTGGCCATCCTCTTTACGTCGGGCTACACCGAAAACGCCATCGTCCACGGCGGTCGACTTGACGAAGGCGTTGAACTGATCAGTAAACCCTATTCCAATGAGGCGCTCGCGCGAAAAGTCCGTACCGTGCTTTCGTCCCGGCCTCCAGCTGCGCCCGTCGACGCACTATCCTCTCCTCCTTCAAAACCCAGGTTAGCAACTACTGTCCCTAAGACGTCGAAGCCGTTGCGTATCCTGTTGTGCGAAGACGATGAACTCATACGCTTGACAGTCGTGGAGATGTTGCAAATGCAAGGGCACGAAGTCACGGAGGCGACGACTGCGCAACAGGCACTCAACTTTTACGCCGATAAGAGTTATCACTTATTGATTACGGATGTCGGGCTCCCGGACGACTCCGGCGTTGAGCTGGCCAAGGCCATTAGGCAGCACACGCCAGACTTACCGGTGCTGTTCGCAACGGGACGTTTTGACGATGATCGTGTCCGATCAGAACACCGCACGCGCACCATTTTGAAACCGTACGGATCAGAAGACTTACTGCGTGCGATAGAACAACTAACCAACTGATCAACCCGCTTTTTCACATTTTCTTAACGTCTACGGATGTCCCCAATTCGGAAATTTCTCACGCCAAACAATTGCTCGTAAGTTTACGTACGCTTTCTATAGAGCTAAATCCCCGATAGCTACGAACGCGTGATCTGGACTACGTCGGTGCGCTGGATTCACGCTTCGAGATGACAGAATTATCCGTCGAGCGTAGTAATCCTATCGGGGAGCCATAGGCATTGCTAAGAAGGGGAATCGATGTGGGGCACAACGCACCGGTAGATGCCAAAAAATCGTTGTGGGCCAAGCTAGGCGCCGGACTCATCACCGGCGCCGCCGACGATGATCCAAGTGGCATAGCGACGTACTCCCAGGTTGGCGCAGCTTACGGCTACGCAACGGTCTGGAGCCTCTTTTTGGCGATGCCGCTGATGATCGCCATACAGACCATCAGCGCGCGCATAGGATGCGCAACGGGAAGAGGTATCGGCTCAAACATGCGGCTTTATTATCCGCGGGGCGTGGTTTATGGGCTGATCTTGTCTGTGGTCGTAGCAAACGTCATTAACCTGGCCGCCGACATAGGTGCCATGGGGGCTGCGCTGAAGCTGCTTATTGGCGGGCCTGCTGTGCTTTACGCCACCAGTTTCGCTTTAGCCTCGCTGGCCCTGCAGGTGTGGGTGCCGTTTTCTCGGTACTCACCCATATTGAAGCTTTTGACGCTGAGCCTATTTGCTTACATCGCGACCGTATTCGTTATCCACGTACCGTGGGGCGACGTACTAAAGGACATCGTTTTACCAAAAGCAAAATTCGATGCCAAATATGCAGTGGCCATCGTCGCCGTACTCGGAACAACCATCAGCCCCTATCTCTTCTTTTGGCAAGCAGCCCAAGAAGTGGAGGAAATACGTGCAAGCAGTGACCGTAAGGCACTCAAGCGTGCGCCGTCTCAGGGGCTAGAGGCTATTCGACGTATCGGTATCGATACGACGATTGGCATGTTGTTTTCCAACATCGTGGCTTGTTTCATCATTCTGACCGCGGCGGTTGTGTTACATGCACACGGTAAAACGGATATCCAGTCGTCCTCAGATGCTGCCCAAGCGCTACGACCTATCGCTGGCCCCTTTGCCTTTTATCTTTTCGCCGCCGGTATTGTTGGTACAGGACTTTTAGCCGTGCCCATTCTTGCCGGGTCGACAGCGTTTGCCGTTGCGGGTGCATTTGACGAGCCGTACGGCCTTGAACAAAAGCCAAGTCAGGCCAAGCTGTTTTACGGCGTACTGATGTTTGCCAGCGTGGCGGGAATCGCTCTCAATTTCACCCCGATCGATCCGATCAAGGCACTGTATTGGAGTGCAGTTATTAACGGCGTCGCGGCTGTTCCTTCGATGGTGATGATCATGAAGATGAGCACGAACTCGAAGGTCATGGGTGCGTTCACCATAAGCACCTCACTGAATGTCTGGGGATGGCTCGCCACGGCGGTAATGGCCGCAGCGGCGGTGGTTATGTTTGTTACCTGGGGTAAGTGACACCTAATCGCCGATTAAGCACCGGGTCGACCGGCCGCCGCTGTGGGTTTTTTTTAGCAAGGAGATTCTCCACTTCCACCTTGGCCCAAGCGCAGGACTTGCCGCTCGTTCAGAGGTTGGCTTAGCTCGCTGGACTGAGCGCCCAGTTCACAGTCAAGCGACAGTTCATAGGCAATCGCCTCACATGAGAGCGCTCATTGTATCGTGGTGGTCAAACCCACTGAGCATCGATGCAATTGCAGCGGCGGTTATCAAATAAACCTACCGCCTGCCAACGGAATCAAGCTATGACGCTATCTTTGGAAGGACGCGTAGCCGTGGTGACTGGCGCGGCTAAGGGTTTTGGACGTGCAGCGGCTGTTGCGCTAGCCACTGAGGGTTGCGATATCGTCGGAATAGACGCAGCGGCGCCGGTAAGTTCCATTCCTGATTATAGACCCGCGTCGCCTGAGGACTTGTCGCAAACCGGTCGCTCGGTGCAAGCGCTGGGCAGACGCTGGCTCGCTTATCAACTAGACCAGCGAAACATGCCTGCGTTACGAGATCTTGCCCATCAGATCAAAACTGAATTGAAACGCATTGATATCGTCTTCGCAAACGCGGGTATCCAGCCTGGCACGAAATTCGGAGCATCTTATTCAGCGTCAAAGTGGGGAATTCTCGGGCTGATGAAATCAATCGCTTTGGAACTCGTAGAGCACAAAATTACGGTGAATGCCGTCATTCCAGGCCTCATTAATACGACTCTTACCCGGCATGAGGATCGATACGCGCAAGCGCTCGGGGAAGGCGGAAAGTCAGCATCGGTTGACCCCGAGAAAGACGAATCGGCGGCAATCAAAGTTCTTAAGGGGAAAACTCCCCTTGGTCTTCCCTGGATTGAGCCGGAAGACGTTGCGTCTGCTGTAGTTTTTCTCGCGTCCTACGCAGCACGTATGATTACTGGCACGACAATAGCTGTGACCGGCGGGGACAGTGCTCACGGAGTTGCGTAGAGACCCCACTGAATCTTCGTCAATGAAGCCGCCCATTACCGTGGAGCCTGCTGACCAAGCGTCTAGCGACTGATGCCTATCGACGAATGAATGACGCCACTTTTCGGAGAACGCATATGTCATCAATTATCAACGGACTTGCTCTGCCTTGGTGGGAATTCGCGGTACGAGGCGTCGCAGTCTACCTCATTTTGCTTTTACTGATGCGCGTATCCGGCAAACGCTCCTTCGGCGAAATGTCCGCGTTTGACGTCATCGTTCTTGTCTTGGTCGGTGGCACGCTGCGTACCTCCATCATTGGGGCTGACACCTCCTTCCTTGGGGCGCTGATCGCCGTTACGGGCATCTTGGCGACCGACAAATTTCTTGCAATCATCTGCACAAAATACCCGGTCGTAAATCGTATCGTTGAAGGAAAAGCGACGTTCCTTGTTCGTCGTGGAAAACACGTTCCCGGTGCACTTAAGCGATGCAACATACCTTTAGCCGCGTTTGATCGCGCACTTCACTCTGCGGGCCGCGAAGATATAAACGATTGCGACAATGCCCGTCTGGAGCCGAACGGTCGAATCACTGTTACATCAGATCGTTAGACAGCGTAAGAATCAGAACGGTTGGGCAAAGACGCTCACGCCGTTAGTCTCAAATCGGTGCCAAATAATGAGCTGCCCGCCCCGCCGTGATCGCGTTGTCGGCATCGGGCAACCTGGTTTCGACGTTCCCGGCATACGTTTTGTCGGGGAGCGCGGCGGGGAGAGCCAAATGAGAGTCCGCAGCTAAATATTCGAAACTCGCTCTCGACTGCGGCCGTTCACACCGAGCACGCTTCGAGGACACGCGCTGTTAATGGTCACTGTTGAACGATGCACTGCCATGCGGTTACTTGATACCGCCTCGCCTACACGGGCACGAAGAAATCCATGAAAGCTCTAAGTACTTCTTTAAGAGATCGCCTGCATCGATATTGGTCAGCGGCTAATTACCTGACGGTTGGCCAGATATATCTGCAAGAGAACCCCCTGCTCAAAGAACCGCTGGCGTTTAAGCACATCAAACCCCGATTGTTAGGGCACTGGGGAACAACGACCGGGCTTAATTTCATCTATACCCATCTCAATCGTGCGATCTGTCAGTTTGACCTGAACATGATTTTTATAGCGGGCCCGGGTCATGGTGGTCCAGGCCTAATTGCGCATACTTACTTGGAGGGCTCTTACAGCGAGATCTATCCCAGGGTTGAGCGGAATTCGGCGGGGATGAGACAGCTGTTTCGCCAATTTTCTTGGCCCTACGGCATTCCTAGTCATGCGGCTCCCGATACTCCTGGGTCGATTCATGAAGGTGGAGAGCTTGGATACTCGCTATCCCACGCTTACGGAGCTGCCTTCGACAACCCGGATCTCATTGTGGCTTGCGTGGTCGGCGATGGTGAGGCCGAAACAGGTCCATTGGCTACCAGCTGGCATTCCAATAAATTTCTCAATCCAATACGCGATGGGGCGGTCCTGCCGATTCTTCACCTCAATGGATACAAGATAGCCAATCCCACCCTGCTCACTCGGATAAGTGAAACCGAGTTACTTCAGCTCTTTCAAGGGTATGGCTATGACCCTATCGTCGTCTCGGGGGACGACGAGATGAAAATGCATGACGCTTTTGCCGACGCTCTTGATGGAGCTTTAGCAAAAATACGACGTATACAGCACGCCGCTAGAAGGGCCGGCGAACCTGCTAATCGTCCGGCGTGGCCGCTGATCATTTTTCGCTCGCCAAAGGGATGGACAGGCCCCAAAAGCGTCGATGGACTTCCAGTCGAGGGGAGCTGGCGCTCTCACCAAATTCCCATCGCTCACCTAGAGAAAAAAACGCATCTCAAAGCTCTCGAAAAATGGATGCGCAGCTATTCGCCTAAAAACCTTTTTGACGCGGACGGGCGATTGGTGCCGGACCTACAGGAGCTATCACCCAAGGGCCATCGTCGCATGGGAATGAATCCCCACACGAACGGCGGCTATTTGCTAAAGCCGCTGATACTGGCTGACTTCAGGGAGCAAGCCGTGCTCGTGGAGACGCCGGGTGACCGGAAGGCAGAAGCAACCAAGGTCTTGGGCATCTGGCTGCGTGACGTTATGCACTTAAACGACGCGGAAGCGAATTTCCGTCTTTTTGGTCCGGACGAAACCGCGTCTAACAGGCTGGATGCCGTATACGAAGTGAGTCAGAAAAGTTGGATGGCTGACTCCATTGAGACAGACACCGACTTAGCGACCACTGGCCGCGTCATGGAAGTTCTGAGTGAACACCAGTGCCAAGGCTGGCTCGAGGGTTATCTGCTCACAGGGCGACATGGTCTTTTCAACTGTTATGAAGCCTTTATCCACATTATCGACTCGATGTTCAACCAACATGCAAAGTGGTTGAAGGTAACCCGGTCAATGCCATGGCGTCCGAAGCTAGCTTCGCTTAACTATCTGCTCTCGTCTCATGTCTGGCATCAGGACCATAACGGCTTTTCTCATCAGGATCCTGGCTTCATCGATCACGCCGCGAACAAGAGCTCTGCCGTGGTTCGAATTTACCTCCCTCCCGACGCCAACTGTCTACTGTACGTGGCAGATCAATGTCTACGTAGCCGCCATCTCATCAACGTCATTGTTGCAGGCAAGCAACCCGACTGGCAGTGGTTGAATATTGAAGACGCCTGCGCGCATTGCGCGGCAGGAGCCGGCACGTGGCGGTGGGCAAGCACAGATCCAGATGATCCAGAGCTTGTTATGGCTTGTGCCGGTGATGCTCCCACCGTCGAGGTACTCGCTGCCGTCATGCTACTGCGCAGCTATGAGCCGGATCTGCGTATCCGGGTGGTGAACGTCGTAGACCTGCTAATTCTTCAACCCACAAGCGAGGAACCGCACGGCATGGATAATGACCAGTTCGATCGTCTTTTTACCGCTGACAAACCGGTAATTTTCGCGTTTCACGGTTATCCCGGAATTGTGCATCGGTTGACCTATCGCCGGCATAACCACCAAAATATTCATGTTCGTGGCTACCGTGATGAGGGCACGACAACCACAGCATTGGACATGATGGTGAAGAATCACATGGACCGCTTTCAATTGGCCTTAGATGCGATTGAACGGGTTCCACGTCTGAAAGATCGTGTCGAAGCAGCAAGGCAGCGCTACTGGACCGATATTGAACGACACCATCTGTACGTCAGTGAAAACGGAATTGATCTTCCCGAGATTGTATACTGGCAGTGGGTTGCCCCATCGGTCAGCTAACGATGAACGCGAGCCCTGAAAAGAGCGGCATCATTGTTTGCCTCAACATCGGTTCAAGCTCGTTGAAGTTCTCTCTCTACAGTCTGGCTTCTGCCGCGCTGACTGAAATAGGATCGGGGACTATCGGGTCTCGTGAAACCTCCCCTCAGCTGTCCTTCGATTACGTACATCAAGATAGAAAGCCGCTAAAGAAAGTGCCCATCTCCGGGCTCATTACGACCTCGCTTCGTGAATTGGCATTGGCGGAAGGTGAAATCATCGCGATCGGCCATCGTTTAGTGCATGGCGGTCTAACGATCTTGGAGCATCTTGTCTTGTCGAAGACAGTCGTTGCTACGCTTCGGCGTGCGGTGCCCTTTGCCCCTTTGCACCTGCCGCCTTCGCTAGATTTGATTGATGAGTGTTTCGAGACATTTCCGGGTACGCCGCAGGTCGGATGCCTTGACACAGCTTTTCATAGGACGCTCCCCGCTTTAGCGGCAACACTACCGCTACCCACTCAAATCCGCGATAGCGGCATAAGGCGCTTTGGTTTCCATGGCTTGTCCTGCGAGTCGGTCCTTGAACAGCTCAGAAATGCGCCGGTAAGGCGGTTGGTTGTCGCCCACCTAGGTGGGGGATGCAGCATTACGGCGATTCTCAATGGTCAATCCGTGGACACTTCTATGGGACTTACGCCCATGGGCGGCGTAGTCATGAGTCGCCGTACCGGCGACCTCGATCCCGGGATAATTTTTTATCTGATGCGCGAACAGCGTTACGACGTGAACACGTTAGAAGACCTTTTTGAACATCGGTCTGGTCTTGCAGGAATCTCCAAATCGGACGGCGATTTACGCGATCTGCAAAGCGCATCCGATAGGGGCGATGCCGATGCGGCACTCGCACTCGATATCTTCAGTCACTCAGTTGCGAAGCAAATCGCTGGGATGTGCATCGCCCTGGGGGCCATTGACGTACTGGTTTTCACGGGCGGCGTAGGTGAAAACGCTGGCGTAGTGCGAGAACGCGTCACACAACTCATCGGAGCCCTGGAATTGTCACTGAGCATCCTGGTTTTGCCAGCTCGCGAAAATGAGCGGATAGCCTTCCATGTCGCCAACCTGATCTAGCTTTTATCGACGAATACTAAACTTCGATGTCGAGATCTATGACTATGCAAACGTCAACTTACCGTAATGTCGTCTATCCGACGCACCATCTTTTCTCTAAAAAGGGTAGAAGTCTCGCGACTCAGTAATGTAATTAGTCGGCTTTGGATGTGGAGAGAGCTATGCCGATCGCAGCCGGTAATCGAAAGCTAGTACTTGAGGGTTATGAGGCATGGCTCCATGCGACCGATGCTGAAAAGAGCCCCTACGCCGCAAGCTTATTCGCCAAGCTGATGACAGATTTCGGCTCAGCCAACTACGAGGGAATGACGCAGACCGAGGTAGAGGCCGTCATTCTGTTACCTGAATAAAACATCGAAGATCATAGAAGCCCCATAAAAAACTATGACGAAGATTAATTGGACTAGTGGCAACGAACTCACGGAAGCAGCCACGCTGACTTTCGGCACGGCACCTACGTCTGTGGATCATGTCAACGGATTTATCGTCGTGGCCGGTGCTTTTTTTGTTGATGATGTTGGCTGGTATGGGCAATGGTCGATCGCAGAGATGTATCCACCTAACTCGTATCGGTTGTTGCATGACGGTATTACTTTCGACGTAAGGGAGAGCGAGCTGGAAGCCAGAGCGGACGCAAGGATTGATGGGCTAAGCGCTGCCGCTACGATCCGACCCCACGTCGATCGCTGCTAGAGCTCGCCCGTGGTAACAATCGATGGCGACTTTAAGGTCACGTTTGAGAAATGTTGACAGCCTTCCTCCGCTCAGTTTTGTACCATGCCCATACGAAGTCCCAGCGAGGCCATGATCCATAGCGTGCCGGCCAGCATGATGGAAAGAATCAGGGCGGAGAAAATCAAAAGCTGAAGATCTTCGCGCTTCTGCCTGAAGCTGATATGCAGAAAGAAACGAAAGTGCACGACGATTTGCACGAGCGCTAATACGCCGATAACGGCAAGCACGGCTAGCGGCGTCATCGCACCCCATTTCACCATGGCAAACGGCACGATCGTGAGCGCGAGCGCCAAGCCAAGGCCCCAGACATAGCTGAGGAATTCCCGGCGTTCCTGCGCTTTGAGATCGGCTTTTTCGTTACCCGATGGCATGCATGCACCCCGGTAGATAGAGGACTGAAAAAATGGCGATCCATATGATGTCCAGAAAATGCCAGAACAGCGCCAACCGCATGATGCCGAGCTTGGCCTTGGTATCCACACCGTAGCGCACGAGCTGGCCCAGCAACGCAATCATCCACAGGCACCCTGCCGCTACATGCAGCCCATGCAGCGGCACCAGGTCGAAGAACGCCGAAAGAAATCCGCTGCGCGTGGGCACGCCACCTTTAGCAGCCATGCTGGCGAAGTCGTGCAGCTCCACGCCGATAAAGGCCAGCCCTAGCAGCAGCGTCACCAACAGCCAGGCAACCAGACGTCGCTCGCTATGCCGATATTTCATCGCCAGCGATGCCATGCCGAAGGTGAAGCTGCTCGCCAGCAGCAGCAGGGTTTCGACGAACGTGCTGGTGAGGTCGTAGAGCTGCGAGGCGCCGGGCCCACCGGCGGTGGCGCTCAGCGACGTGAGGTACGTGGCGAAAACCATGCCAAAAAGAATGGCATCGCTCATCATGAATACCCAGAAGCCGAACATCAGCCCTTCGGCCGCCGCATCGTCTTTGCCGTGACCAGGGCCTAGATTGAGTCCAGGATGTTTGGCGATGCCGTCACTCATTGTTCGGCGCCCGTATCGATCGGCATGGCCAGCCCCTCATTGGCAGAGGTCGTTTCCTTGTCGCGCGCTATCGGCTCGGCGCGCGCCACGGCATCCATCCAATGCTGATGCTGGCGGCGCACTTCTTCCGCAGTCACGACGCGCGAAGTGTTGCGGGCAAAGCCACGAACGATCATCGCGGTGATTACTATCGTGCCGAAGATGATCACCATCCACCAGATGTGCCACACCAGCCCGAAGGCGATGGCGAATCCCGCCGCGCCGAGCACAGGCCCCAACGCGCTGTTTCGGGGAACCTCGATATCCTCGAACGGCACGGCCGCTGTGTAGGCCGCCCCGCTTTCCTTCATCACGGTAAATGCGTCGCGATCGGTCACCACAGGAATTGCCGCAAAGTTGTATTCCGGTGGCGGCGCCGAGATGGACCATTCCAGGCTACGGCCATCCCAGGGGTCGCCAACAAACACGCGGTTCGCGTGCCGGTGTTTGATCGATACCCACAGCTGCACACCCAGCGCGCATAGCGCTGCGACCACCAGGATGGCACCGAAAAAAGCGACCGTTTCCAGCGGCACATAGGCCGGCTCGGTGTAGGCCACGGTGCGCCGGGGCATGCCCATCAATCCCAGGGCATAAAGCGGAAAGAAGGCGAGCATGAAACCGAGAATCCAGCACACCGCTGACACTTTCCCCCAGCGTTCGTCGAGACGAAAACCGAACGCTTTGGGAAACCAGAAATGGTACGCCGCGATCATGCCGAACAGCAGCCCCGGCACGGCCACATTGTGAAAGTGCGCGACGAGGAAAACGCTGTTGTGCACCTGATAATCGATGACCGGGTCGGCCAGCAGCACACCACTCAGGCCACCCAGCACGAACAGCAGCATGAAGCCCATCGCATAGATCATCGGCACACTGAAACGTATGCGCCCGCGGAACATCGTCCACATCCAGTCATATATTTTGACGCCGGTCGGGATGCCGATCAGCATCGTGGCCACGCCGAAGGCTGCATTGAGATCTGCACCCTGCCCCATGGTAAAAAAATGGTGCAACCAGACCGTGAAGGAAAGAACGCCAATCGCCATGGTCGCCACCACGAGCGAACGATAGCCGAATAAGGCCTTGCCGGAAAACGTGGAGATCGTTTCCGAATAAACGCCAAACGCCGGCAGGATGAGGATATAGACCTCCGGATGGCCAAACAGCCAGAACATGTTGGCGAAGTGCATCATGTTGCCGCCAAGATCGTTCGTGAAAAAATGGAAGCCCAGGTAACGGTCCAGCGCCAGCTGCGCCGTCGCCACGGTCAGCGGCGGCATCGCGAAAATCATTAGGATACTGGTGCACAGCGCCGTCCAGGTGAAAAGAGGCAGGCGCATCAACGTCATTCCCGGCGCGCGTTTCTTGTAAATAGTGACCGCGAAATTGATGCCGGTGAACGTGGAGCCCAGCGAGGAAAGCGTCAGCGCCCAGATCCAGTAATCCGGGCCAACGCCCGGGCTGAAGCTGGCTTCCGTATACGGCGGATAGCCGAACCAGCCACCCGTCGAAAACGTGCCGAGCACCAGCGAGATCATGACCAGCGCGGCGCCGGCGGCCGTCAGCGCGAGGCTGATGGAATTGAGCACGGGAAAGGAAACGTCGCGCGCACCGATCTGCAGCGGCATGACGTAATTGATGATGCCGGTCAGAAACGGCATGGCCATGAAGAAGATCATGATCGTGCCGTGCGTGCTGAACAGCTGGGCAAAGTGGTTTGGCGTCAGAAAGCCACCGCCCAGACCGTATGCCTGTTGCGCCCGCATCAGCAGCGCCTCGAGCAGCGCCCGTATCAGCATGACAAAAGCCAGCACCACGTACATGACGCCGATCTTCTTGTGGTCCGGGCTGGTCAGCCACTGCGACCAGAGCACGCGCCACAGGCGATAGCGGCTGATCAGCGCGACGGTGACGATACCGCCCAACACCACCATCAATGCCGCACCGGTGGCGATGATGCCGTTGATCACCACGCCCTTGCTCGGGTGTTGCAGCATGTCCCAGAACGGCAGCGCCTGAAGGCTAAGCCGTCCGAAAGGATGCGCCAGCATGCCGGCGCCGATCACCGTCGTTGCCCCATCGGCATGTCTGCCGTCGTGGCTGCGGCGCCAGGTGTTCCGTTTGTCGCCGCAGCGGAATCCGCAGGGATGGTCATGGGCTTACCAGTACCGGTTGTTGCCACCACGGCGGAAAAAAGCGACGCGGGGACGTCCTTGAAATACACGCTGCCACCAGCGGCCCCACGGCTGGTCAGAGCCGCCACCAGCTCGCCCTGCGTCGACCGTCTGGCGATGAGCGCAAGCGCGGACAAATTCATGGGCACGCCCTGCGTGCGGGCGTGGCGCACCCAACCCAGAAATGCCGTCGGCGTCATGGCGACGGCCGTGAAGTGCTGTTGATGAAAGCCGTCGCCGTTGTACATCGTGTTTTCGCCCAAGAAGCGCCCTGCCTCACTGGCTTCCAGATTCAGCTGGGTAACCATACCGCCCATGGCATAGATCTGGCTGCCCAGCGCGGGAATCTGCAACGACTGCATCACCGTGGCGGAGGTCAGCGTCAGCGCAATGGGGCGTCCGACCGGAAGCGCCAACTCGCCGATGCTGGCCACCCCCTCGTCCGGATAGATGAAGAGCCATTTCCAGTCGTAACCGATCACCTCCACGCGCATGGGGGCGACGCTGGAAGCGATACGCCTGTACGGATCCAGTGCATGCGTGCTGCGCCAGACCAGGATGCTGAGCAGGGCCACGATCACCAGCGGACCGCCCCAGGTTGCCACCTCCAGCGGCCCGTAATAGGACCATTTCGGCGCGTACCGCGCGCGTCTGGCGCGATAACGGTAGCGCCACGCAAACCAGGGCAGGATCACGAAAATCGGCAGCGCGACGAAGATCGCCAGCAGCACCACCACGTCAAGAAGCTGGTCGTGCTGCGATTGCGCGACGGGACCGTGAGGATCGAGGAAACCCAGACGCACGCTGCTGCAGCCAGCCAACGAAGAAGCCAGCACGAGAAGGCCAGTCGCCGCGATGGCAACCCTTGTTCCGCGTCCGATGGATTTAAACCCCATGACGTTGATTCGCCCATTGCACATCGCTGAGCAGCGCCGACTTCGGCTCACAATCAAAGTTGCTCACAAATTGCCGCTCCCGGTCGGATCGACTTCTTGTGAGTTGCTCTACCATCCGGTAATCGTGCGCGCGGCCTTGTTCAAGCGACGTCAACCCAGTCGTCATTAACTCAAGCGGCGTTGGCTTGCTTGAGTTCATTCGGTCTCATACTGTTCGGTGAAACTCTCATCCTGCCTGGCGTCGATCGAAACGTCTCTCGCATGATCCCGATGCGCTGATAGGTGCTAACACTTTTGCGCCTTTCGAACTCCCAAGCGATCTGCGCGATTGGAGCAACGATGCTTCCAAGCGCAGGCTATCGACTTTTGCCATGCAGTTGCCGGTCCATACTTTTTCTGGTCAATGAAGTCTTTCGGCTCCATCAAAAGTTTCGTGAATGGAAAATCATGGCATCTGAACTCGCGCATGAAGAATTTTTCGGAGTGCCTCGACGTGCGCACGGAGGGCGTACGTTTGTGTACGTCCTCCAATGTCGAGGGGAAGACTTGCTCAAAGTCGGCTTTTCGCACCAACCGATCGTGAGATTCCACGCGCTGCATCCCCGGTTCTATGCGTTCTTCGACCTCGATGAGAGTTTTCTGATCGAGACGGATCGGCTAAAGGATGCCCGCCGTATCGAAAGGCTCTTCATCGAGCGCTGGCCAGAACATCAGGCACCCGCGCCGCTTGCTATCAAACCGACGGCAGGTGGGCACACGGAATGGTTTCGCGGCGTTGGCGATTCCGTTTTTCAGATCGCGCAGAGACTGGCCGAGCGATACGGCCATCCTGTCCACGCGCCGGTGCGCCTTTGGCTTCGTGCGCAAATGATAGAACGCGCAGACTTGCTCTTTGCGTGGTCGGATCGCCTATTTCAGATCGTCGACTGGCAAGATAAAAATCAGCACGACCAGGCGAGAGATCCGAGATACCGCCGCATGCTTTGCGACGCGCTGGATGCCATGGAATCGGTAGGTATTGAAAGCAAAGAACTTGTCCCCGAGCCTGTGCATCAATGGTATTTGTCGAGCTGCGCATTGAGGTCTTGATGCCTCATGTCGAGAGTCTCAAATTTTGATACAAGCTCGTTGTAAGCTCCGCCCAATGCGCCAGCCTTCCCTATTTGCCAGCGATACATCGGCCTTGTTGAGCGGGCCGGAGGGCGAGGTCCGTTACTACGCGAATGTCCTGACGCCAGAAGACGCCGGCCGATGGTTTGCAGATTTGCATGAGCACACCGTCTGGCAGGCCGAGCGACGGGCAATGTACGACCGTGAAGTGGACGTGCCCAGGCTACGTGCGCATTTTTTACGCAACGACCACCTGTCGCCCACCCTGCTCGAAGCTTTCGGCCTCGTGACCCACTATCTCAATGTTCCGTTCAACAGCGTGGGATTGAACCTCTACAGGGATGGACACGACAGCGTCGCACCTCACAATGACAAGCTTTCTTTTCTCGAGGCCGATCAGCCTATTGCGGTGCTATCCCTGGGCGCGACACGCCGTATGCTCATTCGCCGGAAAAAGGCGCCGTATAGGCGCCTATCCATTGATCTGGAAGCGGGAAGCTTGCTGGTCATGTCATGGACGAGCCAATGGCATTACGACCACGGCGTGCCAAAAGAGCGCGGCGTGGTCGGCCCCCGGATAAGCCTGGCGTTCCGGGTGTCGAAGGGCGCCAGCACCGGCGAGAGTTCTTCGTCCGCTTAGTTGGACGGGCCACCCATCACCGGCACTATGGCACCCGAAATGTAGCTCGAGCACGACGGCGCGGCGAGAAAGACATAAGCAGGGGCGACTTCCTCCGGCTGTGCGGGACGGCCCATAGGGCTGGATTTTCCAAAGTCTCTTATCTTCTTCGACGACTGATCGGCCGGGTTCAGCGGTGTCCACACAGGCCCGGGAGCAACCGCATTAACGCGAATCCCTTTGGCAACCAGGTTTCGCGCAAGCGCTTTGGTGAAGGCATGAATGCCGCCCTTCGTCATGGAATAATCCAACAGGTTTTCATTGCCGAAGAGCCCAGTCTCGGATCCCGTGTTGATGATGCAGTCGCCGCTTTCAAGGTGAGGTAGCGATGCCTTGGCCATATGGAAGTAACCGAAGAGGTTGGTTCTCAGCGTCAGTTCGAAATGCTTCTCGGTAATGTCTTCCAATTGATCAGCATGTTCCTGGAACGCCGCATTGTTGACCAAGATCGACAACTTACCGAGCTTCTTGATCGTCTTTGCCACCGCCTTTTTACAAAAACTGAAATCTCGCACGTCTCCATCGATCAACAGGCATCGGCGGCCTTCCGCTTTGACGTGATCTCGTGTCTTGCGGGCATCCTTGTGCTCGTTCAAATACACGATGGCGACATCGGCGCCCTCCCGCGCAAAGAGCACGGCGACAGCGCGTCCAATGCCGGAATCGCCACCGGTAATGATGGCGACCCGGCCATCGAGCTTCCCGCTGCCGTGATACGCCGGCGCTTCGAATTGAGGAGCCAGAGCCAAATCCGATTCCAGCCCTGGCTTACGCAAGTGCTTCTTCGGTAGCGGATTGGTTGGATACGTCCTTGCTCCCGCTTGTGAAGGCTTGTGAGCTTTCTTGCGCGTGTTTTTAGTTGCGTCTTTCGCGTCTGTTGCGCTTTGAATGCGACGCTGCAGCCGAGCGGTTTTTGACGTTGCTTTTTCTGCTGTTGCCATGGTCATCTCCGATACTTTTGACGATAGCTCGCCATGCGCATGTATCAATTGTTTATGGGCTAACGGATCGCACTATTCGCACGGGAACGCCCTTTGACGCAGGCGTCTTCGACGCCTCGTCGTGATACCACAGAGGTATCAACGGATTCATTTCCGGGTAGTAGCCACCCAGGCAGCCATCGGGGAGATTGAACGGTGTCACCGTCAAACCGGATACTTCTCGATGCACCCCGTCTTCCGCATCGCCTGTGAGATTGACGACATCGCCTTCATTCAAACCCGCGCGCGCCATGTCCGCAGGGTTGATCAGCAGAATTGTCCGCGATCCCTCAAGACCACGCAGTCGATCGCTGAAGCCGTAGATCGTCGTGTTGAACTGATCGTTCGAACGCATTGTGATCAGATGATATCGGCCCGGTGCATCGCCGATTCCCAGGGCCGAGATGACCGTTGGATGAGTAAATTCCGCCCTGCCGCTTTCGGTTTTCCAAATGCGATCATGCGCTGGGTTGCCCCGATAGAAACCTCCCGGCTGAAACATCCGTTGATTGAAGTCGTGAAACTCTTTTGCGTATGTCTCGGCGATAAGATCCCGAACCCGACTGTAGTCCGCCGACCACTCGTCCCACGGGCGCTTGGGATGTTCGGGTAGCGTCGCTTTGGCAATGCCTGCGATGATCGCCAGCTCCGAAAGAAGGTGTTCGCTGGCGGGCGCTCGTTTACCGATGGACCCGTAGATATGGCTGAAGCTGTCTTCGATCGAGACAGACTGCGGACCGCTAGCCTGGATGTCTTCTTCGGATCGAACCAGACACGGCAGGAGATAGGAGGCTTTACCGTGCACCAGGTGACTGCGGTTGAGTTTGGTAGCGATGTAGACAGTGATTTCCTGGCGCGTCCACGCCTCTTCCATGATGGCCCGATCGGGTATCGCGCGGACAAAGTTCCCGCCCAGACTGATAAAGCCTTTAACTGAGCCATCGCGAATACCTTCGCAGGCGTCGACGGTGGTTAGCCCCTTTTCTCGGGGTGGCTCGAAATCGAACATTTCCGCCAGCTTGTCGAGCGGCACCAGCTCCGGTTTTTCCGAGATGCCCACCGTGCGCTGGCCTTGTACGTTGGAATGGCCACGCACTGGCGACATGCCGGCGCCCTGGCGGCCGATATTTCCCCGCAGCAGCATCAGGTTTACGAGCATGCCAATGCTCTGGGATCCATGAACGTGCTGGGTCAGGCCCATACCGTAAACGCCGATGACGCGCTCGGACGCGATATACACATCTGCCGCCGCCATAAGGTCAGCGCGCGCCAGGCCCGAGGCCGCTTCTATCGTTTCCCATGTCACCGCGCTGGCAATATCGACAAAGGCGTTGAACCCATGGGTGTGCTGGTCGATGAATGCACGATCGAGCACGCCTGGCGACCCCTCGGCAATCCGTGCCGCGTCGACCGCGAGCACGTGCTTGCAAAGCCCCATCAGTGCGGCGATATCGCCGCCAGGCCTAACCTGCAGGTACATATGCGATAGTTCCGTCGCATCATCGGTGAGCATTTGCAGCGGATTTTGAGGATTGACGAAGCGGAGCAGGCCCTGCTCGCGAACGGGGTTAAAAGTAATGATCTTGCAGCCTCGCTTGACTGCGTCCTGGAGAGGATGAAGGAAGCGGGGGCTGTTGGTTCCGGGATTTTGTCCAAAGTAGAAGATGGCGTCGCAGTGTTCGAAGTCTTCAAGCACACATGTCCCGACGGGCGATCCGATGACCTTTTTCAGGCCCACCGACGTTGTTTCGTGGCACATGTTCGAGCTGTCAGGAAGATTGTTGTTCCCGTACAGGCGCGCCGATAGCGCGTAAAGATAGGAGGCTTCCAGACCGGCCTTGCCCGAGGCGTAGAAGACAACTGATTTAGGATCGAGGGTTTTCAGCGACGATCCAATGCCTTCGAAGGCCGCCTCCCATGTGCATTCGACATACTTGTCCGTGGCTTCGTCGTAGCGCATGGGATGAGTCAACCGGCCTTCCATCTCCAGATCGTAATCCCGCCATTCGAGCAGTTCGGTAACCGTATACTTGGCGAAGAACTCCGGCGTACATCGGTTTTTGGTCAGCTCCCATATCGTGGATTTGGCCCCGTTTTCGCAAAACTCGAATTTGTGCGGATGTGCCGGCTTGCCCCACGCACACGAGCTGCACATGAAACCCTCGGTTTTGTTTTGGCGCAGCAGGGTCTGCACAATCGTTGGACTAGGTAATTCTCGAAGAAAGACGCTGCCAATACCTTTGAGAGACCCCCATCCGCCAGCCGGCTCACTCGGGGTTACAGGCTCCACCTTTTCGTCAGTCATAGCTACTTACCCGTTAGATTTTTTTGGAAGGCGCTACCGCGCGAGTGAGACGAATCCAGCCTGCGCGCCTCGCCTACTGGTTGTGGTGGTTGTCCTCACCCGTACCGTTCAGCGCATCGCCGCTTGCGTCGGTATCTTCCGGCTTGGTGGGAATTGATGAACTCTCAGAGGATCGCTTTTTATTATCGCTATCGGGCTGAGTATCGGATTCGTTATTTTGGGGCTTATTCATCGATGGCTCCACGAGCTTGTGGTTTTAAGGCGCAGCGTTTTAACAAAAAAATCATTAATGCGATTTGTCGCGCTGCGGCGTTTGGACTTACGGTAGCGCTCATCAAGCGGGTTGAACGAAGATGCGCGAACCCGCCAGATTCACTATGGAGTGAGCACTACCTTGCGGCAGGCGTCGGCCATGTCGTTGAAGGTCTTGTAGCCAAGTGCCGCATCAGCAAGATTCATTCGGTGCGAAATAATCACGTCCGGCTGAAGATCGCCGTCTTCAATATGCTGAAGAAGTTTCGGGAGATATTTCTGTACGTGGGTCTGTCCCATCTTGAATGACAGACCTTTGTCGAACGCATCCCCTATCAGAAACGCGTTGACGAAGCCGGCATAGACGCCTGGAATGCTGACGATACCCGCACGGCGCGTCGACGCAATGCACTGACGAAGGGTTGCGCCCGAGCTAGTTTCCGCCTTTAACGCGGTCATCAGGCTGTCCCCCATATTCCCTTTGGCCTCAAAGCCGACTGCGTCGATACTCGCATCTACACCTCTTCCACGCGTCGACTCCAAGATCTTCTCAGAAGGTTCGACATCATCGAAGTTGATCGGTATCACTCCATATGTGGCTTTTGCAAAATCCAGACGGTAACCAACGTTATCGACCATGAAAATAGTTTCCGCTCCCATGAGCTTCGCTGACGCAGCCGCCATAAGCCCCACCGGTCCGGCGCCAAAAATGGCCACCGTTGATCCCTGCTTGATTTCCGCATTAAGCGCGGCCTGATAACCTGTCGGGAGGATGTCGCTTAGAAACAGAACGCGCTCATCGGACAAGCTACCCGGGACAGCAAATGGGCCAACGTTAGCTTTCGGTACACGCACTAATTCAGCTTGGCCTCCGGGCACTCCACCGTAGAGATGGCTATAGCCAAACAAGGCGGCTGGGGGCGTTATTTTATCCTTGTGCTTGAGCGCTGCGCCTTGGTTTGGATTGGTGGTCTCGCACGCGGAATATAATTCCTGCGCGCAGAAGTAGCACTCGCCGCAGGCAATAACAAAAGGAATCACCACGCGGTCACCTTTCTTAACTGCGGTGACGTCTTTGCCGGCTTCCTCAACGACTCCCATAAATTCGTGGCCTAAGATATCTCCAGATTTCAATTCTGGAATCTTGCCGTGGTACAGATGAAGGTCTGAGCCGCAGATAGCAGTCGCTGTGACTCGCAAAATCACGTCGTCACCCGCTTCAATTTTTGGATCGGGTACGGTTTCGACGCGGACGTCTTTCGTGCCGTGATAAGTCAAAGCTTGCATGATCCATCTCCTCTGGAAGGGAGCCCCACCATGCGAAATTTAAGGTCAATCAAAAGTGATTACCTGACGTCACTGCGATCTCACTTTCCCGCGCATCTCTGCTCCTAAGGAGCGACACCAGCGACTACCCCGAGGTGTGGTGTCTGAAAGATATGAACGCCGAAGCTTCAGCCGGCCCGCTTTGAGCACCTTCCTTTACAGGTCGATCGAATTCGTGATCGTCGGCATGCTCTGCACCGCCGAGGCACGAAGTGGCCCCGGCGATTGACGCGATTTTGCCTTTAGATAAAACAAGATATTTCTCAAAGCCCGATTGAAGAGGAATCGAATGAACGCAAAAGAAAGCTCCGGTATGCGGGCGGCGGCGGCAGCGATGAAATCGTCGAACTCAGAGACCAAGTCACGTTTAATCGTAGTTTCCAATCGCGTAGCTCTTCCCGGCGAAACCTCCACAGGAGGGCTTGCATCCGCCATGAGCGCAGCACTCGCCGAAAGCGGTGGACTATGGTTTGGATGGAGTGGAAAGATTGGTAGCGTCACAGGTGATGTGGTTCATCGTGTATCGAACGGGCAGGTGGACTACGTAACCATTGACCTCTCACGCCCAGATCATGAGCAGTTCTACACCGGCTTTTCCAATAGCGCGTTATGGCCGCTGTTTCATTATCGTCCTGACCTGGTCAATTACCGTCGAAAGGATCTGGATGGATACCTCCGCATCAATGAAACGTTTGCCAACAAACTTTTCCATTTGATCAATCCGGATGACGTCGTGTGGATCCACGACTATCACCTAATTCCCCTGGGTTCGGCGCTACGTGCGCGCGGCATAAAAAATAGAATAGGCTTCTTTCTGCACACCCCACTGCCCGCGGCAGCGCTGCTCATTGCGCTGCCAAAGCACCGGGCGCTATTCGGGAGCTTTGCCAGCTACGATCTCGTCGGCGTTCACACTGCGCGCGATGCGCGGGCCCTTGAGGACTATTTCCTCCATGAACTGGGGGCCGCCATGCGAACGAAGGGCCGGATCCGCAGCCCGAGCGGGAGGGTGTTTCAAGTGGGCGTCTTCCCCATTAGCATCGATACCGAAAAGGTGGCTCGCCTAGCGAGAGACGCGTCACAGGATGTGACGGTCAAGAACCTCAAGGCAAGTATGGTGGACCGGTCGCTGGTAATAGGCGTGGATCGGCTCGATTATTCCAAGGGGCTGGCCGACCGGCTAAGGGCGTTTTCGGCGTTCCTGGAAAACAACGGCAACATGCAGCGAAAAGTAACGCTGCTGCAGATCACTCCGCCCTCGCGCGGCACAGTGCCTCAGTATCGGCAGATTCGTCGAGAGCTCGAACGTGAGGCCGGCCACATCAACGGAAAGTACGCGACCGCGGATTGGGTCCCGGTTCGCTATGTCAATCAATCTTTCCCGCATGAAGTTCTCGCCGGATACTACCGAGCCGCCAAGGTGGCGATCGTTACACCGCTACGCGACGGCATGA
Source organism: Rhodanobacter sp. K2T2 (assembly GCF_013408815.1). Classification (NCBI taxonomy): domain Bacteria; kingdom Pseudomonadati; phylum Pseudomonadota; class Gammaproteobacteria; order Lysobacterales; family Rhodanobacteraceae; genus Rhodanobacter; species Rhodanobacter sp. K2T2. The sequence goes on along the minus strand of NZ_JACCCA010000001.1, from coordinate 82,497 downwards.
ACTTGGTCGCAAAAGAGTATGTGGCATCCCAAGACCCCAGCGATCCTGGGGTTTTGATACTTTCCGAATTTGCCGGGGCTGCTCACGAGCTTGACGGCGCATTGCTCGTTAACCCGAATGACATCGATGAAGTAGTACAAGCGCTTGAGAAGGCCTTGAGAATGTCCCGGTCAGAACGTCTGAAGAGATGGCGAAAGATGATGGCGGTTCTCGAGAAACATGACTTGACCGCTTGGCGGCGAAAGTTCGTTGACACTCTGTCGAGCGAGCCGCATTCGCTCCCCTAAATCTGACCGTCACTTTTGCCTGCCGGGCCACCGACCGATTGGATGTTGGAAGTGGTTACAAAGCGAAATCGGTAGCCCGGTCACATTTGCCTGCGCTCGATACGCAGATTGAAGTCTCTAAGCCGTATACGCTACCGATATTCAACCCCAGACCTCGGCTTTTCGCTGGAATGGATTGGAAACGTCGAAACGGAGTATCCGGTAGGTAGCTCTTCTAATTTGCTGAGAACTGCATATTGTCCTGATCCTTTGAGAGCTCCTCATCCACTAGTGCTCGGATGTCAGTTTCACAGTCGGCTGCATTTTCCTTGTAAAACGTGAACGTTTTCTTGCCGTCTTTGAAGTGGATGTGACCAACAAAGGCGTCTTGGTCGATGGAGTAGCCAAATCTATAGCGCACGTTTCGATATTCGTGCATTTCAGGTACCGAGGTCGTCATGGGTGCTCCTCCAATTTCGTGGCATTCAGTAGCATCGACAAGTGTCGACGATTAGCTTTGCGGCGTGCGCTCACGCAGGCTCATAACTTTCAACCGCTCGCGGCCTCATCGAGCGCCCTCCTTGGCGCTCTTCAGCCGTTGAAGCTGAAGGCGCTGTCGGTTTGGTAGGACTTAATCTTCCGAGCGTAATGTTTTTTGACGCTCGGACGTATCGATTGGCATAAGTCCAAATCTCACCTGTCTCCGCGATTAGAACAACCCAATACAAATCCGATTCCGGTCCGTAGTCCAGCATGACGTGGGCGAAGCCTTCGCCTTTTGGGGTATTCATAGGGATAGGTGGATTTAGCTGGATCATTACGTTTTCCGCCTAAGTTCTTATCCACTTAATGTATTTTGAGACTTAAAGTTGAACCCTGCAGGGTGAACAAGTCGAGAAAAAAATGGATGTCCATATTTCACTCTGATGAGCCGAGAGGATTAATTTTTTCCGGCAGCTTTGCAGCCTCTCCGATCCACACATTCCTCACGCAGTTGGGCAGTAATATTGAGTTCCAGCCCAAGGAGAGTCGACATGTTTCCAAAAAAAGAAATGCTGGTTGGTTTGGCCATTGCTGCGGCGTTTGCTGCCCCAGTTGGTATGGCGCAGTCTGATGGCTCAAGCATGCACTCGAAACAGGACGCAGTGTTTGTCGCGAAGGCATCGTCCGGTGGACTGACTGAAGTGGCCGCGAGCAAGTTGGCTGAGGCGCACGCTAAATCCGACGACGTCAAAAGTTTCGCAAACACAATGATTGCAGATCACACCAAGGTCGGTGATGAGCTCGCTCAAACGGCGCAGAAAGATGGCTATACGCCGGCGACGGGCCCAACTTCATCGCAGCAGGCGAAGCTCACGAAATTGGGTACGCTCAATGGCGAAGCGTTCGACAAAGCGTATAAATCGATGATGGTCATGGATCATCAACAGACGGTTACTCTATTTAAGAAGGAGGCAGCGTCTGGCAAGAACAGCGACTTGAAGTCATTCGCCTCTGAGACGTTGCCCACTTTAGAGAATCACCTCGCCATGGCGACTAAGCTCTAATAGATACAATGAGCGCCGGCATAAGTTACTTAGTTTTGTGCTGGATGCTAAGGGCTAGCCATGTTTTCCCACTGCTGTTAAGGGAGAGAATTTGAAAAAGGCTGCAGGCTGGTTGTGACATTGACATTGCGGATCTAGACGTTCGGAATAACTTTTTTCGCATGATAGCGACGCTGGATCTGAAGGATTTCAGAAACGTTCATTTCATCCTCAAGCCTTGCGACGCTGACAAATGCAATGAGGGCGCGATCGCGCGTGGGAAGCCACTTCCAACACGCTTTCACTATTATTTTTGCAGAACGGCATGGACTTTTGTTGAGGCGTGCGGCAAGCCCAATGCTGTAGCTCTTTGCAATTTCCAGAGACTTCTAGTTATTTAGGATCCCGCGTTCGCCTTACGCGTTTAACTTCAAAGCGAACGAACAAAGGTAGCTTTGCAATCTTCCCGGCAAGCTCATTAATGGCAGAGTCAACTGTGGACTATGTAGGACTTCTTCAGTGGCCCGCGATGTTGATAACCGTCGTAGCCGCTTGGTTCGTTTCTTCGCAGAAAAAAGCCTCTCGCGGCGTTGGCTTTTGGTGTTTCCTTGTAAGCAACGTGCTCTGGATTGTTTGGGGATGGCATGCTGAGGCATATGCGCTTATCGTCCTGCAATTTTGCCTCGCTTTCATGAACATCCGTGGTGCCAGAAAGTCCGACGCTCTGTGATGAGCTGCCATAGCGGATCAAAATTCGCGATCCCTATATGCGGGGGAATATGGGCTATCGGTATAGGGTCGCGGTTGTCCTCTTACCAGTAAGCACGTTTTGTTTGGGATAGCCGCCCGAAAGAGTGTAACTATCAGGGAAACTGCCAGACATCCAGCCGATAGTTGGCCGTGTCTCGGCGCTCGAGCGAGGTCAGGTTGGCGTGTCTCGCAAACAGTTCGCATGCTTCGTCGGCACCCAACGGGTAGTCCGTTGAGCCAGTCCAATGCACTCCGATGCACACTGCTGAAGGTTTCACCGCTTCAGACAAGCGCTTCGCGAGCTTGAACAACGCTTCGTGCTCTAAGTAATAGAGGACTTCAGATGCAACGACCAGATCCATTCCCTTGCCTAGCCATCCCTCTGGCAAATGCGCCTGGCGGAAGTCGACGCGAAAGCCGGCACATACTTTTTTAGCTTCACTGATCGCTTTCTCGCTAGTGTCAACGGCGATGATACGTTCGCATCTTTCAGCAAGCAGGCGAGTAAGAACGCCAATTGAACATCCGAGCTCAAGACATAGCGAGAACCTGCCAGGGGGAAGCGCATCGATGGTTTTTTGATATTTATCTGCCTCATAGTCACTGTCCCTGAAGCGCCAAGGATCTATTTCTTCCTCGTAGAGCCGTTCGAAGTGCAAATGGTCATACTTTGACATTCAAGAGAACCTCGTAGGGTAGATCGCTGAAGCGCAAAAGACCTTCAGGCAATACAAAAGGGTCAGCCGCGTCGTTGATTAAGGTGCCGTGCTGGCTCTGGTGCTCAACAATGGCTTTTCTTTTTTTTTCGCGGAATTTCTCAATATCAATGCGGCGTCCCTCCGGCATTTCGCTGCCCACCATCTCGTCGGTTACCCAAGTCCAGACCGCATATGCAAGCATTTCTATATTCTGTACACACCGGATTGCGTCTTTCACCATCGCATGGGCGGCTACATGATCGCTGTGGGGATCAGATGCAGCAGGGATGCAAATGACGGCATCGTTGGATTGCTCGACCCAACTCCGGATATTGCTAACAAGGGCGGCCCGCTCCTTGTCCGAAAGTGCTAGCAGACCCGAGTCCGGTGCACCTAAAAATGTCGTGGCCACCTCGCTCAAACCCAGCGCGGCGCAAGCCTTCTTTCCTTCGCTGCGTCTAACGTTTCCCAACCGGTCTGGTGGGTAGAGATGTGATCCTGGGTGGGAACCTTCCCCGTCGGTGAGAAAGAGTACGCGAGGCTTGTTTCCTGAAGCCGCCGCCCACGCAAGTAATCCACCGCATCCCAGGCTCTCATCGTCGGGGTGGGGGGCGACAACGAGGAGATCTCGGTCGCCGATGACTTCCTGCGGCGAAACCAGTGGAAACGACGACATAACGGATGCATAGCTAAACCTCTGCGTCATCGCCACTCCCCGATAAGGTGGCAATGCCTTTAGCGAAAGCGTGCTCCCCCAAGAATTCAAGCAATGCATCGGGCGCGGGCTGACGAAGGTACGTCGTCAGATCGCGAAGAATGCGTTCCCCAGGATGATCGCGACTGAGTAGCTGCAAGCCGATGCCCCGCTGCACTATCTCCATCACATCCAGCAATGACCTCTCCACGACCACGCGCGCCGCATTGGCGTGCTGAATGACTTTTTCGACTGAAGGCCTCTTTGCAGACGCCAAATAAGCCGTATCAAGAATCCACTTTCTCCCTGTTTCGAGCGCGGTAACACAGTGAGCCATCCGTGCGCGTTGATGGGAGTCCGTCGTTCGTCCTCGCCGGACGAGCTCCAAGCGCATTAATTCAACCAACGCCTCTCCAGCGCCCAACTGAGCTGCGAGGAATCGCCACGAGCCACCGGAAAATTGAGGTTGGCTGTGATAGTCGTCGGCCTTTCCGAAAACATGCGAAGACTTGATTATGCCGTCAAACTTCACCGATCGAGTCACCGATGCGCGCATGCCATGCATTGACCACTCAGATGCGTCACCCACCTTGTAAACGATATCCGGCCAGACTATGACCAGGCCCTTCTGCGGGTGACGTGCGGTGACAAGCGGGCGCTGTATGCCGCCGGCTCCTGACGCATAGGCTTTAGGGCCTTTCAGCATTAGACCTAGGCCTTCCTCTTCACAAAGCAGAAGCTCGCCTTCACGCGAGGGTGCATTCCATACCCCAAGCAATCCACCGTCGGAGACGTAACGGCATACGCTATCCCGTTGAGCGGCATTTCCGAATGTCCATAAAAGCTGAAACGCGTTGACATGCCCTTCAAACAGCCGCGCACACGAGAGATGCAGTCCACCTATCGTGCGCAGTAGATTAAAAAGCAGATCGACGCTCTCAGCATGCCACCCTGCGCTTACCCCGCCATAAGCCAAAGGCAAAACGGATTTGAGGCAGCCTGCTTTTTTCAAAATTTCCATGCTGGCCGCGGGAAATGTTTCGGCTAGATCATCTGTTCGAGCGGACAGGCTCAGCTCTTCTCGAACTTTGCGCAACTGCTCGAGCACACTCTTAGTTAATGGCCTGGTTGTGCGGGTCGCTGCTGAAGTCATGCTCGCACTTCGCTCCTTTCAAAGTCCCAAGCATCCTCGTAGCCATCAACCAGGCTCCGTATGATCTCCTGCGCTTTTCTAATCTCGCTAGGCAGCTGGGAGGGCAGAATGGGAACTCTCTTCAACGAAGGCGCCATCCGCTCCAACTTCTGCCAGATGTCATCGAAATGTTTACAGGCACCTGCCTGGATTGCTAGTTGGTCTGCTATTTTAAGGTAGCGAACCCATTCCCCTGCAGCGCTTGGCCATCTCTCGCGATTGATCCATGCTTCGCGTAGACGTTTTCGAAGTGATGCACGCTGGTAGGCTGCCTGCGCCGTTTCGAGACGAGGGTCACATGGCGTGAGCGGCGCCTTGAGCCGGCGACGCAGAGTATCTGCCATTCCTCCCGGCGCTCGTCCGAACAACCTGCCGGATGTGAGTACTCGGGTAGCGCAGTCGTGCCGCACACGTCTGCCTTGTGCTTCCATCATCCCGATGAGAAGCCGGTCCTCTCCGCAGGGCACTACCGGGAAATCGCAGATCCCGCGCAGAGCGTCGACTCGCACTGCGATGTTCGCGCCCGACGCATTGTAGTGTCGAGGCCACGGGTCATGAGGAATGGGATCGACAATCGAATCGAGCTGATCAAGAAGCGACGTATATTGATTCTCGAGAGTCCCTCGGCTATCAAGCAGGGGAATAATATCGTCGCTGTCGTCTGGATTCAGATCCACCTGCCCTGCCACGGCATCGTATCCACCGCGCAGCATCTGGCAGTAGTTGGCTATCCATTGGGGCGGCGCGACGCTGTCGGCGTCCGTCATGAACAACAGTCCAGACTTTTCGTGGAGGATTTCGATTGCTGCGTGGTTTGCCATACGGCGCGCAAAACCCGCGTTTCTACGTGTCTCGGGAAGTCGAGCGTGATACGCGGTTACCGCAATTCGAAAACTTTCGAGATTCCGGAGGACGAACTCATAAGTGCCGTCCGTACAACCATTAGCCATCAAGACGACGCGGACCTGACCCCTTCCTATCAGTAAGCCGGAAGAGTCGCGCTGTTCAGACAGCGCCTCCACGCATCGGCCAACGCGTTCAATCTCGTCACATACGGGTATAGCAACACAGATGAGCGGGCGCGGATGTTTTTGGGCTATGCGATTGGACTTGCAGTCAATCAACAACTTTTCCAATTGGCTCATGGCGCGCTTGTGAGAGCGCATAAGACCCAACGCGTTCCCGCGTAAAGCGTCTTCGGTGCCGCTATTAAGAGTTGGCTTGGCGGCGCGGCTCATTTGGGTTTGCACTGGCGATCCCTCCTATTCGCAGAGAGATTTTTAAACTTTGACCATCAATCGGCGGTGATGCAGTCGTATATCGGGCGTTCACGCAAGAGGGATAGAGAGAGCCTGTTGGCACATTGACTCGCACTCTGACGTACTTGGCGCGCGCCATTCTCCGCCGAACTGAACTAGACAGCTGGCGTCTAAACTCACCCTTTTTTTCCGACGACCCGGGTCGTGGGCTGCGGATTGGCTCCAACTTGACGGGTGTTTCACTGGGGCGCTGCTACCTGTAAAAGCACCCAGCGACGAAGGAGTACACCCATGAGCGATGACAAATCTAAAGCAGGCAGTGCCGATCGCCAGTGCGTCAACGTCAACGAAACCTATGAATTGCGCGACTGGGCTAAAAAATGGGGGGTCGGAACAGCAAGTTTGCGACGCTGTCGCATAAGTCGGCGTCATGGCGGATGACGTTGAGCGCGAGCTCGAGCTGAAGAAGTGAATCGTGTCACTCGCTCTTTATAAGCGGAAGCGGCAGTTCGATCACACTCCCGAGCCGAAAACCGAACGGTCGGCAAAAGGGTTCGCGCCCAATTTTCGTTGTGCAGCTTCACCATGCGAGCCGGCGGCACTACGACTTCCGGTTACAGGTAGGCGACACGCTGAAAAGCTGGGCATGTCCGAAGGGTCCCAGCTTCGATCCGGCAGTAAAGCGGCTCGCCGTTGAAGTCGAAGACCATCCTCTTTCTTACGCCACATTTACCGCGTATTTTAGTGGCTATGGGATAGCCTGCCCTAAGCATCGCACGTCGCGCGAGGCTTATTTTTGACCAGGGTCGGGGCTTAGGTGTTCAAAATTTGGTTCATACGCTTTGACAAACGCATTGCGAAGCACCGCAACGATAGCTTCTGAAACGCTCAAGCTTTTCTGGTCTGTGCGGCCGCTGATGGGCACACGCGTGGCGAACTGATCTTTGTCGTGGTTCTTGAATATGGATGTCACGCCTTGCAACGTGGCAGACCATGCCACCTGGATCGGATTTTTGTGCTCCTGTTCGACATCTTTTTTCCAGCTGAATATTTTCAAATCGTGGAATAAAGGCTTGGCATAGCCGGACAATTGCTGGTTTCGCGCCGCGAGCTGCATTACGAAGTCCCCCTTCCCGCTGGCAAAGTCGAAACCGCCATACGCCCGCGCCAGGTCATTCGCCTTAGTTAGATCTATGGAGAGCACTCTCAGTTCGAACGAGAAATTACCTTTAGTAGACAGTGGATCAAAGTCGCCTTTGAAGGTCAGGGGCGCCTGTCCGAGAATATCGGCGCGCACCTCTGCCGTCGCCACGACGTCCCCTTGATTACGGGAGGCGTTGGATAGATTGGTGAGCGTGCCGTTGACCTTCGTCGCTTTCAGGTCGACGCGCGGGCTCGATACAAAGTTTTGGAACGTCACCGTGCTGTTGTGAATATTCAACTCGTCAATACGGATGGGGGTGAGCGCCTCCATCTGCGCGCGCCAATCGGTGCCTTTGCCAGTTTGTGACGCCCCTTTTCCACCGCCGTCGACGAAATTAAGCGAAGAATCAAAGAAATCAATTTTCGAACGCACAACGCCATGCGTCAGTGCCCTCCAGCTGACAGCGATGTCGATGCGCGACGCTTTGAGAAACGGGACGGGCACCTTTCCCTCTACGTTCTCAATAACCATCCCGTCCATGGAGTAAGCACCGCGCCATAAATGGATATCGATAGCGGCGACGTGCCCTTTATAGGACCCCATGTTGGCCAGCCGCCGGTTCACATAGCTCAGGGCAAAGTGCGCCAACGCCAGCCGCAGGACCAGCAACAAAACGACCAATGCGGCAAGGGACCACAGGCCGACTCGATAACGGGTTCTCATGGCTTGGCGCCTCCGGCGATAGTTCTGAAGCTTTCCAAACGTACCGTCATGTGGACGTCAAACGAAGTTAGGGAGCCGTACCCTGCGTCAGCCTCCCTTTCTCTTGTCCGCGGTGCCATACGCCGAGGGAAAGCGTCCTCCAGCAACCACGGTGATGGCACCTGAATTTTTCATTGTCCCGAATTCACTAAGTTTGGTACCCGACCGTGATCATGGCGGGTATCGATTTAGTGAAAGTCCCTTGAGCGAGTATCGAGAGTTCCTAGCAGATGGGTTAGGTCGCGCAAATGATGCGCGATCAAGTGACACACGCCGTCCTGCACTTCCCACTGCCCATCGATCGCCAATAGTTGGCTTTCCAGCAAAACACGGTGCTGCAATTCAGCAATCTTTCTCCACACCACCACATTGACCATCCCGTATTCGTCTTCAATGGTCACGAATGTCACCCCACTCGCCGTAGCGGGCCGCTGTCGCATGGTGACCATTCCGGCCACGCGCACGTAGCTTTTGTGTGGGCGGGTATGAAGGGTCCTGCTATCAACGCAGCGCGAGGCATTTAGCCGGGCGCGAATCTGACGAAGCGGATGCGACCCGAGCGTGAGCCCCGTGCGCGCGTAGTCAGCCAGAGTGTTTTCCGCCTGCGTCGGGGCAGGCAAGAGCACCGCCTCCTCCTTTGGACTGCCGTTGCCAAACAGCGGCAGTTGTTTTTCAACGCCCGACGTGGCCCAACGTGCACGGTGTCGGTTGCCGGCTAATCCGCGTAATGCGGACGCATCGGCGAGCAATTCCTGGTGTCGCTTGTCAAGGCCGGCGCGCGCGCAGAGGTCGGGAATGTCATCGAAGGGTCGGACCGCGCGAGCAGTTTCAATGCGTAACGCGATCGCCTCGCTAAACCCGCGCACTTGTCGAAATCCCAGCCGAATGAGTGGTGCCCCGTCGGCATGACGAGGGTCATTTTCCAAGGTGCAATCCCAATCGCTGTAGCGCACATCCACCGGGTAGACGCGGATCCGATGGCGCTGGGCGTCCTGGACGATCTGACTGGGCGAATAAAACCCCATGGGCTGGCTGTTCAACAGCGCGCACGCAAACGCCGCCGGTTCGTGCGCCTTGAGCCAGCACGAGGCGTAGACGATCCCGGCAAAGCTCGCCGAATGGGATTCGGGAAATCCGTAGGACCCAAACCCTTTGATCTGCTCAAACAGCTGCGCTGAAAACTCAGCGGTATATCCCCGCTCGAGCATACCGGTCATGATCCGTTCGCGATGCTTTTCCATGCCGCCATGGCGCTTCCACGCGGCCATCGCGCGGCGCAGCTGGTCGGCTTCACCCGGGGTATAGCCTGCAGCCACGATGGCTAGCTTCATCACCTGTTCCTGAAACAGCGGCACGCCCAGGGTCCGCTCAAAAACGGCCTTCAAATCTTCGGATGGATAAGTCACTGGCTCTTCACCGCGGCGACGCTGTAGATACGGATGCACCATGTCGCCCTGAATCGGACCCGGCCGAACAATGGCTACCTGGATGACCAGGTCGTAGAACGTCGCGGGGCGGTGCCGGGGCAGCATCGACATCTGCGCCCGGCTCTCGATCTGGAACACCCCCAAGGTGTCGGCGCGCTGGATCATGGCGTAGGTCTGGGGATCTTCCGGTGGCAGCGTGGCCATCGTGTAATCCTGCCCGCGGTGACTCCGTAGCAGTTCCAGGCATTTGCGCACGCAGGTCAACATGCCCAGCGCCAAGCAATCAACCTTGAGCAAATTCATGGTGTCCAGATCGTCCTTGTCCCACTGGATGATCGTGCGATCCGGCATGGACGCGTTTTCCACCGGCACCAATTCACTCAACGGGGCATCGGCGATGACGAAACCACCGACGTGTTGGGACAGGTGTCTTGGCTTGCTGAGCAGTTCGCTAGTCAGCCGAATGACACGCCGGATGACGGCGCTGTCCGGATCAAAGCCGCGTTCGCGCAAATGATCGGAGATATCCGCCTCGCCGTCCCACCAAGCAAAGACACGGCTGAGCTGGTCAATCTGGTCGAGCGGCAATCCCAAGGCCTTGGCGACATCGCGCACGGCGCTCTTGCCGCGGTAGCAAATGACCGTCGCGGCCAAGGCCGCGCGCTCGCGCCCGTACTTGCCGTAGATGTACTGGATGACCTCTTCGCGGCGCTCGTGCTCGAAGTCGATGTCGATGTCCGGCGGTTCGTTACGCTCCTTACTGATAAAACGCTCAACCAGAAGATTCATGCGGGCCGGATCGACCTCAGTGACGCCGAGCGCAAAGCACACGGCGGAGTTCGCCGAGGACCCCCTGCCCTGGCAAAGAATCCCCTGGCTTCGCGCGAACCGCACGATGTCGTGGACCGTCAGAAAGTAGGATTCGTACTTGAGTTCTTCGATCAATGTCAGCTCGTGTTCGATCTGCTGACGAATCTTGTCCGCGCCCCCTTCTGGCCATCGCCAGCGCATCCCGGTTTCGGTCAGCTGGCGTAGCCAGCTGGCCGATGTATATCCGTCGGGCACTAGCTCGGCGGGATAGCGGTACTGCAACTCTTTCAATGTGAATGTGCAACGTCGCGCGATAACGGCGCTTTCTTCTAGCAAGTGTTTCGGATAGATCGATGCGAGTTTGGGCAATGCGCGCAGGTGACGCTCACCGTTGCGCGCCATCACCGCGCCGGCCTCGGCGATTGGCAGGCGGTGACGAATGGCCGTGAGCGTGTGCTGTAGCGCGAGGCGCTTACGGATGTGCATGTGGACGTCGCCCGCGGCGACCATTGGAAGGTTGAGTACGCGGCTAGCCTGCTCAAGCACACGCAGACGTCCGGCATCATCGGGCCCATGGTGTAGTTCGACAGCGAGCCACGCGCGTTCCCCAAACTGATCGCGCACCCATTGGCCCTCCTCCATCGCCACATCAAACCCGGGTATCCAAAGCACCAACGTGCCAGGCAGCCCATCCTCAATATCGGCACGCTCCAGCTGATACGTGCCTTTTTCCGAGGCACGCCGACCTTTGGTGATGAGCTGACATAAGCTGATATAGCCCAGTTTCGTCTCGCATAGAACGACGAGCTTGGGACCATCGGTCAACTGGATCTCACTGCCGACAATCAGCGGTACATCAGTGTCGCGCGCTGCCTCGAAGGCGCGCACGATGCCGGCCAGTGAGCACTCGTCGGTGATGGCCAATGCGTCGTACCCGCAGATCTTCGCGCGATCAAACAGCTCACGCGCGCTCGACGCGCCGCGTCCGAAGGAGAAGTCCGAGAGGCAGTGCAGTTCAGCGTAGGCGCTCACGCGAACCAACCGTGGATCATCCACCCCACTTGCTCACCGGGCGAACAGAACGCCCACGCATGTTGGCCCAGTGACGTCTCAACGATGTAGTAATCCCGGCAGACCTCACCGTCATCCCACCAGCCCGTTTCCAGACGCTCCGGTCCCGACAGGATCAATGGTGGATGTCCCCGCAGTGGAATGGGCCGCTCCAACAACCATGTCGGCCGGGGGTGCGGTTCGATCGCCACGTCTGCGCTGGCCGCGATCTGTTGGGCACGCTCCGGCCGTGGATCGGTCGTGCTGCCCAAGCCATAAACCGCGCTATCTCCCAGGCGGGCGCGAAGGCGCTCGCGCAATTGTTCGAACGGCAGCGCATTGGCGGGTCGCTCATCGAAGAGATCGCGTCCGGCCGGCACAAACGCAGGCAGATCGCGCGCGACCAGTCGCAAAGCCAGCACCGGTTCGGTCAGGGCCACATGCTCTAAGCGACCGCGGGCAAACTCGAAGAGCATGGCCGGGTCGCGCTCGGCAGCGAGCAGGCCTACGACCACGTCGGTATGACGATCATCGCGGTGTTCCAGCCGCAAAAGGAACCGCTGGACCCCGCCATCGCGCCCAGCCAAATACGCAGCCAGGTCACCCGTCATGCGGCGAACAGGAAACACCAGCATGGCGAGGTTTTCGACCTCATGAACCAGCTCGATCCGCAGATCAAACACATCCGGCGGTCGGAAGCTGTCGAGCCCGAACGGCAGATCGCCGGTCACGCGGTCCAGGCTTGCCAGAAGCTCTGCGCCGAAGCGCCGGCGCAGGCCATCTCGAGGAAGCGCCAGAAGTTGACCAAAGGTGCGTACGCCCATGCCTGGCAAACTCGACGCCGAGGCGGGCAGCCGGCTTTTCTGAATGGGCACGCGTCGCAGCGCGTTGATCAAAGTGTCGCGGGTGAGAACGGCTAGCCCATCGCTGACACCCGCCAAAATGTAAGCGGCGTGAGGCGTCGGTGCCGCTGCAATGCGGTGGCGGAATCCGAGCTCCACTAGGTCGGCGCGCAACATGGATTCTAGGCGTGGCCAGGGACCGAACAAGCCCATGCTCTTGCTGACTTCCAGCACGATGGCATGGGGCAGCAAGCAGACTTCGGAGCTGTAGCGGTAAGCCACTGCGGCCAGAAAGCGGTGCCATTTCTCGACTCCGTCCGGGTCATACGGAACCGCATCGAATTGCGCCAAAAGTGCGTGGGCGGCGGTCAGCCTTTGGCCAACACGCAAGCCTGCCGCGCGCGCCGCGTCATTGACGGCGACCACGGTCCGCGCGTTGACGGGTCCGTCGACCAGCACCAGCGGACCTTCGACGGGCCGGCGTCGAAGGATCCCATCCAGCGCCAGATGCGGCAGCAATAGACACGCCCACATACCCGGCCGCCATCAATGCACGTGGCGCGAAAGGGGAACGGGCTGGCTCGGCGCATTGCCACCCCGACATTTGCGCACCCAGATCTGAGCTCGCGGCGTAGCTTCCAATTCCAGCCGAAGGGCCGCAGGTGACGCGTTCGACAGATGGCGACGGTCGCGAAAAGCCAGCGCGAGCGCTCGGCCCGTGTCGGCAGCAACCTGGAAGCGCCGCAGTGCACGGTCGTCGGCTTGATGCGGCCAGACCAGGACCGCCGAGCAGCTGCCCGACCGCAGGCACTGTTCGGTCGCCCAAAGCACGTCCTTGTCGGCCGCAGCGACAATTTCAACGCGGCGCATGTCGACGCCCCGCTGCTGCCAGCCGGCGACGCACGGCACATAGGGCGGCGCGACAATCACGACGCTGCGCTTGCCTTGGGTCAGCCGCGCGAGGGTGGGCAACACCAGCTGGAGCTCACCGACGCCATCTGCAGGCAGCAGGATTTCCGACAGTGCCGCGTCCGGCCAGCCACCGGCCGGCAGAATCGCGTCCAGAGCCTTCCAACCCGTCGGCTGATCGCCAGCCAGTGCAGGTGCCTCCCGGCTCCTCCAGACCTGGCGACCTTCCAGTAAGCTCGACAGTGCGACAACGGCGGCCATCAGCTGCGCCTCAACAAACCTGCGAACAAGCCTTCAATGGCGAAGTCTTCGGTGGGATCCGGATCAATCGGGTGGTAGCCGGGGCTATTGGGTAACAACCGGATCACTTCGTCTTTCCAATACAGCCGTTTGATGGTGAAACGATCGCCACCCACACGCGCAGCCACCACCTGGCCGTGGCGCGCCACCGGCGTGGCATGCACCCCCACCAAGTCACCGTTGAGGATGCCTTCATCGCGCATCGAATCGCCGATCACCTCGACCAGGTAATCCGGTTGGAGCTGGAACAGCCAGCGTGACACCCGCAATGTCCGCTCCACTCGCTCTTCTGAAAAGATGGGCTCACCCGCGGCGATGCGCCCCACCAAGGGCAGCTCCATGGTGTCGGCATCAAGCGGGTCGGCTTCGTGGACCAAACGGATCCCACGAGCCTGATTAGGCTGGATAGTCAGCCGCCCTTTGGCTTCCAGGGACCGGACGTGTTTGAGGACCGAACTGACCTGACCGATGCCCAAAGCGTCGCCGATCTCATCCAGCGTCGGAGCCTGGCCGCGGCGCTCGATGTGGCTATGGATGAAAACCAATACGTTGGATTGGCGGCTGGTCAGTTGAATGGTCATGACTATTAGTTTTCGCCTAAATGGGCGAAAATGGAAGCGGCAAAAAAGCCACTGGCAAGATCAAAGAGTTAGGTCTGGAATCCAAAGTGAGGCACCCACGTGGTTCAGCGGGAGGATGCCCAAGAGCGGTCTCAGGGCCTGAGATGGCTCCGTGATCCACTCATGACCGACGCACTGACCTGTCACACAGCGTTGGTGAGACTTGCCGGTATATCGTCCACGAACGCCCAGGAGCGCCGAAACCCCTGTGCTACCGCGCGCAAACATCGGCGCGTGGCTAAATCCGGATCCGAACGACCTACTAAGCCAATACGCCGTTCTGAATCGACGTGTGCGGCCCTTTTACGAACATCAGTTGGCAAAGCCCGAAAATTGATCCCTCCTATATTCCCTCACCTGCAGGGTGTCCACTTCCGACGATGCTAATGAGATCCCAGCCCTTGCCACATACGAATGATCCAAGTTCCCACCAGTTTTCAGATGGTCCGGTAACTTCCATGTTTTGTCCTTCTGCCGCATATGCGGACCCGTCAGCTTCCCTTTCCTCTCGCAGCACGCTTGCGAAGCGGACACGGCTAAAGACATGGGCCGCCATCATGCTGCTGGGTATCAGTGCAAGCGCACTTTGCGCGCCGACGGCTCCGTTCTTTGACGGGGTTCTCCACGCCCGAAGTCCGCACGGTGTTTACACAGAACTCCGGTTTGAGCCTTATCGCCTGATCGCGCAGGTGCATGGGCCTCGAACATGTGTCTTGCACGCCCACCTTGTGCACGGCGATCCGCATGTCAGCCACTACGCGATCGAAACGCCTCAGGGCGGACATTTTTGCGACGAACTGGTCGACGGAGAAATCGTCATCCACCCGCATTCACCGATCGACGTAATGGCTGAATTCAAGTCACCGCGTATGCGTTGGTCAGGTGAGTTTCACCGCTACATGCCAAGGCGCTGATTCGTTTTACCATCCAGGCCCGATATTTTCGAACGGATCCCAGGGAATACCAGAGGGCTCGCCCGTGTTTTTATTTGCCAACTTACAGCTGACTTCGCGCTATGCCCCTCGTCAACATACAAATCCAATGTTTTGATGCCCCCTCTCCCTCCTCGTGGGAAACGGGCACGCGCCAGTGGGTGACCGCCATTCTCAATGATGAGCCGCCGGCAGCCTGGACCGAGTTGTTCGACAGAGAGGTCGCTCAGAGAGGTGGAGACCTCGCGGAAAGCGAACCAATGATCAAAAAAAACACAATTGTTTTTTTCTCCGCGCCCGATAACGCCAGAAATCTCGCAGGTTTGTTTCGCGAGCTCACGGTAGCGGTCAATATCGCTTATGCGGCGACGTCCCTTACAATCGCTTCCAAGGACAAACCCTTCGCTCCGTAGGGCAACTGCCACGGCACGAGCGAGAGCGTTCCGCGCCTTTGCTCTCTTTCGTTTCGGCCCATTGACCCGACCGTAGGCAGCGTACTTTTTCACTATGGCCAACTTACCTACTGAAAAGATTTCACCGGAAAACGATCGGCATCCCAATCGCCCATTGCTATGGCGTGTGCTGCTACGAACGTTCAATGGTTTTTTCGATCATGACGTCTTGTCCCTGTCTGCATCGCTTTCGTTCTACACGCTGTTGTCATTCGCCCCGCTGCTCTTGCTCGGTGTCTGGTTGACTTCGACGGTAGGCTACGACGTGCGCCAGACGCTGCTCGACCAGATCGGTAAGCTCGCCGGGTCCGAGGCGCGAACGACCGCTGCAGCGGTGTATGCCAGCGCCAACCAGCATCCTTCAATCGGAACCTTCGCTGGCATTATCGGTATCGTCGTCTCGGTGGTGGGTGCCACCACCGTGTTTGCTCAGTTGCAGATCTCGCTGAACCTGATCTGGGGTATTCGGGCGCATCCGGGTAATGCAGTCTGGGGATGGCTGCACAGGCGTGTGTTGTCCGTCGGGGTCATCGCGGCGACAGTTTTCGTCATGGTGGTGTCACTACTGGTGAGCTCACTGATCGGCATGCTTCTACCGCTCAAAGGCTCGGTATGGGACGTTCTCAATCAGGTCATCAGCACGGCGGTGCTCGCGGTCCTGTTCGCCTTGCTCTTCCGGTATCTGCCAGACGCGCGTCTACCCTGGCGCCGCGTGACCTGGGGCGGCGGGGTCACGGCCCTGCTGTTCGCCCTAGGCAAATGGGTGATTGGGATTTACCTCTCCAGCGATAACATCGGCGGTGCCTACGGCGCAGCTGGCTCCCTGGTAGTGCTGCTGGTGTGGGTGTATTACTCTGGCGCGATCTTCTTCTTCGGCGCCGAAGTAGTTCACGCCTGGGCGCTGGAGCGCGGCGACTATGTGCAGCTCAGCCAGCACACCGAACGGCGAGACTGAGTGGGACATTTGACCCACAGCTTGATGGCAACCTCGAAATGTTGTCGCGTTTCGGTCGATCAAGCAAAAACTAACGCGCGCACAAGCGACGTTAAGCCCCAGCCTCACATTTAGGTCAGCAGACGGAACGCCAGCATGCTGCGCAGCGTTGGCTTTAATTGATATGACATAGGCATGATCGCCCCTCGATGCGGTGACGGACAAACCGATGTCGGCGCATACGGGTTCTAGCCCGTTTTTGCGCAGATTTCAAAGAAAGCCATTGACTTACTCCACTGGCATAGCCAATAGACCGCCGTCTCGCTCGGAAAGCTAACCCAAAGCGGTTGGTCGCGACGGGCAGAAATGGATCGGAACAAGCCGCCCGCCCTACCCCCGATAACGCTTCCTAATCACTTCGCCAGGCATTCGCGTAGCCCTCCCCTATTCCTCCCGCACCACTGTCTCTGGCCATTGAACCACCTTGTAGTTGGATGGCAAATTCACCGGTCGGTAGCCTGGTAGCCGCTCAATCCGCTCGAACACTGTTCGGTGAATGAACGCCCCTTCCGGGATGAAACGTGGCTCGGCGCGTGGCAAGTACCATCCGAGCACCGAACGGCGCTCCTTCCACTCCCTCCACTTGGAATTCTTGGGCAACCATTCGAGGGGCTTC
Organism: Rhodanobacter sp. K2T2; assembly: GCF_013408815.1. Taxonomy (NCBI): domain Bacteria; kingdom Pseudomonadati; phylum Pseudomonadota; class Gammaproteobacteria; order Lysobacterales; family Rhodanobacteraceae; genus Rhodanobacter; species Rhodanobacter sp. K2T2. The sequence continues at coordinate 65,254 of NZ_JACCCA010000001.1, read as the reverse complement.
CATCCGGCCGTCATCGACACGTGCAGCTCTCCCGTTGCATCTGGAGCTACATAGCTATGATTGCTGCCCTTCCTCGGGTGACCAAGAACGAGATGATTGACCATGGCACGATTGATAAGGAGGCCTTTGGCATGGGCCTCTTCGATCATCCAAAGAAGTGGATACTTTGAAAGGCCGCTTTCGGACTCGGGATAGCCTCCACCGACATCAGCATGGACACCGGCGAACCAAACTTGAAGGATATCTTGAGGGATTTCCGAAACGGGGTTAAAGGGAAATGGTCGATACGCTTGCCCCTCCTTCCAGGCATTCAGCCTAAACATGCGTCTACGCTCATCGATCGCCATCGCTTGTCGAAAAATCTTGACGCTTGAATTCGTCCTCGTGAAACGCAGTGTTTGCAGGTCGGGCAGAAACTTTTCTTTGCGAGGAGTGATGACTGACGCAACCGTATCCCATACCCCAACAAACTCGATACGGATGGTCTTTCCGCCCGCGACCCGGCTGAAATGCCACGCGGCCTCAAGCTCTGGGCTTCGATTTCCGTTGCCGGCTTCAGTCGCGGAGTTACCGATTTCCCCACGATTTACGCGCTGGCTATCGCCGCTTGATTTCTTGAAGGCCGTCAGAGCGTATCCGGCCAGATTCAGTTGATCAGGTCGCAGGAGACCTATGACATGGAGAAAGGCGGCGAGAACGCGAACTGTGTAGGCGCCGCGGCTGAATCCGAAGAGCCAGATTTTGTCGCCCTCTTCGTAGGTTTGGCTCAAGAAGCGGTAGGCGCCCAGTACATCGTCATCGAGCCCATAGCCGGTGGCTAGACCAAATACACCAAGCGCCTCTTGCTTGAAGCGCTGCCAGGCGTTTTTCTGGCCAATAGTCCCGATGCCTGGATTGTAGTAAACGCGTTGGCGATCGCCCTTTTCGAGAATTCGGTAAAGCTTGAGCACGTTCGAAATGGTGTTGTCGATCTGATTGCCGGTGCCGTCACAGCAAATGACAATATTTTTCGACATTAGGCCTCCGATTGTTCTTCGCCTCACACATTGCGCCGGCGCCCAAGCTAGCCGGTCCTATTCTGCATCGAATGGTTCTTTCCGCACCCAACGCACTTGCGGTATGGCCAACGTCCCGGGCGTTCAGAGCTGAGCAAGCACCCACAGACAAAAAAACCATTGCCGCCGCCGTGCTCCCAGCGCCAAATCCGAATGCTCTGGTACGAGATGCACGAAATATGTCTGCTTGCGTCAAAAGCAAACCACGGCTCTAGCCAGATAACAGCGGCTTATCGGATCGATTACTAAATCCCCCTCCCTCGCGGAGGAGAGGGTAAACACATCGCGATGGTCGATCAACGACATTAGGCGTCAATCCTCGAAGTCCCGTCTAACGAAATGTCTCTAGTCAACGATACAAAGTCAGCACGCTTGCCATCTACTGAATGAGACCTTTGCACACATAACCGCCCGTGACCGCCACGCACTGTCGATGAGTCTGATCGCACACTTGGCAGGTCTTCAACGGCGGCGGTGGTGGCGGGATGACATGGATGGGGCATTTGCCCGAACCGTTTGGAATGGAAAAGCCCTGGCAATTCGCGGTCCCCGGCGTACACGCCGTGACATAACTCGATGCATTGGGCTGCTCCTGCCCGCTAAAGCTCGTACCTGATTGCTGCAACTGCCCATTGACAGAAAAGTTGACCGTCATAGGGCAGGTGATTTGATATCCCTCATAGCCGCCCTGCGCGGGACAGCCTTTTTCAGCAAAACTACATTTCGTATTGGCTCCCCCCATGCAGATGGGGCCATAGCTGATCTGAGTGTTTCCATCACCCAGATTGTCCCAAACACGCACATAGACCATATGGCAGCCGGGTGCGAACGGGATCTGGATCGAACCACCACTGGGTGAACCGACCACTTGGGGACCGTCCCAGAAGGGGCTTCCAGTGCCCGGCGACAGCTCGGACTTTGGGTCGCCTGGGTCACGATCAGAATAAGCCGTATAGCCAGCAATACCTCGGTTGGCCCCATTGAACTGAAAGTCCACGGTGACCGGACCGGTATAGAGCGTGTCAAGTTGCGCTCCGCTGAAAGATACGATGGGTGGTGTCGATCCATTTGAAAGCAAATAGTAGTTAATGGCCCAAGCGAGCTGCATCATGTTGACCGAGCCAAGCCCAGTCGCCAAGTCATACCCGCGTGCAGCTTGATAGCCGTTGCTTTGACCATTCGCGTTGGATCCTTGCTCGATGTCGTAGAACGGATTGTGCGGTTGGTGAACAGTGGCAAAGATAATAGGACCTGCTCTACCGAGGGGCGCGCAAGGCGCGTCGTGATATGTACCGCAAATGTTTCCAAGCGTAAGTAGGTATGAATTTTCCTGCGCGAAGAAGCCGGCTAATTCAGGAGCAACGATGCTCGATCCTGTCGCAAAGCATCCCGCTCCATTGCCCTTACATTTGCCATAGCTGTAGTAAATACTTTGCCCCGCCCCTTGACCAGCCAGGTTCGGCGAGGCGTTCAGTGACATATCGGGAATCGCTCGTCGATTGCTCGGGCAGCCCGTATTGTTCCAAGCCGTCGCGGGAAAGGTATTGTTACTGCATCCCCCACCACCGCCGCCGCCGTTGTACGTTGGATTCACTTTGGCGCACGCATTCCCCGACCAGGCATTTTCTGATGAAAAGGTGCCATCGGTGTTTAGAATAAGCGTGGAGCCGCCAGCAGCGACGACGTTTGGGTCCGTCGCAGGGTATTGAACCACATTGGTAGTGTTGCATCCGTTGCCGCCGTAGTAGTCCACCCCCGTGTCGCCCGCAGCAGCAACAATCGTCCAACCAAGCGCCGTCATCGCATTGGTGATGTCGGTAAAATCGCCTATGGATGGCGTCCCCAATCCGCCATATCCAGACTCAGCCGCTCCGAAGCTGGTCGATGCGACGCGGGCCTTGTCGTCGGTAAAAGCTGCCTCCCACGCATTCAGTTGATCAGACAGCTGCGTGCCGCCACCTTCGTATACATGGATCGTTGCCGTATCAGAGTTGGCACCTTTGCTATTAGACATAGCCCCAGCCCATTCCGTATCTATCGTCATTTCATCATCGCAGCAGGCCGGGCCATCAATGGCGACATTTTCAATAACTTCGGCCAGACCATACTGTATGAAAAATTTATTCACATCGTTGGGGTCTGCCTTATTTTCACCAATAATGGCGATCGATGTTTCGGGCGGTGAGCCGGTGGCCAAATGGGCAGGATTGCAGCAATGGCTGAATTTCGCCAAGCCGTCGTAGTTATAGGCACTCTCACTCCATATATCTGACGGGACGTATGGATTAGATTGCGTGCGGATGTCCGCAGGCTTTGCTGAATTCATCGTGGCCGAGATCTTAGGCGTAACCACGTGACCGTGGACGGAGCCTTGAGCATCCCCACGCAAGACCGTGCGACTGATGAATGGCTCCGTGCTGACGCGTGGCGTATCTATCGGCGACGAATGGCCCTGGTCTTGCGACAGAGGAAGCACCTGCTGCATCGAATTAAGGCCCAATATGTCAGCGATTTTTGGCGCTATTTCCGACGAGATGGTAGGCCTCTTGTCATTTGCGTAATAGACATTTCCATTCAAGCTGTACTTGCCAAGTTTTACGCCGAGAAGCGTATTGACCTGTCCGACTGTTCCTTGGATCACAATCGCATGATTGGACGGCCATCGTTGGACTTCAGAAAGACCGCCTGCGCGCGCCCACGCTTCGACGGACTCGACATCAGCGTCTGAAGCCATAAAACGTGATTTCAACTGGTCGAAGGTAAGAAAGCGATGGAAGGTTGGGGAAGCAGGGTCGCTTACTTGGTCAATAAAGCTTGCAAGCTCACTGCGATGTGGCATGACGACGATCGTCAGCCGAATGGGAATGGTCGCCGGCAGATCTGCAGCCCGAACTGCGTGACCGGAAGCTACATCGGCTGGAAGCGATCCCACCAAAGCCATAGAGGGTACGACATTGGTCGCGACAGGCTTACTATCTGACGATGAAGAAGCCGCCGACGTTTTCATTCTATTCAATGGATTGGAATATCCAGTGCTACAGAAACATGTAGCGATGAATGCAATGACAATTTTAAAGGCAATGTTCATTAGTCACTCCCTTGTCAACGCATGGAACATCCGAAGAAAAATACACTCTGTGGCCGTACTTACTGTGCGGTTGCAAAAAATTTTAAGAATTGAACAAGACAAAATAAAAACAGATCATTTGATCGCAGTGCTTGCGTCGTCAAATTTTCAACATTACTAATCGATACCACTTTAACCTTGTGAAGCGAGCTCAGTCGCGCAGCGTTACGAGTTCCTTCCGTCGCGCTTTCCGATTGTATGCAAGCGTATTCATGCCTTCGGTTCCCACGTATTCAAATAGTCAAATGTGCGTCATGAAAATCGGGCGGCATATGTCCCGCTGGCCCCTTCCTAGGGCAGCATTCATAGGCGATTCTGTACTCCCCGAACCATGCCGCAGCGTCCGTTGGCGCATCGGAAAAATCTTTCCGGACAACGTTTACCACCTTTCCGCTCGCTGAAATTGTGGACCCGTCCTCACTTATCTGTGGTCTTTGCGCTTGAGGCATGCTCTGAAAGCGTCCGCGTCGGGTCGGCAGCAGTCCCTCCCTAGTATTGATAACTTGACCTAATCATCCGCCCTGCGCCGGCTCGGCTAAATGCGGCTACTTCCTCATCACTACCGACGATAAATCGTCGACGTCGTATTGACTTGCATTTTATATGCGGCTGCTGATTAGTTTTTATTCTAATCAAGACCACTTGCCCCACGTACTTGGAGCAGGGCTTCAATCTTTTTAATGTCTCCCGGACGGAATGGCTTCATATTGATATCAAAATCAAGCGTTCTGTCGTCTCCGACACTATGGATCTCCAACCGGTTTGGAGGTCGACTGCCGTGGGAGACGAGATCAATTTTCCTGACAGCTTTCATAATATTATTCAACTTAACTTTTCTACGTCTCAATAGTGACTGATAAACTAATTCACCGTCCGTTATTTGCAGCAAAAAAGATCTCCACCAGACGAAAATTAATATGCATAAGGCTCCGGCTATCACGGCGCCTCCCCATTCCGCGTGATTAAACACCGCGCCATATAGAAATAGAAGAAACATAGGTACGGCGAAAGACTCAAAAATAATTAGCATTGAGGGTGCCGCCGTTGCGCGAATTGAAGGGTCATTCATCATTGGCATCCGCACTCTTCATCGGAACCAAGGGTATCTTCCACGGCAGAAACAACAGGGCCAAGTGCAGTTCCGGAAACTCCCTCAGCTTGCTTTACGGTCGCTATTTTCATGGCGGTGCTTACTGATATGCTTGAAATTGTTCCGTTCGACTGCTTCGTAACCATTTGTTTGAAGATAGCTGAATAACTTCCTCGACCGGATGTAATTCCTTCGATTTCAGGACCGATGATCCTACCTAATCCAGCGCCTAGACCAGTATCGAGCGCTAGCGATCCGTAGTTGAAATGACATTGCTTGTGAGTAGCCATCTTCAAGCCCTGCTTAGCTAAATTTGTGGCTCCCCCAAAAACGGCTCCTGTGGCTAGCGGCCCTAGATAGAGGCTTGCTTCTCCAGCAGCGGCGCCACCGAATGCCGATCCGGCGTAGTCCTGCCAACTGCTAAAATGTCCCTCAATGGCATCACTGAATCCCTGAGAAGCCAGACCGATTACTGCTCCTAAACCGGCGGCGGCGGCATCATCCACACCAAAGTAGAGCCCGGATGGATCGGTGTACATCAGTGGGTTTCCTCCGGCATAGGCATAAAAATTAAGTTGCCCACCGCCAAATCCCATCGGGTCCTCGGAGATAAACCGCCCCATCGTCGGTGAGTAGTACCGAGCCCGGTAGTAATACAGCCCCGTACTGTCCGCTTCCCGCCCGGTATACAGGTACGGGTTGGTAAATCCGATGGTGGTGTTGCTCTGCGTGACGTTGCCGTACGGATCGTAGCTGTACTGCTGTGTGATCGCGCCGGTGGGATCGGTCAGGGCGATCGTGCTGCCCAGCGCATCGGTCAGGAAGTCGGTCCGCCCGTTCACATCGTTCCGGGCGTAGCGCTCGTCTGTGCCTAGGCCGGTCAGTATGGGATTGGTGACGTTGCCGATCACTTCCTGCACCGCGTTCATCCCATCGTAGAGGTACGTCGTCGGTGCGGCCGCGCCCGCCGCGCTCTTGCTGGTGCGCCGACCCAGCGCGTCGTACGCATAGCTGAACTGGGTCGTTCCGCCCTGGGTGATCTGGGTCAACTGGTTGCGCGCGTTCCACACGAAGGTGTTGATACCGTTGCTGGTGAGGTTGCCGTTGGCGTCGTAGCTCATGGTGCTGCCGTTGAAGCTGGTCTGCCGATTGTTGAGATCAAACGTCCCCGGCCTAGTGCTGGGCGTCGGTAGTACGTTAGGTGCCAGACTGCCGCTCTGTCCGGTTCGCCGACCGTCGTTGTCGTAGCCATAGACCAGATTGCCCAAGACGGTGCCGTTGCCTTGCGCGTAGCTCAGACCGGTCAACTGGTTGCCGGCATCGTAGCCATAACTCACGCTAATGCCATTAGGCAGGGTCAGCGCGTTGCGTCGGTTGGCATTGTCGTAACCCAGCTGCACCGTCTCGCTGCCCTGCGTCAGCGACGTCAGCCGGTTCGCATTGTCATAAAAGTAATTGACGATAGCTTGCATCGCGGGCGTCATGCTGGTGCGGCGACCCGAGGCATCGTAGGTGTAGCCGATGGTGCCCTGCGGCGTGACGGTCGTGGTGGCCCGATCCAGACCGTCGTAACCCCAGCTGAGGTTGCCGCTGCTGGAGTCCACCAGGCCGGTCAGGCGATTGGCCGCATCGTAATTCGGCTGGGTGGTCGAACCGTCGGCGTAGGTCGTCAGTGCCGGGCGATTCAGCGCGTCGTAGCTGACCGTCGTGGCCTGCCCTTTGCGATCGGTGTGCGACAGCACGTGGTTCATGCCGTCGTACGTCCACGATTCGCTCTGGTTCAACGCGTCCGTTCGCGTGTGGGGGCGGTTGCGTGCATCGTACGTCGTGGCGATCACCGCTCCGCTAGGCAGGGTGGTGCTCAGCAGGTTGCTGTTGCCATCGTAGCTCAGGATCGTGGTCTGGTTCAGTGCGTCGGTCACCTGGCTGACACGATCGTCAACGTCGTACTGGGTCAGCGTGACGTTGCCCAAGGGATCCTGGGTGGCGATGGGCCGCCCGAGGGCATCTACCGTATAGCTCACGGTGCGACCCAGGGGATCGGTCACGCTGTGCAAGTCGTAACCCTGGTAACTCAAGGTCGTGGTATGACCGAGCGCATCGGTCAGCGTTACCGGCTGCCCGGCACCGTTGCACTGTATCGTGCTGCCATGGCCCAGCGGATCGATTATCTGGTTCAGGCACCGATGGTCATAACCAAAGCTGGTGGTATGCCCCAAGGGATCGGTCACGCTGGCAAGCTGATTACTGTCGGACGTGAAGGTGAACTGATAAGTCACCGCATTGGAGGTCCCATACAGTCGGGTAACGCCGGTGATGTTGCCCATCGCATCGTACGTATAGGCTGTAGTACGCCCCAAGGCATCAGTGACTTTATCGATCAACCCGGAGGGTTCGCGTACATACGTCGTGGTCTGCGCCAACGACGTGCCATAGCCATAGGTATCCGTGGCCGGATAGTGACTGGTCGGGTCGAAAGCCACCTGCTCCTGATGGCCATTCGGGTCCGTAACCAGCGTTGTGATGACGTTGTTGTTGCTGTCGGTGGTATAGCCGAACTGGTAATAAGTACTGTCCGCGAACGTTTGCTTGGTAACACGCCCATTGGTGTCGTATTGATTGGTGACCCAGATCGTGCCGCGCCGATCCTGCATGGTGAGCATGCGATGGTTACTGTCGTAGGTGTACTGCTCCGTGGTCTTGTCCGGATAGGTCACCGTAGCTAGACTACCGGCCGGGTTATAGGCATACCCTACCGTGCGGTTCGCATTGTCCACGGCGCTGGTGACCCGATTGCTGCTGTCGTAGTTGAAGGTGATCGAGCGACCGCTGGGCGAAGTGACCTGATCGATAAGGCCACCGTTGTAGGCGAGCTGCACCTGGTTGCCATAACGATCGCGCATCCATTTCAGCAGATTGGGCACGTCGCTTTGGAAACCGTACGCGCTGCCGTCCTTCAGGGTGATCTGCCAGTATTCGCCGATCGCTGTTCCCGTGAAGAATTGCAGGGTCGCGCCATAGAAGGCGGAGTTAGTGCCGGTGTGCTCCCACACATCCCCGGCCAGCGGCCAGTTCGTCGCCGTGCCGCTGACGAGGTTGAAGGCAATACCCTGACCGCACGGCAACACCAGCTGTGGCGTCGTAAAGTTGTTGTTGCCGTAGAGGTGGATACCAAAGTTGGAATTACTGCCGACCCCAAACATATGCGAATTGCTATCGGCTGAGGTGTAGGCGCGGGTCAGCGACAACGGCATGATGTCGTTGATCGACAGGTCATTCCATTGATGGAACATGATGCCGGTCTGCAAGTCTATCGGACAGCCTTTGCTTTGATTGTTGAGCGTCTGCGCCGTGGCCGCATTAGCATTGGAGAGGGAGGCACCGGCCCCCAATGCCCAGACCAGCGCCACGCCCGGATCCGGTGCCAGCTGTTTGGCATCGGCGGTGATGTGGCCGCCGCCGTACATCTGCCAACCTTCCTTGACGCCATACACCCAAAAATTGCCCACTGCGTTCGGTTTGGCGTGACCATAGTTTGGATAAACCACCCGGATGCCTTTAGACGCCGTCGGCGTCAGACCCTGCACCACCGCATCGCCCGGTTGGATGGTGAAATACATCGGAAAGTTGTCCGGCAGCGGAAACGGCGCGTGGTCGACTGGCGTGGGTACGATGGCAATATGAGTTAAGACATGACCTTCGCGATCCTTGAAAACGGTACCCGCGGGCACGTGCAATTCGAGACCAGGCATGTCTGGATGCGTCAGCACCACTTCGCGACTGGTCGGCGACGGCAGCGTAATCTCGTCGCGCGGCAGCACGCGCGGCAGGTACATCACGTACGGCATGTGGACTATCGTTCGGCTCTTGAGGTCCGCTCCGACGAGGAATCGCCCGTATTGCGTTTCACCGTGGCTGGCAGTGCGTCCGTCCACAAACACCTCCTGCCGTCCTGCCGGTAGACCGCTGAGTACGAAGAGGCCCTGTGCATCGGTACGCGCCTTGAGATCGCCCACACTGACTTCGACATTGGCGACGGGTGTTTCATCGATCTGCCGAACCTGACCGATCAGCGCCGTGGTTCCCTTGGCAAGCGCGGCTTCGCGCTCGCGGGTATCGGGCAGACTCTGATGCGGTCGATACAAGCGCCAGTGCCCGCCGGTAGCATTCGGTGCATTATCCTGACCGGGGTACCAGGCGCCATCGCGGACAACACTGTGTTCGCGGCACAAGCTATCGACCTCTCGATCGATACAAGTTGAGCGGCCATTGCCAGTCATCAAGACCAGCGGCGGCAACGACACCTCATTAGCGACAGCAGAGGAGGGTTGTGGCCGCCCGCCCTGTCCAGCCACGACCACCCCGGTCGCCGTGGCCCGCGCTGTGGTAAAGCCAATCGCTTTGTACGGCACGACAATACCGGTCGCGGTATGTAGCCCCTTCACGAACAAGGTATAGCGCGAGCCTGGATACAGATCATCCGGCAGTTGCACGAAGGCCAGACGCCCCCCTTCGGCACCGGTTACATGAACTGACACTGCGCCCTCGGGCCCCAACAAGGTGACGGTCTTGGGATTCAGCTGGCGCACATCTACAGGTGTGGAGAAGCGCAATGCGAGCGGGCCCTGGATAGGGGCGGCCGTCGCCTCGGCGATGGGCAGACTTGCCACCACGGCAGCGGATGTTGCGGCGATGGGTGTGTCCGGTGTTGCGCCGGTCGGATCGTAGCGCACGGTGGAAGGCACGGCATGACCTTGAACATCCACGCCGCCTTCGATACGTACGGAACCATCGGCCTGCAACTGGGCGCTGCCTTCCAGGCGCGGACCATCGTGCACAGCGGCGAGCACCGTGTTCTGGCGGGACGTCGGTTGCCACAGCAGCGCCCCGGTCGCAGGCACGCCTTGCGCTGACCAGCCCCCGGTCATCAATACCCGACCATCCGTCATCACGGTCAGGGTGTGGCCGGCGCGGGCCGGCAGACCCAGGGCGTCGGCCGGTGCAAAGCGGCCCGTGGACGGCTCGAACCATTCACCAGTACCGCGCACCTGACCGCGCCCATCGATGCCACCCCATAACAGCACCTGGCCGCTGGGCATGACGGTGATGGAAGCAAAACGGCGTACTTCCGACAGCGATACCCGATGTCGCGTCGCCCCATCAATGACATACGCCAGGCCTTGCGCGCCATGGACTTCGAATGTACGGCCGTCTGGCAACAGCGTACGGGTGACTTCAGACGATGCCGGCAGCACATAAGTGTGACCGGCGCTGCTGATACGCGTCGCTAGCGGCAGCGTGCACAGGGCCAGTGCTGCCGCACTCAGCGCCATTACGCAGAGCCCGCTTGCCACCCCCCGCACGCCCCACGTCTTCCCTTGTGCCGTCATCATCGACTCCTTCGAACGATTACGCGTTGGTCAACACGTTCTGACCAAAATGGTATGTTTCGCCTAACACGCTTACTGCGGAACGAGTGTCAGCTGCGCGCCGCCGGGCTGCCCATAACCGGTGTAGACCAGTAGGGTGTAAACGCCCGTGGCCGGCAGGTTTGATAAATTCAGCACCGTGCCCGACCCGCTGACGTCGGCGGACGCGTAGTAGTTTGTCGGCGTGATCGCCCCTGTGTCTGGACGATATACGTCGACATACACAAACTGTCCCGCCGGAAGGTTGACGCCGGACAAGTTCAACGCGACTGCTGCGCCCGCGTTCGCGCTGAAGGTCAAACGCTGCACCTGCCCGGCGCCCAAAGCGACCGTCGTTGGTGTGTTCGCCGCCAGTGCCGGCCCCGTGGCGTCGGATTCGAGAATCGCGTTGAAGCTCATCGTGCTGCCCGCACTCGGCGAATACACCACGACCGAGTCATTACCTCCTGGCAAGTTCCATAACGGGAGTCGGCAACCGCTTCCCGGATCGTCCACGTTGCACATCGTCGAGGCCACATAGTTCCCGTTAACGTCGTACACATCGGCTGTCACGGACGTCGCGCTCGATCCTGCGATCGTCAGCCCATTAAGGGTCAACTCTAGATTGGCGCTTTGATTGGTCGCGAACGACAGGGTGACGTTTTGACCAGCGGTCGTCGTGGCGTAGCTATGCGATGTACCGGTCGTAAGCAGGGTCCCTGTCGCCGCTGCCAGTAAACCCAGCTGGGCCGAGGCCGGCTCGCCATAGCCCGTATACACCCTTACCAGGTAGCTACCGCTTACTGGCAGGCTGGGCAGATTCAGGGCGTTGTTCGAGCCGGTGCTCTCGAAATAGGCATAGTAGGAACTGCTCGAGGTGATCGCGCCGACATCCGGGCGATAAATGTACGCGTAAAGGTACTGCCCTGCTGGCGTCGTGCTTGCGCCCGACATATTCAGGGTCACTGCATCGCCCGCGTTCGCGTTGAACGTCAGGCGCTCCACCTGACCAGCTCCAAGGGCAACGGATGTTGGCGCGTTGAACGTCATGTTCGGTCCCAACGTATCGGACTGAAGCAAGGCTTGGAAGCCGATCAGGCCCGTGCTGCCACCGGGCGTCAACACTACCGAATAGGTTCCACCCGGAAGGTTGTACAAGGACTGCGTACAACTCGCTCCCGGGTTCGATGCCGAACACGAGGCGCTCGCCACCGAACTTCCAGCGGCGTTGTATACGTCAGAGGTGAACGAGCCGCTGATGTTGTTGAACGTCAGCTCTAGGTTATTGCCTGGATTGGCGGCAAAGGACAGATAGACGTTCTGGCCGTTCAGCGCGTTGGCATAACTTTGCGCCCCGCCGTTGGTCGTCAGCGTCCCGGTCATGCCGGGCGCCAGGGTCAGTTGCGCCGAACCCGGCTCGCCATAAACGGTGTAGATCCTCACGAGATAATTGCCGCTGACGGGCAAGTTTGGCAGATTCAGCAGCATGTCCGAGCCGTTGCTGTAGAGCGTGGTGTAGAACGGAGTGCTCGCATTGATCGCGCCCGCATCCGGACGAAACACGTCGGCCTCCACAACCTGGCCCGCTGGGCTCGTGCTCTGGTTCGACAATTTCAGGAACACAGTATCGCCCGCGTTCGCGCTGAAGGTCAGACGCTCCACTTGTCCCGAACCCAGGTTCACGGTGGCCGGAGTACTGGCTGTGAGCGCCGTGCCGACGACATCGGGTGACAATTGGGCGTTGAAACTCATCGTACCGCTTCCGCCCGGCGGCGCTATCACCACCTCATACGTTCCTGCCGCCAGGGCGTAGAGCGGAAGCCGGCAGCTGTCGCCCGGATTATTGGTGTAGCAGCTCGTGGAACCCACGTTGGTGCCGACACCGTTATACACGTTCACCGAAACCGCCGTTGCGCCCGAGCCGGTGAAGGCCAGTCCGGTCACGGCTAATTCGAGATTGTTGCCTTCGCTGGCTGCGAACGACAGATTGACGGTCTGATTGGCGACTGCGGTGGCGTAGTTCGTGCTGGTAGCCGACAGCGCACCTGTCACGCCCGATACCAGCGTCAGCTGCACGGAACCCGGCTCGCCGTAGGATGTATAGACCTTTACGGTATAGGTGCCGCTTGCCGGGAGGTTCGACAGATTCAGGGTACCGCTCGAACCTCCGCTTACGTTAGTCGACGTATAGGCATTGGTGGCCGTAATCGTGCCCGTATCCGGGCGATAGACATAGACAAAGACGGCCTGTCCTGTCGGCGTGGTACTCACGTTGGACAGATTTAGGGCCACCGTACTGCCGGCGGTGGCGTTGAATGTCAGGCGCTCTGTCTGCCCCACCCCCAAGGTGACCGTCGTCGGGGTATTGGTTACTAGAGCGGGGCCGACCACATCGGGGCCAAGCATCGCGTTGAAACTGATGGTACTGCTTGCGTTGGGCGACGATACCGTTACCGAGTAAGTGCCGGCCGTCAGGTTCCATAACGGAAGCCGGCAGCTATTCCCGGGGTTACTCGTATAACACGTGGTCGAAGCGACATTCGTGCCCGAAGGACCGTATACGTTGACCGCGGCCGACGTCGAAGTGGATCCCGTTATCGCGAGTCCGGTCAAGGTCAATGTTAGGGTATCGCCCTGATTAGCGTTGAAGCTCATCATGACATTTTGCCCCGCCGCCGCACCGGCCTCGCTTTGTTGAACGCCGTTATCCGGCAGCGTAGGAGTGCCATACACAGGGGGGGCGGCGGACACATCGGACTCTAGCGTCAATTGCGCGGAACCAGGCTCGCCGTAGACGGTGTAGAGCCTCACGATATAGGTTCCGCTTGCCGGCAGGTTCGGCAGGTTCAACGTGGCGCTCGAGCCACTGCTGTTTGTGGTCGCGTAGGTATTGCTCGACGTGACCACACCCGTGTCTGGACGGTACACATTGGCATAGATCGTTTGACCTGTCGGCGTCGTACTGACCCCTGACAAACTCAGAGCAACCGTGTCGCCGGCATTTGCGCTGAAGGTCAAGCGCTCTATCTGTCCCGTTCCCAAGCTAACTGCCGTTGGCGACCCGACCGTCAAAGCTGGGCCAGCCACTTCGGGTTCGAGCAACGTGCTGAAGCTGATCGTGCTGCTCGCATTCGGAGGCGACACCACCACCGAATAGGTGCCCGCGGTCAGATTCCACAACGTAAGCCTGCAATCGTTACCTGGATTACTCGTAAAACAGGTCGTCGAAACGATATTCGTTCCGGCAGCGTTGGTCACGTTCACGTACGCTGAATTCGCGGAGGATCCCGAAATCGCCAAACCGGCCAACGTCAGGTCGAGGGTGTCACCCTGATTGGCGGTAAAGGACAGATAGACGTTCTGGTTCACCGCACTGCTGGCGTAATTTTGCGATGAGCCATTGCTGGACAGTGTCCCGGCAACGCCGGACAAGAGGGTCAGCTGCGCCGAAGCGGGATTACCATAGGTGGTGTACACCATCACTGTGTAGTTTCCGCTCACCGGCAGCTTGGGCAGATTCACCGTGCTGCTTGGACCGGAACTCGTGACGTAAGCGTAAGGAGAACTGCCGGAAACGATTCGGCCGTTGTCGGGACGGTAGACGTAGGCATACACGGTCTGACCCGACGGCGTCGTGCCTACACCCGACAGATTCAGAGCCACCGTATCACCCGCGTTCGCGCTGAACGTCAGGCGTTCCACCTGGCCCGCCCCCAGACTGATGGCAGTCGGCGTATTGGCAATCAGCGCCGAACCGGTCACATCGGCCTCGAGCAGCGCATTGAAAGCCATCGTGCTGTTGGTGCCTGGTGGCGACACGATGACTGAATACGTCCCACTTGCCAGATTCCAAAGCGGCAGTCGGCAGCTGCCTCCGGGATTATTGGCATAGCAGCTTGTCGACGCGACATTGCTGCCAGCAGCATTGTATACGTTGACTGCCGCAGGACCGGTGCTGGTCCCAGTAATCGTCAGGCCGGTCAAAGTCAATTCCAGATTAGCGCCAGAGGTGGCCGTAAATGACAGATACGCGTTCTGATTGACGGCCGATGCGTAATTTTTCGACGTATCGTTGATGGGCAGAGTACCCGTCACCCCCGGTATCAAAGTCACTTGCGCTGAGCCCGGCTCGGCGTAATCAGTGTAGATCCTCACCGTGTAGGCGCCGCTTACCGGCAGGTTCGGTAGATTCAGCGATGTGCCAGAGCTGGCCGTGCTGACGTATGAGTAATAATTACCCGCGGTGAGCACGCCCGCGTCCGGGCGGTACACATAAACGAATAGCGTTTGGCCGGCCGGCGTCGTGCTTACATTGGCCAGATTCAGGGCCACCGTGTCACCGGCGTTCGCATTGAACGTGAGGCGCTCCGTCTGTCCCGAGCCCAAAGTCACGGTCGTCGCGGTGCTGGCGGTCAGTGCCGGCCCGGCGGCATCGGGTCCGAGCGCGGCATGAAAGCTAATGATGCTATTTGTCGATGGCGGGGAAACCACCACCGAATACGTCCCGGCGGCCAAATTCCACAACGTAAGCCGACAACTGTTTCCCGGGCTGGTCGTGTAGCAGGTCGTGTAGGTGACAAGCGCGCCGGAGGGATCGTAAACGTCAACTGACGCCGACGTGAGGCTGGATCCGGTGATCGCCAGACCGGTCAAGGTCAGGTCCAGGGTAGCGTCTTGATTCGCCGTGAATGACAAATAGACATTCTGATTGGCGAAAGTTGCCGCATAATTTTGCGACGTATTCGTGCTCGACAGTACGCCACCAGCACCCGGCACCACTTCAACCTGCACCGTACCGATCACGCCGCTCCCAGGTGCAATGATGACCTGATAAGTTCCCGTGCTGGTGGTCGGCATGGCACCCAGAGAGATTGGGCCGCCCGTAGTTGTACTGCTCGTGTAACTTGCCCCGGTGGGCGTATAGACGGTGTACGTCACTGCATGGCTTGCCGGTGTCGTCGTGGTGCTAATCACCTCAAAGGTGAGCAGCTGATTGGCGACGGCCTGGAACAGCACACGCTTGCTCTGCCCTTGCACCGAGGTGACTACGGTGGCAGAAACACCGGTGCTTAATGTTGTATTGGTTTCTACGCCTACGGATAACTGCGCTCCCGCGCCATTGGGCGTAAAAGTGGCGAGGTAGGTACCGCCCTTCAGCTGCGGCAGATGGATCGTTGGTGATCCGGACGATAGGTTGCCCTGTTGGATCACTACATTTCCCGGGGCATAGATCGTGTAATTGATGCTGCCGGTCGTGGTAATGGCACTTGCCTGCAAGCTTAGCCAACTGCCAGCGGTACCATCGAAGGTCACCGCGCCGGTCTGGCCCGATGCACCGATGCTCAGTGCAACAGGCGATCCGTTGAGCGCGGCATTGCCGCTGCTGACCACATTGGTTGCATTAAGACCAGTGGGCAGAATGACGATAGGGAGCGCACTCGTCGCCTGACCGTAAGGCGTTTGCACCACCACATGACCGCTGACAGCGTTATTGGGTAGGACGAATTGCAGCTGAGCGTCGGTCGCTGACGACAAGGTCACGCCAAGCCCACCTGCAAGCATGGTCGTATTTCCTGGCACCGGATATAGATGCGTACCGGCCACTGTCACAGTTCCACCAACCGCCGAAAAAAGCGGGGTGACTTGCGCAATGCTCGGCGGCAACCCGGTGCTATCCACCACGAACGACGTGGCGCTTGTTGCCGTTTGGCCACCCACGGTGACCGTGATCGGACCGCTACTGGCACCGACCGGAACACTGGTAACCAACTGCGTGGCCGTTGCCGACATCACGCTAGTTGTGCTGCCGTTGAAGCTCACGCTGTCATTAGCCAGCGTGCTACTGAACCCCTGTCCCTGAATGGTGACCGGGGTACCGACGTTGCCATGCGCAGGACTGAAGGTGAATACAGCAAGTTGCCCCGCCGAGAGTACGCTGCCGATCCGTACCAAGTTGCCTAGAGTGTCGTAAATGTAGGGCGTGCTGGTGCCATCGCTCTTGGTGATAGCCACGAGACGCCCATTGGCGTCATAAACATAAGTATTGGCTGGACTAGCGCCGGTGACTTGCGCCTCAGTCACGCCCAGACACAACAAAAAAAGGCTCCACAGCAGCAGGCGTATGACGACGCGCGCAGAAACCCACCCGCGTAGCGGATATTTCCTTTTCGCGGGCAAAGACATCAAGGCGATATCTTCGACAACCGCTGATCGCTCGTCCTGCGATTCCATACGCACACTCCCTTCAACCAATCCTCAGAAGGATTGATCGGATTGTCGACGTGGTACTCCCTAGAGGGAAATGTCCTCTTTTCCCTACCTGTAGCAAAGCACAGTTTCCTGCGCGTTGACAAGCGCAAAAAGCTCTAGAGCAAGTTCGACAGTATTTCCATGCGGTGATACTTCGAATAAGGTTAAGCAACTTTTGTTTTTGGCTGTGAGTTCCATAAAACGTCACACTGGTGGACGACATCCCCTCGCACTAACCTAGCGCTTAGAAGGAACTTATGAATCGATCAGGATTACTTGCGGGTACGTGGGCTTGTTTGCTCGGCCTAGCCGTGGCCAGTTGCAATCATCAAGCGGCGGACAGCTCGCTTGCCACACCCCCTGCGGCGAGTGCTGCAGCGTCCCCGACCAAGCCGGCTATCTCAGCCGATGACACGACGTGGGGAAATTATCTCGCCGCGCAAGGCCATATCCATGTGAAAGACGTCAGCATGCACCCTTATATTTACGTGATTCCAGGCGGAGACAGCCCGCAGGCCGACACGCGTCGTCAAGAAGAATCCGATTCGATCAGCCATGCGGTCGGCCCTATTCTGATACCCGGCGGATTACTGATCATAGGCGGACCCAGCGCTCAGCAAACCAGCGCTTTCATCACCGCGTTGTCCAAGCAGCTGAAAGCGGATGCACTCAGAGGGATCGTCGTCTTGGTGGTGAGCGAGGCATCCCAGGAAAAGGTCGTTCAAGGCGCGCTCAAACCCACCGGCGCGACGATTCGGTTCGTTGCGTTTTAACGCAGGGGATGTCCGGCCACATCGTCATTGGCGAATCATCAGAACCTGCCAACGAAGACTACTTACGTCGTTCATGATCACTCCACGCGCGCTCGGTCCATGGCTCGTTCTGTTTGTATTGGTCATTGGGGGTGGCTGGTGGGCGGCGCAACGAAAATTAACTACCTCCTCCCCGAATTCGCTCGTCGCGCTGGGGCAAAAACTGTTTAACGATCCGCACCTCAGTGCTGATGGCAACGTACGCTGCGCTTCGTGCCATATTCTCGAAAAAGCATTTACTGACGGTCGACGCGTAGCGATAGGCATCAATGGACGAATCGGTACTCGCAATACGCCAAGTCTGGCTGCCATCGGTGCGTCGACGACGACGTCGTTCTTTTGGGATGGCCGACGTGCGGCGTTAGAACAGGCCGTGCTGGATCCACTGACCAATCCTGTCGAAATGGGGCTCCATGACAACACCGTAGCGGTGGGCAAACTCGTCAATGACGCGGGCTACCGTGCTGCATTTTCGAGTAGCTTCCCGGATGCCGCGCCATTTATCACATCAGCGCACATTGCCGCGGCCTTATCCGCCTATGTCCGTTCTCTGAACCAGCGCGCGAGCGCCTTTGATCGCTATCAGGTGACGCACGATCCCTCCGCGCTTAGCGCTCTAGCGAAACAGGGGTTAATCCTTTTTTCGGGTAAAGCGCAATGTGCCGAATGCCATCGGCTGGATGGAACACCTGTCTCGCTGACTGACAACGCCTATCATCGCACCAGTGCAGAGCCTAGCGCTGTAGAGCAAAATCTGCCGGCGTTGACACAGGCGGTGATTGAACGTTCGTTGCGCGATGCCGATATCGGCCGTCGTGTTGCCACGCACGTTGACGAAGCACAGCTTGGTCGCTTCAACGTCACATTAAATCCCGGCGATATCGGTCTGTTTCGTACACCTTCACTGCGCAACGTGGTGTCAACGGCACCTTATATGCACGACGGTAGCGTGCCGACGCTGGATGAGGCGATCGACCGAGAGGTTTATTACCGGAGCCTGCAATCGGGCCATCCCCTCAATCTGAGCGTAATGGAGAAGCAGGAGTTGAAGGCCTTTCTTGAAGCATTATAAAAGGGCCGCCGAGCATTCTTTGCTCGTTGCATCTCCACCGAAGAAGCCATCAGGATTTGGCGAAGATGATCTTTGAATCAGCGGCGTCGCTGTAGTCACAATCTGCCGGGGAGCTACTCATTCAGCTGCGCGAACTGCTCGGTGAAGCCTATCGCCGAACCCGCGAGGGCTTCCAACGCTTGCAGCACATACAGACCGGAACAATTGCCAGCGGTTAACGCTTTCCAGCAGGCCACTCAGGTTGGGTCGGTCAGGTAAGCATCTTTTCCGACGATGACCAGTTGCACACAACCGAGGTCGATGGAGGAAACGCATTGCCGGGTGCGTTCGATAGGGAGCATAGGCTCAAAACGAGGTGACGAAGGGCGTAGCTTAACCGCCATACTCTCAGCCGATGCGACGGGCCCACTTCAAAATCAGTCCAGCTCACCAGGGCGACAACGATATGCACCTTTCCGGAATGCCTCGACCCCCTCGACGACACCGGCGTTTTCCCGCCGACTGCCGTCCAAGTTATCCCATTGAAGCCATCCGCTCCCTACCTCGTTTGAGCGGGCGCCTCGCCTGGTTGGTGGCCGATCTAGGACAACAAGCGGGTTCAGTCCTCGTGATCTGGGACGAGGCGCTATGGTGCTTGGTGCGACGTCACTCACCAGTAGACGACTTGTCCTCAAACACGTCCTTCGTTGCCTTCGCGGTCTTTTCGATCATGTTGGCGGCTTTAATAGCCAGGCAGCTGACGGAATCTCACAGCCACCTGCGATAACAGCGGCTTATCGGATCGATTGCTAAATCCCCCTCCCCCGCGGAGGAGAGGGTAAACACATCGCGATGGTCGATCAACGACATTAAGCGTCAATCCTCGAAGTCCCGTCTAACGAAATGTCTCTAGTCAACGATACAAAGTCAGCGCGCTTGCCATCTACTGAATGAGACTTTTGCACATAACCGCCCGTGACCGCCGCGCACTGTCGATGAGTCTGATCGCACACTTAGCAGGTCTTCAACGGCGGCGATGTCGGCGGGATGACATGGATGGGGCATTTGCCCGAACCGTGTGGAATGGAAAAGCCCTGGCAATTCGCGGTCCCCGGGGTACACGCCGTGACATAGCTCGATGCATTGGGCTGCTCCTGCCCGCTAAAGCTCGTACCTGATTGCTGCAACTGCCATTGACAGAAAAGTTGACCGTCATAGGGCAGGTAATTTTGGACCGACCAGAGTTTTGTAGACACTCAGTCGCTGATTTGCGCGTAGCGCCGTTCTAACTCGACAGGCGACAGGTCGCCATTTGAACTGTGGCGACGTTTGGGGCTGTAAAACATCTCGATGTCGTCGAACACGTCAGCCCGTGAAGCCTCTTTGGTCGGATAAATCTGCCGTCTGATCCGCTTGCGCTTGAGCAGGCCAAAGAAGCTTTCCACGGGCCCGTTGCCGTGGACGTTGCCTCGACGGCTCGTGCTGGACACAAGACCATGCGCCTTCCGGAAGCTCTGCCAATCATCGCTGGTATAAAACCGAACCTTAGTCCGAGTGAATCAGGACACGAAGTTTAGGCTGGCGCCGCCAGACCGCAGAAAGCAGCGCCTCGCAAGACCAGGTCTGTATCCGCCCGATCACGCATCGCCCACCTGACAAGCCCATTCTCGATCCAGCCAGTGTATAGGAGGCGTGGTTCGCTATTTTTCGAAGGTCGAAGGTTATGTCGGTCGGGCGCTGTCGCCTGCCTAGATCGTGTAGCTACGAACCCGCCTCGCAGGACTCAAGGTTGACTTCGCAACGCACAGTCTACGTTCGGGGATCGTGACCGAGACCAACCGTTGGTTCGTGTCGTAGTCGACGATCATGCAAATGACCGAGCATTGCGCGGTCGCCAGCGCGATGGGTTATTTTCAGGCACGCTCAGCGTCAGATAACCCCGCCACTCGATTGCAAGTATTCGCAGGCGTTTAGCATAGGCCTTCGACTTCAATTCATGAATCCTAGTCGGCCGTTGACTAAGTAACGATCGTCATCTAATCTCACGTAACGATCGTTATTTAAGTTTTGGCACTCATAAACGCACGTCACGTGATAGCAATTTCTTACTGGAAGCCTATAGGCATCTCTAAACCGAGCGTCTTTATAAAGTGAGTGTTCTGCGTATACCGGAGGCCAATTGATGACCAGCCTAGTAGTGGTCAGATCATTGTGGAGTATCTTTTCACGAAGAAGAACTATTGAAAAACCTTTCAGTTTTACCATTTGTAAAGTTTTGTTGTTCGATTAAAAACGTACGGAATGACGATTCTTGAATTTCATTACTTGCTGGAATCAATGTGATGCCGCCAGATGTAGGATCGAAGACATCTCCACTTCCTGAGTTGATTCAGATGATATGGGGATTTATGGCTAGCCAGGCTATTTATGTTGCGTCTTGCCTTGAAATATTTGATTTTTTATCAAATGGTGAAAAGAGTTCTAATGAACTAGCCATAGATTGTGAAGTTAGCGCGGATGCACTGGGTAGGCTGCTAAGCTTTCTCTCCTCGTTAGACTTGTTATTCGAGAATAGTAGCGGGCATTATTCTCTTACTGAACGTGGCGACTATCTACGGTCCGGCCATTCACAATCTATACGAGGTATGGCTTTGCTCTATGGGCAATCTTTTTTCTGGGAACCTTGGGGCAACCTGCTAGAGACGGTCAAAACTGGGAAGCCCGCCTTCGACAGGATCTATGGCGAGGGCTTGTTTGACTACCTTGAGAAAAACCCATCTGCAGCTGCGATCTTCCATATCGCCATGGAAGGTGGCAGCAAGATTAGCTTGCAGTCGGCCCTCGACGCCTACGATTTCTCCATATTCGAGAAGATAGTGGACGTGGGCGGCGGGTCGGGGGCGTTTCTGCGCGGCATCTTGAAAAAGAACACGCGGTCAAAGGGAGTGTTATGCGACTTACCTTCTGTTGTGGAGAGGGTTAAGTCAGAAGATCTACCATCTAGGATTGAAGTAGTCTGCTCCGATATGTTCGTATCAGTTCCCAAAGGTGGGGATGCGTATATATATAAACGCATTCTGCACGACTGGGACGACGATGAATCAGTGCGAATTTTGAGTAACTGCCGCAAAGCGATTGTTCGCCACGGACGACTTTTGGTTATTGAGTCCGTACTGAAACAGCCTGGCCAAGCGGATCCCTCGCGTTGGATGGATATAAATATGCTGGTTATGCTTACAGGACGAGAGCGGACCGAGGAAGATTACCGGCGTATATTCAAAGCAGCGGGTTTTACATTAACGTGTGTGACGTCTATCGGTCGGGAATCGATCGTTGAAGGACGTCCGTATGAGTAAATGAGATGGCCCGGATTTGACGGACCCCTTTGAATGGGGACAATCCCCCGGGAGGTGTCAGATGGTCAAGCGTCAACGGTTCACCGCAGAGTTCAAGCGCGAAGCGGTCAGGCTGCTGATGCTGGCGAACGTCCTGCATCAGAGGTAGCCATGCGCATGGCGATCACACATTGCAAACCTGCGGCGGGACTGATTCACCACACGGATCGGGGCGCGCTTTATAGCTCAGCCAACTACCGTCGCTTGATGGCCGCCGATGGGCTGCTACCTAGCATGAGCCGTCACGGCGACTGCTACGATAACGCTTGCGCAGAAAGCTTTTTCTCCTCGCTGAAGAACGAACTCGTCCATGGTGAGGTCTTCGCGATACGCGACGCCGCGAGAGTCGCCATCGTCAGCTACATCGAAGGCTTCTACAATCGCAAACGTCTACATCAACACTCGGCTATCTAGTGCCCGCTGTTGTCGATGAGTGCTTAATTCACGTGTCCGAAAAAGCCGGGCCACCTCAAAATGTCCCCTCGGCAAAGGCCTGTCTCCTTATAGCATCTCCGAGTCGACGCTTGGAAGCATTTGATACGGCTCATGCAGTTGTACCCGGTCGAGCCCACAAAGTGTCCAATTATGGACTCCCGTGCGCTTAGTGTTGGAAATATCTTCGGGTTCCCGGTCGCTTTCGGCGCAGGCTTTGTTTCATGGCAATCTTGACACCCAGCAGCAAGCTAGGGGGATTATCCACCCAGGTTGGCTACGATCAAGCACGCTCGTCATGCCGATGGAGGGGCATGGACGGTTTGCTACGTTGCTCTATCAGCCGCGGCACCTGCCATTGCTCGGTGTTCAACACTCTGTCACAGGGAACGGACGAGTGCTACTCATTTGCGGGCCGCATATGGGCCAGCCCACAAGCGCGTCGCGTGCTCACCTGCAACCGCTCGTAGATCCATCGAGCGACATTTTGAAGGCAGATTGGCCTCACATTTTTTTGAATCACCTCATACAGGATCTGCTTGCCAAAGGTCAGGTCTTCGACCAATCGCTTGAGACGGCTGTTCTCTCTTGCAGCTGCTGCAGTTCAGCTGCACCCATATTCGCGTACTTTTTAGAGCGTCGCTTCGCTGACGCCCATCGGCAGGCGGACATCGGCTACTTAGGTAGGAGTTCTTCATCTCCTAGAGATTAACTTTGACTCGCTTTTTCGACACGACTAAAAAAAGTAGAGTTACGGTCGCGTCATTCCAGACCCAGAAGGCTCAAAGGAGGAGCAATGAAGAAGTCACGATTTACCGAAGAACAGGTTACCTACTGCTTTCAGCTGGTCGAGTCCGGCACCTAGGGTCTGATGAGCACCCGGTGCTCAGTGAAGTAATAAAGTAACGCCAGCACTGGCAGCGCAAATCCGATCCATGAAGTAAACAGCCAACCAGACTGCGTGAAAGTCCACGCGCCGACGGCAGAGCCCGTGGCACCACCCATAAAAAAAAAGGCGATATATATGCCATTGAGACGGCCTCGGTATTCTGGGGCCAAAGCGAAGATTGCCCGCTGGCCAACCACAAAATTCATCGATACCCCAAAATCGAGCACGATGGCGGCCGCTACGAACATTGCTAGCCGGGTCGAAAAATGGCCCTTTCCATACGTCATCAAGAATGAGAGCGCCACAAGCAAGATCGCAAAACCCGTAAGCAGTCGACTCAGCCCCTTGTCGGCAAACTTTCCCGCAATCGGCGCTGCAATCGCACCGGCAACACCAGCCAATGCAAACCACGCAATGCCAGCTTGCGACAATCCAAATTCCGGGCCGGCCAACAATAGTGGAATAGTCGTCCAGAATAAGCTGAAGGCGCCGAACAGGCACGCGTGATAGAAAGCGCGTCGTCGTAACAGCGGCGTCTGGATAAAAAGCCGTAGCATCGATCTGAGCAATGCGCCGTACGTCAAGCTGGGCTCTGGGCGCCGCGCTGGCAGAAAAAGCATCAGCACACCAGCCAGAACCGCCATGCCAATAGCCGCCAGCAAGAAAACCGTGCGCCATGAGCCGAGATGGGTCAGGAAGCTTGCCGCGGGACGCGATAGCATAATGCCTAGCATAAGGCCGCTAACCACTTTTCCGAGCGCGTGACCACGCGCGGCCGGCGCGACAAGATGTGAGGCGTAAGGCATGACGATCTGCGCTGCGACTGCAGTCAACCCGATAAAGAACATAGCAAATAGAAAGATCGGCGCGTGCTGCGAGATGCCGGCAATGAACAAGGCACATGTACTGGCAATTAAAGCCATGACGATCAGGCTTCGATTTTCAACAATGTCAGCCAGCGGCACCACAAGAATCAGGCTTACCCCATAACCTATTTGGGTCATCGTGACGATTAATCCCGCTGACTGTGGGGACAGACCCAAGGCAGCGCTGATGGGGCCAATCAACGGTTGTACATAATAGAGGCTGGCGACGATCATTCCGCAGGCAATCGCCAGTAGCAAGGTAATCCACCCTGGCAATAATGTCGTCGTTACTCCTGGCTCTAGCCGCTCAACATATTCCGTTTCCATCTAGTGTGTCTCTTCGATGAAGACGGCGATGTCGGCTCTTAACTGTCCGATCTTCATGCCGTCGTCGCCGGCGAACACGATTCCATAAGATGGCTTGCCGGCGATGTCGTCAGGTTTCGTAGATCCAAATGGCCCGACTTGCGTACGATCAACATCGCAAGCTCCAATGATTGCTCGTAGTTGAGCCGCGGATCGACCACCGATTTATATGCATGGGCAAGGTCAGCTTCATTGAGATCGCGCGCACCGCCAATGCATTCGGTGACGGCTTCGCCAGTAAGCTCCAGATGCACACCACCCAATCGGGTTCCTTCCGCGGCATGGATGTCGAACGCTTGTTCCAGCTCACCACGAATATTGTCGAAGCGGCGCGTTTTGTAGCCGTTCGACGTGCTTTCGGTGTTGCCATGCATCGGATCGGTCACCCAAAGAACGCGCCTTCCCGCGCTCTGCACGGCGCGCAGCAAAGGCGGCAACCCGCTGGCAATTTGCGCATAGCCCATTCGGTGAATAAGGGTCAGGCGCCCTGGTTCGTCGCCCGGATTGAGTACGTCAATCAACCGCAGCAGCGTGTCAGGCTCTATCGAAGGTCCAACCTTCACGGCGATCGGGTTGCGTATGCCGCGAAAATATTCGGTATGAGCACCATTCAGGTCTGCCGTACGCATGCCTATCCAAGGAAAGTGCGTCGACAGATTGAACCAGCCTTGGTGACGTGGCACCTGGCGGGTCATGGTCTGCTCGTAGTGCAGCAGCAAAGCCTCGTGGGACGTGAAGAAATCCACGCGTGCACAACCATCAATGGGTCCAGCTAGCGTTTCCATGAAGCGCAGCGAGTCGCCGATATTCACGACCATACGACGATACTCGGCCGCCAGCGGCGCATGCTCGACCCAGGCTAGCTCCCAGTATTCCGGATGACGGAAATCAGCAAAACCGCCATCGACCAGAGCACGCACAAAGTTCATGGTCAAGGCCGAATGCGCGTGAGCCTGGATCAATCGTCGCGGATCAGCGAGGCGCGCCTCGGGCGTAAAAGCCAATCCGTTGACCATATCGCCGCGGAAGCTCGGCAGGATCACGCCATCGCGTATCTCGCTATCGGTCGAACGCGGCTTGGCATATTGCCCGGCAAAACGCCCTACCCGCAACACTGGCATCTTGAGCCCGTGCACCAAAACTAGGCTCATTTGCAGCAGTACCTTCAGCCGATTGGAAATGATCGGGCTGGTGCAATCGGCAAATGCTTCCGCGCAATCTCCACCTTGCAGTAGAAAACTTCGTCCTTCCTGCGCTTCGGCCAACGCATGCTTCAACGCCAGCACTTCACTTGAGGTCACCAGCGGTGGAAGCTGACTCAGCTCAGTGGTTACCTGTGAAAGCTCGTTCATATCTTCGTAGCGCGGTTGCTGCAAAGCGACGCGCCGCTGCCATGAGTCTGGGGCCCAGTCTTTGATCGGGCTCGCCCATGGATAAGGGAAATTCGCTGCAATCGTCACGAGCCATGCTCCCTATTCAAGTGCACATGCTTGTCCGCGCGAGTCGCAATCGGCCCGGTTCATGCGCGTGAAATTAAATAAACAAGCTACGTATCGGTCTTCATCGTTTCGCTCCCTGCAATAATTTCGGCGCTCCTACGTAGGATCGTCTTCCTTATTGATAAAGATAGTCTTGCCCGACCAGAGCTATATTTCGTTCAACTCGTCTTGGTCGCCAGATTCGGATCCAACGCCAGTTTCGGAGAAACTACTGGAACGGTCAGCATCGTGCTCACTAGGGACATGATCAACAACGCCGTAAAGGCATCATTCGAAATGATCCCCTTGTCCAGCAGGATATTCGCGAACACGATAGTGATCAGCGACTTTGTTTGCAGCAGCCAGCCGATGATCGACGCTTCGCCCTCGCCCCACTTCAAGATGCGGCCGGCAATATGCACGCCGATCAATTTGCCCAGCACCGCTGCGATCAGTAGCAAGCCGGCCGCCACAAACACTGTCAAGCCACCGATCGACCAATTGGTTTTCAAGCCAGTAATGAGAAAAAACACCGGCATCATCATCAACAACACGTAATGCCGCAGCAGATCCATCTTCTTTTGATCGAACCAGCGCAGATCAATCACCGCGCCTGCCATGAATGCGCCGACCATGAAATGTAACCCCGCCCATTCCGCGCTGAACGCAACAGTAGCCAGCCAGATAATCGCCGCGAACCAGCGATCAACTTCCGATATGGCTGCCATGAGCTTACGGAAAAGAACAGTCACCAATCCAAAGCTGACCAGAAACAGCAACTGGGTTTTGAGTCGCTCGAGATCGAGCATGACAATCGCCAACACAGTCCAGATCAGAACATCGTCCAAACTGGCATAGCGCAGAACGCGCTGACCAATGGGCTGCCGAAGCAATTCCATCTTCTCCAAGAAAACGATCAGAATCGGCAAGGCGGTGATCGAGCAAGACATGCCTATGGCGAGCGTGAATTGCCAGGTATGCGCCTGCATGCCGATCCAGCCCGGATGCTGCGCAAGAAGAAGTCCCACAATGCACCCTAGCGACAAGGGGACGCCAAGCGCGAGGCCCGCCGTAATGCCGCTCTCACGCCGGTAGCGCCACACATTGCTGAGATCCAGTTCCAAGCCGGCCACGAACACGAAAATCATGACGGCCCAGGACGCTATGCCGTTCAAATTCTGAATCGTGACTTCACTGAAAACCTGCCTGTAATAGTCTTTGAAATACGCCCCCAACGCGCCAGGTCCAAGCAAAATCCCGGTAATGATCTGCACCACTACCATCGGGGCAAAATAGTCGGTTCGAAAATAACGCCAGATCAGGAACGGAATACTGAATATGATCAGCATCGCTATCAAGAATGCTTCTGGCTGCGTGATATGAAATGTCACAACAAACTCCTGTCAGACACCGAAGTCCAAACGCGATTACCCCAAGGTACGGCGCACCCCTCATCGGCACGCCGCACCTATTCAATTAGCAAGGGCCGATAAGCGCCTCCAAAGAACACCAGCGGCTTGCCTTCCGTATCGCTGGAAAATTTGTCGACGATGGCGATAAGGATGTCGTGATCGCCAGCCTCCATCCGTCCCCAACTGCAGCATTCGAAATGAGCCAGCGCCCCCTTGATAAAGGGCACGCCGCTCCCGGTGCTCGAATAGTCCTCCGGGCTCATCACATGATCTCCCGCTCTCGCGTATCGATGAGATATATGTGCCTGATGGTCCGACAGTACGCTTATCGAGTAGCTCTCCAAATGTGAGAACAGTGGATAGCACAGCGATTGCTTCTTGATGCTCCACTGGATCAAGGACGGATCCAGTGACAGAGACGAAAAGGAATTGATCGTCATGCCGATCGGGGCACCCATGTCGTTGACGGCCGACACAACGCAAACCCCTGTCGTGAAACGGCCCAAAGCATTTCGATACTGCTTCTCCCCAAGGTCCATAGCGCCCCCTTCGTATCATCGTATTCGCACGTCCGCATGCCGCTTCTAGCATGCAACCCTTGCTCAGCAGAATTACCCGATCACCGCAAGTTCCGCCGGCTCTTCGTCATACTCATACATATGCATGACCCTTCTCGGATGCACACCGTGCATATCGGGATCGCCGTATTTGCGGAAGTTAAACGGCTTCATGTCTTCGCGAATGAACTTGGCGAGTGCCTCGGCATCATCTTGGCTCACTACGTCGAGCTTCGAGTACTCGATGACCTTGTTGTAGATCGCTTCGAACTTCTTGACGAATTCCTTATCGCCGGCGCTCAACAGAAGATGGTTGAGGTCCATGGCCTTGCCCGCACCGCCCTTCTCCAGGTAGCTCTCGGTACCCATGAAGCAGAAGAAGCAGTAGTTCTTGAAGATCTCGAAGTGCTTGAAGGTCTTGTACATGCCGTCCACCATCTTGGCGACATGGAAATATTCCGTCTTGATGGCTTTTTCGTAATCGAGCAGCAATTTCCGTTCGAAATGCTTCTTGGGGAACATCTGCGTGTGCAGGATGTCTACCAACCGGTGAACGGACATGAATGTTGCCGCCAGACCCGTGCTGAACCACGCATCTAGCCCGTAAGCGGATGCCGGCAACATCGCCCAGCGATCTCCAGCCAGTTCCTTGTTGATAAACTGCAGCCGCTTGGTCTTGATAAACGGCATCAGGGTTTCTCGCCCTTTTAGCAGCTCCGAAACCATGGGGTACTTGTCGATGATTTCCCAGAATTCCGCGCTGGCTTCCTTATCGTTCATCGGATACAGATCAATGTCCAGGTTGACGCCGACACTGGTCACCCCGTTGTCGAATGGAATGAACCATATCCAGCCGCCATCGAAGCAATGATGCTGGGTCGCCCGCGATCTTGGCACCGGCGAACGATCCGCGTAGGCAGGATGCTTTTTGATGGTGTCGTCGAAAGCGCCGATATCCTTGAAATGGGTGAAGATGCATCGGCTCTTGAGCGGCGTATCCAAAGCGTCACCTTCCAGCTTGAGATCGAATTTCCGGCCGATCACGGAATTGAAGCCGGTGGCGTCGATCACAAAGTCTGTCAGGACGGTATAGCTCTCCTCGCCCTTCTTGCAGTCGAGTTCCGCGCATTCCTTCTTGAACACGATGTCTTCCACCGAGGTCTTGTCCGAGTACTCGACGCCATACTTGATGGCGATATGGACCATGCGCTCGTCTGAATAGGCACGGTTGTATTGCGCATCGACTTCCGGCGTCTGGACGATTACTTCCGGAAACGGACCGTATTGATCAGGAGTCGTCTGGCCTTCCTTGTGCACAAAGTATTGGAACAATTCTTTTGGACCGCATACAACATCTTTCTGCGTAGCGATGATGCTGTCGTAGGTCGACATCTGGTCGATTTCGGGAATGTCGTACTTACGGCTGATGTACCGCATCTTCCTGCTCAACGCCGGCGTGCCGGATTCCCCCAACGCAAATCGACGATGTGTCCCTCTCTCGATTAGCAGTACTTCGTAGCCTAGTTTTGCCAGCACCAAAGCACACGCGCTGCCGCCCATTCCACTTCCGATAACCGTTACATCATATTTCTTCATGACCAAGATCCTCGTGACGATTGGCTACACCTATCCGTCTCCGCCGCTTTGCGGCGGAGTTCCGTGATCTCGTAAATAGAGAGTCTGCTTCTACGCGGTCTGCGCTTGCGGCTCCAATTGATCGGCAGCGATCTTCCGGCCCTGCGACTCAAGCCTGCGCCGAAGAATTCCTGACAAAATACCGTCATATACGCCAGCGCGGGCATCCAGCATGCGCATGGCTGCGGTGTAGGTCTTCTCGAAATCCGAACGAGAGCGGATATAGGGAAGGCCCGCGGCGAACCATCCATCACCGTGCGATTCATCCAATTCGCAATGCACTACGAAAAACTTGACCAGCTTCTCGCTCAATCCACGCTTGCGAAGATTCGCCAGAATCCTCTTCTGCTGCGCGGGAATAGTCAGCTCAAGTGCGCCCATACCGCCCAGGCCATACTGCAGACCATCCGCGAACCAGCAAAGGTTCATCTTGGTATTGAGCAGATGATAGGTCTCCGGATTCCAGTCGTCCTCTCGCGCACCGCCGAAGTGCTCCATCAGCGGCTCGAACAGGTTGGGATGCGCCTGCTCAAAATCGCCTTGGCCGAATTCGTCGTGCAGGTTTTCGTACAGTTCCTCGCGCATCTTGAATGGCACAAATAGACTGTATGCAGCAACATGCAGATGGAAACGCTGCATGTTCACTCGATAGTTCGACAAAAAGTAGCGAATTTCCTCATCGCTTAAATCATTTTTGTCGAAATAGACAAACAATTCGTGGTCGGTGACACGATGCTCGTGGATTCGAGCCTTGAGCCATTCGATGAACTCTTCCGCATCGACGATGTGCGCCGGAATATGCGCCTTGGGGGCCATTTCTTTTTCGACATTCTCGATCAGTGAGCGAATCTTCCATTCCAGCTCGCTTCGCGGAGTGCCCAAGGCAAAACCTTCCGACATCAACTTGATATTGAGATGGAATAAGGTTTCCTGCAGCGCGCCCCACAGGGGAGATCTTTTATTGGAGAGAGCCTCCCTAACGATCCCGTCGACTTCGCCGATATATCCTAACGATCGCATCACGTCGAATTTTGCTTGCGGATAGCTGGCCAACTGTTTCATATATAGTCCTTAATAGAAATGAAATAGGGGGAGATAAGCAGCGATTTGACGTCAAACCACTCCCAGTCTGGCCGTCTGTCGCTTCATGACTTCGTCTTTCAATACGCCTTTAATGACTTTTCCCGTCGCTGTCTTCGGAATAACAGCCTCCAGCACAAGGCCGGGAACCTTGAAATCGGGGAGATTCTTCCTGCAATGATCCAAGATCGCCTGTTCATCGACTTCCGCATGGACAGCGCGCTCGTATAACAAAATTATTATTGGCTTTTGCCCCTCACCGTCCATGCCGACGACGGCCACATCCTTTATGCCGGTGAGTTGGCTTGCTACGTTTTCGATTTCAACCGATGAAATGTTTTCCCATCCATAGGGTGTTTCTACGTAGATCAAATCCTTCATGCGATCCTTTATTTCCAGATAACCATCCGGATGCACCACCGCCATGTCGCCGCTATGGAACCATCCATCCTTGAAGGCATTTTCTGTTGCCCGCAAATTGTCGAAATAACCTTGCGCCACGGTGTTGCCAGCCATCAGCACCTCGCCCAGCGTTTCGCCATCCCATGCCACATCGCGCATGTTCTGATCGACAACCCGAAGACCGATGCCTGCATGAATCCCTGCTATACCCTGGCGTATACGCAGCTTCATTTGAAGCTCCTGGGGTAGGTAATTCCATTCGTCGCGCGCCTCGCAAACTACAAAAGGTCCGCAGGTTTCATTCAAGCCGTACTGATGAATCAGATCGACGCCCAGCGCCTTCATGGCTTTGATCAGGTGCGGTGTCGGGCTGGCGCCGCCGGTCAAGACCGTCACCCCGTGCAGTATCGACGCGTTGAACATCTCGTCCGTCAGATGGCGTACCAGCCGCGGCGAACCCGCAAGATGTGTAACATGATTCGACACAATGCCGAGCTTCAGCGAGGCCGGCGTCAGCTGGATCGCCTGTTCGTCAACAATTTGCCTTGCCCCAACAGCGACTGCGGCCCACATATGTCCCCAGCCATTAACGTGGAACATTGGTAGGGACCAGTAGTACACCGATGACGAAACCAGGTTCATCATCATCACTTCGCCCAAGGCATGCAGGTAGGCCGCGCGGTGGCTGTAAATCACCCCTTTCGGATCGCCCGTTGTTCCCGACGTGAAGTTGATGGCGATCGGATCGTTTTCCGAACGAATATATCGATCGAGCGGGATAACGGAATCGTACCTATGCTGCTCGACGTCGAAACACCGCGATTTGGTGTCGATATCATTTGGCTCCGACGACGCGTCAAGCAACACCACAATGTGACTGGACAATTCCTTGAAGAGCTCGCGATGCTGACGAACAAGTGAGCCGCTCGCCAGGATCACGCGTGCTCCGCTGTAGAGAATCTGCTTACGGATGTCCTGCGAGGGAAGCCACGGATTGAAGGAGACAATGATGCCGCCGACCGCAGGAATGGCGTAATGCGCTTCGATGGATCGCGTGGAATTATGGGTAAGAAGCCCCACCCGGTGACCATATTCGATACCCAGGCTTCGCAATAGCGCGGCCATGCGCCGGGCACGAAGCAACAGTTCTCCAAAACTTATATCGCCGTTACCTGACGTCACCGCTACCTTATCTGATAGATAACGGCCGCATCGCTCCAGGAATGTAAGCGGAGTCAAATTCACAAAGGAGTGCGTATTCTTCACGTCGTTTCCTCTCGATCCATCAAATAGAAAAAACTCTTCGAATAGCGATTATTCGGTGCTATCTAGGTAATTTTCCGGCGATCCTCCTTACGCCTTCCGCAGCGCATGCTTCATCCTTATCGCCACCGGGAGCACCGCCGACACCCAACGCAGCGACGATCGCGCCATTCGCCTTAATCGCGACCGCTCCGGGCAATAAAGCGATGTTGGGGATGGTTAAAAAGGACGGCTCACTCGGTTTTCCGTTGAAGGCGGCGGCGGCCTGGGAGCTGGTGTCAAATTTAAAAACCGGCCCTAGCGTCACGACCGTATAAGCCTTGCGGAACGCGGTGTCCTTGGTGTGAACCGTGCTACCGTCGCTCCTTAACAGGATGCGCATCTCACCGCTCATATCGACTACCGCGGCGCCAACGTGATATCCGCGCGCTGCGCAATATTCAATCGCCCCTTGCGCCGCTTGCAACGCAAGATTCAACGGGAGCTCATATTGTTGCTGTGCATGTACTTCGCCACCGAGCGCGCATAAGGCTACCGCCAACCATACCAATCGATTCATTTGCCACCTCTAAAAAATAACGGCTTATTTGACGAGCAATGACATCTTATGAAGAGCATGACGATTGAACAGACCGCTAAGCGCTTAAAACGGATCCGTACTTGCATCGATCGATTCGATAAATTTCACCAACACAGCCTGTGCTTTGGGATCGAATAGCGAATCCGTTTGTGCCGACAATCCGGCACTGCGATGATTGACATCGGAAACAACACATCTCAGCGTTTCGCAGGCTCCGTTGTGGTAATACGGCTGTAGGTTGTAGGTCCCCAGGATGGACGAGATGCTGTAGCCCGATCCCTTGCCGTCGCCGTTGAAATCGAAGCCAAGTGCCTTCAACCCGCCAGAATCCGTCTCTACACCGCCAATCGCTGGATAGCCTTCGATTGCATTTCCGGAGCCGATGACGTTCAAGTTGTACGAATTGATACTTTTCAAGTATCGGTACAGGAACTGCGATTGATTGGCGCCACTGGACGCGGCTTCCATCTCGATATCGCTATCGGCCGGCGGTGAGATGAAGTCCTTGGAACTTGCGCTCCACTTACCACTGGAATGACAACTGCTGCATCTGGCGCGCTGAAAAAGTTGCCGGCCCGCGACGATATCCGCTTCGTCGACACCGCCAACCGGATCGCCTCCGCGCATCAACAACTCCTGCTTCGTCAGCGGGCGGTTGGGAGTACGAATGCCGTAATGCTGCCATTCTTTCATTGCATCTAGTCCCGGTACTTCGACCGTACTGCCTGGCAACTCAACCGTCGGCTGGGGTCTGCCCGCATTCGGCACCGTGAAAG
The DNA here is from genome assembly GCF_013408815.1 of Rhodanobacter sp. K2T2. NCBI lineage: Bacteria > Pseudomonadati > Pseudomonadota > Gammaproteobacteria > Lysobacterales > Rhodanobacteraceae > Rhodanobacter > Rhodanobacter sp. K2T2. The sequence continues at coordinate 31,331 of NZ_JACCCA010000001.1, read as the reverse complement.
CCGTCATGATGCATGGAGCTTCGGCAAAGTCGTGCCACTGGCCTATGACCAATCCATGGTCGGGATCGATCGTGCTTTCGGTAACGGAGGGATAACCCGGCGTCACCACGCAAGGCAAAGCTTCGGTCAACGGACCGGGACCTGAGACATTCCGCGTGTTGAAGTCGGCGTCCTGCACTTCGTCGAAGATCGCCGAAGCGTCGATGATGCGCTGATCAAGCGGATTTCTCGGATTAAATGTGCCATTGAGAGCCAGGGTTTTTCGCGGGCCGGTATTGAATTGCCAGATCACTCCATCAGTCAGTCCTACCGGATGGCAGCTCGCGCAGCTCTGCCGCCCTTTCTCGGACATGCGATTCCTGCTTGATCCAATTCCTGAGGGATTGACGAAGTTGCCGCGCGAAGAAAAGAACAACTCCGCGCCGACCAGTATCTTCTCGGCTTCCGAACCCGGCGTCGGCAGGCTTTCTATTTGAATAACCTTAACGACTTTGTCGGCATCGAGATCGACCACCGACACATTGCGCGACACATAATTCAACACATAGGCAAAACGGCCCGCTTTATTGATGACCAGGCCTATAGGATTCTTGCCAGCATTCTCGCCGCTAGTTGCCAGCACATCTGGATCATTGAGATCGATATAACGGGTGGTTGTGCCATTGACGGTAAAGCCAAGCGCACCGTTATCGAGCACTCGCAGCTTCACCAGCAGATCGCTGCCGCCGGAAGCCACATAGGCATAGCCGCCACCGCTCTGCGTGGTGAAGGCAATCGCATCCAAGTTGGCGAAATAAAGCTCTTGCTTGCCGGACTCGGGAACCCTGCCACCCAAGTGAAGATTAAGGTCGCCAGCGTCGCTAGGCTTGCCTTCAACGTTATCAATCGCGTTAACGAAAGCCTGCGTATCAGTCTTATAATACAAAGGACCGGAAGGAGACGCTGCAATATTGGGAAGATATGCGGCCTGTCCACGTATCACAATGCTGTGCAGCTGATTAGGAAACGCGTAGGTAGCATTCCCTTTCGTATCAAGAAAACCGCTGTTCTGTGGCGCCATGCGGACTACTACCGGGTTTGCCAACGCAGTCGCCGCTGTGCTCCAGGTGTCCACGCTTAGTCGGCATACGACGCCCTCTTTCCCCATATCGTCGCGCTGCACGCCACCGGTTGAGATGAACGAAAGGTAGCGCGTAACTAACAAATAGCGGCTGTCACCAGTGATGGCCAGCGCACCCGGCTGAAAGTGCCTTTCATGATTGGGTTGATTGCAGGCACTGTTCCTCAGGTCGTAAGTACCCAGGATGCGTTGGTCTTTGGCATCAATCCAGGTAATCGTGTCTTGGCTGCGGTTTGCGACAAACACTCTTTTGCCGTCGGGCGAGACCACTACGCTTCTCGGTTCCGACCCGGTTGTCAGTCTGCCGTCCTGAGCTGCGCTCCGATCCAACGCAGCGAAAAATCGATTAGGGTCGGCATTAATCACTTTGATCACGGAAATCGTGCCATCGGCAGAGTTAGCCACATAGGCGTATCGTCCATCAGGCGATACGGCTACGCTCCTAGGGTCCCTACCTACCGCAATTGTTGCAATCAATCGCTGGGTGTCTGTACGAACGACTGTTACGCTATCGAAGTCCGGATTCACCGACCACAGAAATAAGTCGTCCGAACTAAGTGCTATCGGACTCGAATAACTCGACCTCAAGCCACCGAGGTCAGTTGAGCGGGAGCTCTGTGCATAAGCCGAAAACACCATCGTATGCAACGCAACGCCTAACAACAACGCATAGCGGCTGACTTTATGCACAACACTTATATATGCCTGAAACATATGGCTAATCCCTTTAAGCCGAATAAGTTTTAAATGCCTACATATCATCCAGCGAGATCCTCCCGCCATGCATGGCAAAGCGTGCCCGCGCCTTGCGCAACCATCACCGCAATGTTCGGCTTTTATATAGCCCCCAAAAACCCTCAGCTTCGGACAAAGTCGTCATTATTCCGAATGACTATCAATCCCTGCCTCGAATAACCCCCAAATTCCGTTCGCGATCTGCGAATCATGCTGCCATGATCCGTACTATTAAGATTTACGTATGAAACTAAACAAACATCACCGGTTACTAATATGTTACCGCCGGATCAGCTAGGCAACTTACATAAATATGCTATTCAAAAAAGGATTACAGATTAATCAAAAAGAAACGATTTGGATTGCATTACATAATTCTCGATGTTACGATCGAATTACATGAAACGCATCAGTTCACTATTTAAAATAGAGCACACCTACAAAGTGCTTAAGTTGCAGCCTATGGCGCATAGAACGATGCTTACTGCTCTTCAGCAACCATTTTTCGAACGCAATAAAAGCAGCACCATTACAATGAATGGGCAAATCCAAAAAATCCATCCCCGTCGATGGCCGTTGAAGCCATCCACTAATTTCCCATGGCAACATAACTATCGTTATCCGATCTTACATAACGATAGTTATGCTGTCAACAATATCTACGACTGAATCTACAGCGATTTGCAAGCCATGGATTATAGAGACGAACAAAAGAAGTTGACGCGTCAGCGCATTGTGGACGCCGCAGGTCGCGGTTTTCGCAGAGGCGGCTACGGCGGCATCGGCGTGGATGGGCTGGCGAAAGAAGCTGGCATGACCTCCGGTGCGTTCTACGTGCACTTCGATTCGAAGAAAGCGGCATTCCGGGAATCGATGCTCTTGGGGATCGCCGAGTTGCACGATGGCGTGAAATATCTGCAAGCCGAGCACGGTGCCGCGTGGTGGCCCGAGTTCGTGCGCTACTACCTGAGCGTCAAGCGCACCTGCGACCTTTCTGATAGCTGCGCCTTGCAAAGCTTGCCGCCGGAAGTCGCCCGACTAGACGACTCACTGCGCGAGGAATTCGAAGCCGGCCTGCGCCGCATTGCCAAGACCATCGTGGAAGGCCCTTCGTCACCGATGACACCTGCAGACGAATATGCTGCTTGCGCGGCCCTGGCCTTGCTCACAGGCGCCGTCACTCTGGCTCGCGCCGTTGCCAGCGAGGATCTAGCCGAAAAGATCGCGCAAGGCGCTCTGCGCGTATTGCTGCCGACATCAGCAAAGAAGAAAATAGTGGCGGCGAAGAAGAAAAAGAAATAATGGACTCGCTGCTTTTATCCTCAAGTATTGAGCCTGCGTAAGCTCGGTTACCCGGACTTGATCTGGGGTAACACAGCATCCCAAGCTAAGCCCTCGCTGTGCAGTTCAGCATCCACTGCACGCCAAATTTATCGGTGAATTTTCCGTAGTAGTCACCCCAGGGCTGCACCGCCAGCGGCGTCGTGACATTGCCTCCTTCCGACAACCTATTGAAAAGGAGCTCCGTTTGCGCCCGATTTTCGAGCATGAAGATCATGGCTGAGCCCCTCATAGGCTCGGCATCGTCATTGTCCGAGGCAAATAAACTGACGCCCTGCCCCGTAAATTGGGCATGCATGATTTTTCCGCGCATCGCTTCCGTTCGCACCGGCATGCCGTTCTCGCCGTGGCGGACCATGGAGACGACCTTGCCTATACCGCACTCGGTATAAAACTGCAATGCTTCTTCGCAGTGCACCGTAAAAAATAGATAGTTTGAAAGTTGCATCGCCGCCTCCGTTTATAAATACACCGCAAACTCGTTATTTAGGAACGGCTGCATCTTGTTCGACGTCTCAAGCCATTCCCGATACGGATCGCTGCGTTTGACGATACCGCTGCCCGCGTAAACGCGCACTTCATCACCGGTCATTCTCGCTGTGCGAATAGCCAGCGCAAAATTGGCGTCATCACCTAAAGTGAAAAAGCCAAAGCCACCGGTAAAGAAACCGCGCTCGATCTGTTCGTGACTGCGTATGCGCGCTCCACTCAGTAGCACGGGTTTCCCCCAGATCGTCGCCGGTGGATAAATCGTGGCCAGCAAATGAAACACGTTGATGTCAGGTCTAAGCTGACCAGTTATGGTGCTTTTGAGATGCTGCACATAACCAAGATCGAGGACGCCTCGCGATTCAAGCTGCTCGATTGACTCGGGAATGCATACGCTACTCAAATTATCGTAGAACATGCGTGCCGCGGTCTCATGCTCCTCGATTTCCTTACCATCGCTAAGCAGCTCGTTACGATAGCGCTCGCTCTTGTCCTTGAAGTTAGAGCCTTTTCGCGTTCCCGCCAATGGTTCCACCACAACTTTTTCGCGCTGCTTCTTTACCAGCATTTCGGGCGAAACCCCGACCCATGCATCACCACCGGACCATCGAAAGACGTATTCGTAATGAGCAGTTTTATTGCCTGAGGCAGCCATCTGCAACAGTTCGAGAGGCGAAAGCTCGGATTGGTGGAACAGCCTCACCTCGCGGCAGATCACCACTTTGTCTAGCGCTTCTTGCGAAAGCTCGCCTATAAGATCTACCAGGTTATCGATGTACTCCCTGCACTCGGGTATGTCCCTGCGACGACTCACCCTAAGCTGGCTATTGGGCGATATGTCGCGTGGTAGGTCGACGATAGCTCCGCCGGGATACGGACATTCCTCGCTGTCGAAAAAACTGAATTGACACTCTTCGGCACTCACCCGGCACGTTATGCGCGGTATGGTGAAGATCAGCGGCTCCTCCAGGTTTTCCGGGTGAGTGCCGCATCGCCATCCGCCAAGCAGAACGGTTGAAGTCGGCAATCGATAATGCCCTGAGAGAAAGGAACGCAGTTCGTCGATAAAGCTCGCCGCATGGCGAAACACTTCCTCGTGCAAATCGCCGCCGTCGAGCCGATAGGTAGATTCACGCTCGACGACATCCCGATGCATGAGCCGCATGCGAAGCGTGCTGCCCTCCTTGTGCGTCTCGACCTGGAACTCACTGCCTACCCCGATGATCGAGAGCGTTTCTTCTGGCGATACATAACTGAATAAGCCAAGGAATTCGTTTGACAGGCCCGGGTACAGAATCTCATACCGTTGCGCGATGGCTGCGCCGACGACACCTGTCGCCAGATCCGGGTGTGGATTGTTGAAAGTGTGGTGCTGCAGCGTAGTCACTGAATGCCCCTGTATGCTCGCGCCAGATCGCTACAGACATGAAGTACCTGGAGGAAATCGAGCCGCGAAGCACGCGATGCAACACCCTTTCCATGTTGTATTTGCGTGGCATGTTCAATTTCCAGCCGCAGGCCAGCCAACACACTGCCCTCGTCGGCGTGCAGCAGCGCGGTATGTTCGACCTCCGCGATAACATCGTCTATCAGCGGGCAGGTCGCGTCATGTCGGTCCACCGAATTTACCCACCATGGATCGCACATCCATACCGCCGGCGCCGCCGCTTCTCGCAACACCTGTATTAGATGTCTCAACCCGCTCAATTGCCTCCCAAGGCTTGTCACCAGCACGATCTTGCCCGGTTCCCGGGTAGGATTGAGTTGCATGTAGATGTCGAGAAGCTGTGCTGCCGAAAGTTGCGGACCAACACGTATCCCTATCGGGTTGAGCACACCCCGCAGAAATTCCAGATAGCTGCTGCCAGAAAAGAGATTGATGCTCTCGAGCCATAGCAAATGCGCGCTAGAGGCATAAAATCCATCAGAGATGCTGCCACGACGGACCAGCGCCTCCTCGAAGTGCAGGTTCGCACCTTCGTGTGAGATGTACGGCTTGAATTTACCGTGGCGAATCGCCCTCAGTGCGTGCAGCGAAGCCTCGTAGGCCATCAGCATGCGGTTGGCGTTCGGGCTGCGTCCGAGCGGATCTGGCGAAACTTCATTCACCATGTCCCCGTAGTAACTCGTCATCGTGATGCCGTCGATGACTTCAGTCGGGTGCACGCAAGATCGCGCATAATTGCCGGCAAGCACACCGATCGGCAGCACCGGCATGTCGAGCATGATGGTCAGATACTTGTGCACCGATTCAAGGTTCTTCACCTGTTCGCGCACGAGACCGGAACTGACATCCTCGAAACACTCCTCGGCATTGCCAAGCTGAAGGGCAAACACCCGACCCTCTGCCGCCGCTCGCAGCTCGACCTTAAGCGCGTGCACTTCCGCCACGTCCACTAGGCCCGGCAGGCGCGACAAGCTCGTCACGACCGTGGCGAGGTTCTCCTCCTGCGGGTATGAGGGCATATGCTTTGGTTCCTTTTCACGCCACCCGTGCGGAAGCCATCGGTCGTGTTCCTGCGACTCATGACTATTCATATCCTTTCGCCCTTATGGAGAAGAGTAAAGAGTGGATCGCGTGTTAGGTCGGATCGATCAGAAGGTGGCGCCGCCGTCGACAACGAGGTCATGCAAGGTGATGTGATTTGCCTCGTCGGAAAGCAGGAACGCGACAGCCTTGGCGATATCCTCAGGTTCTGCAATCTTTTGCAAAGGGATACCTGTTCGATACAAATTCTGATCGCCGTCGATCAGCTTGCGGTGCCGTTCATCCGTATGCCCAGCCATTGCTGCCAGCATGGCCGTATTGGTCGAGCCAGGAGAAACAACATTGCAGCGGATACCGTGCTTGCCAAGTTCAAGGCCTATGCATTTAGTAAGCATCGCGACGGCAGCTTTCGACGCGCAGTACGCCGACATGTTCATACGCGGTGTCGCAGCCGCATTGGACGCAATGGTGACAACTACGCCGCATCCTCGCAAAATCATCCGGCGGGTGACGCTATGCGATACGAAAAACGTACCATGCACGTTGATGTTGAATGTATCGGCCCATTCCTTTTCCGTTACGGCCTCGAAGGAACGCGGAAACAGCACGCCGGCGCCATTGACCAGGCCATCAATCGGGCGCTTGCTTTCGATATGGTCCACAGCTGCATCGACGCTATCCCTTTGTGAGATATCAACTGCAACAGCCTCCATGACGGGGCCGGCTTTATTCAGCTCGATGGATAGCTGTACCAGTCGCTCTCGATGGATATCCAACGCGTAAACAAACGCTCCCTCATCAATCAGTTGACGGGTCACAGCTTCGCCAATACCCTGCGCAGCGCCGGTCACGACGATCGTTTTCCTTGCGAATCGTTGTCGCATTGACCACCCCTATTTTTATCCCGCACCTTTGGGCGACGCTTCGCCGCAACTGATTCGTTTAGCTTTCACAAAACTTCCCAGCGAAGCCAATGTTCATTACCTGGGATGACCGCAAAATAACCAATGTTCGTTTTTAAATACGAACATTAAATGTGCCAAATAATCGTCACAATCAAAAAATGATATTTCAGGATGTTACATAACGATCGCTATTCAGTCAACTCGAACACCACATCAGCTGACGACAAAACACGTCCCGAACAATGCGCAACGTGACGCAACGCCATCTCATGATGATTCAACGAAAAATCGCCTAGTGCGTCCGAAACGAAGAACGGTTTGATATCCGCCATAAATGCATCCGTCGCGGTAACCAGGCAACCGATATGCGCATATACGCCGCAAATGATGAGCTGGGTGCGCTGGTGTTTCCGTAACCGATCCAGTAAATCGCTCCGAGCGAAAGCGCTGTAGCGATGCTTTACCAGCACCTGGTCTTTCCCTTCAACAGGCGCTAGCCCGCGCACAATGGCCTGCGCCTCGCCTTCGCTCGGCATCCCAGCACCCCAGAAATCCAACAGCAGTCCTCTGCTTTCCGCGGCTTGTCCGCCGGGCTGCGCGGTATAGAAAGTGGGAATTTCAAGCCGATGGCATGCCTGCCTAATGACATCGATGTTCATCACGATCCGGTTGACGAAATCGGTCGACTCGTAGGGCTTTAGAAAATAATTCTGCATATCATGGACTAGCAACGCTGCATTGTTTGCGTCCACTTTCCATGGAAGTGGCGTACGAGCAAGCGCAACATCGGTAGGTAGCTCGTAATGTTTGATCTTAGGAATAGCCATCCGTGCCCTCGTTATCCTGAATTTCGTTCTTTCAATCAGATTGAATTGTTTTTGGCCTATAAACAAACTTTCCCGTATATTTTGATATAAGCATATCCATCATTAACCAGTCACCTTGGCGAAAACCATGGCATCAACCTTCGCTCTGCAGAAATCCGAACTTATCGATAAAGCACATGCGTCGATGGAGCAAGTGTTTGTCGATCAAACATGGACCCTGCGTCAAAAATTGGCCTTGACTTGTCGCATTCTGTTCGATGCCGGCCACAGCTCGTCACTGTCCGGACAAGTCAGTGCCCGCGCCGTGCCTAACGGCACGTTCTGTACCCAACAGTTCGGCCTGGGACTTGATGAGATACGTGAATCGAATCTTGTTCACGTCAACGAAGACCTCGAAGTGATCGACGGCAGGGGCATGGCAAATCCAGCTAATCGGTTTCATGCCTGGATCTATCGGCACCGAGCGGATACAAACTGCATCGTCCACACGCATTCTCCACACGTCTCGGCGCTATCGATGTTGGAGACTCCTCTGGTGGTGTCGCACATGGATTTCTGCCCGCTTTACGACGATTGCGCATTCCTGTCGTCCTGGCCTGGCGTGCCGGTCGGAAACGAAGAAGGTGAAATCATCACGCTCGCACTCGACAACAAACACGCGGTACTGCTTGCCCATCATGGTTACCTGGTTGCGGGAAGAACCATCGAAGAAGCATGCATTCTTGCACTTCTGATCGAGCGCGCCGCTAAAGCCCAGCTACTCGCCATGGCCGCAGGAGAAATCAAACACCTTGCTCCGGAGCTTGCATTGGAAGCCAGGACCTGGATGACCACTGAGAAACGCTATGCGGCAACCTTTGCCTATTACGTCCGCGCTGCCCTGCGCCATCACGCCGACTGCTTGACCTAGATCACGCAGATTAAGCTCCCTGCCCGTGGGTGGCGCTCCGCCCACGGGCAGGGAGCATTGCAAAACACACGCACAACTTCAGCTACTTTCGTTGATCACTCATCAATACATCGATCGATGCTTGCATAACCCTCCTAGCTAAAATTATCGGGGCATTCCGCTTCGGTGGATAAGAACAACCCAAAATAGGAATATCCATCCGGCTCATCACGAGCCGCTGCGCTCAACGTTGGGGAGGAACATCAACCTCGGTCGTAGCGATGGTCGTAAGACCGTGATTGTTAGAAGCGATATAGGTAATCGTGTAGTACTGCTCAGTACCGCTCTTATTCGAGAAATCAAGATCAAAGCTGTAATCCGGTTCGCCGATATGCGCGTTCCGCACCGACTTGTTGATGTCGACATTCTTGTCCGAAGAAACAATGGACATCAATTCTGCATGCGACGACGGATCGCTGTAGTCCTTGAGATGGTGCTCGATGAAAACGTGCCTGAAGTCGTGCATAGCGCTAAGTGAACTGCTCCCCGCCACGTGGGAATACACATTGAAGATCGGACGCGGCGTAAAGGTCAGTCCCCTAGCCTCCGACAATCCATCCGGATTTCCGTCCGCGATGATGCCCAGGAATTTACCGGTGACACGGTCGTACTCCATGACCTGGTTAGTACCGGTGCTGACTACATACAAATTGCTGTTAGGGCCACCGAAGCGAATCGCGTGCGGATCGACAATGCCGCCGTATCCAGGCGGAACGAATATATCCATGAAGGCCAGGGTCTTGCCATTGAAACGCAGTACTGCGTTGGTCCCCGCGCTCCCTACATATAGATTACCGTCGGGACCGAACTCCAATCCAATCGGTTGAACCAGATCGCTGGGATTCGGAGGTGCGATCGCACCGAGAAACTTCTTGGTCTGCAGGTCATAGTGCAACACGCTGTTGGTGCCGCCGCTGGCCATGTACATGGATGTCTGATCGAACGTTTGCATGAAGGGCTGGGTTAGGCCGCCGTCCACTTGATCGTGAGTGGCGAAGACATCGATGAACTTGCCATCGCTGTCGTAGCGCAATATCTGATTTAAGGTCGAGTCGCCAACGTACACCTTGTTATCTGGTCCAAAATTCGGGGCCGAAGGTGAGATCAGCCCCCCGTTGCCCTTGTCAATGTACACACCTTTATACGCACCGCTATACCCATCGAAACGCAGCACCTGCCCCGATCCGGATGCAGAAAGGAACAGGTCACCGCGAAAGCCGATCTGCGATGCGACCGGTCCGGATACAGCGGCAATCACGCCGAGAAACTTGCCGGTATCCTCGTTGAACGACATGACTTGGTTGCTACCAAAGCTGCTAATGAAATAGGTCGCGTAAGGGTCATTGGAGTCGTTGCAATAGCCTGCTTGAGGAGCTATGCAAGCTCCCAGCAAAGCCGTGGCTATCAACAGCGAAAAGGCTTTCCGCCCGGGGCTAGCCACAAATCCTTCAACATATGAAGCAACTAGTGAAAACATAAACATCACCTCCTGTGTGGGGAAAATTTTGTCTGTTTTTCGCAAGAGCGGCTGCGACGCATCAGCTCGCTGGGCCAGCCCCTTTCAGCTTTCGGCCGTACTTGTCTACGGTAGGCAACACTTGCCCATGCGTGACTTGATGTCTCGCATAACGCTCATTTCAATGTGCCCCCACTTGCGTTATCCCCCTAGAAGATAACGATAGTTATTTGACTATAGATAACGATTTACATCTAGTCAATAGAAAATGTGCACTAAAAATCAGATTGGCGCGCAAGATTAAAAAATCGACGTTTAGATCGTGACAATTGATGATTCGAGAGCTTTTGGCCATATCACCGTAATGTGGATATGCCTTCATGCCATCGAATAAAAACAACATCTGGTAGATCAGATGGATGTTGTGATACGCATCACATGGCTTGTATACGAAATATTTACACCTGTAGCATATTTTGCGGCATTCAAAGCAGACTACGGAACATTTCAATAAGGTGGATGTGACTGTATCCATCGTGTTTCAAGCACAAAAAGTATCAAATTGCAGTCCATTAGCAGGCTGTTGAGAAACACCCATCCACGGGCTCCGCGATAGAAGGGTAGATCGTGAACCGACGGCGATGACCTTTCGTGCCGCCGGCCTGACGCACGCCACTCATGTCGGCGAGGGTTGCCACCACTCGCCGATACCGCCAAGTCGGATGAGGTTGTAGGCCGCAAAATTCCAGTGCACCCACGCGCTGACCTTCGCCAAGCCGATCCACGGCAGCTTGCGTAGGTCGCCGATGGTCTTGGCCCAGCCGAAGCCCTGCTTTATGCGTTTGCGTATTTGAAGACTGATGGCGTAGCCCTTGCCGCGCGCCGTGCGTCCGTCGATACCGCTACGCCGCCCGTTGGCGGTGTTGCGGGCGATGTGCGCCGATCCCGCGCTGTTTCAACTGGTCAACGAAATCGTGCACGTCGTAGCCCTTGTCCGCACTCAACGTCACGCCGCGATGCAGGTGCGCTTCGGCCAGTCAAGGCGCCCTCACGCTCTCCGGTGCCCGTGGCATGAAGCACATCTACGCCTACCAGCAGGCCGTTGCGATTTTCCATCAGGGCATTGGCCAGATACGCCAGACGCGCCTGCTGGCCCTGGCCCTTGCGGGCCAGTCGCGCATCCTGATCGGTGGTCGAAGCATGTGTATCGTTGCCGCGTTTCTGACCACGGAAGTCACTGCCATCGCCGTCGTGCAAGCCATCCTTGGGGCGGAAACTGCGATGCGAGGCTCAGGCTTCCAGCAAGCTGCCATCCACCGAAAAGTGCTCGTCGCTGACCAGATCATTGAGTCTTGCTAGCAAGACCATGCTGGTGAAAAACCGTTGGGCGATCTCGGCATCGAACAACCGATCCCGATTGAACGAAATGGTGGAGTGATCCCATACCGTGTCGTCGATGTTCAAACCCACGAACCAGCGAAACAGCAAGTTGTAGTTCAACTGCATCAACAACCGTTCGCTGCGCACGCTGTAGACCACCTGCTGCAAGCAGCCGCTCGAGGGGGAATCGATGCGCGTCCGACAGCGGCGTAACGTGTAGCCAGCACCTCGTCGAGGTCCTGCAGGATCGTATCGACCAGCACTCGCAGCTTGCGGATCGGGTGATCGGTCAGAACGCGTTCGCCCACCGGAACATACGAGAAAATGTCCAACTGCTGGATATCTGCCCCGCGCACCGCAACTACCCAATCATTGATGAGGGCTATCATTGTCGCGACTGCGAGGCGTTTTTCAACAACCTGTTAGAGGAAGCCACAGGAGGATCCATGCGAACTACTTATAATCATAAAACTCTCTTCACTCGCAATATGTGTGGACTGAAGACGCGCCGACTGCCCACACAAACGCTATTGTTCGTCGCGATGTTATGCGTGACATTACTTTTTGATGCGAGATTTTCGCATGCTTCGGAAGTAGCCGCGGTCCAGCCGATCACTCGCTCAATACTTGAACGACGGCCGATACTCGGCACTAATCTGGAACGGGAAGTCATCCTCGTCGCCTTTCAACCGGGGGTGATCGCGCCGCCACATCACCATACCGATGCAGGCTTCAACTACGTCATCGAAGGCACGGCTGAATCGGGTTACGGCAACGAAACACCCAAGCTCTATCATGCCGGCGAAACGTTCCTGGATCAGGCCGATGTGCCGCACACCGTTTTCATGAACCCCGAAAAAAACAAAGTGCTACGGTTTCTGATCGTGGCCAGCGTCCCGGCTGATAAGCCTTATACCATAGTGCCCTAGCCGAATATTTCGGGCTAACTGATCTCACAAACCAAAAGCCCATGACTGGCGTTGCCACTGGCTCAGCAAAAGATGATGCTTGTGTTGCCGCCAATCAGAGATCAGGCATTTATTGCCAGCGCATCGACCCCCTCACTGCTGTAAAGGAACACCGACTTCCGTCGTGTTGGGCTAAGTAACCGTGTAATCGCTGAGACGAATCCGTATTTTATTAGCATCGAATATTTGTATTAGCTACTATCCATTCCGTCAAAGTGCTTCACAACGGTTAACCTGACTTTAAAGCTGATAAATAATTAGACGAAGCCCTACAAAAATTCACACCTCAGCTAGGGATCGAGCATTGGAACAACTTGCTAACTAGCGAAAGGCCTCATACAGGGGGCCTTTCGCAAGATGCTTGCAACTTATTAGGCGGCCGGAGCGCCACTCGTCAGCTGTGCATTGGTCAACGCGTGACCAGCAATGCCCCACGCCCCATCCACAGCATGTACGACATTCACCCAGATACGATCCTTAGGTTGTTTACCCTTGGACGCCTCATGGACGATATCGGTGGCTTCTTCGATATAGCCCTGCTGGATTTCACGGGTCGCAAAGGCAAACCCCGGAACTTTCCATTCGATAAACACGACCGGGCCTTCCATCGACCCAGAGAACGTATGGTCCTTGGGCACCACGTGGATCGAACCGACGATATTGCGCTTCAGATCCAAATTTTCAGACTGTCCATGCCACTTGAGCATGCAATCGGAGAGACGGGAAAACGTTGCCTTTTCGGTTCCTTTCGGCAGAACGCCTTCGGTGAGGGTCAGTGTGAGCGGCATGGGAGTCTCCCGATAGTAGTTAGGGACACACACAATGCGTGACCCTTACGAGCGCGTACATAACGATCGTGATTTCATCATAAATAACGATCGTTATTTAGTCAACTAACGGCTGGGACGTGGTTCAAGTGTAGGCCGGCACAACTCTACAGTCTCGGTCTTGCTATCAAGCCGCATGATCGTCTCCTGTTCTGTCGTGTTGAAACGACGAAGCCTGCTGGCGACGATCTGATCTCGAACATGGTGCGTCTCACATCAAGGAGAAACGCCCCGTTCGTCGGTTCCACCACACATTGCAACATCGGCTAGGCCACTCAACGGGCGGTATTGAGGTAGTCTCCCCTACCCGCGATAACGCTTCCTAATCGACACTGATCGTTGCCTTTTTTTGCTGCCTGTGCCAGGCCGTACAACGTGTGCTTGGGAATCTCGATGCGGGTGGCCACATCCACCACCGTAAAGCCCCGCTCGATGACATGCCTCACCGCCTCGGCACGGAACTCATCCGTGTAATGTTTGTTGCTACTCATAAACACCACCGTCATTGCCATGAATTATGGCGTCCGTATGTCTACGAAAGGCTGGTGGGTCCATTGCGACAATTAGCATGTGTTGGACGTCTTGTTTGGATTGCTCGAAGAAGCGCGCTATTGATGGCACGGTTTGCGGACGGGAATAAACGAGCAACGGATTTTAAAGTCGAGGATTATTCAACGTCTTGGACGTTGCAAGCACCGTACGATTACGACCATCGGCTTTCGCTTGGTAAAGCGCACGGTCGACGCTCTCCAGCGTAGCGTCTAGGCCCTGGCTCGAGCCTTCGACCAGGCCGGCCGAGAAGGTCAAATGTAGCTCCACGAGCGCTTCAGGCGCACGCCGGCGGTCGCCCAAACTGGAACGAATGTTGTCGATGAAAGCCATCGCCTCATCGACCGAGATGCCAGGCATCAACAACAGGAACTCTTCGCCACCCCAACGACCGAGCTCACAGATGCGTGGCAAGAGGGATTGTGCAACTGCTGCGAAGTGACATAACACCTGATCTCCCAAGGCATGACCAAACTGGTCGTTGATGCGCTTGAAGTGGTCCAGGTCAATCAGCGATATACACAAAGGGCGTGGCTGAGCGGTTCCACCTTGGCATGCTGCTGACAACCGTTCGCCGATATAGCGTCGATTAAACAGACCTGTAAGCAGGTCATGCGCCGCGATGACTTCCAGGCGAGCTTTGGCCACCTCTAGCTCGGTGCGCTGGGCACGCACCTTCAAACGCATCCGACTAACCTCGCTGAGCAGAAACGCCATGCAAGGCAGGCAGATAACGGCAAAGACGAAGTGCAACGCTTCGGCGCGCGGGTCGAACTGCTCGGGATAAAAATAGGCCAGCGATGCCATCATCGCACCGAAGCCGATCACGCTAAACCAAGCCAGTAATCGGGTTTGCCGCGGACTCATGGCCAGGAAGCCAAAGAGCGGCAACAGTGCTACAAGCAGAAATGTTAAGGCGCGCACTGGACCAACGGTTGGGTAAGCAAAGACCAGTGCGGTCACGGCAAATAGGTTCTGCGGCATCGTCAAAGCCGGATCGCGCAGGCGACGGCTCCAGCCACTGCGCACCAGCAAGTAAAAAACCACCGGACCAGCCAGCATGTAGATCGTCAGCCAGAACGCTAGTTGCAGATCACTGAAGCCGAAATACACAGTCAAACGCACTGCCAGGATGCTTATCAGATAGACCAGCATAGCCATTACAGTGCGTTCAACAGCCATCCGCATCGAGGCATCGCGACCAAGCACAAGACCATGCATTTCCTCCCCCACGGCAATGGCCCACGCCCGGCTCATGGGTACTCTACCGACACGGCTTGCTCGCTCATCACGCGATCACGCCCAGCATTCTTGGCACGGTAGGCTAGGTGGTCAGCGCGCTCGACTACTTGATCGGCGGTTTCCCCCTGTTGCCATTGAACCACGCCGACAGAGATCGTGACTCTTAGTTCGGGACGGTCTAGCCACAAGGTATCCCCGGTCATGTCCATGCGCAGACGCTGCAACACCGCGGTCGCCATGGGCAGGTCGGTATCTGATAGCAGCAACAGGAACTCTTCGCCACCCCAACGCGCGATCACATCGGTCCCGCGCAAACAGCGCAGGGCCTGTTCTCCGAAACGGCGCAGTGTATCGTCGCCGGCAGCGTGACCGTACTGATCATTGATCCGCTTAAAATGATCCAGGTCAACTAGGGCAATGCATGTGAGAACCGATTCGCCCTGCAATCGCTCCTGCTCACGCGCCAAACGCTCGACCATGAAACGACGATTGAACAAACCAGTCAGCGCATCGTGGCTGGTAAGCAGCTCCAGCCCAGCCAACGTTGCTTGTAGCGCCCGGCGTTGCTCATGCATGCGAGCCCGCAATTGCTCCACTTGTGCAGCGACGATTGACATGGTGGGCACCACGGCAACCAAGATGAGAAAATTGATCACCTCTTGTCGCGGGTCGAAGATTGCGGGCCAATGCGATCCGACTAATGCCATCGTACTGCCATAAGCGGTCAGCGTGAACACTGCAAGCCAACGTCCCTGCGATGGCGTTAGCGAAAATCTTCCGATCATGCCAAATGCCATGACCAACGGAACAAGTAACAGCGTGAGGGAGCGAAAAGCCGGAGTGAGTATTGCGTAGGCTATGCACATGACGACAATGGCGCACATCATCTGCAGCATAGTCATTTCTTTATCAGTCAAACGACTGTCTAGTTCGCAGCGAATCACTATATAGAACAGACTTGGGTTTATCAGCAAAATAAGCGTAAATACGCGAGCTCGGCCGAAATCGGTCAGCCCCAGCACGACACCGAACCATACCGCCAACACACACGCCAAGTAGATAACCATGGTCATTAAAGTGCCGATAATACGTGCGCGCTGTGCTGATACCGAACCCAGCACCAAGCGGAGGGTGGCGGCTTTAATCCGATACAGATAACGTGCCACTGGTTAAGCGACCCCTATTTAAAAGACCGATCTATCTTGTTTAGACGAATCAAAATATATACAGGCTATCGGCCAATGAGCGCAGGACTTTAAGTAGGCAGCTGAAAAGGTTAGGCGACATACTGGCTCAAAGTTAGTTGCCGGTAGGCAGCGACCGCTCACCCGCCAGAGAAAGCGCAAGCTTATGCGCTGCGAGCGCTGCATCGCTTTGCCCAAGCGCTTGGTAAACACTGGCCTGAACCATCGCCGCACGCATGTCAGTCGTCGCCCACGGCGCAAGTGTGCCGCTGATTGCCATTGCCTGATCAATATGTCCCGCCGCCAACGCTTTAGAGGCATAAGATTGTCCGACATCGACCAACAATTCGGGCACCCCCAATTGTTGGGCGCGGTTCATGATGGTCGCAAATTTTTGCAGTGACAACTCCGTCTCGCCCTCAGCAGCGATTTGTTCGGCTTCCGCCAATTCGATATAGATTTCAGACCAATCATCGGGCGTCTTCGTGGCAACCCACTCACGCATTGCCCTTGTTTCGATGCGAGCCTGTTTAATCTCTCCACTCCCTCTAAGCGAACGAATGAGGACCAACCATGTTTGTGCGTACGGAATATCGCTTGCATCTTTCAGCGCTGGCATCTTTGCTGCCGCAGCAGCGTTGAACGCCGTTTTATAGTCACCCTTAACGAGAGCGATGTTTGCTTGAAGCGCTTGAGTTAAAGCTAGTAAAGTTTTGTCAGTGGCTTCACTCTCTTTTAAAATCGAATTAACCATTATTTGCGCTTCCTTGACCCGTCCAACATCGGCCAACGCTTGCGCTCGATGAAGGCTTAGCCAAAAGCTGATGGGTCGTATTTTCACGAAAGACGGTGTCGGCCAAAAACTATCCGTCGTTTTCAAAACCTCTCCAAAGTGGAGTAACAGCCTTTGGTCGTTGGCTATGTCAATGGATACGGTAAGCATTGCCTTATTTCCACCGATCCTCGAGAACTCCTCATAGGATTTCTTGAGAAATGACATCGACGCTTCAAGTTGGCCGCGGTCGGTCAAAATAAGCCCTGTTTGGTAATCTGCTATGGCGGCACCCTGCAGATCTCCCGCTCTGGCATAGCTGACTCTCGCGCGGCCTACGTCGTCTGAAGCCTGCACAAAAAGCTGAAGAGATTTTTCCACTTGCGCGCGGAAGGCGTACGCGTAGCCGAGATAGATTTCGTTACCATTTCCCTGTAGCAGTGGAACTGCTTGGTCAAAAAACTTCAAAGCCTCCTCTTTTTCCCCCTCATACTGAGCGTGCCCGCCGAGAGATTCAAAAATTTGTCCGCGAAGGACCTCCGTCTCTGGCCGCACAGGCAATTGCTCCAGCAATGCATGAAGGTCTCTCCCCGCGGTCCCGTAATCCCCCGCATCCATTTTCAGTAGTGAGTCGTAGTACCGAATGACCGGTAGATTTTTTACGGACGGCGGCGCTTGTTCAATAAGCCGCTGGGCAAGATCTTCTTGCGCAGAAAGGCGCGCCGTTATGATGCGCTGAACCAAAAGCTGCTGAGCCACCGGAGGGTCGACGTTCTTCAGTGGCTTGAGGCCGAATCGAACAAGAAGCAGATCCGCAGCAATATTGCCAGCGGTTAAAGCATCGTCAGACACCGCGTGGACGCGCACCGTTTCATGAGCTGAAGTGCGTGCGTCCAGCTCTACAATCCACTTGCCGTTGGCAAGTGAAACGCGTGGATTAATACGCATTGATACGCCCAATCGTTCGTCTGAGAACGCATCCTTGCGAATGTCACCGACTTTTACATCGAGTTGGCTTACGACAATCTGACTTGCCATCGTCGGCATTTTTGCGTGATTGAGCCGATCCGAAATGAGCGCCATAAGCCCCAATTGAAGCCATTGCCAATCGTTCGGCGCTTTCACTTCTGCAGGTAACACAACTGCTAGGCCGGTGCCCGTTGCAACGACGGGCAAGAATGCTGTGTCCTGATAGCGACGATGTAGAAAAACAAGAACAGCAATCGCAACGGCGACGACAAGGGAGGTGGATAGCGCAATCTTCGTTCGCGTACGAACTGTGTAAAGATCCCGCCATTTCGTTGACGATTTAGGTGGCTGCCGCGCTGCGACCTTGTCTTTATCCAACGAACCATCGAAGGGACTAACCTTGTTCGAAAAATCAGAGGCAATCGCCACATCGAAACTCTTCGGTATGACTGCCGTTGGTATCATCCATCGATAGCCGACACGGACAATCGTTCGAATGGCGCTCTGCTTACTACCGGCATCATCCAATTCACGGCGTAAACGGACAATCGTTTGTGCCAGAAGATTTTCGCTGACGTCTGTGCGCCCCCAAACAGCAGAGATCAACTCATCTCGGCCAACAGGGCGTTCTCTATGCTTGATTAGATAGGCCAGACAGTCGAATGCACTGGCGGGCAATGCAATGAACACATCTCGGCGTTTCAACTCTCGCGCTAAAGGATCTAGCGAAAAATCGCCGAAAACATAAAGTTGAGCTTTCATATCAGCACGTTAGCTGATCGTTCACCAACACGCTACGTGAGCCATTTGTGAACCGCTCCGGTTTTTGAGGAGGCTCCAACTCTTGAAAAGATAGAGCCACGAACAAGTCGGCAAATTCTCCCCAGAAGTCCGCGAGTGCGCCGTGCTTATGCTGCAAGAGCACGAGGCTGATGATGGTTGCAGTCGACCTAGTCGCTGGCAGTTTAATTTACGGCCTCGCCTTGAAGTACATCGGTATGGGTCAATCGCACCATGAGCGGCCTTGAGTCCATCAGCATAGCGGTTGTGTTGTCAGGCAGCTCAATAAACTCAAGGAGATCCTGCTGCAGGGGAGTGTTGAGCTGGTTGGTTACCAGCAGAGGAATACGCAGCTTATCGGTGGTATCGATGCTAACTATGTTTTCCAGCGCGTCGACCACAAGGCCATATTTGTGCCCGCAGTGTTCGACGATGAGGATTTTGCTGTTGGCGAGGTTCTCCGCCTCGTCCATGCTGTAGTGGATCCGAAGGTCGACAACCATGATCAGTGCCTGTCTCAGGTTCAGCACGCCGCGAACGTAGGGTGGAGCGCCCGGTGGACGCACCAGGGTCGCGTCGTAATCGACTACTTCGCGAAGCTGTTCAATACGCAGACCCATGAGTCGATCAAGCCGAAACGTTATCCAGGTCTCGCGTATGCGCTGGCACCGATTTTCGACTTCGCGCTGTTCGCTGTCTGCCACTAGATAAAGATCACGGTGGCCCTGAATTATGTCAGTCATGAATGGGGCCTCCAGCAAAGCGGGCGCGTTGACCATCAAAAGGTCGTCCATGCCGGAATCGGGACAACTGATGCAGCCGGCGAATAAGCCCTCCTCGCCTCGGATAGTCGGCATCGGCAGCAGTTGTGTATCAAGGTAAGCAACAATGCTGCCGACGTTATCGACTAGCAGTCCGAGGTAAGCATCACCCTTGCGCAGTACAAACACCCGGCGTGGATCTTCTCCATCCTCTCCGTTCGTCGGTTCGGCGCCGTGACTTTTCAGTCCAAGGAAGCAGGCGAAGTCTACAACTGGCACCGGGCGACCGCGCAGTTCCAGCCATCCCAAGCAGCGCTCGTTACCGAGTACCGAATGCTTCAGTTCCGGCAGTCGAATAATTTCTTGGATCGCTTTCATCGGCACCGCCATCTGCCGGCCGCCGCTCTGAAAAGATATCGCCTTATGACGGTTGCCGTATGTCATTCGCCGTTGGTGAGCTTGCTGTAACACATCGGAATTGAGTAATTGCGGTAAGCCCGGCAGACGCGCCAATGCGGAGGCGGATAAGACCTGTAGGATGCGATCGTCGAAGAGAAAAGCGCTTTCGATCAGGACCAACGATTCGCTGTCATGGCGTGATGGCACTACCTCGTTCGTCGCTAGTTTCAACATCTCACCGATGCGATCGAACAGCAAGCCCAGGCGCGCTTGGCCAGAAATGACCAAAGCGATCCGCGCCTCACTGTTGTCCGTGCTATCGGGTAAACCGAGAAAGCGGCCCAGGTGCACGATGGGGATCAACATGCCACGCAGATTGAACAGGCCCAGCACATGCTCCGGGGCGTCAGGTATCTTGACGATGGTGCCGGGGAAGGTCACTACTTCCTGCAGCGCATCGATAGGCAGCGCCAGCTCGAATTCGCCTAGGTGAAATGAACCAAATAGCTTGACCGTGTTCGGCGCTGCGGGCGTGTCTGGGAGAGCCGAACGGTCCATAGCGGGTTCCTCTAATTGATACGTTCGAAGGTACGCACGACATATTGCTGCGTGTCGCAATGGATGCTCAGCTGACGACCACTGATGCCACCTATTTCGGTATGCACCACACGGATCCCCGCGTCCGCCAGCAGCTGCTGGGCCATTTTTGTGTTCTGCTCGCCGATCAATCCGTTGGGGGTTAGCCGGCGCTGGTACACCATGCAAGCACCGCCGGCCACAATGGCTTGGAGCTGGTTGTAACAAGAAGGCGAAGCACCGATCAGCTGCAATAGCGAGGGCACGGCATCCGTCACATACTTTGCTGATGGTTGCGCCGCTTGCGTTTGAGAATACGGCAGCAGGCAGTGTGCCAGGGCGCATAGGTTGCGCTCACGCCAGAGAAGACCGATGCCTACGCACGAGCCAAGCGTACTGCGCAACACCTGCGGCGCGCTGCCAGTCCGTACTTCGCACATTTTCACGTGGATATCGTTCCCATTCACGCCGCGGTTCGCTCGTTTTGGTAAATCAGCGGCTGTTGGTAGTTAAAGCCGGTGCGGATACGGTTGAGGGATTCCGATTCGCCCACTATGAGTACCGCCCCTGTGGCCATCGATAGCCGGACGTTCTCCAGCACCGTTTCCTGTCCGGCCCTATCAAAGTAAATAAGTACGTTACGCAGCAGGACCAGATCAAAGCACGCAGGATCGACTAGCCCCTGGTAAAGATTGTGTCGGCGGAAGGTGATATGGGTGCGCAATGAAGGCGCAACGGCGCATGCCGTGCCGTCACTACAGAAGTACTTTTCCAGCATCGCTGGACGCGCCTTTTTCAGACCCTCCACGTTACGGCCGAAGTATTTTCCCGAGCAGCCTACGTCGAGTACGCGTTGAGCGATGTCAGTGCCTAGGATGCGGTACTTAAAGTCGGGATGCTTTTGGTGAAATTCTTCAAACAGCATCGCCGCCGAATAGGCCTCCTCACCGGTGGACGCGGCAGCAGACCACACCTGCAACGTGACGCCCGCATGGGCGGCATGCCATGCGGGCAAAAATTCTTGCCAGAGGTAATTCCAGATTCTTGGCGTACGAAAGAACGAGGTCTCGTTCGTCGTAACCAGGTCTATGAAGTGCCCTACTTCGTCGGCCGAACTGTCCAGCACCGCGAGGTAATCGCTGTAGTTGGACAGTGACAATGTCTGCAATCGTCGTCGCAGGCGTCCGTGCAGAAGCGTCCACTTCCGATCGGCCATGTCGATGCCCGTGTGTCGCCGCACCTGGGCGAACAGTGCCCGTCGAGTGTCCATGTCCACCGCAGCTTCTATAGCTAGCATGATCTGCTCCGTCAGTTCTCGAAGTGGTTGACGGTGGCGCTTAATTCCCCCGCACCTTCCATCAGATTTCCACACGCACGGGCGATGTTGTCGCAGGTCGCGGCAGTCTTTTCCGTCTCTTCGGCGATCTGCTGTACCGCCGTCGCCACCTCACGGGCAGCCACCGCCTGTTCGTCAGCGCCGCACGAAATTTCCGCCATCGCTTGCGTGGTACGAGCAACGCCGAAGACGATCTTGTCGAATGCCTCGGCTGCCTGTCTGGAAATTTCGCCACCTTGCGTGACGCGCTTGACCGATTCGTTAATCAGTATCGAAATCTCCTTCGCCGCCTTTGACGACCGCTCGGCCAGCTTGCGCACCTCATCGGCAACGACAGAGAAGCCCAGCCCGTGTTCGCCCGCGCGGGCCGCCTCGATAGCCGCATTGAAAGCAAGCAGATTGGTCTGACTGGCGATCTCGCTGATCACTTTGATGATCTCACCAATGTCCTCGGAGGACTTGTTGATCAGCCCCATGGACTCGATCGACTTATCAATCGCCTTGGCGCCGCGCTCGGCCTCCTGCTGCGTATCCTTGGCCAACTGGTCCGCGCCCCGTGCATTACTAGCGATGGAGTTGATCGAAGCCGTTAGCTCTTCAATCGTTGCATTCATTTCTTCGACAGTAGCTCCCAGCAGTTGCGCACCACTGGCCATGGAATTGGACTGCTCGGCGATTTCAGTTGATGCATGGGCGAACTCGCCAGCACGGCGCCTGACCAAATCCTCCAACTCTCCCTGAGCAGTGATATCCGAAGCGAACTTGACGACCTTCTGCAGAACCCCATCCCCGTCAAACATAGGGTTGTAGCTTGCATGTAGCAAAATTGGCTGGCCTCCCTTCCCTACGCGGCGATAGCGGCCAGAGTCGAAAACGCCGCTGCGCAGTTTTTCCCAAAAAGCAGCGTACTCGCGGCTCGCGGCATAGTCCTTATCGCAGAGCATGCGGTGATGCTGACCAACAATTTCATCGAGCCTGTAGCCAACCGCCGCGAGAAAGTTCTGGTTAGCCGTAAGCATATTGCCATCGAGATCGAACTCGACTATCGCTTGCGACTTGTCCAGCGCGGCCATCTTGCTATGAACTTCCGCCGCCGCATTTCGCGACGCGGTGATATCGGTCGCAAATTTAATTACCTTGTACGGCACGCCTTCGCTGTTTAGCACGGGGTTATACGAGGCGTTGAGCCACACCATCTCACCGTCTGCCGTGATGCGTTTGTACTCGCCCCTTTCGAAGTTACCGTTGGCCAGCCGCGCCCAGAACTTTGTGTAATCAGCGCTAGAGGCATAGGCTGGATCGCACAGCATGCGATGATGTTTTCCACGGACCGCTTCGAGCGTATAGCCGAGTATGTCCAGGAAGTTTTCGTTCGCATCGATAATGTCACCGTTCATATCGAATTCGATTACCGCCTGGACCCGATGAAGTGCGTCGTTGAAGGCGGATATTTCCTTCATTTCCAACGACAGATCATGTATTTCTTTATTCATGGCATTTCCTTTAAACCAATGTGTTTGGGGCCCTGAACATGGCCTATGAGATAAATGCATCCATGTCGAGATGAGCCCATGCCGCTCGATCCTCGCGTGCAACGATGTGGTCGTCGCAATCGTTTTGAGCTAAATCGAGGGTTATTCCGTGCGCGTAACTACGCGTGCGAATGGAATACACGACGCGTAAGCACGGATTCACCGCCGACGCCGACGCCAATTGCGGTCGTTTGATCACGATGGCTAAACGCTGGGACGCCAGCCTCACCAGGGATCCGATGGGGTACACACCGATCGTGCGTACGAATGCCTTGAAAAGCACGGGATCAAAATGCCCCGTCCAACCCGCCATACGGTGCAACGCGTCGGCGGGATCCCAGCCTTTTTTGTAAATTCGGTCGCTCGTTACCGCGTCGTAGACGTCACAGATCGAGACCATTCGCGCAAGCATGGGAATGTCCTCGCCCTTCATCCGGTCGGGGTAGCCCGAGCCATCGAATTTCTCATGATGGCGGAGGCAAGCATCCAGGACACCAGCATCGGTGGCATCTTGCGAATGCAGCATTTCATAGCCCATCGCGGGATGTTCGCGCATATAAATCCACTCCGCCTCGCTGAGTTCGGCCGGTTTGTTGAGGATTTCTAGGCTTATCCTGGCCTTCCCGAGATCGTGTAAAAGGCCAGCCATACCGCAGCGACCGATCTGCTCTTCGTCGAAGCCCACGCCTCGTGCGAATGCCATCATCAGGCAGGCAACGGCGACCGAATGCACGTACGTGTAATCGTCGACTGATCGCATTCGCGCCACGCTTAGCAGCGCCGAGGGGTGTCGTGTAAGCGTCAGCGACATGTCGCTGACAATTTGCGTCGCCGTCCGCATATCGACCGTTTCGGTAATACGCGCGTTCGAAAAAATGTCCGCAACCACGTCCTTGGCGTGGAGGCAGACCTTTGAGGCTTCTTCCAGTTCGCGCTCGAACGGCATCGGCAGGCTGGAGGATTCGCGCCTACCAGGATCAGCCGCAGCTACCGTTGTGCTCGGCTGCACCGCCTCACGCGGTCTGTCAGCGTGAGCCGGTTCCGCCACATCCAGGCCGCGTGCCGTATCGATCCATATTCCTTTCAAGCCGGCCGTGCGCAGCGCCTGGACCTCTTCGCTCGACCGAATCAGAAAGCGCGGCCGCCAGAAAGGATTTTTGAGCCAGGAACCTTCCATGCGACCGACATACATGCCAGGTATGAGCTGTTCAAATTTTATTTTCTTCAACATCGGGGCACCGCCAAACGACCAAACCTCGTCGGCGTCGATGGATACGCTCAGCCTTAAAAAGAGGCATTCGGAAACCATGCGAACGGGATCGTATTTATATGACGGCTTAAAAATCAGTCACTTAAACGCACAAAATCACCTCACCCGAGCTGAATCCCCTCCAGCTTGGTGCGGTTATTGCCCCCGCTGGGCACGACTGTTGCCTGTTTACTCCTCGGAGATCGCGTTCGGTCGCGTTGATTTGTGCTGCTGCGACCTTCATTTTTTTTTCGAGCTGCCGATAGCTCTCTAGAGCACGGCGGATCTCAAGCTGATGAATCATCAAAGCTATTCCTTCAGAGGGTTTCTTCTTAACCCGCTCTCCAGAGAGCTCTGGCACGATGGGGAAGCGATTCCACTCTCCTCCAGCGCGTTCGACTGTCTTGTCTATCTTGTAGAGCATCGCGAACGCCCTATCGGGCGCGACGAACTTATTTCGGCGGTATGGGCAAGAGCTGATGTGAATGACAGTCTGTTGGCTCAAACTATCGTTCGCTTGCGGCGCGCCCTGGGCGAAGACGGTAAGGAGCAGCAAATCATCCGGACAATTCTCCGGGTCGGATACCGTTGGATCGCCGATACCGTGGTGCACGCGGGTCCGCCCGCGGCCGAGCTGACGACCAACCGCGCCACCTTGCTGCCGTCGACATCCAAAGCACTACCCATCGGGACTGACGGCCCCCCGGCGTACCGATTTCCTCCAATGCGCCGCCATGTTCGGATCATTGGCACGGCCGTAGCGGCTATCGTTCTTTCCGTGTGCTTCGCCTGCTTCGCGCTTGCGCATCGTCAGCTGCCAACGTGGTCCATGAGTCCCGCAAAACGCTCGTTGACGGTAGTGTTACCCGCAAAGGTAAACGCGCCGGCTCAATGGAACTGGCTCGGTTTGGGAGTGATGGCACTGGTGGCCGACCAGATCAAGATCGGCGATGTCCAAATCGTCTCGAATCCGACGGTTCTAGCCCTGATGAATAACGACCATCAGCTTACGCCGCAACAGATCTTTTTCAAACCAGAACTGGGTATTTCAACGACGATTCAGCCCACGGTGTTACTGAAGAATGGTATCTGGACAGTTCGCCTTACGATTGGTCGAGCTAACGAAGCTGGTGATGATGTGCAGGCAGCATCGGCGAATGTTCTGCAAGCCGCTCACGACGCCACGTACTTGCTGCTCGCGCGCATAGGAAAAACACGCAGCGATGGGCGCCAGAGCCCACCAGTCGCCAACTGATTCCTATAACAGCGGCTAATCACGAGGTATCGTCGGAGTTGAAGCCCCAGTCTTCATTTCGAGACTTCGCTTTATCCGACATACGCGCTGAAAGTTTTTCTCGCATCTCAAGCACTTCCGATAGCCGGTAAGGGAATGTTTGCCCGATTGTTTTCATGTTGAATTGCGACGATGACAGACGCCGATATTTCGCAAGGCTTTTCCTGACATGACACGCACGCTGTCACGCTCCGGGACAATGTCTGAATCTGTCTTTGCGTTCGTTATCCAGCGAACCCGAGAGGTCTTTTGCACCACCTCGTAAACGCCCTGCTCTTCGCTGACGTGGGTGTGCGAACTGCGCGTTGGGTTGAGCTGCTGCGATTCCACCTGGCGGATGATGTCGCGCACGGCGCGTGCGTCGTTGAAGATGGCGTGCCCCAGCAGCGACAGTGTGTGGTCGGCTAGTTCGGTGTCATGGCTGGCGGTGACGACGTCGCCGTGGGCCACAATCATGTCGATCAGCTGGTTGAGTGTGTCGACCTGGTCCAGGGTGATGCCGAAGCGGTAGCGCTCGCCCGTGTCGTAGGGCATCGCTTCGGCGGCTTCGGGTTTTGCGTAGGCGCCCTGCTCGGCCTCGCGTTCGGATCGGTAGGCTGGAAACGAGAGGTTATCCAGCACGAAACCCAACTGCTCCGCCAGAAATTCCAGGCAGATCGCGACCTGCTCCGCGTTGATTTCGGGGATCCCTTCGTGCTCTGCATCCGGCGTGCGCGGTTGCGCTATGTGCGAGAGAAACTCGGCGTAGTCGCGCAGTTTCTGCAGTCGGAGCTGGCTGTTCTCCGGTAGAAAATAACCCCTCGTTTCCCGATCGTTTGCATCGAACGTCGACATGTTCGCCTCCTCATTCCGTCGAAGTGCCCGTGCACGGCATGACGCCGGACGGGAAGTCGGGAGGTTCGAAACCGCAAACAGTCGGCGGGCTTATTCCCCTTGCGGGTGTTGTATTCGCCGCCCTCCCGACGCAGGCATCGCGTCGGTTGCACCTACAAAAAACGTAGGTACAAAAAACCCACCGGTTTGTCGGAGGTGGGTACCGCTGTTTGAGGAGTTTCGACGCTCCTTGAAATCGAGTCTGCTATCGCTGCTCGACCGTGTCAAGAGAGCTTGGGAAGCGCGACGACTCTTGCGCGTGCGAGATTGATCTGAGGTCATTTCTCAGTAAGAAAAAGCGAATTCTGCAGTCGCATCTTCTTACCGCTCGTCGGTCGAAACCGAATCAAGAAACACTATGAGTTGTTTAGGCCGCTACTGATTGGGGGATAAGGTGCATTCTTAGTCGAACCCCTTCATCACCTGTACCCACAGGCGGGTCTTGGTATTCACGTTGGGCAGAATGTCCGGCGTGTTGCCGATGGGCTTGGCCACCGACGCCGAGGCAGTCCAGCTGTGTGGACCCGTCCAGCTCAGACCGAGGCCGGCACTGCTGAGACGGCCGCTATTGATGCTTCGCTCGAACGTGTCCTTGTAGACCGCCACGCGACCGGTGTCGCCGAACAGCTTGGCCTGCCACTGTCCCGTCACGCCGGGTATGGTGAAGTTGTGTCGGTATTCCAGGGAGAACAGATTGCCCTGCGAGCCGGCCAGTACGCCGACGTCGTAGCCACGCACGGTGCTGGGGCCACCGAGGAAGAATTGCTCTGACGTGTCGAGGTTCTTGCTCGCCCATTGCTGGGTGAAGCTTGCGTACAGCGCGTCGTCATCGCCCAGTTTCTGCAGACGGGACAGCGAGAAGGTGTACTTGTTGTACGAACCCTGCGTGCGTGCCGTGATGTAGTCGATGAGGTTGGCGAGACCGTTGGTGTAGTCGATGTCGCCGTGCGACATGCCGAGGTTGTAGTTGATGATGCCGTGCGCATCGCGCTCGTCGCCGGCCAGCGTGGCCACCCACACGTTGGCCTGGCGATCGGTGTCGATGCCGACGAGGCCGATGTCGTCCTTCAGCAGCTTGCGGTCGAACTCGATTTGGCCGTACAGGTTGGCCGCGGTGTTGCGCACGATGGGCTGGGTCAGCGTGAGGCTGCCCACCAGCGCCGAACCGTAGGCATCCAGTGGCGACAGCTCATCCTCCAGGTTGTAGTGCAGCGACGACACGCCGGCGCGCAGCGTGGTGCCCTGCCCGTTCAGCAGATAGCGGTAGCCGCCCTGCACGTAGTTCATGCCGCCGCCCGAGCTGGCCGCGCTGAAGTCGAGCAGATCGCCTTCGTGCAGCAGGCCGTTCACGTCGAAGCTGCCGGTGGCGCGCGCGCGGCCGGTGTATTCGTTGCCGTAGTCATCCACGCCCAGTGTGCCC
The DNA here is from genome assembly GCF_013408815.1 of Rhodanobacter sp. K2T2. Taxonomy (NCBI): domain Bacteria; kingdom Pseudomonadati; phylum Pseudomonadota; class Gammaproteobacteria; order Lysobacterales; family Rhodanobacteraceae; genus Rhodanobacter; species Rhodanobacter sp. K2T2. The sequence continues at coordinate 2,910 of NZ_JACCCA010000001.1, read as the reverse complement.
GTGTAGCGCGGCGCCGAGGTCACGTCCACCACGAGATCCGACGTGCCCGACGCGTCACCGGGCTTGATCGCGGAGCTGACCTGCGCACCGGGGATGTCCGACAACAGCAGCAGGCTGCGTTCCAGCGTGTCGTTCGACACCGGCTGGCCCGGCTGCAGCGGCGCCAGGGTGGACTGCAGTGGGCCGTCCTTCACGGCGCTCTGGTTTTGCAGCACGACCTTGCCATAGCGCGCCTCGACCACCGCGAGCTTCACCACGCCGTCGGCCAGGGTCTGCGCCGGCACGTACACGCGCACCAGCGGGTAGCCGGCGCGCAGATAGGCTGCGCTGATGACGTCGGCCAGATCGCTGAGATTGCCCAGCGTCAGCGCCTTTCCCTCGTAACCGATCACCAGCGAACGCAACTGCTCATCGGGTAGCAAGGTATTGCCGGTGATCTGGATGCGCTTGACCATGAAAGGCCGCGAATCGGCAGCCGGCTGCTTTTCGGAATGCAGCATGTGCAGATCGAGATCGGATGGCGGCACCGTCGAAGGCTGCTGCGGCGCCTGCTGCAACAGCAGGCCGCTGCTGATGCCGCCGGTGCTGGGGATGCCGGTGGGCACGGATTGGGCATGCACCGCGCCTGACAAGGCCAGCGACATCATGGCGGCCAGCGTGCCGAGGCGCAGTACGGGACAAGACTTGGTGTTCATGGCTTTCACTTGAAGAGGGTTGACTGAAGAAAAGTGAATCGTTCGGGACATGCGGTTCACTTCCCTTACGGCAGCGCCTGTGCTGGCGGGCGCACGCCGCCATCGATCACCTTCAGGGCCAGGCCGGAGCTGAAATCGCCGCGCGACACGTTGCGCTCCACCGGGCGATGCAGCCGCTTCTTGTTGCCGATGAAGGTACCCACGCTTTCCTGCGCGGCAAGGCCGTAAGGCGTGGCGAGTACCTTCGAGTTCAGCACACTGTCCACACTGGCGAGGGTGCCGTTGCTGATCCCGAACGCCGACGCCTGCGCGCCGGTGATGTTGGCCTGGGTGTATACGGTCGGGCTTGCCAGCAGGTAGTTGCCTGCGTCGGCACCGCTCAACTGCACGCCCGTGACCGTGACCAACTTGTCGCTGCCGATAGTGGGATCGGAGAAGTTGGCCGTCCCGTAGCCGAACTGCACGGAGTCACCCGCCACCACGCCAGGGCTGCCCAGCGTTACCGTGTCCAGCGTGTTGCCGTTGTAGATTTTGCTGGTGCCGGTGGCGTCGGCCACGAGGGTCTTGGGCGTGATGCTGAGCGTATCGACACCGCCGACCAGGGTGTAGTTGCCGGCCAGGCCACCGTTGCTGCCGTCGGACAGTGTCAGCGAACCGAGGCTGGTGAATAACTTGTCGCTGCCGACGTTCTTGTCGCCTACCTGTCCCGTACCGCCAAGGTTCACCGTTTCGCCATTGATGCCAGTCAACAGGCCGCCATTGCCGAACGCACTGGCAATCGCATTCGTCGTGCCGTCGTATACGCGAGTGCCGCTGAGGTCCAGCACGTACGGGTTGATGGTGCCGACCAGGCCCGAAGGTTGCACGATGATGTAGTTGCCTGCATCGGTGCCGCCGATCGTCATGCCGGTGGTGACGCTTTCCGTGCCCGCATTCGCCGAGGCGAACGTGCCGGTAGCGTCGTTGCCCAGCGCAACGCTGTCGCTGCCGAGCAGCCCCTTCAAGGTCGAACCAGCAAGACTTGCCGTGGTGTTACCGTCGTAGGTCTTGGTGCCTACCGTGGTGCCGGCGACCGTCAGCGTGGCCGGCGTGATCGTCAGCGTGTCGGTGCCGCCTACCAGCGTGTAGTTGCCGGCCAGGCCGCCGTTACTGCCGTCGGCCAGCGCCAGTGTGCCCAGGTTCCCGAACGGCTTGTCGGTGCCCACGTTCTTGTCACCCACCTGGCCCACACCGCTCAGCACGACCGTCTCGTTGCCGACCAGGCCGCTGATCGCCAGCAGCTTGGCATTCGCATCGGTGTCCGCGTCGTACACGCGCGTGCCACTGAGGTTCAGCACGGCCTTGTCGATATTCGCCGTCGTCGTCGCCGTGTTGTTGACCGTGTAGTTACCCGCATCCGTGCCATTGGCCGTGATACCGCCCACCGTCACCGTCTTGCCGGTGCCGGCATTGGCATCGGAGAAAGTGGCCGCGGTATCGGCGAAGTCCACCGTATCGTTGCCGACGATGCCGCTGCTCGTCAGCGAGGTCACGACCGCCGTGGCATTGCCGTCGTAGGTCTTGTCGGCTGCCGTCGCCGCGACCGTGATGGCCTTTGGCGTGATCGTCAGCGTGTCGATGCCACCCGCCAGCGTGTAGTTGCCGGCCAGGCCGCCATTGCTGCCATCGGCCAGCGCCAGGTTACCCAGGCCCGTCAGCGCCTTGTTCGTGCCGACGTTCTTGTCACCCACCTCGCCCGTACCACTGAGTACTACCGTCTCGTTGCCTACCAGGCCGCTGATGGTCGTCAGCGCGCCGGCATCCGCGTTGGTCGTGCCGTCGTATACGCGCGTGCCGGCGAGATTGAGGATCGCCTTGCCGACGTCGAGCGCACCGTCGACGTAGCTGATGGCGTAGTTGTTGCTGCTCAGGCCGTTCGCGGTGATGCTGTAGTTGCCGGCGTTGATCGCACCCTGCGACGTGCCGCCATAGACAAGGCTGCCGCCCAAGACACTCGACGTCTCGTTGTTGACGAGGCCGGTGTAGGTCACCCCGTTGCCGCCGGAATAGGCCAGCCCGTCGTAGGTCTTGCTGGCATCTTGCGCGGTGACCGTCAGCGCCGCCTTGCCGACGTCGAGCGTACCGTCGACGTAGCTGATGGCGTAGTTGTTGCTGCTCAGGCCGTTCGCGGTGATGCTGTAGTTGCCGGCGTTGATCGCACCCTGCGACGTGCCGC